>JBEKOO010000001.1:0-226535 GCA_049521655.1 Candidatus Korobacteraceae bacterium
ATCACGGCTCCGGTCGAGGGGTCATAGCACGCCATGTACTTGCCGCTCGCCGATTCCTTCCACAAGCCTCCGACGCCATACTTCAACTTCTTCGGACGGCTGCCGCTGATCGGATCAGGCGCCATCTGATCGTCGATGAAGAAATAGCCGCTGCTCACACTGGTCTCATCCATTACTGTCGCCTTCATAAATCGATTCCCCTTCTGATCTACTGTATCGCTTGCCCACCGCCAGCGTATAGCGCAGCCATTCAAGGCTGCTCCTTGATCGATCCATCCCGGCAAATTGCAACAGGCGATCCTCACTGTATCCAGTCAGGACCGCCTGTGCCTGATGCCTGCCCGCTATCGGAACGAAATATGCTGGCCGGAATGCGCCACGATGGTCTGCCCCGTGATCGCATTGGATTCATCGGAGGCCAGGAATACGCAGACGCTGCCCAACTCATGCTCCTCGGTCGGCCTCAGCAGCGAATAGTTCTTCATCTCTCGCTTCAAGGTCTCATCCACGGATGTTCCCGAGGCTTCGGCTCTTCCCTTGATCACGCGCATGAAGCGGTCGCCTCTCACGGCGGCCGCGCTGATACAGTTGACTCGAATGTTGTACTCCCCGACTTCCTGAGCCAGGGTCTCAGTCAAGCCAATGACGCCCATTTTTGCGCAGCAGTATCCGGCTCTCATGGGGTAGCCGGAGCGGCCATCGCCAGTTCTGCCGCCTTCGGCGCCGACGTTGATGATCACGCCGCCTTTGTTCTGCGGGATCATCTGCTTGAGCACTTCGCGCGCACACAGCATGCTGCCGGTCAGATCGACGGCGATGATTTCGTTCCATCCCTCCAGCGGCAAGTCGACTACATTCGCGGTCGGTCCGCCGATGCCGCTGTTATTCACCAGGATATCGATCTGGCCGAAAGCCTTCACGGCTTCCAGAACCATGTTGCTGACCGACTGTTCCTTGGTGACATCGCATGGTATGGCTTTCGCGGTTCCGCCCAAGGCTTCAAGCTCTTTCACGGTTGCATCCATGTTGGCTTGATTCCGGGCCGCCAGGATCACCTTGGCGCCCTCTTTAACAAAAGACTTTGCGATGGCCTTTCCAATGCCGCTGCCGCCGCCGGTTATAATCGCCACTTTGTCTTTCAGTCTTAGTGCCATTCTTCTCGCTCCTATTTTTATACAAGCTGCTGCCTTCAACAGGGGGCGCGTTCCCGTAGCCGTCAAGATCCCGGATTACTGAGCTCCCTGCGCCTTCTTTTCAAGAGCAACATCACAGATGCGCAATGACGTCGTCGGTCGGCGTCACCATGGCAATGTTACCGATCATGTTCATTGCCGCATCACAACTCGCCTTGTTCGCTCCAGCCGATGCGTCGGAGGGAACAACCAGGTTGTAGTAAAGGTCTGAGGCTTGCCAGCAGGAGGCAATGACCACCATGTCCGTGGCCACGCCGGTGAGCACCAGAGTCTGTACACCCAGCTCTTTCAGCTTTTGATCCAGATTGTTGTTGGCGAACATGCTGAACGGAAAGTTACCAATCACCAGCTCACCGGGCTGCGGGGCAACTTCGGAGATGACCTCGATATCCTTCGTGCCCGGCAGGTTGACTCCGCCCTTTACCGTTCCCCAAAACCTTCCCAGGACCGGAGCGCCTTCGACTTTGCTTGGATCGGTGATGGCATTGACATAGATGACAGGAAGCTTCTTCTCCCGGAAGGCCTTGAGAAGGGCCTGCTGATGCGGGAATATCCCTGACTCGTGCGCCGCCTTCGCATGTCCAACGTGAGCAACCCTGCCGCTCAAATCGCAAATCGCGTGCTGCATGTGCAGTAAGATCAGGGCGGGTTTTCCTACAATCTTCCAATCGCTCACTCTACTCCTCCTATATCCGTGTTTTCGTAGCTATCGAAGCCAGAAGATCGTCCCTTACAGGACAGTGATCACCCTGGGAAATTTATGTAACCGAAGCGGCGTCGAGTCGGTTGTCAGATAGTTATCGCAGCTCGGACAGAACGCTCCCGGACGCACCATCACCGGGTGGACGGCAATGTTCATCTTCGGCGCGATCTTCCACGGCTCATCCGGACGCAAACTTGGCCGGTCCACCAGCGATTGTCCCTGGCCATGGCCAAAGGAACGCACCGGCGGGAAGTATCCATTCTTTATGCAGTAGGCCGTGAACTTATCCCACAGCTCTCCCGGAACCGCACCCGGAACCAGCGCGTTGGCCGTCATATCCTGTGCTTCGATGGCGGCTGCCAAGGTATCTTTCAGAAGCTGAGGCGGCTCCTTGCCGACGGCGTAAACTCTCATGACTTCCGTGTAGTACCCACCCGACCCGTTGACTTCGATCAGAACCGTAACCTGATCGCCTTCCTTGATGACGCGATTCTGGAAGTGGGGAACGTCGAATGGCACGATGGTGCCAAGCGGGCCCGAACCAACCTGCACCAGGCCACGCTCGCTGCCGTGCTTGCTCAGAAAGCAGTGCGTCTCGGCATAGACGTCCATGTCTCGCTTGCCGGGCTGGATGATTTTCTTCAATTCCTCGAGGCAGGCATCCTGCATGGAGGCAGCACCCTTGATGAGTTCGATTTCCTCCGCGCTCTTGGGAACCCGAATCCGGTCAACCAACTCCGTGGCATCGACAAACTTGGCGCCCGGCAGATTTTTCACGATGTATTCGTAGAAAGTGACCGGGATGGTTGTCTTCTCGACCCAGCCGATGGTTGGGTTTTTCTTCTCTTTCAGGACGCTGACCGCCAGCTCGGCATCATAAGTGCTGGTGAAGGAAAAGGTCGAGAAATAAACGTTGCCCAGCTTCTTCTTGATACCCCGGGAGGCATAGGGTGGCGGCCAATTGTCCGCCGGAGGTTCGGCGCCGCAGACGATGGTTGTCATCTCATCATCGACCGGGAAGATAAGCGACATTGGGAACTGATGACGCGCGGTGAAATCGGTGAACCAGCGCAGCGTGCCCCCCATGTACTCCTCGGAGTTCTGCAGTACCAGGTAGTCGATCTTCTCCTCCGCCATCTTCGCCCTGACCGCCTTCCACCTTCGCTCCAGCTCCGGGGTGGAAACGCATTGTGTCAATCTCTGTTTTGGATCTTCCATGTTCAGCCCTCGCGGCGGCGGCGAACTTCAGCCCACCGCCTTGAGACATTTTCGACCACAGTCAATAAAAGTCAAGAATAAAAGTGAACTTAGTCTAAACTTTCTTGAACTGGGGTATTCTGTTTTGAGCGATCCAGCGCAATTGGCCCGACAAGGCCAAGAGGTCGAGTTCCTGGGTATCAAGGAGAGACGAGTGAACTCCTCCACGGATGTAGCCGTGAAAGTGGGTCGGCGGGAACAAAACAAGGCAGACAAGCTGCGGCGCATCAAGGCAGCGGCGCGAAAATTGTTCGTCAGGAAAGGCTACGAGGCCACCACGACACGTGAGATCGCCGAAGAGGCAGGTCTCAGCGTTGGGACCGTCTTTTTCTACGCCCGGGATAAGGGCGACCTGTGCTGTTTAATGGCGGTCGATCGCATCCATAAGCTGTTTGCCAGAAGTTACAAGAATGTCGATCCGTCCCATACTCTGCTTGACCAGTTGACGTCGTTCTTTTCGGCAGCGTTCGTTGACGCCGCGAAAAACCCATCGCTATCACGCATTCTGATCAAGGAGATGGTGACTTATAAAGATAAGTCCCAGGTCGATGAGTGGGTCACGTCCAGAGTGGAAAAACTCCTTGATATCGCGCGCCAGCGCGGCGAATTGGAGTTCGACGACAGCACGGCTTTCGTGGCCCGAACGGTGAATCAGCTTTACCTGGCCGAAATGCGCGACTGGATCGTTGGTGATCGACCGGATCCGGCAGAAGGGCTGGCAACTTTGCGCAGATCTCTGTTTCTCGTCTTCGAGGGGCTAAAGTATGGCCCCGCTCCAGCACCCCGGAGGAGGCAGGCGAAAAAGAGCGCAAAGAAGTCTCGCATCTTGTCTGCCGATCCAACCCTGAAGGCATAAAGCCTCTGCGGCAGATTTCCGCGAGCTGAAAGTTGCGCCGGGAAGCTGGCTCCCCGGCGCGTTGGTGGCTGGCATGGGCGGATCTTAAGAAGCTATTTCATAAGCGGCTTGGAGCTCTGCGCCGCATTCCCTCAGGGGCTGAAGCCCGCGATCTTCCCGCTGCTTGGCGGCATGGCTGAAGCCATGCCCTTTCAAAACCGGGTTATGAAACAGCTTCTAGGGCACTTCGATCAGTTCCAGTTTGCCGTCCTTGCGCCGATGCAGCACGCGCACAATTCCCTTTTTATCGCGGAAGATGAAAACCCCCCGGTCGCGGAACTCGCACTCCTTCACCGCCTCTTCGATCGTCATCGGCTGCAACGCCACGGATTCCTGGCTCCTCACCAGGTGAGCTTCGGTCATCTTGGGTTTGGCCGGAAACTTATGCACTACCACCGGAACCGCCGTCACTGTCGCGGTGTCAACCACAACCGGCAACTCTGCCTCCGGAGCCTCGCGCTTCCAAGTTGGCTTCTCCGCCCGCTTGCCGTCACGCTTGCGCGTGTTCAGCTTCAACGCCTGCTTTTCAATGTGCTCCAGAGCCTCATCGACGGCGACGAGAACGTCGGTGGCTTCGCCATGTCCCACCAGCTTTTTGGTCCGCCGCGTCAACGTGATCTCGGCGATACGGCGCTGCTTCTCGGCCGTCAGGATCACCTTACTGCTACAGTTGTCGCCTACTATCTTTGCAAGCTTCGCCAGTCCTGCCTCCACTTCCTTGCGAATCTTGGGAGTGATGTCGAATTGCCTGCCGGTAATTTCCACGTTCATTCGATTTCTCCTCCTTGGCCCGCCAGCGCTTTCCGATGCCGGGGGATGCCCATCGTCCACGGCCAAAGCCAACAGAATGGCCCGGCTCAAATCAATTGCAGATGCAGCCGAACGCGGAGGCCAACGCCTCCGGGCCCGCGCCACGGAAAAACTACCGTGGGCGTTTGGTTATATCAGATGTGGAGAGGCACTGCCAGTGCTCGGAGCCGGGAAAAAGGAATTTACCTTTTCAACCGCCGCTGATGGGTGGAGGGAATCTTCATATCCTCGCGGTATTTTGCCACCGTGCGCCGCGTCACCTGGATTCCCTGCGATTGCAGAATACGCGTGATCTGCTCATCGGTCAGTGGCCGCGAGGGATCTTCGTCGACGATCAGTTTTTTCACCCGGCGCTTCAGGATCAGCAGCGAGGTAGCTCCGCCCTCGGGTCCGTTGACGCACTCGCTGAAGAAATAGCGCAGCTCGAATACGCCCTGCGGCGTGTGCGCATATTTGCTGGCCACGGCGCGGCTCACCGTCGAAGGATGCACCTCGATCTCCTCCGCCACTTCCTTGATCATCATCGGCTTCAGATAGTCGATGCCAAAATCGAGGAACTCCCGCTGGCGGCCGATGATGGCGTAGCAAACCCTCAGAATGGTCTGCTTGCGCTGCTCGATGTTCTTGATCAGCTGAATGGCCGATTTATAGCGCTCCTTCACGTAGGTGCGCACTTCCTTCTCATTGCCTTCCCGGCTCAGCAGCTTCTTGTAAGTCGGGTTCAGGCGGAGCTGTGGCATATCGTCGTCGTTCATCACGGCCAGGTACTCGTCGCCCTGCTTGATGATTGCCACATCGGGCTCGATCAGCCTCGTCTCCGGAATGTTGTAGCGCAGCCCCGGCTTCGGATCCAGCGTACGGATCAAAGCCACGCAGCGATCCACCCGCTCCATGCTCTTGCCGATGGCCCGGCCGATCTCGCGGATCTGCCTGTTCTGCAGCATATGCAGATGCTTGTCCGCGATGGTTATGGCGTCTTCCAGCAGTTCGGGCATATCCGGCTCGCCGCCGCGCTCCTCATGCACCCGCGCCAGGTCCTTCAGTTGGGCCATCAGGCACTCGCGCAGGTCGCGCGCGCCCACCCCCACCGGGTCCATCTGGCGTACCAGTTCCAGCGCCTCGTGCAGCGCCTCACGGCCAAAGAGCGGCTTACAGGCATGCTCCGGCTTCCGCAGCTCGGAATGCTCACCGGTATCCCCATTGGCGGCCACGGCGGCGGCGGCGTCGGGCAGCTTCCCGAGGGCTGCGTCACCCTCCATCGCGCTCAACCAGCCCGCGCCCTGTTCCAGCAATTCCTCGTCGCTGGCCAGCAGATAACCGTCGTCGTTCAGGTTCCCGATGATCAGCTCTGCCGCAGCCAGCACGTCATCCTTCACGTGAACTGCACCCAGTTGCCACATCAGGTGGTCTGTGAGTGTCGCCGGCTTGGAGAGAAAATTCTCAAACGACGGCTTTTCGATCGATTCCAACTCGCTGTTGCTGCGATACCCCGGGTCCAGATAATCCTTGAAGAAGGAGCCAAAATCGACTTCCTCGAACGGGTCGCGCTCCTCGGGGGTGGTTTTGGGCTCTTCGGCCACGGTAGCTGCGCTTTCGCGCTCGCGCTGCTCCTCACGGGCTGCAATCTCGTCGATGGTCGGCACTGTGTCCAGGTACTCATCCAGCACCGGATTCTCGACCATCTCTTCGTTGATCATGTCCTTGAGCTCAAGCTTGTTGAGGGCCAGGACGCTGACCATCTGCACCAATCCGGGGGTCAGAATCTGGCGCTGCGTAACCTTGAGGTTCAGCTTAGTCTGCAGAGATACCATGTACCAACAATTGAGGGGAGGTTTCCCAGGACTGATTCTAAACCAGAAACTTCAGCTTTACACTCAGCTTCGGCAATCAAAATGCTGTAAAAACGCCTGACCCCGCCCAAAACCGGCTATACCAGAGTGAAACTCTCACCCAGGTAAACCCTCTTGACCTCCGGATCGTTGCCCAACTCCTCCGGAGTGCCGGCGCGGAAGATGCGGCCTTCGTTAATGATGTAGGCCCGGTCGACCACGGAGAGCGTTTCGCGGACGTTGTGGTCGGTGACCAGAACTCCGATCCCGCGCTCCTTCAGCGAGAAGATGATCTTCTGCAGGTCAAGCACGGCGATGGGGTCGATCCCGCTGAACGGCTCATCCAGGAGGATGAAGGTCGGGTCGATGCATAACGCGCGGGCAATTTCCACCCTGCGCCGCTCGCCTCCGCTCAGCGCGTAACCCTTGTTCTTGCGGATGTGCGCCAGGCCAAGCTGGTCGATCAGATTCTCCATCTTACTGCGGCGCTCCTGCCAGGTGGAGCTTTGCGTCTCCAGCACCGCCAGAATATTGTCTTCCACACTCAGCTTGCGAAAGACCGAAGCCTCCTGCGGAAGGTAGCTGATGCCGTAGTTTCGCGCCCGCAAATACATGGGAACGCCGGTGATCTCCGTGTCGCCGATCATCACCCGGCCCGAATCCGGCGGAATCAGCCCAACGATGATGTAAAAGCTGGTTGTTTTTCCGGCGCCATTGGGCCCCAGCAGTCCCACCACCTCGCCGCGATTCACCGCCAGCGAAACGCCATTGACCACGCGGCGGCCGCGATACGATTTGCCGATCTCTTCGGTGGAAAGCGTCTGCATTAGTGGGAAGCGTGGGTGTGTGTCACAGCTCGCGAAGCGCTGTCGCCCTCGACGACCACCCTATCATCGTGGCTGTAGAAGGTCAACGAATCGCCCCGCACCGTGCCATTGACCGGGTCGCTCAGCATTGGCGCCCCTCCGGTCATCACATAACTGCCGGTCGCCGCCGTGTAGACCATCTTTTCGCCCTCGGCGCGCCGCTCGCGCTGCTGCACCAGCACGTGGGTGTAGGCGATGATGTGGTCCAACTGGCTCGGCCCCGGCGTTCGCGCGGCGCTCACCGCGTTCAGAAACACATCGGCGTGGTCGGCTGTCATCACCCCGTCCTGTCCGTGTACCGTCACTCCGCCGGAGTAGCGCGCCTCGCGCTCGTTGTCGGCGTAGTTCAGCTTGGGCGCGGTCACCAGCATGGTGGTGGCCTTGCCCTGCCCGTCCACCTGCAGGAAGACGCTGTTGACCGGGCGCTTGCGGTCTCCAAGGGCCACAATAGTGCGTGCCTTCTGGTCAAAGTCGATGGTCTGCGCCTCGACGATGTTCGATCCCTGCCACAGCCGCGCCGCTCCGGTGTAGTGCGCCAGCCCGGAGGATTGCACCGCATTCATCGCACGCGAGGTCACGTGGATCGGGTCTGCCGTCGCCAGCAGCGCGCCATTGGGCTGCAACTTCAGTTCGCTGTAGGTGCTCTTCACGTTACCCTGGGCAAATGCCTCGCCACTGTGGCGCAGCAGGCGGATGTTGTCGGCCGTCACCGTCATTCCCCCATCCACGATCCGCGGACTGCCCTGCAAGGTCAGCGAGTCATCCGCCGGAGAGTACGTGGCGCGCTCGGCAAAGCTGGTTCGGCCGCCCAGTTCGCTCTTGGAACTTTCGCCCTCCCGGTAACGGAAGTGGCCCTCCTGGATCACCCGTGAAACCTCGCCGCCCGGAGCAAACTGCGCCACCATGGTATCGCTGGTGCTGACCTTGTCGGGCATTCCCGGAGAGTGGCTGACGACCTTCACAGCCCCCACCCCATGCGCCGTGCGTATACGGTTCTCGTCGCCGAACTCGGCGGTGAAATGCTGGGCGTCGATCACCGTCTGCTCGCCCGCGCTCTTGGCTGCGGCAGAGGTGATGACAAGCTCTCCCGCCGCCTCGGTCTGCGCCGTCGTCAGCAGCCGTCCCTGGCTGACCATAAACGTCATCGCGTTGGAGGTCATGGCCAGCGCCTGCGGATCCTTGCTCGTCTCTTTCGGAGCCTGCCTCAGCGTGACCCCCTGGCTGGCATAGATGGTCTTCAGCAGCGCCGTGCTGCCGCTCCCTTTTTCCTGTCCGGGCGCCCCATCCGAAGCTCTTTTGCCGGGGTGGGGTGGTTGACTTCGGCTCGCGCCCTTCGCCTCGGATGCCGGCACAAAGTGCAGCAGCATCTCGCCCGAGTGGCCGCTGGCTCCCTGCGTCTCCGACTCGAAATCCACACCGCCGGTGAACAACGCCGTTTGTACCATGTTGTTCGCACCCAGCTTCATCTCGGCCGCCGGCGAGCGCAACCGCATTCCTGCCGTGTTGCTCACGCGGACGTTGCCCGTGGCGTGTACTGCCTGGATCGAATTATCCGGCGACAGATCCATGACCGCGTGGTCGGCCAGAACCGTCCGCTCTTTCCCCTCCATCTGCGCCGATTCCAGGGTCATCAACCGCGGTTCCTTGGTAATCGTTCCATGTACCGCCTGAATGTGTGACGGCTCCGCTCCGGAGGTCTGAATGTCGATGGCCGAGTGCAACGTCAGCTCGTTCTTCTTCGAGTCATAGGTCGCCCCGTGTGCCGTTCCCGCAGCCTGGGGCACGCGGAAATCGACCTGCCCTTCGGTTTCGGCCAACTCGGTCTTCTGGTTGAAGACCATCCCTTCGGCCCGGAGATGGATGGGGTTCTGGGTGGCGCGCGGCGGCTCCTGGTCCTCCTGCTTCTGGCCCTCCGTATTTCCCTGCAGGTCGATGAAAACCTCGCCTTTGGAAATCACGGTTCCCGCCTGCTGGTCATACTCAAAGTCTTTGCCGTAGATCTGGTCGAAGCGGTCCGAGTTCCGCCCATACACAACGATGTTCACATCGTGCAGTTCGGCGCGGCCGCCCTCTTTGAATTGCGTCGCCTTGGAGGCGCGAATCGTGTACAGCGTGCGTCCGCCCTCGCTCTTGGAGAGCGAAAAACCTTCGCTGGTCTGCTGAATTTCAATTCCCAGCTTTCCCGGAAGATTCTTCAGCGAACTGCGCAATTCCATGCGCGCGTGAAAATAGAATCCCGCCACCACGGCCACAGCGGCCAGCGCCAGCACGGCAAACCAGATTCGCAGCCGGGGAATTGAGACAGGCATTGCTCAACCAGTGTACGCGAGCCTCCCGGCCCCCGCATCATTTCCTGATTGTGAATTCGGCGTGTGCTCCTGGAAGCGCGTCATTCCGCTTTCGAGATCCCCCATGTTGCAGCCTCGCACCGCGCCGTCAAAACCGGCGTGACCGGCGCGAAGCGCGCCGCGCGCGAAAAGGCGCAGAAAAAACTCACGACGCACCCGCGTCTCCGCTACAATTTGGCACGCAGTCAACAACAGCCAGAGGTTGACCATTCCCTCTGGACCATAGCTAAGCCAAAGCTGTCAGCCGTCTCATAGCTTCTGGAGATGAACAACCTCAGGAGGAAAGATGAATGAGACCAATATTTCCCAGCAGTTGACCGCCGTCGTCCGGCGCCGCATCAAAGCCGGTTCGGAAGCGCGCTTCGAAGAGTTGATGGCGGAGTTTATCGCTTTCGTCTTGAGGCAGCCCGGAACCCGTGGCATCAACGTAATCCGTCCCGCTGAGGGATCACGCGATTACACCGTGCTGGATCATTTTGCGAGCGAAGCGGACAGACGGCGGCTAACCTCCTCGGACGAATACCGCGTCTGGATGCAGCGTCTTCGTGAGGTCTCCGAGGCAGCCCCCGAAATTCAGGAGATAGGTGGTTTGGCGTTTTGGTTTACGCCTCCGGACCGTCCGCTTCTAAGTCTTCCATCGACCGTGAAGATGGCGTCCGTGACTCTGCTGGGCGTGTATCCGCTAACCATGCTCTTTCCCTTCATTGTTAATCCGCTGACGCCGGGCTGGCCGTATTGGCTGCAGGGCGTGATCATCGCGGCGCTGATCGTGATCGCTCTCACCTGGCTGGTGATGCCCGCTCTCACGCGATTGTTTGGGAGATGGTTGTTTGGTTCAACCTAGCCCGGTCCAGGAAGAGAAGAAATGTACACGCTGCCCACCGCCGCGCCGCTCTTCTTGCTGCGACAAGGTGGGAAAGCAAGAAGCATTAACTCAGTGGAACCAGCACTGACGCCGCCTGCGCCGCCGTCCTCCGGAAGTCCGAGAGCACCAGTTGCAGTCCGCCGCCAAAATCCTTGTGCGTGTTCTGCTCGATGCGGAAAAGAACGTCCACCGCTTCACCCCCGGAGAGCGGCTCGGCCTCCAGCCGGTGCGCCATCCGCCAGCCCAGTGCATCCAGCCCGCGAGCCAATCCCCCCGCGCCCGCGGCCGGAGCGCTTGTTATAGGCTCCGAACCCGCTGCGGCGCTCGCATACCGCCGCAGCTTCAGCTTCAAGTGTTTCTCCCTCATCACTCTCGGCTCGCCGATCAGGGTCACGCCCCGTGCCAGGAAAACCGGCTCGGGATTCCCCATCCCAAACGGCTGCAACCCACGCAGTGACTCCCACAGCCGCGGCGTCACCTGATCCATCGTCAGCTCGCCGTCGAACTCCAGCACCGGCTGCAATTGCTCGCCCGCCAGCCGTGCTCCCGCATATTCATTGAGCCGCTGCCGCAACTCGGCAACATTTTCGGCACGCATCGCAAATCCCACCGCCGCGGCGTGGCCGCCATAGCGCAGGAACAACTCCGGCGTTGTCTCCAGCGCATTCAGCAGATGGAAGCCCGGGATCGAGCGTCCCGAGCCATGCGCCTCGTCGCCCTCGCGAGTGATCACCACCGCCGGACGTCCGAAGCGCTCTGCCACCCTCGCGGCGCAGATACCGATCACCCCGCGATGCCAGCCTTCGCCCTCGATCACCATGCAGGCCGCGCCGCGCAGCTCTGCGCTCTCTTCCACCTGCTTCAGCACCGCCTCGGAGATGCGCTGCTCCTCCTGCTGCCGCGCCGAATTCAGCCGGTTCAGGTTTTCCGCAAGCTCCCTGGCGCGCCCCGCGTCCTTCACCGTGAACAGCTCGACCACGTCCTTGGCCACGTCCATCCGCCCCGCCGCGTTCATCCTCGGCGCAATGCGGAAGGCCACCTCGGTTGTGCTCGGAGCGCGTCCGGCAGAGTCCAGCTCGCAGACTTTCAGCAGCGCCTTCAATCCCGGATTCACAACCTGGCGCAGTCCTTCCAGTCCCAGCGCCACGATCGCCCGGTTTTCGCCCAGCAGTGGCACCGCGTCGGCGATCGTCGCAATCGCTACAATCTTCAAAAAGGATGGAATCAGCCGCCCGCGCCCGGCGCGCTCCAGCAGCGCCTGCGCCACCTTGAACGCCACTCCCGCGCCGCACAGATACTTGCATGGGTAACCGCAATCGGACTGATTCGGATTCAGCACGGCCAGCGCCTTCGGAACCCCTTCGTCCGGCGCCACCAGGTGGTGATCGGTCACGATCAGCTCCACGCCTGCGCGCTCTGCGGTTTCGGCGGCGGCAAACGCCCGTATGCCGGTGTCCACGCTGATGATCAGCCTCACGCCGTCGGCTGCCGCGCGCTCGATCACCTCGTCGCGCATCCCATATCCTTCCAGCAGGCGATGCGGCACGTGGAAGTCGCAGGCTCCGCCGAGCAGTTCCACCACCGTCTTCAGAATCACGGTTGCCATGGTGCCGTCCACGTCGTAGTCGCCGTAGATCAGCATGGGCTCGCGTTGCGCAATGGCGCGCTCCAACCGTTCCACGGCGGCTCGCATGCCCAGCATTTCCATTGGAGGGTGCAGATCGTTCAGCGAGGGATTGAGAAAACGGCTGGCCTCGTCCACCGAGGCGATGCCGCGCGCCGCCAGCACCTCGGCGACAATTTCCGGCAGCTCCAGGGACGCCGCCAGCAGAGGCGCAATCTCCTGACGATTTGCGCCCTTCGCATCTGCCGCAGCCCGCCGCAGCCAGCGCACCTTCAGCGCTCGTCTTCCTCGGAGCCGTCCGTCGAGCCGTCGATCATGATGCCGCCCAGGTCGTCGGCCATCTCCTGCAAAGCCTTGTAGCCCTCATACCATGCCGTCGAAAGCTCGCAGAGAAACATCACCCCCTGGTGGGGAAAGCCGAGCTGGATAAATCCGATCTGTCCGTAATGCTTGTGCAATTGCCGCGCCGTCTCCAGATCCTCTTCGCGGCTGAAGTTTGAGTGGCGCAGCTCCGACATCAGTAGCTCCACGTCGTCGCTCTCCAGTTGAACCGAGTTCATGGTGAGGAACGGGGCGCCCGAGGCGCGCGCCAGCTCCACAAAGTCCTTCCAGCTCTCGTTGACGTCCTCGCCATCCCAGAGCACGCTCGGCATCTCGTCCGGAATGTATCCGTGAAAGTGCCGCAGCCCCAGCCCCTGGCTGAAGGCCAGCATGTCGTCGTGAATGGCGGTCAGGTCTTCGATCATCGCTCTGCTGTTCTAACAAATGGTTGCCATGGGCTGCAACTCATGGCTGCGGCTAACGCGGCAAGTAACGCCGCAACCCCCGGCGTCGATCATCATACTCCCGCCACGCTCAGTCAGCTCTGCATCTTGCCGGACGGCCCACAACTGCCCGCGGTTGGCGATTGCGGCAAACGCCCGCACCCGCAAAACGCCCGCAGCTCGCGCTGTGCTAAAATTTACTGTCTCCAGAGTCCAGATTCGACATAACATTATGCTCTTTTCGAGAGAATACGTGGGCTACCTTGCCCGGCAGACCGTCAAACGGCTGCAAGCAACTCATTTCATCCAAACCCGCGAGCTCGAGAAGGTCATCGAGAGCGTCCAGGGCTCCATGGTCGAGGAGCTCAGCCTCGAAGACCGCATCAACGATGAAGTCCGCGTCATTCTTGAAGCTTACTCGGATGAGATGCGCTCGCGCGGCGCCAACTACCAGGAGATGTTCAAGCGGGTGAAGAACGAGCTGGTGAAAAAGTACAAGGCGGTGCTATGAGACTCTCCCGCGAAAAGCTCAACAAGCTCGCCTCAGCCTCCACCGAACAGCTCGCCGCCCTCAAGAGCGTCGAGTTCCTCGAAGGCTACGACGATATCCGCCAGGAAGTGCGCCGCATCCTCGAAGAGCTCCTCGCCAACGAGGAGAAGCTGGACAAAGCCGCCCGCCTCAAGATCGAGAGCCAGCGCCGCATCATCCCCGAAGGCACTCCCGAGTGGAACATCCTCTACCACAAGTACTACAACGAGGAAGTTAAGAAACTCGGCATCTAGCGCGTGGCAGTTGCAGCAAGAAATACGGCGTCCGAGCGGACGCCTCTTTCTTTCGTGCAGCCCACCCCTTGCCTCTTGCAATTTCCGCCGATCTGTCGCGACCTCTTTCAGTGGAACGCTCTTTCCCGGCGGAAGTCCTTTGTTAATCTCAATTGAGATACTGAGTGCCTTGGGCTGTTAAAGACAGTTAAGTCAACTTTTGTTCTCACGCTCTGCGCAAGTTTTTGCGGTCATTCCCTTGTGCGTATTCATAAGTGCATGAACTGAAAGAAAAAGCCATTTGGAACGCAGAATGCAATTATGTCCCAAGAGATTGCTTTTTTCTAGAAGAGGTGTTTTCCGTGAAAATGACGTTGTGTCGTTGTGCAATCGGTTTCGCTCTGTTTTTGCCGTTGATGGCACATGCCGATAACATCCTTGCCAATGGGAATTTCACTGGGTATCCAAATAGTGGTTTATACACAACCATTACCGCAACCTCAACCCTAATTCCAGGCTGGACTGTTACTTCTGGTAGCGTTGATTGGATAAACACCTACTGGCAGGCTCCTCCCAGCGGCGGCTACAGCATCGACCTGGACGGAACTGCTCCTGGCACAATGACCACGTCGTTCACTACCACGTCGGGTGCCTACTACACTGTAAGCTTTTACCTATCCGGCAATCCGGACGCGGGTAATCCCCTCAAGATCGTGAATGTCGGGATAAATAACGTGTTTTCCAACACATTCGATTTCACCACAGGAAGCAACACCGAACAGTTGATGAACTATGTGCTTGAGTCATTCACTT
The DNA here is from genome assembly GCA_049521655.1 of Candidatus Korobacteraceae bacterium. Lineage (GTDB taxonomy): Bacteria > Acidobacteriota > Terriglobia > Terriglobales > Acidobacteriaceae > TOLSYN. Next base: position 14,730 of record JBEKOO010000001.1, read on the forward strand.
TCGAGGCAACTGGAACCACCACCACTCTGTCATTTCAGAGCGGAGATAGCTCGTCTTCTGACTGGGGCCCAGTGATCGGGGGCGTGGCTGTCTCCTCCACTCCCGAACCTGGCAGCCTGCTACTCTTCGGCACCGGACTAGTCGGATGCCTGGGCGCAATTCGCAGAAAATTCGCTAAATAGAATTCGCTCAGAATTGTTCGCGGAAGCCACCCTTGCCGGTGGCTTCTTGTTCTTAAGGGTGTGGCGACCATTTGGCGCACGTTTGTTGACGAAACATCGCCAAAGTATCTATCAATCGACCCTCAGCCTCGTGGAAAAATACCCAATCCCAGGCAGACCCGCTCACACCGCCTGTCCCGCGCTGAATCCCGAAGCCCATGCCCACTGGAAGTTATACCCCCCAGGTGTCCGGTCACGTCCATCACCCCGCCAGGGAAGCGATTTCTCAATCTGCCAATGCAGCCCGCTCGTTTTCGAGGATGGGCCGCAGCGCGAGAGCGAGCGGTATGATGACTCCGGCGGTCAAAGCCGCAGCCAGGATGCCGACGGTCCGATTGGAATGATCGGCAATCGCGCCGTAAGCGATCGGCGCCAGCCCGCCAGCGCCAATGACGCCCGTGTAGAACAGCGCGAATCCATGGCCGATGTCGCCTTTCGGGGCAAGGTCCGGGACAGTGCCATACAACACGGACGAGGTGCCGTTGAGGACGATGCCGAGAAGCGGAAGAACCGCAAGCATCGGCGCAAGTGGAAGCACAAGGGTCGCCGCTATCAGCAATGCGGTTGCCGCCTCCGTGGCAATCACGCTCCACACGACACCCATATGCTGGCCGAGCCAGCCGCATGTCGCTTTTCCGAGCGCTCCCCCGCTGAAGAGCAGGGCCAGGCCGAGACCGACCACTGCCCCCGATCTGCTGCGGGCGTGCAGCAGAAACGGCAGGAACAGGAGATAGCCCATCCGTGCTGCCGTATCGAGCGCGCCGATGGTGAAGAGCAGACCGAAGCCGCTGCCGCCTCGTCTCTTTACTGTGGATTTATCCTCGACGGGTGCGATGAAAGGTTGCCGGGGCACGAGGGCCAACAACGCGAAAGCCACCGCCAGTCCGACGAAGCCCATGATTCCGACGACAGGCCGCCAGGCGACGAATGGCAACAGCAGCGCGACCACGGCCGGGAAGATTGCCTTGCCGAGATCGCCAGTGAAATTGTATATGCCGAGTGGACCGCGCGAGGCACCTCCGTAAGTGTTCGTCACCAGTAACGAGGCGCGCGGATGCTGAACGCTCGATCCAATGCCGCCAAGGACCAAGCCAATGCAGAGGCCCGGAAATCCGAATGGGAGGGCCATGACCAGAAATCCTGCCGCCGCGATGAAGGTCGCCATCGCCAGCGCCGCGCGTGGGCTGACTCCGGCGATCAGTTTGTTGCCCGGAACCTGCAAGCCGCCCATGGTGCCGTAATAGAGCGCCCGGACTACGCCCAGACCGGCATAAGACAGGCCGAACGCCGACTGCCAGACGGGCAGCAGCGCGTATAGCTGATCCGAGTAGCCGTCGTGCAGCATATGGGCGAGGCAAGCTCCGGCGAGATTGCGCCGCTGCGGTGAAAACCAAGCTGGCCGCCGGATTGGTAATATGCCTGCCGAGCTTGTACTCTGCATTCGCAGTTTTGGTCCTCCTCGACTTCTAACTCAATACACATAGAGCGGAGTTGAATCAGCGCTTGTCTGTGTTGTGAGTCCGTATCACAAGAAATCGATTCCCTTTTTGGCGATGGACATGTGTTTGCCGCCATACCCGACAATACGTGGCCAACGTCCTGTTCCAGACGTTCACGCGACTTTTGCTAGTGGAGGAATATGCATCAAATCGCATTGCCGCGCCATCGTTAAACTGCCCTGACGGCTGATTGTTGGCAGATAATCGCCAAGTATCTAGCAATTGACTCTCTGCCTCGTGGAAAAATACCCAATCTCAAGCAGATCTGATCACACCGCCTGTCCCGCGCTATATCCCGAAGCCCAGGCCCACTGGAAGTTATATCCCCCCATGTGTCCGGTCACGTCTACAACTTCGCCAATGAAGTACAGCCCCGGAACCCGCTTCGCCTCCATCGTCTTTGCCGAAAGCTCGTCGGTGTCCACTCCCCCGGCCGTCACCTCGGCCTTGGCGAATCCTTCTGTCCCCGCGGGCACAAATTCAAAGTGATGCACCGCCCGCTCGGCCTCTTCCAGCGCCGCGTTCGTCCATTTACGGATCGGATGCAGCTCCAGCCAGCGTTCGGCCAACCGGATCGGCATGACCTCGCGCAGCGCCGCCCCCGCTGCGGCAACATCGCGCCGCCCCAGCGCCTGCGGCCGGAGCGGCGTCTGTTGCCGCGTACCCGCCACCGCCGCCCCTCCCTCGGCCAGCAAGCCTCCAAAGACCTGCACCCCCGGAGCCCAGTCCAGCGCCACTTTTTCTCCCGCCTTCCAGTAGGAAGAGATCTGCAGCATCGCCGGACCGCTGAAGCCGTGATGCGTGATCAGCAACTTCTCCCGGAAGCTCTGCTTGCCGATGCTGGCCACGACCTCGGTGGAAAGCCCCGTCAGGTCGCAGAAGCGCTTCGTGTCTGCGGGGTTCAGGGTAAAGGCCACCAGCGCCGGTCTTGGCTCAATCACCTTCAGCCCAAACTGCCGCGCCAGCTCGTATCCGAAGGCTGTCGCACCCATCTTCGGAATCGACAGTCCGCCGGTCGCAACCACCAGCGCGTCGGCGGAAAACTCATGCTCCCCGGTCACGGCCGTGAACTGTGCCCCGGAGTTGTTCTCCGCTGGCGAAGGTGGGTTGTGCCGCAGCTCGCGCACCTGTGCCGAGAGCTTCACCCGCACGCCCACCCGCACGCACTCCTCTTCCAGCATCGTCAGAATGTCTTGCGCGCTGCGGTCGCAGAAGAGCTGTCCGAGCTTTTTCTCATGCCAGCCAATGCGGTGCCGCTCCACCATGGCGAGAAAGTTTTCCGGCGTGTATCGCGCCAGCGCCGACTTGGCAAAGTGCGGATTCTCCGAGATGAAACTTCCCGCCTCGCTCCCCAGGTTGGTAAAGTTGCAGCGCCCGCCGCCTGAGATCAGTATCTTCTGCCCTGCACGGTTCGAGCTCTCCAGCACCGTGACCGAGCGGCCGCGCTTGCCCGCCTCGATGGCGCACATCAGTCCCGCCGCGCCCGCGCCCAGAATCAAAACGTCGGAATGGTATTTCATGCCGAAAGCCTCCGCCCTGCACGTTCGCCCACCTCTACACTACAGGACTCCCGCCCGCTCTGCCGTATCGCCCTCGCCTGCGGCCGGAGCGGCGCCCAGGGCTCTGTATTCCAAAAACTAAGAATGGTATAAGTTTTTCGAATGGTATTAAGGTTTATGATTAGCGGGCGAGCCTCGGGGTGGCGTTCGCGGGACGGAGTTTGTTCATGGAAACGTTGACTTTGCCGCTCACCACCAGTTACTCCCAGGGCTTATTCCATCCTTCGCTCTCCCAACTCTGCATCGGCCAGGTGCTTGACCAGATGGCGGAGCGGTATCCCGAATCGCCCGCTCTCATCCTCAGCCAGGAGAATCTGCGCTTCACCTGGAGCGAGCTGCGTGCCGAAGTCGAGCGCACCGCCCGCGGACTCATGGCCCTGGGCTTTGAGCGTGGCGACCGTGTCGGAATCTGGGCCACCAATATTTCGCAGTGGGTGCTCATGCAGTTTGCCACCGCCAAGGCCGGCATCATACTGGTCAATCTCAATCTCCGCTTCCGCGCTCACGAACTCGATTTTGTCCTCAAGCAGTCCACCTGCCAGGGACTTGTCATGCAGCACGAATTCCGCGACTGTAACTACGTCGAAACGCTCCGCCATCTTGTTCCCGAGCTTGATTTCTGCGCCCCCGGCCAGTTGCATTCCCAGCGTCTGCCCCAGCTTCGCCAAGTCGTTTACATCGGCGACGATCCCCCCGATGGCATGTTGAGCTGGAAGGCGATGCTCGCCGCCGGAGAGCGCATCACTACCGCCGAGTTGCGCGCCCGCGAGGCTAGCCTCACGGCCCATGACACCATCAACATCCAGTACACCAGCGGCACCACCGGAACCCCCAAAGGCGCCGAACTCAGCCATTACAACGTGGTCAACAACGGCCAGTTTATCGGCGACTCGATGAAGCTCACCGAGCGCGACCGGGTATGCATTCCCGTGCCCTTCTACCACTGCTTTGGAATGGTGCTGGGCAACATGGCCTGCCTCACCCACGGCTCAACCATGGTGATTCCCGCCGACTATTTCGATCCCCTGGCCACCATGCAGACGGTTCACGACGAGCGCTGCACCGCCGTCTATGGCGTCCCCACTATGTTCATCGCCGAGCTCTCCCATCCCCGCCTGCGCGAATTCGATTTCACCTCGCTGCGCACCGGCATCATGGCCGGCTCGCTCTGTCCCATCGAACTCATGCGCCGCGTCATCCGCGAGATGCACTGCTCCGAGCTGACCATCTGTTACGGTCTCACCGAAGCTTCACCGGTCATCACCCAGACCACCACCGATGACACCCTCGAGCGCAAGACCACCACCGTCGGCCGCGCCCTGCCTCATACCGAAGTCAAAATCATCGACCCCCAAACCGGCCAGCTCGTACCCCTCGGAGAAAACGGCGAGCTCTGCACCCGCGGCTATCTCGTCATGAACCGCTATCACAATGATCCCGTCGGCACCGCCGCAACCATCGAGCCTGACGGCTGGCTGCACTCCGGCGACCTCGCCAGCATGGACCAGCATGGGTACGTCAAAATCACCGGACGCCTCAAGGAGATGATCATTCGCGGCGGCGAAAACATCTATCCCCGCGAGATCGAAGAGTTCCTCTACTCCTACCCCGGCATCAAGGATGTTCAGGTCATCGGCGTGCCCAGTGAAAAGTACGGCGAAGATGTCATGGCGTGGGTCATCCCGCACGATGGCGTTACCCTCGATGCCGAAGCGATCCAGGCCTTCTGCCGGGCTGAAATCGCAGGCTTCAAGGTGCCCAAGTACGTCAAGTTTGTCGATTCTTTTCCCACCACCGTAACCGGCAAGGTGCAGAAGTTCATCATGCGCGAGATGGCCATCGAAGAGATGGGCATGGGTGCCCCACCTTCGACGCGCTGATTTTGCGCGGCTAAGGTGGAGCGGGCAGGACACGCCAATACAGAAACTTCCCTAATCGCTCTTGTTCGCGGCGTCCTCTTGCTCGCGCTTCGCAAGCATTTTCATCAGCTCCTGGTAGCTCCTGGGCATGGTCACCGTATCGCGCATGGCGACCGTGATGGGGTAGCGTGTGCCGCCCTTGTGGGTGCCTTCCAGCCCTTCGATGATCTCGCCCGCATACGCCCAGGGAAAGGCGAAGACCATCTCGTGATCCTGGGCCATGCCGAAGACGCGATCGCCGTTACATGGCAGGATAACCTTGGGCTCGTTGGTGGTCAGCGTCTGAATCACAATCTCGGCGCAGTCCAGGCGTCCGCTTGTGGTTGACGCCACGCGCCCGCCGCGCTTGTAAAGCGAGGCATGGACCAGCCGCATCACCTGCGCGCTATTGCCGTATATGGCAACCACGTCGGGCTCGAAGGTGGCCCGGTTCAGCGGCATCACGCAGACGTAGTCGTAGCTGCCGGGCTCGAAGCGCCAGCCGCTGGCCTCCAGGTTGGTTGCTGCCGCCTCGTCCTTGCAATACATCCCGAGGGAAGCGAAGCCTCTCAGAAACTCCTCATTGGGCTTGCGGAAGCCAAAGGCGATGGCCGCCAGCGGGCAGATGATATCGTCTTTGCCCACGGCGATTCGCCATCCGTAGCGCCGCGCGACGCCAATCGACTGGCACACGATCCACTGCTCGCCCAGGCTCTTGCTGGGAACCTTTACCCCCTCGGGAAGCGCTTCTCCCGGCCTGATCATGCGAATGGCGAGAGGAAAAGTATCCGGCCGGACGTAACGCCCCAGCGCTTCATCCAGCAGCCTCAGTGTCGCGGCAACATCTTCATTCATACAAGAACTCCCGGCGAGCGAATCCGCCTCCGATAAACGCAATAGCTTATCCAATCGTTCTCCGCCTGTCTGCACTCTTTTTCGCGCCCCTTGCATTAACCGCCGCAGCTTCCTACTATGTCTTGCATGAAAACCGTGCTGCTTCTTACTCTCGGCATGTCCATCACCGCCCTGGCGCAGACCCAGACCTTCTCCACCGCGGCCGGAGAGGTGAAGATCACACCAATCTTCCACGCTAGCACTCTCATCCAGGCTGGAGGCAAAACCATCTACATCGATCCAGCCAAGCCCGCCAAAGTCGCCGGACTTCCCAAGGCAGATCTTATCCTCATCACTCACATCCACTTCGATCACTTCGACCCTGAGTTGATCGCCGCTCTCAGCAAGCCCACAACCGAGGTCATCGCTCCTGCCTCGGTTGTCGAACGCTTTCCCGCTGCCAAGCCCATAGCCAACGGCCAATCCAAACAATGGCAGCAGTGGACCATCGAAGCCGTTCCCGCCTACAACCTCACCCGTGGCCCAGCCCCCGGACAGCTCTTCCACCCCAAGGGGCGCGACAACGGCTACGTTCTTACCTTTGGAGCAAAGCGCTTCTACTTCTCGTCGGACACCGAAGGCATTCCCGAGATGCGCGCCCTCAAGAACATCGACGTCGCCTTTGTCTGCATGAATCTGCCTTACACCATGCCTCCGGATGAAGTCGCCGACGCCGTCCTTGCCTTCCATCCCAAGGTCGTCATCCCCTACCACTACCGGGGCTCCGACCTCAATGTATTCAAACAGCGCCTCGCCGGCTCCGGCATTGAAGTCCGCCTCCTCGACTGGTACCCCAAGTAATGGAGTGCTCACAGCCGCCGAGCGCCCGCAGCCGGAGCGGCATTCGTTGCCGCGTACCCGGCTGAGAAGCGCTGCGGGCGAATGTGTGGAGGGAGATTTTCTTTTTCGGATAGAGCAATATATCTAGCAGGTCAACAAAAATTATCTGGAGGACCACATGTTGAAGAATCATTGCTGTGCGGGCCCAATCCGGCACGCGCTTCTCTTGATGTCGGCTATCCTGGCCGCTGCTGCATTGTTCGCTGCCACGCCTGCCATGGCGGCGCAAGCAGCGCCCTTGCCGAAAGCTGAATTCACCGCAGCCGCCTTGCCGCAGGCCGTTGCCCTTGCAGACACGGACGAGCAGCGCATCCAGGATCTGATAATTGCCAATCACATCATTGCCGATCAGGGAGTGGTGGATGGCTTTGGACACATCAGCGTGCGCTCGATCAAGAATCCATCTCACTTTTTTCTTTCAAAATCGAAAGCCCCTGCGCTGATTACCCGCGAAGACATCATGGAGTTCGACGAGAACAGTGAACCGGTTGACGCCCGTGGGCGCAAACCATACCTGGAGCGCTTTATTCACGGAGAAATCTACCGCGCCCGGCCCGATGTGCAGTCCGTCGTGCATAGCCACAGTCCGGCGGTTATTCCCTTCGGCGTCACCACCGTGCCGCTGCGTCCCATCATGCACATGGCGGGCTTCCTCCCACAGATCACGCCGGTCTTCGAGATTCGCACCGTTGCCGGCGACGACAACGGAATTCTAATCGCGAACCGCCTGTTGGGAGCGGCCCTGGCCAGGTCGCTGGGAGACTCTTCCGTGGTGCTGATGCGCGGACATGGCAGTGCCGTGGTGGGAGCATCCATCAAAGATGCCGTTTTTCGCGCGGTCTACACCCAGGTCAATGCTCAGATCGAGGCCGAGGCTCTGAAGCTGGGCCCGCCCGTATTCCTGAATTCGATGGAAGCCGCGAAAGTCGATGCTGCCAATCGTAGCAACGTCACCCGCGCCTGGGACATTTGGGCAGAGCGCGCCAGCAACAATGCGGCCACCGGAGCGAAGAAGTAGTAATTCGTCCACATCCGCAAGTGGTGGCCCACATCCGCCCGTGCTTGGCGAATGTGGGGTGAGTCGCGCGCGTGAATAGGGGCGGCGTTGCCAGCCGCCCCGCACTTCGCCAGGCGAACTTCGTTAGCCGCACAGGATACTGAAAAACCTCAGGAGGCAGTTGCTCTCATGCAGACTCAAGACTTGTATAACGAACGGCTCAACCGGATTAAGCGCGCCATCGCGCTGCAACCTACCGACCGGACTCCAGTAGTCATTCTTAACGACATGTTTTCTCCCGCCCACATGGGTGTGAAAATGAGTGACTTCTGCGCCGATATCGCTCTTGCCAATCGGACCATCGTTGCTTCGGCGGTAGAGCTTGGCGTTGACGGTATTCAGTTGGCGGTTACCGATCCAAGGCTGCTTAGCATGATATGGCTTTCCAAAGTAGAGATCCCCGGAGTCGATCTGCCCGCAAACTCACTGTGGCAGGTCAAGGAAGACGAACTTATGAAGGTCGAGGATTATGACGTAATCCTCAACAAAGGTTGGAATTATTTCTACGCTGACTTTTTGCGGAATAGGCTCGACAATCTAATGACTAAGCTGGCGCCCACCTTCGCGTACATTCCCAAAGGGGTTGAATACTGCATTGCGAACGGCGTCGTGCCGATTCGTGGCGGCCACGCCGTGCAGCCTTTTGAATATATCTGCGGCGGCCGCTCGATGAACGCCTTCTTCAAGGATCTGTACCGGATGCCCGATAAAGTGCAAGCCGTATTTGATGTTGCAATGCCGGACATCATGGGCAGCGTGAAGCAACAACTGCTTGCCGCCAAGCCTCTTGGCGCATGGGTTGGTGGGTGGCGCTCCGCAAGCGAGTTCTTATCTCCGAAGTTATGGCGGCGTTTCGTTTGGCCATACATGAAAAAGCTGGCAGAGCTGGTCCTAGAGTTAGGAATTGTTCCTATCTTCCACCTTGATTCCAACTGGGGACGCGACCTGGAGTTTTTCAAGGAGATGCCCAAAGGCAAATGCCTCATGTATCCGGATGGCGCCACCAATATTTTTAAGATCAAGGAAGTATTGGGCGATCACATGTGTATCAACGGCGATGTTCCACCCGCTATGCTGACCGTAGGCACGGAAGACGAAGTCTATAAGTACTCGCTAAGACTGATAAAAGAAATCGGGCCAACGGGTTTCATTCTTGGCCAGGGCTGCGACATTCCTTCCGATGCCAAGCTTGCAAATGTCAAGGCTATGATTGCCGCCGCGACAGGCAAGTAGGAATAACCAAGGCATCGGCGAATGAGGAAAGCAACGCACTCCAACCTTGGGGTCAGCGTTGCTTTCTTGCCTTCAACCTTGAGATTTCGAGCCCGGTGCCGCCATCCAGTCCAGCGCTCGCGCTATGTAACTCTTCATATCGCGCCGGTGTACCACCGCGTCCAGGAATCCTCTTTCCACCAGAAATTCGCTGCGCTGGAAGCCCTCCGGCAGCTTCTGTCTTATCGTCTGCTCGATCACCCGCGGTCCGGCGAAGCCGATCAACGCGCCCGGCTCGGCGATATTCAAATCACCAAGCATTGCAAAGCTCGCTGTCACCCCGCCCGTCGTCGGATCGGTCAGCACGCTGATGTATGGAATCTTCGCGTCGTCCAGCCGGCCCAGCGCCGCTGAAATCTTTGCCATCGTCATCAGCGCGATCGTCCCTTCCATCATGCGCGCCCCGCCCGTCGCCGAGATGATCACCACGGGCAGCCGCTCGCGCAGAGCTTTCTCCACCGCGCGCGTAATCGTCTCGCCCACCACGGCTCCCATGCTGCCGCCGATAAACCCGTACTCCATCGCCGAGACTATCACCTCGCGTCCGCAGATCCTGCCGCGCGCGTTGACGATTGCATCCTTGCGTCCGGTCGCCTTCTGCGCCGCCTTCAGCCTTCCCTTGTAGGGCTTCAGATCGGTAAACTCCAGCGGATCAGTGGTGACCAGGTTGCCGTCTTCTTCCGTGTAAGCGCCGTCGTCGAAGAGGTAAGCCAGCCGCGTCCGCGTGTCGATGCGCAGATGCTTCTCGCACTTCGGGCAAACGTGGAAGTTCGCTTCCAGATCTTTCTTCCAGATAATCTCGCGGCACTGCTCGCACTTTACCCACAGCCCTTCCGAGCGCATCTTCTTCTCGCCGCTTGTATCCAGTTCCTGCGCTTCCCGCTTAAACCAGCTCATGCACTCTCTTTCAAAATCGTTGAATAGGCCGGGAGCCTCTAAGTCTCATTTATAAAGGCCCGAAATATAGCTCGGACCTACCCCAAGTAACATCAGTATGACGAGGCGGAGAGAAAAACCGCGTCTTGTCGGCGGACCTGATTTCAGCGTAGTCCGAAGCCACACTAGCGACAAAAGGAAAGCTGCCGCAGAAGCCGCAATATGAATGGGTTGAGAGACGCCGTACTTCCAGAGGCCCACAGCAACCCCAAAAAGTCCAATGAAGCCATACCAACCGTATAACGATAGCGCCCACCTGCGTGTCACATGCTCGTCCGCAGTTGGATCGAATAAAGCTCGCCCGCTCTCAAACATTTTCTTCGCCTCCATCACTAAAAATGGAAACTAAAGACCCACAGTCCTTGCGCCGTTGCTCTTGCCCTTCAATCGTCAATGACTCAATGATCCGATCCCTAATACTCAATCCCCCGCTGTGCCTCGATCCCCTTCTGATACGCGTGCTTCACCTCGCGCATCTCCGTCACCGTGTCGGCCAGCTCCACGATTGTGGGGTGCGCGTTCCTTCCCGTCAAGATGACATGCACCATCTCCGGCTTGCGGCGCAGCACCTCGACCACTTTTTCCGGATCCAGCATCTTATAGCTGATGGCGTAGTTGATCTCGTCGAGCACCACCAGGTCCCACGCTCCGGAAAGAATCGCCTCGGCCGCTTCCTTCCAGCAATCTTCCACCATCTTGATGTCTTCCGGATCGGTCTCCGCGCCGCCCACTTTCACAAAGCCGCGCCCCATCTGCTTCATTACAAAGTTATTACCGAATGCTTTTACCGCGTCCAGTTCGCCGTAGTGCCACGAGCCCTTCAGAAACTGCAACATCAATACTTTCAGCCCATTACCCACCGCTCGCAGTGCCGTTCCCATGGCTGCCGTAGTCTTGCCCTTGCCCGGCCCGGTGTTCACTATGATCAATCCCCTACGGACATCGGCCATCATCTCTGTTAATCTCCTATTAATACAGAAGTCTCTCCGGGCCCCCGGTGCGGCCTTCCGGAAGATGCCGCGGAATACTCCGCCGCCATCGTTCCGGTGCATGTACGATTGTAAATGGTGCTGCCCTGTGCCGCACCCTCATCGTCGCCGCATCCGCCAAGTTATATCCCGTGTGAGACCTAATATGAGGTCTGGTTTTGCATTCATCGTTTCTTACTCTAAGATTCCGCGCCGCGCTCTTGTTCGCCCTTTTTGTCTCCATCTCCACCTTCGCCTTTTCGGCAGACGGTAAAACCCTCTTCGAGCAGGGACACTTCCGCCAGCTCTCCAGGGTCGCCCAGGAGCGCCTCAAGAGCAATCCCCAGGACGCGCAAGCTCTTTCCTGGATGTCGGCTGTCTATGATGCCTCCGGCGACTTTGACCGCGCCGCCGATTTCGCCCGCCGCGCCACCGAAGCCGCGCCCAGCAGCAGCGAGATTCACTGCCAGTTCGCCGACGTGCTTGGCGACCAGGCTCTCAAGCTGGGAATTCTAGGCGGCGGAATCCAGGCCGCACATCTGATGCGCCGTGAGCTTGACCTCTCGCTCCAGCTCGATCCCCGCAACGTCCGCTGTCTCAAGGAATCCATGGGCCTTTACGAGCAGGAGCCCGCAATCATCGGTGGTTCCAAGACCAAGGCTCGCGAGACCCTGCAGCAGATTTACGACATCGACCAGGCCGAAGGAGCTCTCTCTGAAGCCATGCTCCTGCAAATGCAGAAGCGTCCGCCGGCGGAAATGGAAGTCTTCCTGCGCCGCGCCGTGCAGCTCAACCCGCGCCTCTATCGCGCCGTGGCCGATCTCACCTCCATCCTCGATGGCGACGGCGCCCGCCGTTATTCCGAGGCCGAGCACTTTGCCCGCATCGGCATTGCCGCCGACCCGGACCGCATCGGATGCTACAACTATCTCACCGCCGCCCTGGCCCACCTGAAGCGCTGGAGCGATCTTGACGCCGCCCTCGCCGAGGCCCAGCGCCACGTTCCAGATAATGCCGCGCCGCTGTTTTCCGCCGCCGTGGCCCTGCTTGAATCCAACACCGACCTGCCCCGCGCCGAACTCTACCTCCGCCAGTACCTCGCCCACGAGCCCGAAGCCGGCGCCCCCACCCAGTCCACCGCCCACTGGAAGCTCGCTCTCGTCCTCGAAAAACAAGGCCGAATGAACGATGCCGCCCGCGAACTCCGCGCCGCTGCCCTGAAGAGCTCCAACAACCCGGATTTCAAGAAGGATTTCAAGCGCATCGCCGGCTAAGCCCGCGTCAGCCTCCGGAGCGCCAGCCGACTGCCCCAGGGTATGTCCGTGCGGTTCCTGACGACGAAAATCCGGCAAATTTCCCCTCTTGCCGGTTGCCAGTTTTTCTCAACCTGCGCTATTCTCTTGCGCACCATGCCTGCCGCCAAGCCCAAGCCCGCCGCCAGCTCTGAAGCGCCAGCCGCCGTTTTTGACCGGCTTCTGCCGCTGCTAAAGGATTTTTCCAAACACTTCACCGTTCGCCAGGACTCAGGCCCCAAGCGCGGCTACCATCTCTGGTCGGTCAAACCCATCAAGCACGAAGGCCGCACCTACCCTGAGCTCTCCTTCGCCAGCCTCATCCAGCAAAAGGATTTCACCGGCTTCTACTTCTTCCCCATCTACTGCCATCCGGAGCTCAAAGAAGAACTCAGCCCCACGCTGCTCGGCACTCTCAAGGGCAAGACCTGCTTCCACATCAAGCGCGCCGACCCATCCATGCTCGCCGCCATCCGCGCCGCTCTCGAACTCGGACTTAAGGATTACAAATCCCGCCAGTGGCTGCAGTAGCTTCTTCGCCAAGCCGCAGAAATCCGCAAAACTTTGAAACCACGCCTCCGCCGTTTATCCTGTCCTTATGAGCGCGCATCCCCAAACCAGGCTCTCCACCCGTCTTGCCTCCTACCTGGTGCGCAACCCGCTCATCTACTTCTATACCGCGCTGCTCGGCACGCTCTCCCTGCTCAGTTCGCTCTTTGACCGCTCCGGACGCATCCAGCACAACTTCGCCCGCCTTTGGTCCCGGCTCATCCTGCGCGCCTCGTCCGCGCCCCTCGCCGTCGAAGGGCTTGACCGCGCCGACCTCACCCGGCCCGCCATCTACGCCGCCAATCACGCCTCGGCCCTGGACATTCCGGTGCTCTACGTCGGCCTGCCCTTCCAGTTCCGGATTCTTGCCAAGCTCGAACTCTTCCGCCTGCCGTTTCTCGGCTGGCATCTCAAGCGCTCCGGCCAGATCCCCATCGACCGCACCGACGCCCGCGCCTCTCTGCGCTCGCTGGCTGCCGCCGCCCAAACCGTCAAGCAGGGAATGTCTCTCGTCGTCTTTCCCGAAGGCGGCCGCAGCCCCGACGGCAACCTCCAGCCCTTTCTCGGCGGGACCTTTTATCTCGCCATCAAGGCCCAGGCGCCCATCGTCCCCCTGGCCATCGTCGGAACATTTGAAGCCCTCCCGATGAATACCTACGTCATCCACCCCACCCGTTTCCGTCTCATCGTCGGCGACCCCATCCCCACCACCGGCCTCGTCCCGCGCGACATGGAAGCGCTCTCCGCCCGCGTCCACCAGGCCATGAGCGAGCTCTTCGCCGCCCACTCCACCCCGCCCAACCCCGCACCGCTCCCCATCGCCCAGCCGGAAAACACCGCAATCTAGCGCGTGCCGGGGTTGACGCACCTCCTCTGTATCGGGCGGGTGTGTTTGAGAGGCACGTATTTTTGAGAGGGTCATCCCGAACGCAGTGAGGGACCCCAGCACGGCTCAAGTCTGACAGGTGGCCCAAGTCTGGGGAGTAAGGGAGGCTGTCGGTGCCCCACATCTGCCGCAGTTAACAGATGTGGGTCTTTACTCCGCGATGCAGGCTGGAATCTCGTACCCCCTCACTCCCGTCGCAATCACCATCTGCGCCTCCATCCTCACGTACTCGCCGTCGAAGCGTTCGCCGAGCGCCGCCAGCACGGCCCGGTCCACCTCGGCGTCGCCCGCCACTTTCTCCAGCAGTGCGCGGAACGGAACCGTCACCGCCCGGAAGTACTCCCACATCTCTTCCGGAGTTCCGTGCCAGTCCCAGAGCAGCCCGTGTATGCCTTCCTCGACATCAACAAAGCCCGCCGCGCCGAGCCTTGCCCGCAGGGCCCCCGGCACTCCAAACTTGAACATAGCCAGCGCCGCCTCGGGAAGCTCCAGCCCCGGTCTCATTTTCCGCACAGTCCCAGCCGTCAACTCAAAGTAGGGCTGCTCCATCGCGCCCCACGCCAGCAGAGCGACTCGTCCTCCCGGCTTCAGCACCCGATGCATCTCCGCCAGCGCCTTTGCCACGTCGCCGAAGAACATCACTCCCAACCGGCTCGTCACCCGGTCAAAGCTCCCATCCGCAAAGGGCAGCGCATGGACGTCCGCCTGCATGTACTCCACATTCTCCAGGCCGCGCTTGCGTGCCCGCTCCCGCGCAACCTCCAGCGGCCCCGCTGCCATGTCCACGCCCACTACTTGCCCTGTCCCCTTCAGCAGTGCCGCAATCGAAATCGAAGGCTCGCCCGCACCGCACGCAATGTCCAGCACCCGAGCGCCCGCTTCAACGGCTGCTGCCAGCGCCTGCGGCCGGAGGGCCGTCGCTTGGCCCGTACCCGTCGCGTGGGTCAGGGCTCCGAGTTGCACTGCCTCCACAATCGCCTCGGTCACCGCCGAGCCCATCTCCGCCGACTGCTTCTTGAAGCGCTCTCCCGCGTTCAGCCTCGCAAAGCTGTCCCATATCTGCTCCGCCATCGTTTTCCTCCTGCGCGCACTGCTGCACCGCTATGCTATTCCATCCGCGTCTCTGTCATGGTGGGGCAGCAACTCTGGCAACAATTTTGTTCTCCGCCTCTCACTCGCGTTACCATCTACCCCATGAAGCCGCGCATCGCCATCCCCGTTCCCAACTCCGATCCTGAGTACTCCACGCGCGCTCTGCCCGACTATGTCAACTCGGTCGCCGGCGCCGGCGGCGAGCCCATCGTGATTGCGCTCAGCCTTTCCAACCGCGAAGCCGCGCAGCTCGCCAAATCCTGCGACGGCATTCTGCTCCCCGGCTCTCCCGCCGACGTCGATCCGCAGAAGTACGGCGAAGCGCCGCATTCCCTCACCGCCACGCCCGACGCGGCGCGCGACAACATCGATGAGCTGCTGCTGCAGGATGCGCACAACATGCGCAAGCCCATCCTCGCCATCTGCTACGGCACGCAGTCGCTCAACGTATGGCGCAACGGAACCCTGGTGCAGCACATCGAGTCTCCGGTGCAGCACTCGCGCACCGACGGCGCACCGCGCACTGAAGTCATCCAGCATGCCGCCGAAGTCGCCCCGGATTCGGCTCTTGCCGCCCTCGCCGGAGAACGGCGCATCACCGTCAACTCCAGCCATCACCAGGCGGTGGCCACAGTGGGCGATGCGCTGAGGGTCGTCGCCCGCTCGCCGCAGGACGGAATCATCGAAGCCGTCGAGGGCGCAGCCGACGGACACTGGGTTCTCGGCGTGCAGTGGCATCCCGAGCGAACCTTCGAAAAAAACGAAGTGTCGCGACGAATCTTCGAAAAACTCGTGGCTGAATCGCGTGCATGGCATCAGCGACTGGCCCTCCGCTCGCCCGACTTTGAGAACGTAAGGATTGACCACTAGGTAAATCGTTGGACGGTGGGGAGTGACGGAGGAGGCAATCGTTTTGAAATCTTGTGAAACCATTGACTGATTTGCAAACCCGGCCGGGGAAACGATTATCCAATTTGCCAATCGTTGCTGTCCGCCTCGGCCTCTCCGTTCTAAGATGAAGCTTGGGAAAACTTCGGCAAAAAAGCATCACGAGGACAGATTATGACTCTCGCATTGGATCTCACCGGCAAGGTAGCGCTCATCACCGGAGGCTCGCGCGGAATCGGCGCCGCCTGCGTCCGGTTGTTCACCCAGGCTGGCGCAAGCGTGCTGTTCAACTATCAGAAGTCGTCGGAAGCCGCTGAAAAGCTGGTGATCGAGTGCGGTTCCGACCGCGCCACAGCCGTGCAGAGCGACCTGATCGGCGAGGGCGCCGAGGAGATGCTGGTCGAAGAAGCGACATCGCGCTTCGGCCATCTCGACATCCTTGTCGTCAACCACGGCATCTGGCCGCCGCAAGAGCGCTCCGTCGATGAATTGAGCGACGAGCAGTGGCGCTCCACCATGGCCGTCAACCTGGACAGCGCATTTTTGCTGGTGAAATCCACCGTCAGGGCAATGAAGCACTCGCGGCGCGGCGGACACATCGTCATGGTCAGCTCCACGGCGGCGCAGCGCGGCGAAGCCTTCCACTGCGACTATGCGGCCACCAAGGGAGCGATCATCAGCATGGTCAAGGGCCTGTCCACCGAGCTGGCGCACGACCGCATCTACGTAAACTGCGTGGCTCCCGGATGGGTTGCCACCGACATGTCCGCGCCGGTGATGGCGCAGCCGGAGATGGAACAGAAGATCCTCGGCAAGATTCCGTTGGGCCGCCTCGGCCGGCCCGAAGAGATCGCCGGGCCAATCCTTTTCTTATGCACGCCGCTGGCCGGCTTTATCACCGGCGAGGTTTTTAACGTGAATGGCGGCGCGGTACTGGCGGGCTAGCGGCACGCCGTGGCAATTTGCATAAAGAGGGAACGATGAACAAAGCGCTTTCCGTGTTGCTGCTGACCTGCGCCTGCGCCCAGGGCCAGAGCAACTCCGCGCCCGCCGCGGCGAATGCGGCTCCAGCGGCGGTGGTTGCACCCGAAGAGACTACTGCGCGGAAGGCGCGCCAGTTGCTCGATCAGATGGTTGAAGCCCTCGGCGGTCAAGCCTGGCTGAGCTACGGAAACGTTGAGCAGCAGGGCCGCAGCTACAGCTTCTTTCACGGGCGGCCAACCTCGGCAGGCACGCTCTACTGGCGCTTCTATGAGTATCCCGACAAGGAGCGGCACGAGCTCACCAAGCAGCGCGATGTGGTTTACATCTACAACGGCGACAAGGGTTACGAGAAAACCTACAAGGGCACGGCTGCCGCAGAAGATAAGAACGTGAAGGAAGTCATTCGCCGGCGTCAGCACTCGCTGGAGGTGGTGCTGCGCGAGTGGCTGAAAGATGCGAAGACGGTGCTCTTCTACGACGGCCAGACGGTGGCCGATCAGCAGATGGTCGATGTGGTCACGATTCTGAATAAGGACAACGACCAGCTCAGCATCGGCATCGACATCCATTCCAATCTGCCGGTCAGTAAGCGCTTCAGTTGGCGTGACGCCGACAAGTACAAGGTCGAGGACGAGACGATCTACGGGAACTACCGCAAGGTGCAGGGAATCGAAACGCCATACACCATCACCAACAAGCGCGACGGCGAGATCATCAGCCAGGTGTTCCTTGGTCATATTGAGTACAACACAACCATCGCGCCCGGCTTCTTCGATGCGACGGTGACCTACAATCCGGAGACGTACAAGCCGAAGGCCAGGAAGCCGTAGGCGCCGGCAATACCACGCCGGGTTCGGCGGCGGAGCGCGGCAGCCACTCTAGGCTTCAAAACCGGACAAATTGTCATCAGGAGACACGCCCTGTGGCAAAAATCCCACAAGTTATTTTTTGAGAATGGCTGTAACCTGAAATGTACTCGCAGGTTACGGAGCTATTGGTGAGATTTGAACAGACAATCCGCGCGGCGGTGGAATGCTCCGGCATAGGTCTGCACAGCGGCGTTGCGGTGAAGATGCGGATTGTGCCCGCATCGCCGGGTTCGGGTATTGTCTTCCGCCGGACGGATCTCGATGACTTCCAGGTGGAAGCCACCGGACGCAATGTTGCCAAGGTGAGCTACGCCACCAGTCTGATGAAGAAGGGCGTGCTGATTTCGACCACCGAGCACCTGCTCTCGGCCTTTGTAGGCATGGGAGTGGACAACGCCATTGTGGAGCTGGACAACCTGGAGTTGCCGATTCTGGACGGGAGCGCGCAGCCGTTCGTGGAGATGGTGCAGCGGGTGGGACTGCGGCGGCAGAAGCGGTTGCGCCAGTATCTGCGCGTGCTCAAGGCGGTGGAGGTGCGCGAGGGCGGGAAGTTCGTGGGCGTGTATCCGGCGGAGAGCTTCTCGGTCTGCTATACGATCAACTTTCCTCATCCTCTGATCGGCACTGAATCGATATGTGTCGATCTATCGCGCGGCGATTACGCGCGCGACATCGCTCCGGCGCGCACCTTCGGATTCCTGAGCGAAGTGGAAGCGCTACGCAACATGGGGCTGATCCGCGGCGCCAGCGAGGAAAACGCAATCGTGCTTACGGCTGACGGGATCAAGAACGGGCCGCTGCGTTTTGCCGACGAGTTTGTGCGGCACAAGGTGCTGGACCTGATCGGCGATCTATCGCTGATCGGACACCAGGTGCTGGGGCGCGTGGTGGCCGACCGCGCCGGACATGCGATGCACACCGCGCTGGTCAGCCGCCTGATGCGCGATCCATCCTCGTGGGAGCTGGCAACCCTGGGTGAGTCGGTGACGCTGCCGGAGATGGTAAGCGTTTAAGCGCCCGCGAACCCACATCTGCTGGCTGCAACAGATTTGAGGCACCGGGCCAACAGCCCCACACAACGAACAGAGCGTTGTGTGGGCCACCCGCCACTCCTAAGAACAGCGGCAAATGTTTTCTCTTGACATCCCCTTTTATAGAACCCGCCAGCCGGAAACTGTTATGGTTCAGACTCGTCGTCGAATCGGTCATGAAGAGCATGAGAGCCATACCGGCCCTCCTCTCGTATGACAAACCCCACACCCCTATGGGCATCCCTCGGATCATAGTCTGGCACGGAGCGTATCTGCTCAGAATGACTCTCGACCTCTTCGCTGTTCGTTGCTTGACCCGCTCGGTTGTGCTGCTGTAATTTCATTCGCTGATCGACTAAATGATGCACCGTTTTGACATGTTTGGCGAGTTTTGTCGGTTTTATTCTTGCCTTACAAATTGGGCATGGAACTAGTTCGCGGACGGTGGTAGGCGGCATACTAAATGCCTGCTGTTGAACCTTTGCGGTCTGATTAATCAGCTTTGTCGAGATAGGCCGTAACAGCCCTCTTTCAATAAGGGATTTGCGAAGACTGGAATCGAGGATGGTCTTTCGGGACTCCAGTGGGGCCTCCTTGTTCACAAGTGATTTCGCAACATATGTTTGTTTATTGAGTTTGAGTTGCTCTCGTCCCTTGAGTTGCTTTGTTTTCTTTGACTTTTGTTTCTTGAGTTGCTTTGCCGCTTTCTTTACCTCTCGTTTCTTTTTAACTGCCGCGATCGCCGCCGCTATCCACGCCTCAAGTTCTTGCCGAGCTTGCGCGTCCCTCCGCTTTCCTGTTTTCAAATGCGCTTTGGCAATATGGGCCTTTATGGCTGGTTGCAAGCCACGAAGTTGGCAATACGGGCAGATCACAGCTACCCTAGACATGTGTTGGATAATTCGGTTACGCTCGTCAAGTCCTACCTTTCCTGTCGTGTTCTTTGGCCGGGCAATCCCCGTTCCATAACAGAGGTTGCAATTCTCGTTTAAGCCTCCGCAACTACACGAGGGGAATTCACTCATTTGGCTAATCCCGTCCAGAGAAGCATATGACCAACCAGTCTCGTATAGCTCAATAGTTTTGTCTTGGCAATAAGTAAATGTAAGGCCGGTGGCCCGGAGTTGGCGCAGTTCCAACTCTGGGGCGCAACCACCCTCTATAATCGAAGCTCTGACTTCAGGCTCTGCTACCAAACGGCGCGGCGGGCATCCAATCAGTTGTGAGCAATACACTATGAGTAAATCTATGGACAAGCGGTTTTTCTTCGAGAAGTATGGACTCAGCGAGCGCGATCTGGAGAAGTATCTGGGCGCGGCGCTGGGAGCGGGCGGCGATTATGCCGACCTTTATTTTGAATATCTGACTTCGACTTCGCTTTCGCTCGACGAGTCGATGGTGAAGTCAGCCTCGCAGGGAATCAGCGCGGGATGCGGGGTGCGCGTGGTGACCGGCGAGCGGACGGGCTACGCCTACACCGACGACCTTGCGCCGGAGAAGATTCTGCACGCGGCGCGCACGGCGGCGTTGATCGCCTCAGGTCCGGCAAAGACTCCGGTGGTGAGCCTGAAGGAGAAGGCGCAGGCAAGCCTTTATCCGGTGAGCGATGCGGCATCCGATGCCGAGCTGGCGAAGAAGGTTGAGCTGGTCTTCCGCGCAGATAAGGCGGCGCGCGCCTACGATCCGCGGATCAAGGAGGTTCGCGCCAGCTATGCGGACGAGCTTCGCCGCATCCTGGTGATTGGCTCCGACGGGACGTTTGCCGAGGACGCGCAGCCGTTATCGCGGATGAGCGTCTTTGTGATCGCTCGCGATGGCGAGCTGAGCGCGAAGGGAACATCGGGCGGAGGCGGACGCAACAAGTTCGAGATTTTCCTGACCGAGAAGACGCCGGAGCATTTTGCCACGGAAGCGGCGCGGCAGGCGATTCTGCAATTGACTGCGGTGTCTTGTCCGGCGGGCGAGATGGAAGTGGTGCTGGGGCCGGGCTGGCCGGGCGTGCTGCTGCATGAAGCAATCGGGCACGGGCTGGAGGCGGACTTCAACCGCAAGAAGACTTCGGCGTTCTCCGGACTGCTGGGCAAACGGGTTGCCAGCGACAAGTGTACGGTGGTGGACAACGGCACGCTGAACGAACGGCGCGGCTCGCTGAACGTGGACGACGAGGGCAACAGCACCAACAACACGGTGCTGATCGAGAAGGGCATTCTGAAGGGCTACATGGCGGACAAGCTTTCCGCGCGGCTGATGGGGCTGCCTAACACCGGCAACGGACGGCGCGAAAGCTACGAGCACATTCCGATGCCGCGCATGACCAACACCTATATGCTCTCCGGCGACGACATGCCCGAAGACATTATCAAGAGCGTGAAGCGCGGACTGTACGCGGTGAACTTTGCCGGCGGGCAGGTGGACATCACCAACGGCAAGTTTGTCTTTTCCGCCAGCGAGGCTTACCTGATCGAGGACGGCAGGATTACCGCTCCGGTGAAGGACGCGACCTTGATCGGCAATGGACCGGATGTGCTGACGCGGGTGAGCATGGTTGGCAACGATCTGCAACTCGACGAAGGCATCGGTACCTGCGGCAAAGACGGACAGAGCGTTCCGGTCGGCGTCGGCATTCCAACGTTGAAGATCGACCGCATGACAGTGGGCGGGACGGGGAGCGCAGACTAATGGCAACGACGGTGACATCGGTAAAAGTGGAGCTGCGCGAGCTGGCTGTGGGAGTGGTGAAGCGGGCCGCGGAGCTGGGCGCAACGGCCGCAGAGGCGGTGGCGAGCGAAGGCTCGGAGTTTTCAACCGTGGTGCGGCTGGGCGAGGTGGAGACCTTGAAGGAGTCAGGCTCGCGGGCGCTGGGAGTTCGGGTGTTTGTAGGCGAGCGGGCGGCCAACACCTCGACCAGCGATCTGTCTGCCGAAGGCGTGGAGCAGCTTGTGCGCGGAGCGATCGAGCTGGCGAAGATTACCTCGGAAGATCCGATGTCGGGAATTCCAGAGGCGGCACAGTTGGGGCAGATCGAGGGCGAGCTGGGCCTTTACTATGACGATGTGTATTCGCTCTCCAACGAGGAGCGCATCGATCAGGCGCGGCGCGCGGAAAAGGCTGCGCTGGCGGTGGATGCGCGGCTGACCAACAGCGATGGCGGAAGCTTTGACGCCAGCGTGGGACACAAAGTGCTGGCGAATTCGCATGGCTTTGTGGGCGAGTACCGCTCGTCTTACTGTTCGATTTCGGCGGTGCCGATTGCGAGCGATGAGGCGGGCAACATGCAGCGCGATTACTGGTACTCGGTGGCGCGCACGCTGGCCAAGCTGGAGTCGCCCGAAGAGGTGGGACGCATTGCGGCCGAGCGCACGCTGCGACGGCTGGGGGCGCGCAAGATCAAGACGCAGAAGGTGCCGATTGTCTTTGACCGGCAGACGGCAGGGGCGCTGCTGGATCACATCTTCGACGCGGTGAACGGGGATGCCATCTATCGTCATGCGTCGTTTTTAGCGGGCAAGCTGGGGCAGAAGACATTCGGCGGCAACCTGACGGTCTTCGACGACGGCACCATGGCGGGCGGCTTTGGAACGCGCCCCTTCGACGGCGAAGGCGTGCCGACGCGGCGCACCACGGTGATTGAAAACGGCGAGCTGAAAAACTATCTGCTGAACTGCTATACGGCAAAGAAGCTGGGGCTGGCGACGACGGGGAACGCATCGCGCGGGCTGGCGGGAACGCCGGGGATCGGCAACGGCAACTTCTACGTGCAGCCGGGAGAAAAGTCGCAGGAGGAGATCATCAAGGGCGTGAAGCAGGGGCTGCTGGTGACCGAGTTCCTGGGCTTCGGGGTGAACCTGGTGACCGGAGATTTCTCGCGCGGGGCGAGCGGGATGTGGATTGAAAACGGCGAGCTGGCCTACCCGGTGGAGGAGATTACGGTGGCCGGAAACCTGGGCGAGATGTTCAGCAACCTGGCCGAAATCGGCAGCGACCTGGTGTGGCGCGGCTCGGTGGCATGCCCGACGCTAAGGATCGAGGGCATGACGATTGCAGGCGAGTAGGGCTGATTCCCACATTCGCCAAAAAAGGGCGGATGTGGGCCACCCGCGATTGTGGGCGAGTAGGGCTGGTCGATAACCTGGGTTGTGCTTGCCGCTTCGCTTGCACTATTCTGCACCCATATGGCCGATGCTCAAGCGGGCGCGAAGCGAACTGTGCTGGAGAAGCTGGAGCTCAGCGTGCCGGGTTACGAGGGCGTGATGGTGCGGACGGAGCTGCCGCCGGGCGCCCAGGAGCGGAAACATACTCACCCTGGAGACTTCATGGCGTATGTGCTTGAGGGCACGATTACGCTGTACCAGGAGGGCCAGCCGACGGTGCAGCGGAAAGCGGGCGAAGTGTTTTCCGTTCCGGCGGGAAGAGTGCATTCGGCGGCGAACGAGGGAACAACGCCGATCAAGCTGCTGGTCTCCTTCCTCGTGGAGAAAGGCAAGCCGCTGACCACGCACGCGCAGTAATACGGGAGATCGCGAATGCAAAACGGGAGGCTGCCGCCTCCCGTTCTGCGTGGTGGAGAGCAACTATGTTGCGGGGTCGAGTTCAGCGCGGAGGCTGATGCTCCCGGCGGAGACTTTGATCTTGCGCTCCCAATTATTGAAGCCCTTTTTGTGGACGACGACAGTGTGCTCACCAGGCGTGAGTTCGATGGCAGAGGGCGTGTTGCCCACAAAGCCGCCGTCGATCTCGATATCGGCTGCGTCAGGAACGGAAGAGATCGCGACCTGCACTCCAATGGCTTGCGCTGGCGCGGGCTGATCAACCGCTGCGTCAGACGTTGTCGGCTGTAGCCCAAACTTGGCCATTTCCAACGGCAGGTCGCCATTGATGTACGCGGTTGTTTCTGTGCCTTTAGGAATGGTGATGTCTTTGCCGTGCATGAGTAGGAAGAGCGCCGAGCCACCCAGCGTAAAGATGGCGGTGGCTGCCATCGCTCCGACCATCGCGCCTGTATGGCCTCCGCCTTTTCCGCCTGCGGTTGCAGTCAACGCTGCCTTTTCGTTGTCCACCAATCGCACGTAATCCAGCGTCATGTCCAGCTTACCCTCGCGCCCCATTCTTCTCTTGGGCTGAGCGTTTGTTACTGTCGCTGACGCGGTTGCTCCTTTGGCGACCACCACCACGCCCTGAACTTGCACCTCTTCCAGAACTTCGAAATCCACGTGTTCGCCAACTTTTGCGTCCGCCGAAGACACGTTTCGTCCGATCCGCAGTTTGACAGGAGTTCCATCGAGCAATGTATTCGGCTTTGGCGGCACCGACGCAGAGGAAGTGGTCGGCGTCTGGGATGTTTTTGTTTCTTGCGCGAAAGAAGATGGCGCGAGGATACAGAAAACCAGAAGAATGCTCAGGCACTGTCTCACGATTAAGTTCTCCGTTTCAGAGTTCCCCAATCTTATCCCCCTGTGGGTGCGTGTCAATCGAATTGTCTCGGCGATTATCGTAGTTGCAAAAAAGGATAGCGGTGAAGGGCAGCGAGCCATTGAAATGGCGTTCGCCCGCCCGCTTGCTCGCGCTGGTAGAATGGGCCTGCTATGAGTGAGCCGAAGGAATCGATGGAGAAGGCTGCGCCCGCCGAGCCGGTATTGTTTGGGGCGCGCAATGCGCAGAGCGAGCCGCGCAACTGGACTCCGCTGATTGTGGGCTTTGCGCTGGTGCTGGTGGTGGTGGCGGCCATCGCGATCCTGGGGCGCACCAAGAAGGAAGTGGTGAAGACGGCCGATCCCTATGCTCCGAATCTTGTGGTGGAGCAGGCCCGGCTGAGCCAGGCGGATAACTTCATCGGCGCGACCGTGACTTACATCGACCTGACGGTGAAGAACAACGGCGGACGCACGGTGGTGGGTGGCGCGGTGCAGGCCGTCTTCCGCGATACGCTGGGAGAGGCGGTGCAGACGGAGACGCTGCCGCTGCGAGCGCTGCTTCCTCATGCGCTGGGCGGAGAGGCCGAGGCGGGCGAGATGGCGCGGGCTCCGCTGGGGCCGGGGCAGGAGCGCACGCTGCGGCTGACGGTGGAGCACATCTCCAGCCAGTGGAACCAGGCGCTGCCGGAGCTGGAATTCCGCGGGCTGCGCTTCAAGTAGAGGCGGATTGCGATTTAGAGCGGCTTCGGGGGGATACTGCCGTCCCACCTTAACCGCGCAAAAACAGCGTGGCGAAGGTGGGGCACCCGCTGTTCCCCACATTCGCCAAAAGATGGCGGATGTGGGCCACCTGCCGAGCGATGCGCGGCAAAGGCTGGGAAGCAGGACAAACCAGGCAAGGCACCGGCGCATTTCATTTCAGAGCCGGGTACGCGGCGCCAGACGCCGCTCCGGCCGCAGGCGCGAGGCAAAGAAAAACCGGCGCATATTCTCCCCCGAGAATTGTCTGCGCCGGTCTCCAGTCTCCCGATACTGCCGGGAGAACTTAGCCGCTCATCTTCCCCTTGCGGGGCGGCTAAAGTTGTAAGAATCAATTGCGCCCGGATCTTTGGACGGCGGCCGGGGCTGCCTAACCAAAGTGCGCTGTGGCGAGCGGTTTTACAATCAGAAACGTAGCCAAATCGATTACCAATGAGATACTGTTAAAGACCTATGTTCCGGCAGGTTGCACGATGGAAGATAGCCTGATAGGGATTTGCACTGGAGCGCGGGGAAGGCGAACGGCGCGAACAGGGATGGTTGCGCTGGTATATACTTTCGGTACTTTTCCGGGCGGTGCAAATGCACCGGAGCGTCGGGTTCAGACACCCTATTCCCGGTTCTTTCATAAAGCTTTATAAGTTACATACTACGCCGGAGGCTTGCCGGCGATAACCGGGAGTTATCCATGGTGTGCTGGCTTGCACGGCCGGGGCTCCCGTCTGCGAATGACGCAGGGCCTGCGGGGAGGTCCGCTTGGATCTGATCATAATTCGGGTTTTCTTTGTCTTCTTAGTGGGTCTGGCCTGCTATTTTCTTCAGCCTTTCGGTCAGGTTAGGCCCGTGGATGCCGCAATCGGCGTGTTGGTGGGTGCAGCGGTAATTCTGTTCGAGATGCGTCTGCGTTCGATCAGCCTGAAGCGGTTGATCGGGGCGGCCCTTGGCAGCGTTCTGGGCATCGTCGGAGCCTACCTGTTCAGCGTGGTGATTCGCAACGCAATCCCATTAGGGCATGTGCAGAGCTTTTTGCAGCTGATGGTGATGCTGGTGATGGCCTATGTAGGCCTGATCGTGGGCGCGGCGAAGGGCGATCTGCTGAACCTGGCGGCACTGGGCGGCATCTTCGGCGGCGAAAAACAATCGCGCCGGAGTTACAAGATCCTGGATACGTCGGTGATCATCGACGGACGGATCGCGGATATCGCCGAGACCGGCTTCATGGACGGCGTGCTTACGATTCCGGCCTTTGTGCTGCGCGAGCTGCAACTGGTGGCCGATTCGGCTGACTCGCTGAAGCGCAACCGGGGGCGGCGCGGACTGGACATTCTGCAGCGCATCCAGAAACTCACCAATATCCAGGTGACGATTGTCGAAGACGATTTTCCGGCGGTGCGCGAAGTGGACATGAAGCTGATCGAGCTTGCCAAGCTCTACGAAGGCAAGATCGTGACCAACGACTTCAACCTGAACAAGGTGGCGCAACTGCACGGCGTGGACGTGCTGAATATCAACGAGCTGGCCAATGCGCTGAAGCCCATCGTACTGCCCGGCGAGATCATGAAGGTCTTCATCCTGAAAGAAGGCAAGGAGTACAACCAGGGTGTTGCCTATCTTGACGACGGCACGATGGTGGTAGTGGACAATGCACGCAAGATGATCGGCAAGACAGTCGATATTTCGGTGACCAGCGTGCTGCAGACCACAGCGGGCAAGATGATCTTCGGCAAGTTCGACGAGCGTGGACAAAGCGGCATGGCGAAGCCCGAAATGCGTCCGCCGGACCTGCGCAAGAGCAATCCGCAACCAGCCTCTCCGGAGCAGCCGGGAGCCCCGGCCGGCACGGTCACGCAGGCAGAGGAATAGCGTCAGGGCGCGCGGCGGGAGGAAGATAACGGGCGCGGGCTCCGGCTCGGGCTCCCGCATTGCCGCCGCCAACGCAATTTGATGTTGTTCGCAGCGCCCGCTATACTGGCAAACCGCCTATGAAAGTCTTCGTAATTATTCCCGCCGCTGGTTTGGGAACGCGCATGGGAGGCCCGCACGCGGGACAGACCCCTCCGCGCTCCAAGCAATTTCTGGAACTCGATGGAGTTCCCATTCTGATTCACACGCTGCGCAAGTTTGCCTCGGCTCCGCTGGTGGACTCGATCTGGGTTGCCATGCGCAAACCGGAGATGGAGAGCTTTGCGCCCAAGCTGGAGCGTGCCGGGCTGGGTAAGCCGGTACACCTGGTGGAGGGCGGCGAGCATCGCCAGGAGTCGGTGGGCAACGTGCTGGACGCACTGCCGGCCGAGTCCGGCGACCTGGTGCTGATCCATGACGCGGTGCGTCCCTTCGTCTCGCAGGAGACGATCTCGGGAGTCATTGAGCAGACGCGGCGTTACGGCGCGGCGATTGCCGGAGTTCCGGCCGTTGACACGATCAAGCGGGTGGAGCGCCGGGCGGAAGGCGCGGTGGTGGAGGCGACGATTCCGCGCGAGCAGATCGTGCAGGCGCAGACGCCGCAAGGTTTCCGCTACGGACTGCTGAGCCCGATCTTTAACGAAGCGCGCATCGATGGCTTCCAGGGAACCGACGAGGCAAGTTTGCTGGAGCGCGCGGGATGTCCGGTTCACGTCGTGATGGGATCGCCGCGCAATATCAAGATCACGACTCCGGCAGACATGGAGCTGGCGGAATTTTTTCTTGCGCAGGAGTTGCGCCCGGGCGTAGGCAAATGAGCATGCGCATTGGCTACGGCTATGACTCGCATGAGTTCCAGGCGGGCGTGCCGCTGATGATCGGCGGAGTCAAACTGGAACATACGCACGGGCTGGCCGGACACTCCGACGGGGACGTGCTGCTGCACGCCATTACCGATGCCCTGCTGGGCGCGGTCGCGGCGGGCGATATCGGCAGCTTCTTTCCGCCCAGCGAGGCGAAGTGGAAGGGCGCAAACTCCGTGATCTTTCTGGAGGAGGCTTTGCGCCAGATCGCGGTGGCGGGCTACCGCGTGGTCAACATCGACACCACGATAATCCTGGCCGCGCCAAAGATCGTTCCCCATGCGGAACGGATTCGCGCACGCGTGGCAGAGCTGCTCAGCGTTCCGTCCTCCTGCGTTGGCATCAAGGCCAAGACGCCCGAGGGCACGGGAAGCGAAAACGCTGCGATTGCGCACGCGGTGGCGCTGCTGGAGTCCATTCCGCTGGAGCCGCTGCTGGAAGAAGACCTGGTTGCGGTTGCGGTGCAGAGCGAAGAAGAGATTTCCGGCGTGATCGACGGCAACGGGAACGGAAGGCACTGAAGAAGATAGGAGCAATCGACGGAGATGGGACCCGAGAAGAACACCAAAAGAAAATTGCCGCAAGGTGAGAAGGCCAGGCAGTTGCAATCCATAGTCGACGCCATGCGTGCGCCGAAGAAGAGCTTGCCAGCAATAGATGTCAAAGCGGCAGTCGGGAGGGCTCTCGCCTTCTTCGGGGACTTATTCCCGAAGGTTTACGCCGTTCGCCTTGAAGAGATTGATAGACAAGGGGATGATTGGCTCGTCACGATTGGATACTTGGAAACTCCTCCTCCTTCGAAATTGGATGCCCTTGACCCTATGGCGCGATTCAGGGAGCATGGCGAGAGAGTGTACAAGGTGATGAAGGTGGACGCCAAGACTGGAGAAGTTCACTCGATGAAGATCAGAAAGCCGTGAACGAGCACATTGAACGGGTTTTGGCGCGAAACCGGAATAAGGGAGCGCTGATCGATACCAATTTACTCCTGCTGCTTTTTGTCGGGGCTGTGCGGCGGGAGCTGATTGGCAGCTTCAAGCGGGTAAGTACGTTTGCGGTCGAAGACTACGATTTACTGGTTGACCTCATTGAATATTTGGGCCCGGTTTTTACGACGCCAAACATCCTCACGGAGGTGAGTAACTTCACTGGCCAGTTGTCCGGGCCAGATCGTAACAAATGTTTCGAGAATTTTGCAAGTACGCTGACGATCTTTGATGAGACATACATATCGAGCAAGACTGTTGCGCAAAGTGGAGTGTTCAAGAATTTTGGAATTACCGATGCTGGAATCGTCCACCTTGCGGGTGAGCACCGTCTGATTATCACCAACGACCTGCCACTGTATGAATTTCTCATCCGATCGAAATGTGAAGCGCTCAACTTCAGTCACTTCGCGCCCATGAACTGGAAGTTGACCCCAAAGCTCCTCCCACGTAATCGCTAAGTCAAGACGCACCGCGCAGCCCGCTCCGTACTAAAATGTTTCATGCATCATTTTCTCCTGTCGGCGTTTTTTGCGGCTTCCTGTTTTGCGCAGCAGCTTCCCAATGCAAACTTACTGGAGCAACCTCCGCGTCCGGAGGCGGTGAAGTGTCCGGCGGTGGATGGGTGGAGCACACCGGCTGAGAAAAGTTGCTACCGCACCACGCCACGCTATGCGGAGACGATGGAGTATGTGCAGCGCATCGCACGGGCTGCGCCTCGCCAGGTGAAGATTGAAAACTTCGGCAAGACGGGCGAGGGGCGGGCGCTGGTGGCCGTTGTAGTCTCTCGCGATGGCGCGTTTTCGCCCGCCGCGCTGCATCGGGCGAAGCGCCCGGTGATCTTCATTCAAAACTCCATTCACGCCGGCGAGGTGGACGGCAAGGACGCATCGCTGGCACTGCTGCGCGACATTCTTGTGACGAAGAAAGAGGCGAAGCTGATCGAGCACGCGGTGCTGGTGATTGTGCCGATTTACAATGCCGACGGCCACGAGCACTTCGGAGCGTTCAACCGAATAAACCAGAATGGTCCGGAGCAGATGGGCTGGCGCGCCAACGCCACGCAACTGAACCTGAATCGCGACTACATGAAGGCAGACGCACCGGAGACGCGCGGTTTTCTGCACGAGTGGAATCGCTGGCTGCCCGATTTTTTTGTCGACGACCATGTGACCGACGGCGCCGACTACCAATATGACGTGACGTTTGCGATTGAAAGCGATGGACCGGCTGAGGGCTGGGTACGCAAGACTCTGGAGCCGGAATTGTTCAAGCGGGTTGAGGCCGACGGGCATCTCATCGCGCCATACCTGGATTTTCTGGGGCGCACGCCGGAGACCGGCATTGCCAACGCCGTGGCCACGCCGCGCTTCTCCACCGGCTTCGCCATGCAGCAGAACCGTCCGGGGATGCTGGTTGAGATGCATATGCTGAAGGACTACCAGAGGCGCGTCACCGGCAATTACTCCCTGCTGCGCGCGTTGCTGGTAGTGGTCAATCGCGACGCCGCGAAGTTGGTGGAAGCGAATCAACGAGCCGATCGCGAAACCATTGAGCGTGGACGGATGCACTCTGGAAAGCTCGCGCTCAAGTACGAGGCGACGGGCGAGAGCGAGCCGTTTGTGTTCAAGGGATACCGGTGGAAGATCGAGCACAGCGAGATCTCCGGCACCGACTGGGTGCAGTACACGCATGAGCCGGTGACGATCACCGTGCCCCGGCAGAGCACGATGAAGGTGACGGTGGAGGCGAAGATTCCGGCGGCCTATATTGTCCCCGCGCAGTGGACGGAGGTGATCGCCCGGCTGGAACTCCACGGGCTGAAGTTGAAGCGGCTGACAAGGGCGTGGACGGGCGAAGTTGAGAGCTACCGCTGCGCCACGCCGCAGTGGAGGGTGCAACCCTTCGAGGGACATCATGTGGCCAGTTGGCGCGAGGCGGAAAAAACTCCGGTCTGCGTGGCGGTGCGGGAGACGATGAGCTTTCCGGCTGGCTCGGTGGTGGTTCCGATGGAGCAGCGCGCGGCGCGCATCGCCATGCAGTGGCTGGAGCCGCAGGGAGCGGATTCGGCGCTGCAATGGGGATTGTTCGACAGCATCTTTGAACAGAAGGAGTATGGCGAAGACTATGTGCTGGAACGACTGGCGCGCAGCCTGCTGGCCGCCGATCCGAAGCTGGAAGCCGAGTTTGAGCTAAAGGTTGCGGGCGACGCGAAGTTTGCCGCCAGTCCCTCGGAGCGATTGAACTGGTTCCTGCAGCGCTCACCCTGGTGGGACCGGCGCATCGGCCTATATCCGGTTGGAAAGGTGGATTCCATGCGGGGATTGCCGCTGCCTAGGGCTCCGGCGAGGAAGGAAGCGGATGAGGATCCGGATTATGATCCGGAAATTCCGAACCGGGCATGAGCGGATGCTGGGGAGAATTCTGCCTTGGCTCTTACATTTTTATGCGCCGCCATTTACCCTGTTTATCAACGTTCGCCGGAAAACCTTGGAAGCGCGTAGCGCCAGGACGCGCTGCGCGGTGTGGCGCCGCTTCCATGTCATTCCTGAAGAACATCTAAAATTTTGATCCAAGTAGGCGAAAGCATGAGCCGCGCTCAGGCATCCATCCGAGGCGGACTCACCTGACGAATATGGGAAGCACTCCTGGAAATCTGAATTTTTCGGCGCTGAATGGCAAGCGTCCGGCGATCAAGGTGTTTGTTGCCACCACGGTGATGCTGAGCTTCATCAGCTTCTGGCGGGCGGCAGCCATCGTGCTCAGCGACCTGGCGTCGTCGGCCTACTATGTGGGCGGCGACGCGGAGAACGTCATCGGCAAGAGCGCGCCCTGGTTTGTGCTGGCGGTGATGCTGTTCAGCTATGCGGTGCGCTCGTTATACATCGAGTCCAGCACGATGTTCGTGCGCGGCGGCGTCTATCGCGTGGTGAAGGAAGCGATGGGCGGTACGCTGGCCAAGCTTTCAGTCTCCGCGCTGCTGTTTGACTATGTGCTGACGGGACCGATCAGCGCGGTTTCCGCCGGACAATACCTGGCGGGCTTTGTGGCGGATCTTTCTGCCCGGCTGGGCCATCCGGTCAACCTGGCGGGCAGCCGTGGGGACTATGTTTCCGCCGCATTTGCGATCGCAGTGACGGCTTATTTCTGGTGGAAGAACATCCAGGGCATGCACGAATCCAGCGAAAAGGCTTTGCGTATCATGCAAATCACCACGGTGATGGTGGTGATGCTGATCGTCTGGTGCCTGGTTACGCTGATGGTACATCCGGCGACGCGGCACCTTCCGCCGCTGCCTACGCATCAGTCGATTCTGATTGCCAACGTGCATTCCAATGGCGACACCCTGGGCTGGCTGGCCCACATGCCGCTGCTGGTAATGCTGCCCTGGGTTCTGATGCTGGTCGGCTTCGGCCACTCGGTGCTGGCCATGAGCGGCGAGGAGTCGCTGGCGCAGGTCAATCGCGAGATCGAGCATCCGAAGCTGAAAAATCTGGAGAAGGCCGGCGCGGTCATCTTTCTTTACAGCCTGTTGTTCACGTCGCTGGTTTCGTTTTTCGCGGTGATGATCATTCCGGACAACAAGCGTCCGGAGTATTTTGCCAACCTTATTAGCGGACTGGCCATGTATATGGCCGGGCCCTATAACTTGAAGCTGATCTTCCAGGGCTTTGTGGTACTGGTTGGCGTGCTGATTCTGGCGGGCGCGGTGAACACGGCAATTGTGGGCGCCAACGGCGTACTCAACCGGATCAGCGAGGATGGGGTTCTGACACCCTGGTTCCGGAAGCCGCATGGCAAGTACGGCACCTCGCACCGGCTGATCAATACGATTGCCTTGCTGCAGTGCCTGACCATAATCCTGAGCCGCGGCAATGTCTATCTGCTGGCGGCCTTGTATGCCTTCGGCGTGATCTGGAGCTTCGCCTTCAAGTCACTGGCGGTGCTTGTGCTGCGCTTCACCGAACCAGGCGAGCGCGAGTTTCGCGTTCCGGGCAACATCAAGATCGGCTCAACGGAGATTCCCATCGGATTGGCGCTGATCACGCTGCTGCTGTTCGGCACGGCGCTGGTGAACCTGATGACGAAGCCGCTGGCGACGAAGGCCGGCATCGCCTTTTCGGTCTTCCTGTTCGCCGTCTTTACGGTCTCGGAGAAGATCACGCACAAGCAGCGCGGCGAGCATCACGAGATGCGGGAGGAGTTCCGCGTTGCCGAGCAACCGCTGATTGATCGCGAGGAGATGAAAGTGCGTCCCGGCAACGTGCTGGTTGCCATCCGCGATCCTCGCAACCTGTATTACCTGCATGACCTGCTGCGCAACACGGATGTTTCCAAGCAGGACATTGTGGTGATGACCGCGCGCATCTTCCACCGCGAACCGACTTTCGGCGGCGGTTCGAGCTTAGACAGCAAGGAGCTATTCGACGAGTACGAGCAGCAGTTGTTCACCAAGGTAGTGGAGCTGGCCGAGAAGGAGGGCAAGCACGTCGCGCTGATGGTTGTGCCCTCGGCCAATGTCTTCGACGCAATTCTGCAGACGGCGGCGAGACTGGAGTCTGCACGCATAGTCTGCGGCCTTTCCAACCGGCTTACGCTCGATGAGCAGGGTAAGCTGACCGGCGACGCATGGGAGCGATTACCGGAGCCGCGTCCCAACATTGTGTTTGAAGTTCCGACCCCTGACCATGTCGTGCATGAATATTTCCTTGGTCCGCACACGCCACGGCTGCGTGAAAAGGATCTTGAACTGCTCCACAAGATCTGGCTGGAGGTGAGCGCAGAGCCGGAGCTTGCGACGGTGCATCACTACCACATCGTGGGCCTGGCCCTGCAGCGCTTCGACAAACGCCTGCAGGGTCCGCAGCGCGAGGAGCTACTGGCAATGCTCAAGAAGGAGCTAGTGAAGCCGGAAGAAGAAGGAAAGGGATAAGAACAGCGGAGTTGAGTTAAGCTGAATGTGTTTTCCATTTGAGACGGCGCGGCCCTCGGGCCGCGCCGTTGTGCGTGCGGCGTAGATTACCCGCTGGTGGGGAAGGTGCGCGAGATGCGGTCATGCCAGCAGAGAGCATCTTCGTCCACCAGCGCCCAGAGAAAGCCAAGAGCCACGGCGGCGAAGGAGATGAACATAAAGCAGACACGGCGGCGGCGCTGCTTCCATCGCGGTGCGCAGCCGTCAAAGGTACTCAGGCGGATACCCCTGACGCTCATGCCAATGGTGCGCCCGGCGAAGAGCAGAAAAAGATGCTGATAGACGGCCCACAAGAGCATTGTGACCGCAGCAAGCGCCATCCAGAAGGGCTTGGCGTGAGGAATTCCAGGAAGCGCGCGGAAGGCAATGCCAGCGAAGAGCAGGCTGGCGGCGATCACTACACCGAGATCCGTCATTGCAGCCATCAGGCGCTCGGAGACTGGCGCCACCTGCATGGGAATCGCGATCTCAGGCTCGCGATTACTCATGGCATCCTGTTCGTCACCGTCCAGGTGAATCTCCGGAAAGAGCGAACCCTGCACGGCGGGAATGATGTCCTCGGGCACCTCGAGAATGCGCGGCCGGTTATTCATTGGCTCGGCCAGTTCGTCGCGGGAGGGCTGCGGCGCCAGCGGGGGCTCCAGGAGGGGACGGCGGAAGAGAATCAGATTTCCCGGCGCGGAAAGAGCGGACGACTGAGGCTCAGGTTCAGCTTCGGGAGCAGAGATGCGATAGCGATCGAGAGAGGAATCCGCGGCGACGGGTGGGCGGATCTCGAGGTCGAGGAGGGGATTGTTGCTCTGCTCGCCAGCAGGCGCATCAGCCGAGGCAGCACTCGCTTCAACATCGTTCTCCGCCAGGAGTTCGGCGTCGTAATCGTGGGCGGGCGCGGTGGCCGCGGTAGAGGCTGCCATGTTCATGCCTGTGCCTTGCGCCATGGACTCAGCGTTCAGACGGCGATAGTAATTTGTGTCAAAGGCGTTGCGCGCGGGAAGGGACGGGGTTTGCGCCTCAGCCGGCAGGCTGGCGGCGGGATTGGGCGTGGCATCC
Source organism: Candidatus Korobacteraceae bacterium (assembly GCA_049521655.1). Lineage (GTDB taxonomy): Bacteria > Acidobacteriota > Terriglobia > Terriglobales > Acidobacteriaceae > TOLSYN. The sequence continues at coordinate 49,408 of JBEKOO010000001.1, forward strand.
GCGCCAAGGCCAAAGCTCTGCGCCTCGGATACCGGACCGAAGTTGAGAGACGGAGAATCTTCCTCGTCACTTCTGCGCCCGCGGCGTGCGCGGTAGCTGCATACCCGATAAGCGAGTTCGGCGCGCCAGAGCGCGTCTGCGATGACCTGGTGAGGAGGAGCGTTGACAAATCGGCGTTCCATCGGCTCGTCTGGATGTACTCTGAGCCTTGCCTCCGAGGACAAAAGAGAAACAGCGGGGATCTCCACAGGCTGGGATGTGGTGAGGGCGGGAAGCAAGGAACAGGTGCATAATGTACCGCAGCGCGGACAGTCCATGGGCGAGTTATGAGAACCACCAGAGCGGCGAAAGGTTTTTCCGAATGGTTAAACTTTGTGGCAGGCGGTTGCGCGTGCTAACTTGCAACCGGACCTGTTTTTACACCACATGAACCGGCGAAACGCATTCCGATGACCCTTCGCATTCTCAGAACTATCACAGTCGCGATTGTAAGTCACCTGCTGATGGCTCCGCTGGCGTTTACCAGTCAGTTGCCTACACCATCCACGAGCGGCGAAACGGCTGTTCCGCCGCTCTCGCAGGATGTGACGATGAAGTCACTGCAACAGGAAAAGCAGGGCGACGTATACAAGCTGGATGGCGACTTGGAGATATTGTTCCAGAGCTATACCCTGCGCGCCGAACATGGCACATACAACGATGCCAACGGGGATGTTGAAGTCCATGGGCGAGTCGTATTCGACGGCGGGCCGCATGACGCCCACATCACCGCCTCGCATGCCACCTACAACGTGAGGAGCGAGACGGGAATTTTCTATGAAGTCTCCGGCACGTTTGGCGCCGTGGTACGCGGGCAAACCGTGGTGCTGACCACCAGCAATCCGTTTGTGATTGTCGGCCGCGAGGTGCATAAAGTGGGGCGCAACCGCTATATCGTGATGCACGGAAGCATCACCTCCTGCGCCGAGCAGGTATCGACATGGACCTTTAACGCGGAGAAGATCGACCTGGTGACGGGCGAAGACGCCAAGCTCTATCACTCCACCTTCCGCCTGCTGAAGCTGCCGATCTTCTACTTTCCTTACAACAAACTGCCGGACAGCGGGATGGCCCGCACCAGCGGCATTCTGCTTCCCGACGCAGGGCAATCCTCCACCAAGGGCTACATCCTGGGTGAGGCGGGTTACTGGGCGATCAACCGATCCAGTGACATTACGCTGGGGACGGAGTACTTCTCCCGGCGCGGCTGGAGCGAGACCTTGCAGGTCCGCGCTAAGCCGGGGGAGAACAGCTCGCTGGAGCTGCACTTCTTCGCCGTACAAGATCGTGGCGCTCCGGTAACCAATCAGGACCAGGGCGGAGAGGAGGCGCGTCTGACCGGTGACACAACCCGCGGGCATTGGCGCGCCGCGACAAGCATCGACTATCTGAGTTCATTCCTCTTCCGGCAAGCTTTTTCGGAGACCTACTCGCAGGCGGTGAACTCCGAGGTGAGGTCGGTCGCCTATATCTCGCACAACCTGGGGGGCATTTCGCTCAACGCCAGCGCCGGGCGCTACCAGAACTTTTACCAGGATCCGCTGACCAGCTCGTACTCCGATCAGATCAAGATTCTTCATCTTCCGATGATGGAGGTCAACGGATTGGAACGGCATGTATTTTCGTCACCTTTGCTGTGGGGAGTGGATGCCAGCGGCGGAGGCTTGCAGCGCAGTGAACCGGGCTTTGTCACGGCAAATCTGGTCGGACGTCTCGACATCCGCCCGCGCATCGCGCTGCCCTTGCAGTGGAAGGGCTGGGAGCTGCGCCCCGAGTTGGCCCTGGATGATACGCTGTACACGCAACGGGTGACACCTTCTGCCACCAATCCCCTGGGCGTGGCGAGCGGCAATGAACTCAACCGCCGTGACGTCGAAAGCTCAATCGAGCTGCGCCCTCCGGTCTTGGAGAAGGTCTTCGATCGGGAGATTTTCGGGCGCCGCCTCAAACACGTCATTGAGCCTATCTTCACCTATCGCTACACTGCGGGCGTGGGCAACTTCCAGAACATTATCCGCTTCGATCAGGCTGATATTGTGACCAACACCAGCGAGGTCGAGTACGACATTATCCAGCGCATCTATGGGCACCGGCGCTCCACTCATCATGAGCCCGGCTGCGATGCTCCCACGCTGCCGTCTGCCGGGCGAAGGGAAAAAATTCCGTCCTACATTCCCGGCGTAAGCGCGCTGCGTCCTCGCTGCGAGGACGAGAGCAAGACCACGCGCGAACTGCTGAGCTGGGAGGTGAAGCAGAAGTACTACATTGATGAGAGCTTCGGCGGAGCTCTGGTGCCGGGACGCCGCAACGTATTCACGAGCACCGACGACCTGACCGGCATCGCCTTTCTGGACGGAGCGCGAAGCTGGAGTCCGGTGATCAGCAAACTGCGGGTGCAGACTTCGGCCAACACCGACGTGCAATGGCAACTGGACTACGATCCGGTTCGCGGACGCATCAACTCCAGCGCTACCTTTGTTGAATACCGCTATGGCGAGTACTTCGTCGGACTAAGCAATGCCTTCTTCCACGTACCCGCCGAGCCGGTTGCGGAGACCTTCAGCAACGCGCCGCTGGTGTTCAACCAGTTCCGTTATCTGCTGGGTTACGGGCATCCGAATAAGCGGGGATTCGCCGGCGGCTTCAGCATGGGCTACGATCAAAACCTCGGATTCCTGCAATATGCAGCCGGGCAGAGCAGCTACAACTGGGACTGCTGCGGAATGAGCTTCGAGTACCGGCATACCAACGTTCCGGGCGTAAATGTGGAAAACCAGTACCGTTTCGCATTCAGCCTGGCGAACATCGGGACCTTTGGCAACCTGAAGAGACAGGAGCGGCTGTACTAGACGGAACGCCTGAACGGGCCGCTTGGGAAGAAGCCGGCGGCAGCGGTTCAGTTCGCGCTAAGCACATCGTAGTTGTAGTTGACCATGAGCCGTTTGGGAACCGTGGCTCCGAGCGGAATCTTCTGGGTTATGGTCTGGTTGCCTACCAGCAACATCTGCCCGAGCCTACCTACTTTGCCGTCGTTCAATTCAAAATAAAGCGGAAGTACCATTCTGAAGCTTGGGCCGACACCGGACTGAGAGACCTTGAGTATGATCGCCGCTTTTCCATCTGGTTCGGTCTGGTTAGAGGTCTCGATTGCGTAGCTGGGTATCTCAGTGCCATAGACCCACTCGTCAAAGAACCAGTCCATCTTTCCGTTTCCGGCCGCGTTCAGCGATGGTGTCATATGCTTTTCGACCATTGCCTTGAAGTCTTCCGTGCTGACCTGCCGGTTGCGATAAGTTGCGACCAGGTCCTGCATCATGGCCTTGAAGTCGGCGTCACCGGTCTTCGGGTTTTGCATCATCATGCGCAGCATGTGCAGGATGTAGGCGCCTTTGGGATAGAGAATATGCTGTCCGGTCCAGCCGCCCACCTTGCCGGAGGCCACCCGGTAGCCCATGGTGACTGAGCCCACGTCGATGGGCCGGTGTCCGAACTCATCCTTTTCCACCATCTGGTCTCGGAGGTCCTTCCAGAATAGGAGATATTCCTTGCGATTGTTGCGAATGTACTGGATGAAGAGCGAAGCGGAAAAGTCTGCAAAGCCTTCGCTCATCCATTGGTCGCGATAGCTGGCCCAGCAGATTGAATGGCCCCACCACTGGTGTGCCACTTCGTGCGGCTCTACCACATTCCAGTACTGACCTTTCAAGTTTTGCAAGCCCAGTTGATTGCGGACAGTGGTATCCAGAAAATAGTAAATTGGCAGGAAAACCAGTCCCGGCCAAGCCTGCCCGTAATTGCCCGCCGTCTGTTGTGTTATTTGAAGATCCTTGGCAGACATTGGTCCGAAATAATCTGTATAGAGCTGCACGGCGAGCTCTGCTTCGGCCAGAGACTTTTTCAGCAGCGGAGTGGTATTCATCGAGCCAAGGGTGAGTTCTGGGGAACGGGAACGGACAATGTTCGCAGAGAGCCGGGCCGACGGATCCGTCGCGATCTGCAAGCGTTTGAAAATGTCCGGAATTTCCTTGTTTGCGAAGGCCGTGACCTGCACCCCTTGCTTGTCGAGTTTCATCGTTTCGGATTTGAAGTCGCCAAAGTTGAAGCCGGCAACCGCGAGCGGCAGATCGGATTTCCATTGTGTGACGCTTTGGTTGTCTTCAATGCGCTTGCTCACCAGGGTGCCTGTTGCCGCCATCGTCAGGTCTTTGGGAATCCGCAGTGTGAGCTCATACATTGCGTAGTTGCCCAAATGCGTGTTCGGGTACCATGAACTGCGTGCTATCGGATAGTAATTGTCGCCGCCTTCGTTGCGCACCGCATCCTTCCCGCTATAACTAGTGGTAATTGCAAACTGCTCTCCCCGCTTGAGAGGTTTGGCCAACACCACAAAGTAATCGGCATCCTCGTCATGCTTCTCCTGAATCCAGCTCAGAGGGCTTCCGGCGGCATCCGTCACTTTGGAGACGCGTAGCTTGGAGAATAAGTCGAAAGGGACAACCCTAAGACCATCTATTTGTGAGACGAGGGTTTCCGTCGTGATGGCGCTCAGCAGCCCGCTTTTCTCGATGGAGGCGTCGATTTTATGGCTTACTGCACGAGTGAAGCCGGATTCGTGAGCGGTATGCTTCACTCTCCACCCTTCGCGGGGCTCGGTGAGCAGATGGCCGCTGTACCAGATGCCGGATTTGGATTCGTTCAAACCGAACAACGCAACCTCTTCCGGCTCCTCTATTCCGGCCTGCGGGTCCACGACGTAGCAAAGCCTGCCGTACTTTTTGCCATAGATGAAGGCGAAGAAAAAACCGTCCGGCCTGCCTGCCAGCAGCGGTTGAAGCAGCCGAGCCGAGAGGTTGTGGCGCCACACCGTGCGCAGATATTTCTGATTTTCCTCGAGCAGGTCGGTGGGGCATCCAGCCGCGGTCTTTGTGGTAAGCGCATTCTTGAGTTCCTCCGGCGTGCCGTCGGCAAAACGCAGCACCAGCTTTTCAAAATCCTCGCTGATGCCGTGGCCACCTGTGAGCATCGTCAGCTGCTTCTGCTCTCGGGGGTCGTCGCTCTGCAGGCTGAAGGAGCCGGAGCCGCGAAATATTGCGCCGGTGACCACTCCCTGGACCGGCTGAAGCAGACACAAAATGCCACTGTGCAACTCAATAGTTCCCACGTCTCGGACCATCTTCAAATTCTGGACTTCGTATGCCTCGCCGGAGATATGAATGTGGCGTAGCTGCACGTATGCTGGCTCCGTATTGGGCACCGCAATCGTATTCTCGATTGCAAAACCGAAAGCGCAAGCAAGAAGGGCGAAAGAGAAAAGCACGCAGCCTGAACGCGTCTTCATAAAGCGAATGACTCCGCTGACATAGAGGAACTCTGGATTATCATGCTAAAGCGAGCGGGAAGGCAAAAAACGCTTCTGTCCGGCAGAATTTACCGGGATGCGATCCCCGGTGCAGAAACCTGCTGCTTTCTGTTACGCTGAAGCGTTCCGATGAAGAAGAATCCCATCCTGTTCGCCGTCTGCTGCTGTTTGCTTGCCCTGGCCGCCGGCTGCGCCGCCCCAGGCGCGCCGCAGCCACCCTCATTGCGCCTGCCGTCAACCGTGGATAATCTTTCAGCAGTTCGCAAAGGCAGCCGCGTTACTCTTACCTGGTCGCCGCCCGGGGAATCCACCGACCATCAGATCATTCACTGGCCCACCGCAACTCGAATATGCCGGGTGCTCAACCAATATCCCACCAATGTCTGCGGCGAGGTGGTGAAGGAGATCAAGAGCACGGAGTTAGCCACGGTGACGCCTGGAGCGCAGCGTCCGGTCGTTTCGTTCGAGGACGTGCTGCCGCCCGCGCTGATCGAGGTACAGAATCAGGCAACCTACACCGTTGAGGTCGTCAACCAGCGTGGCCACTCTGCCGGACTTTCAAACCAGGTGCGCGTTCCCCTGGTTGCGACCGCGCCTCCGCCAGCCGGATTCCGCGCCACGCTTGACGCCCAGGGGCCGCTATTGCAGTGGAATGTCCTGAGCAGCCTCGCACCTTCTGCCGGTATCTCCTACCGTCTGCGCATTTACCGGAGAGCCCACGGAAAAAACGATTTTGCTCTTATCGGCGAACTTCCCTACAGCGCCGGCGAAGACGAAGCTCGCGATAAGAATTTTGAGTGGGAACAAGAGTACGACTACAAGATCGCTTCCGTGACCGTGCTTGCAGTTCGAGGGCGGAGTGAGGCGGAGGTGGAAGGCGATGACAGCGAAATTGTGTCCCTGAAGGTGCATGACGTGTTCCCACCCGCCGTGCCGAGCGGCTTACAAGCGGTGTTCAGCAGCGTGGGCCAGAAGCCTTTCATCGATCTTACCTGGGCTCCGAACACGGAGAGCGATTTGGCCGGATACGTTGTCTATCGCCGAAGCGCGACTTCCGGTTTTGTTGCCGTTTCGACTTCCCCGGTCAAGGCTCCGGCCTGGCGCGACAACGATGTTCACCCCGGGCAAAAGTACTATTACACCGTCGCGGCCGTTGATGTGCGCGGAAATCAGAGTGCGCAGTCGCTCCCGGCCGAGGAGTCGGTGCCGCTGGAGGTTCGATGAAATTCTGTCGTTTTCTGGGCATGGAAGGATCGCGTTTTGGCCTTGTGGAGAGCCGCGACGGCCATGATTTTATCATCAGCGAGCTGGGCAGTCCGCAGATGCAGATCAGCGGAGCAGGCGTGCCGGAGCAGATCGTGCTGCCGGAGCCGGGCTCCGGAAAGACGATCGCCGAGGCTCTTCCGCTGGAGAGAGCCAAACTGCTGACCCCGTTTCCTATTGTCAGCAAGATTCTGTGCGTGGGCCGCAACTATGCGGCGCACGCCCGCGAACTTGCAAATGAGATGCCGAGCGAGCCGCTCATCTTCAGCAAACCGCCCTCGTCGCTGCTGGCTCCGGGAGGCGAGATCATCCGTCCCAAGCTCAGCCAGAGGGTGGACTTCGAGGGTGAGATCGGAGTCCTGATCGGCCGCCGATGCCACAAAATGAAGAACGGCGAAAGCGCGAAGGAGTACATCCTCGGTTACACCATCGTCAACGATGTGACGGCACGCGACCTGCAGGGTGTGGACGGCCAGTGGACGCGCGCGAAAGGCTTTGACACCTTCTGCCCGTTCGGTCCCATCGTCAATACGGAGTTGGACCCGGGGAGCGGAATCCAGGTGCAAACGCGCGTCAATGGGCGCTTGTGCCAGGACGGCAACACGCGCGACATGATGTTCAGCATCGACCGCATCGTTCACTACATTTCACAGTTCTGCACCCTGCTGCCGGGAGATCTGATCGCAACCGGTACACCGGAAGGGGTTGGCCCGCTGCAGAGCGGCGACGTCGTCGAGGTCTCGGTGGAAGGTATTGGGACGCTGCGCAATCCGGTGGTGGACGAGTAACATCGGGGCCGAGATCCGCTGCTCCGCCAACGCACGGCGCTTTCGTAGTAAAGTCGAAAGAGAGCGGTTCACAAGATACATCGACCAGACTGTTTTTCCATGACACTGTTTCGCATCTGCACACTTTCCGGCGCCATTGTGATTGCCGTTGCCAGCGCCCTGGTGTGGCTGGGCAGACGCAAGAAAACTCCCGAACAGCGTGAGGCTTTGCGGCGCCAGCGCATCAGCGCGCATGGCCGGATCACGGATGGAACCGTGCTCGACGTGCAGGAATTCGACTCCGATACCGGCCACCCGGCGCAGATGGTTATCTACACCTACGACGTGGCCGGCGTGCAATACGAGTGCTCGCAGGACTTGACTCACCTGCGGCAATTTCTCGATCTGCACTCCTGCCGCATTGGCGTTGCGACCAGCGTCAAGTACGACCCGCACCATCCCGGCAACTCGATCGTCGTGGCGGAAACCTGGTGTGGGCTGCGCACCTAGGGCCTGTTAACGCTACCCGGACGGTGGCGACGGGAACCAATTTTGTCGAGTTCTAGAAGCGAGGAGCGCACTGTGGTCGATCACTGAAGCGACGAGCGACAACGAATTCGGCAAAATTGGCCCCGTCCCTTCGGGTTGCGCCGCAAATCAGGCCACACTTCGTTCTCGTCCTCGGCAGTGGATGGCCACAGCCTTCGGACTCGGCCTTGTTTGGCCCGATTTTCGCTCGCAACGCCATCCGCCCAGGTAGCGTTAACAGGCCCTAAGCGCATTTCCCTAACTGCGGCAAGCCAAGCGTTGTCAGCACTCCGCGCTGATGACTGCCAATCTTTGCGTCTACGGAACTTTTTGTATTGCCATCGCACTCTAACCGTAATAAGTAAGCTGCACACAGCATCTCGCGGGATGAATTGCATCATAGGAAGCAGCACTGAACGCTGGCCCAGAGGCAAGCGCTGTGGGGAAGGCATACGCTTTATCCAAGAGGATGGCAACCATGGGAGAGATCGGCGACCGGCATCCGTTACGTCAACTTCTGGCGGAAAAGATTGCTCAGCACTTTGGCAGCGAGGTGGGCATACGCGATGAGGAAATCTGGGCGTATCTTGCAAACCTGCTTACCGAGTTCTGCGACACCCGGAATCTCTACGCGCTGAAGAACGCGCAAGGACGCTCGCTCGATGACGTTGGCGAGATGTTGCTCGAAAGCGACCCCGTTTTCGGCGAGGCTGCGTCGTTTGACCGCGAACGCCAGGTGCGCAAGCACATCGGAGACTTCACTCTTTTCTACAGTGGAATGTTTCCCGAGGCGATCAATCGCTTCCGTCTGCGCCGCCAGCGGCTGGATGCTCTGATCGATTTTGTCCATGCGGGCAAAGAGAGCTACTTCATTGTCAGCCAGTTTGACCAGATGGAATACCGCAAGGTGGCACCACTGTTTGGCAGGCTCTCGCAACAATTTGAGAGCTGCGTTTTCGGCCTGAACCTGGTACGCAAGGAGCTGACCGAGATGCAGTATGCGCTGGTTCGTCCGAATGACTTTGTGATGTAACGATGCGGTCAGGCTTCGGGCTGGGCGGCGGCATCGAGCGCCTGCCCGGCGCTCCGGCGATAAAAGCTGAGCGCGCTTTCGCCCTGCTTCAGGAGGCGATAGCGCTTGAGATTGCCCTCGCCTTCGCCAGGATCGAATCTCTTCTCATGTTCGGCCACCACGATCCCACCGTCGGACAAGACGCTCGCGCGTGCGATGGTGCGCAGGACCTCTGCGTAGGCTCCGTGCAGACGGTAGGGAGGGTCGAGAAAACAGATGTCGAAGCGGACTCCTGCCTTGTCCCACTGGCGCAGAGCCTCGGCGGCATCGCGCTCGGCCACATCGCCGGCCTCCAGTCCCAGCGAGGCGAGATTCTGGCGCAACACGTTAGCGGCATTGCTGCTGGATTCGGCAAAGTGCACCGAGGTTGCGCCGCGGCTGAGCGCCTCGATGCCCACCGAGCCGGTACCGGCAAACAGGTCGGCCCAGTCGCATCCGGCAACCATGCCAGCGGAAACAAGCACGTTGAAAAGAGTCTCTTTCAGGCGGTCGTAGGTGGGGCGCGTCTCCAGACCCTCCAGGCTCTTCAGCGTCCGGCTGCGAAACTTTCCCGCGATGACTCTCATCGGCCCCTTCTACTCCCTGCCCTCTGCCGTGTAGTGTATTAGTAACGGGTTTTCCTGGGGCAAGGCAAATCGATGAGACGTTGGTCTATTCCGGTTATCGACATCTTTGGTATCCACTTCCGGGTACACTTCAGCTTTCCGCTGATGTTCAGCCTGGTGTGGATTCTTGAAGCCGGACGCGGCCCTCAAGTTGGATTACGCAGCTTCCTGCTGGTGCTGCTGGTACTCTTCGCGGTGGTGGCGCATGAGTTCGGGCATGCAGTGGTTGCGGCGCGCAATGGAATCCGCGTGCGCAGTGTGGTGCTGCTGCCCATCTCCGGAGTTTCTCTGCTCGATGAGCAGGCACAGCGCGGCATGGATACGCGATGCGAGATTCGTATCGCGCTCGCCGGGCCGGCTGTGAACCTGGTGCTTGCGGTTCTCATCGGCACGACAATTCTGATCTTCCGTCCACAGGTTCAGCTCTTCAGCTTTCCCTGGCTGACGCCGTTCGATCTTCCGCGCAGCCTCGCCTGGTCGCAGCTTTTTGTGGGGTTGCTCAACCTGTTGCCTGCCTATCCGCTTGACGGCGGACGCATTCTGCGCGCGCTGCTGGCACGCAGCGGAGATCAGGTGACGGCCACCCGGCGCGCGGTCTCCATTGGACAGTTTTTCTCCCTCGCGCTGTTTCTCTGCGGTGGAGCGGTCTTCCTGGGTTCCAATTCGAACAACCTTTGGATCATGATGGCGGGTGTTTTCCTCTTCCTGGCGGCGCAACTGGAGGACCGCAGCATGATTCTGCAGGCGGTCCTGGAGCGGGTGAGGGTGATCGATGTGATGATCACCGAGTTCATTACGCTCTCCCCGGCAGAGACGCTGGCCGATGCCCTGCAACGCTCGGCGGATCCGCCGCAGGAAGAGTTCCCGGTGGTGCGCGGCACCGACATGGTGGGTGTGATCAGCCGTCAGCAGATGGCCGAGTCGATGCAGGAGGGCGGCAACGGCTACGTGCAATCGGCAATGCGCCGTGAATACCACGTCGCCGGCCCGCAGGAGTCGCTGGCCGCGGTGCTGCGGCGTATCGGACGCAGCGGCCTGGCGATGATTCCCGTGGTGGAGGGCGACTACCTGATCGGCATCATCACCTTTCAGAACCTGATGCGAAAACTGACTGCGTTGTCACTGCGCCGCCCCACGGCGAAAACCTCCATGCCAAACGCTCCCGCCCCGCAGCAGTAGGGTTCATCCCATCATCATCCTTACCGGGCTTCGCGTATGATGGAGCGATGAGCATTACTTCGCAGGTTCAGAAAGACATGGTCGAGGCGATGAAGGCGCGGCAGGAGCTGCGCCTCTCCACTTTGCGCATGGTCAAAAGCGCACTCAAGAACAAGGAAATCGACAAGCGCGCCCCGCTCGACGAAAAGGAAGAGATGCAGATACTCTCCACCCTGATCAAGCAGCGCCACGACGCGGCCGAGCAGTTTACCAAGGGCAACCGCCCCGAGCTTGCAGCCAAGGAATTGGAAGAGATCGTCTTCATCGAAGGCTACCTTCCCAAGGCTGTGGGCCCAGCCGAAATCGCCGCCGCCGTGCAGTCGGTGATTGCAGAAATGGGCTCGCCCACCGCCAAGGAGATGGGCACCATCATGAAGAACGTGATGGCCAGGTTTGCCGGTGCGCGCATCGACGGCAAACAGGTGAGCGAAGCGGTGAAGAAGGCGCTGGCGGGCTAAAAGCCCAGGCAGTTAGCGAAGCCTGCGAACCCACATTTGCTAACTGCTGCAGATGTGTGACTCCCGCTTTTCTGCTTCTGCCGGTGCCGGGTCAGCGAGCCCGGCGAATCACCACAAACACTCCATCAGGAAATTTGTCGCCGGTAAACTCCACCACACCGCCGCTGACAAAGCCGCGCAACTCTTTGATCTCTTCGCGCTCGATTGGAGGCTTGGCGTAGGCGTCGGCCTTACTGGCGCTCACACGTCCCATACCGCGATCCATCGCATTATTGGCCAGCCGGTCGGCGTCTTTGTTCAGGTGCCGCAGCACGTGGCGGATCTCGAAGCGGTCGAGCTTGCGGATCAGCGCCTTGGCCTCGCCATAGATCGCCAGCAACGCCTCGCTGCGAACCTTGTACTGACCCTTCATCTGCTTCACCAGCAGCTCGGAGTCGCTGACGGCCTTCACCGTGCCGAAGCCGTGCTTGACGGCATATTCCAGGGCTGCAATCAGTCCTGAGTATTCGGCGAAGTTGTTGGTCTGCACGCCGAGAAATTCGCTGAGCTCCGCCAGCCGGCGGCCTTCGCCATCGGTAATGTATGCGCCATAGCCCGCAGGCCCCGGATTGCCGCGCGAGCCGCCATCGACGTGCGCGATCATTACCTTGCTGCCTGGAGCAGGAGCAGCCCCGGTTTCGTCGCCAAAAAGTTTGTCTGTTTTTTCAAATGACATAGCGCGAGTGTACCGCAAAGTGCGGTGTGGAGAAGTTGAGGAAAAAGCCAGACGCTTCCGGGGCGAAGCAGTCTTAGCGCCCGTCCGCCAGCCGCAAGGCCAGCATCTCCGGCAGCCCTGCCTGCAGGATGCGTTCCTGGGCGAGGCCGATGTCATAGGGCACGCGGTAGAAGAGAATCTCGCCCTCCTGGCTGTCATAGATCGCGAAGGCGGCGCGCCGGTCGTAGTCGCGAGGCTGCCCGACCGACCCTGGATTAACGAGATATTTTACGGTGGGATCCAGCTTCAGCCGTGATACCTGGAGACGGCTTGCACTCTTCATCCTCTCCAGCGGAAGCGCTTCCGTGCCCTGCGGCAGCCGCGCAAAGGCGCACTGAATGTGCGTGTGGCCGAAAAAAGTGAGGTGAAGGGGAGAGACGGCCAACGCCGCGCTTGCGCTGAACACCGAGGCGATATAGGCGTCCTCGTCAAAGGGCGAACCGTGGACAAACTGCACCCCCTGCCAAGCTGCGTTGCGCAATGGGCCGCAGGGTATTTCGCGCAGCCAGTCCAGACTGCTATTGCTTAGTTCGGCGCGCGTCCATTGCATCGCTGCGGCGGCTACGGGATTGAAGTTGGAGGTTTCATCCATCTCGAAGCAGGAGCGGTCATGGTTGCCACGCACGCTGATTGGCTGGATCCCGCGCAGCAACTCGATCACCTGGTTGGGACTTGCGCCGTAGCCGACCACATCGCCGAGGTTGGCAACGCCATCGTGCTCGGGAGCCGCGTCGAGACAGGCTTCCAGGGCCTCGATATTCCCATGAATGTCGCTGAAGAGGAGTAACCGCACCAGCCAAATTATAAATGCTCGCCGCTTTTGCAAGACCGAAGCAGAGAAGTTCTTCCCCGTTGGGCGCAAAAAGCGGGTACATTACCGCTATGCGTTCCGTTCTGGTCTCCGTGTTCTGCGGCGTTGCCAACTGTCTACTGGTCGCCCTGCCCCTGCTGGCACAGTCCGCGCCCCCGCCCGCCGCCCCGCCGTTCGGTGATCCGGCGGCTTACCTGGCACAACAGTTTGGACCCTCCTTCAAGTTGGATCCCAGCATTCCGCCCATGTTCGGAGATCTGGATGGAGAGGGCAAAGAGGGTGTCGTACTGGTTGGAACCAGCAACACACCCTTGCTGTCGCAGGAGCAGTTCAGCTTCAAGGTCGAAGACCCCTATGATGCCTACTTTGGCACCAAAGATCCCCGTATCACCTCGCAATTCACGCTTCACTTTGACGGCTCCTCACGCTGCCTCCTGATCGTCTTCGGATGGCGTTCACCGCAGGCCAAATCCAAGGCGCCGGCCAAGTTTGTTCTCATCAACACGCCCTTTGAAAGCGCCAAGCTGGTGCCCCTGCGTTTCAAGAAGAAGAATATTCAGGCCATAGAAGTCGTCGATCGCAGTACTTTGCACTCGCTCCTGTTCTGGACCGGCAAACGATGGATTTGGGCCGCGCAGGGGATGGAAGGCGACGATAGTATGTTCAAAATGCCGCCACCAAACTAATCCGTGGCTCCGGGCAACACTCTCTGGCTATAATTGCCGGTCATGAATATCGAGCAGAAACTGGCAAAACTAAAGAGGCGCGACGAACTTGCCGAAGCAGGTGGCGGCGAAGAGCGGCGTGCGCGCGAGCACAAACTCGGCAAGATGACCGCCCGCGAGCGCATCGAATTCCTGCTTGATGAGGGGACCTTCGAGGAAACCGACAAGTTTGTAACTCATCGCACCACAGAGTTCGGAATGGGCGAGCAGATCATTCTGGGCGACGGCTTCGTAACCGGCTACGGACGCATTGAAGGACGCCTGGTGTTCGTCTTTGCCCAGGACTTCACCGTCTTTGGCGGCTCGCTCTCGGAGACGAACGCAGCCAAGATCGTCAAGATCATGGATACCGCCGCCCGTGTCGGCGCGCCCGTCATTGGCCTCAATGATTCCGGTGGTGCGCGGATTCAGGAAGGCGTCCGCTCGCTTGCCGGTTATGCCGACATCTTCCTTCGTAATGTCCTCTCCTCGGGCGTGGTTCCGCAGATTTCGGCGATCATGGGACCATGTGCCGGCGGAGCGGTTTATTCCCCGGCGATGACCGACTTCATCCTCATGGTGGATAAGACTGCCTACATGTTCATCACCGGCCCCGAGGTCATCAAGGCGGTGACTCACGAAGAGGTCAGCAAGGACGAACTTGGCGGAGCAACCACCCACAACACCAAGTCCGGGGTCGCTCACTTCCTGGCCCACGATGACGCCGAATGTCTTTCGATGGTGCGGGAGCTGTTCAGCTTCATCCCCTCGAACAATCTCGAGGAGCCGCCGCGCAAGCCCACGGTGGACCCCATAGACCGCGCCGACGCCCAGCTCGATACCGTGGTTCCCGCCGAGAGCAACCTGCCCTACGACATCAAGGACGTCATTGCCCGCGTCGTCGATGACTCCTACTTCTTTGAAGTGCAGGAGCACTACGCGAAGAATATCGTTATCGGCTTTGCCCGATTTAATGGCCGTCCGGTGGGCATCGTCGCCAACCAGCCCAACTTCCTCGCCGGCGTGCTGGACATCAACTCCTCCGTCAAGGCTGCGCGCTTCGTCCGATTCTGCGATTGCTTCAACATTCCGCTGGTGACCTTTGAAGACGTTCCCGGCTTCCTGCCCGGCATTCAGCAGGAGCACGGCGGCATCATCATGCACGGTGCCAAGCTGCTTTATGCCTTTGCCGAAGCTACGGTTCCGAAGATCACCATCATCACCCGCAAAGCCTACGGCGGAGCCTACTGCGTGATGAGTTCCAAGCACATTCGCGCAGACGTGAACTACGCCTGGCCGACCGCGGAGATCGCCGTCATGGGACCGGAGGGTGCGGTCAACATCGTCTACCGCCGCGAACTCGACCGCGCCGCCAAGGACGGTGTGGACGGACTGACGGGCGCGGCTGCCTTCAACAAAGTGCGCGCTGAAAAAATCGAAGAGTTCCGCGAGAGCTTCGCCAACCCCTACGTTGCAGCCGAGCGCGGCTACATCGACGCCGTGATTCGCCCCCGCGATACCCGCAAGAAAATAATCCAGGCGCTGGAGATGCTCGACGGCAAGCGCGACAAGAATCCTGCGAAGAAGCATGGGAATATTCCACTGTAGCTTGGGGTCGTGACCGGAGGCGTCGCTGCGCACGGTGTCTCCGCAAAGACCCACATCTGCTGACTACGGCAGATGTGGGGCACCTTGGAATGTCAATTTCTTGTCATACAAAATAATACATGGTACAGTTCCGGTATTATGCGTAGCAGAGAGAAAACCATCAGCTTCCGTGCTGTCCCTGAAAAGATCGAGGCGCTTGATTTGCAGGCATCCGCGCAGGATCGTTCGCGCAGCTATCTGATCAACGAGGCAATCACCAACTACATCGAACTGCACGCCTACCAGGACGCGCTGGTTCGTAAGGGGCAAGAAGAGATGCGGAAAGGCCGCGTCGTAAACCATGATGAGGTTGTAAAGCGTCTCAAGAAAACGGGACGCGCGAGCCGATGATCGAATGGACCGAGGGAGCAACTCGGCAACTGGATCAGGCTCACGATTACATCGCTCTCTCCAACAACGAGGAGATTGCCGCAAGGGTTACGATGCAGATCGTCACCACCGTCCAACAGCTTGCCTCCTTCCCCATGTCAGGCAGAGCAGGACGGGTTCCTGGCACCCGTGAGCTGGTCGTTGCGAATACGCCCTTTGTCGCCGCCTATGCCATACGGAAGGCCCGCATCGTGATCCTCGCCGTCTATCACGGCGCACAAAAATGGCCCCAGGTCTTCTAAGCACGGTCCCCGGATTCTCCCCGCCCTTGTACGATCCCCGCTGTACAATCGTTGATGTATGCATAGCCTTCCGCTACCGCTGGCAGCGTTTTTTGCCGGAGTCCTCTCCTTCCTCTCGCCCTGCGTTTTGCCGCTGGTCCCTGGGTATATCTCGCTGATTTCAGGCGCCAGTGTGGAGACCTTGCAGGCGGCCGACCGCAAGCTGCTGCGCACCGTCATGCTGAACTCGATCTGCTTCATACTGGGTTTCAGCGTGGTCTTTATCTCTCTGGGTGCGGTGGCCACCAGCTTTGGACAGTTGACGCATCAGTATCATCGTCCACTGGCGATCTTCGCCGGTGTCGTCATCATCATCTTTGGACTGCACCTTACCGGCGTATTCAAGATCAACGCACTCTATTCGGACAAGCGCCTGCACAGCGTCAAGGGAGGGTCGAGTCCGCTCGGCTCCTTCCTCATCGGCTTTGCCTTCGCTTTTGGCTGGACGCCATGCATCGGCCCCATCCTGGCCGGAATTCTTTTCCTGGCGGGCTCAGAGGACACGGTGTGGAAGGGAATCTTGTTGCTTGCCGTGTACTCGGCGGGCTTGGCGGTTCCGTTTCTGCTCACCTCGCTGGGAGTCAATCGTTTCCTGGGCTTCTACGCCCGCTTTCGCCGCCACCTGCACACGGTTGAGGTCATCAGCGGTGTGTTGCTCATCGTTTTTGGATTGCTGATCGCCCTGGGGCGCTTCACCATCCTCTCCGGCTATCTCGGCTTCCTGAATCGCTTCTCTCTGTAAAGCATCAGAACTAAGGTAGCGGAGGACGTAACAGGAGTGTTTGAGTGAAGCGCAAAATCGTCGTCTTTGCCGTGATGGTCGTCGTAGTTGCGGGACTGCTGATCCTGGCCAGGTTTCAGGGTAAGTTTCCCGGTGGCCACCGCGCGCCAGCAGGAGTGGCCGCGAAGGGCCACGAAGCGCCGGACTTCGTTCTGACCGATCTGCAGGGACACGCCTTGAAGCTCAGCGATCTGCGCGGCAAGGCCGTGGTGCTCAACTTCTGGGCCACCTGGTGCCCGCCCTGCAAGGAGGAGATCCCGTGGTTTGTCGAGCTGCAGAGGCGATATGGCGCCGAGGGATTGCAGATTGTGGGCGTTTCCATGGATGACGATAGCGACCAGAAGGACGTGGCGAAGTTTGCCGCCGAGCACTCGATCAACTACCCGGTGCTGCTCGGTAAGGAGAGCGTTGCCGGAGCCTACGGCGGCATCGACTACCTGCCCACGACTTTTTATATTGACCGCAATGGCATGGTGCTGGATCGCGTCTTCGGCCAGCCGGGGCGCAATGAGATTGAGCAGAACATCCAGCGCGCTCTTGCCAGCAAGCCACGCTCTTAGCAGGTTGCTCCAGTACTTTTGCGGCAGAGGAATTTGAAATCCACTAGACTAAAGCCTTGGCCATGAAGCTCTCACATCTCGCCGCTCTCGCTCTGCTCGCAGTCTCCGCTCCGGCCACGGCGCTGGCGCAAGGCTCTTCACCGGCGCTCACGGTGGCGCCTATCGATACCGTTGTGGTCACCCGCGGCGGCAAGGCTGTGCTCAACATCGAGCTGCAGGTCAACAAAGGTTTCCACGTCAACTCCAATAAGCCGAACGACGAACTGCTGCTGCCGACGGTGGTTCACCTCAATCCTCCACAGGGAATTATGATTGTGAACATCCAGTACCCGGAGGGCGAGCAACTGGCGTTGCCCTTCATGGGCAATGACAAGCTCAGCGTCTATACGGGGAGCTTCGCCATCACCGCCGCGGTGCGGGTTCCGAAATCGGCCATGCCGGGTACCCTCCGGGTTCACGGCGAAGTGAAGTATCAGGCCTGCGACAATCGTCAGTGCTTTCCGCCCAAGACAACGCCACTGGAGTTCGATGTGCGAGTGGTGAAGCCGGTGGTGAAAAAATCCACCTACACTGCCGCAAGCCCGCACATTCACTAGAGTCCGGCAATCCGTGCCGGCGTTAGAGTTCGATGCGCGTCCCCAAGACCTTCAGGAACTCCGCGAGCCATGCCGGATGCGCCGGCCACGCAGGCGCGGTTACCAGGTTTCCATCCACGTACGCGCCGTCTATGGCGATGTCCGCGTAACTGCCGCCAGCTTCGGTCAGCTCCGGCCCCACCGCAGGATAGCAACTGCACTTGCGGCCTTTGACCACGCCGGCGGCGGAGAGAATCTGTGCGCCGTGGCAGATGGCGGCGATCGGTTTGGTCGCGGCGTCAAAGTGGCGCACGATCTCCAGCAACCGTGGGTTCAACCGAAGATACTCCGGTGCGCGCCCGCCCGGAATCACCAATGCGTCGTATTCCTCCGGCTTCACGCCGGCAAAATCCGCGTTCAAGGTAAAGTTATGACCGCGTTTTTCGCTGTAGGTCTGGCCGCCCTCAAAATCGTGGATCGCCGTGCGCACGCTCTCGCCGGCTTTCTTTCCCGGGCAGACCGCATGCACCGCGTGGCCCACCATCAGCAACGCCTGGAAGGGCACCATTACCTCGTAATCCTCCACATAATCGCCAACCAGCATCAGGATCTTTTTCTTTGCCATCGGATTGCACCTTGCCTTTCAGAGCCGACTGCTTTCGCCTAATAGCTTAGTCCCAGGACGATGCGGAATCCACCAGAAGCGTGAAGCAGAGCTGCCTCTCATTTTCATCCCGCCGGGCTCTGCTAACATCTTTAGCTATGGAGAAGCAGTCGATTCCAGGCGCGGTGCGAGTTCGCTTTGCCCCGTCGCCCACCGGTCAGGTTCACGTTGGCAACGCGCGTACCGCGCTATTTAACTGGCTCTTCGCCCGGCAGCAGGCGGGCGTCTTCGTTCTCCGCATCGAAGACACGGATCTGGAGCGCAGCGAAGTGCGCTATGAAGCGCAGCTCATCGAGGATTGCAAGTGGCTGGGCCTCGACTGGGATGAGGGGCCCGACGTCGGCGGTCCCTATCCTCCCTATCGCCAGAGCGACAAGTGGCAGGTTTATCGCGACCATGCCGAGCGGCTTGTCAGCGAAGGCAAGGCCTACCGGTGCTTCTGCACCCTGGAGGCGCTCGACCGGCAGCGCGAGCAGGCGATGGCACAACATCTTCAGCCCAACTATCCCGGCACCTGCCGCAGCCTTGCGCCCGCAGAGGCGGAGCGCCGCCGCGCCGCCGGCGAGCCATGCGCGATCCGGTTGAAGATTCTCGAGAAGCCGATACGCTTCCACGACATCGTGCGCGGCTGGGTCGAGTTTTCCAGCGACGTAGTGAGCGATCTGATTATCGTGCGTTCCAGCGGCGTCCCGGTTTACAACTACGTGGTTGTAGTCGATGACGCGGAGATGAAGATCACGCACGTCATCCGCGGCGACGATCATCTCTCGAATACGCCGAAGCAGGTTGCGCTCTATGAAGCGCTTGGCTGGGCGGTGCCCGAGTTCGCACACCTGTCGACGATTCTCGGCCCTGACAAGGAGCGTCTCTCCAAGCGCCACGGGGCAACTTCGCTGGCGAATTTCCGTGAGATGGGCGTTCTGCCCGAGGCGCTGATGAACTACATGGCCCTGCTCGGCTGGGCTCCCACGGGAGGCGACCGCGAGATTTTCTCGGCAAATGAACTGGTGCAGGAGTTCGAGTTGGCGCGCGTCACTCCGTCACCGGCGGTCTTCGACTTCGAGAAGCTCTACTGGCTAAATCGCCATTACATCAAGGAAGCAGCGCCCGAGCGCATTGCCGCGCTGGCCGAGCCCTTCTATGAGCGCGCCCTGGGAGTGGATGAGCTTGCGCCGGAGGCCAAAGCCTGGCTGGCGCGCATTACCGCATCGCTGGTGTCGGCGGTCAGCAAGCTCGACGAACTGCCCGAGCGCGCCGCATCGGTGCTGCACTTTGACGCGGCTGCAGCTCTCAACGCTCCGGAGAACGCGGAGGCGCTGAATGCATCAACCACGCCGAAGGTGCTGGACGCGTTCACCGCGAAAATTGCAGCCGAGGGTGAGCCGATCTCGGCCGAACGCTTCAAGGCTCTGATCAAGGAAGTGCAGAAGGAGAGTGGAGTCAAAGGTCCGGCGCTCTTCCATCCGATTCGCATTATGCTTACCGGAGTGCCGTCCGGCCCTGAGTTTGACAAGCTGGTGCCGCTAATGGAGCAGGGCGCGCAGCTCGCCCTGCCGAGACCGATTCTGAGCGTGATGCAACGGGTTGAGGCCTGGAAGCGGGCGGCAAACACCCAGAGCTAACTTGCTATGCCGCACTCTTGTACAAATCCTGCAGAGTGCGAACCAGCTCATGGGCGGCAAAGACGCTCTCGGCTTGCCGTTCGATGACGGATTGCAAATCGGCGGGGAGGCCGGCATGTAGCGCTTCCTGATAGTTGTTTCTGGCGTTGTGCTCTCCATTCTCGACCGCTGCAAGAACACTGGCATCACCGCCTCCCATCCTGTGCCTGAGCTCAATCCAGGCGCGGTGCAGCTTACCCGCCGCGCTGGTGCTGCGTTCGGAGTCCGTCCGGCCGAGATTCCGCGCTATGCTCTCCAGCTCTGCCGCAAACTTGCTGCGCTGCAATGACTGGCGGGAAAAGAAAGCCTTCAGCTCGGAATTTCCGGTGTATTCAGCGGCTTCCAGGAAGCCTGCCTGGCCGTCGCGGCAAGTCTCGATCAGCTTTTCAATCACCGTGATCGTGTAATCTGTCATTTCAACCCTCATCCTTTACTCGCGCTCATTCCACGGATTTGGTTGGATGGCGGGCGCGGCGCAGAGTTTGCCGCCTCCTCACGCAAATCTTGTGGTTGAATACGGTGATGAGCAAGACCAACGCTTGCCGAATCCTGGATTCACTCGGCATCCATTACGAACTGCGTGAGTACAAGGTCGATCCCGACGATCTCTCCGCGGAAAGCGTTGCCGCAAAGGTCGGTTTTCCTCCTGGGCAGGTCTTCAAGACCCTGGCCGTCAAGGGCGACCGCCGCGGCGTGGCCGTCGCGGTGATTCCCGGAAATTACGAGCTCGACTTCAAAGCCTTGGCGCAGCTCAGCGGAGACCGCAAGGTGGAAATGCTTCCGCTGAAGGAAGTGCAGAGCGTTACCGGCTACATCCGAGGCGGAGTCACTGCCCTTGGGATGAAGAAGAACTATCCGGTCTTTGTCGACGAAACGATGGAGCTATGGGACTTGATCTGCGTCTCTGCGGGACTGCGCGGATTGCAGATTGTGATTGCGCCCGCCGACTATCTGCGTGCCACGACAGCCACCGCGGGAGAGATTTCACGCGAGAAGAGCTGAGTCAGCAATAGCCGAGTAAGGAAAGCACCAGGCTTGGTTCTGCCAGCGGAAAGCCAT
This sequence comes from Candidatus Korobacteraceae bacterium, assembly GCA_049521655.1. GTDB lineage: Bacteria > Acidobacteriota > Terriglobia > Terriglobales > Acidobacteriaceae > TOLSYN. The sequence continues at coordinate 70,604 of JBEKOO010000001.1, forward strand.
GAGCACCCTTGCACCGGGGACAAACCGCGAGAACATCTGTGGAATACGTGGAAGCCACCAACAGCTCTGGTCGCGAGGCAGTCACTGAGCGCAGCTGACTCACCGCTTCCGCAAAGCTTGCGGGGAAGTGCGGTTTCCTGTGCTCCTGCCAGACCTCTTCGATTTCATCTGCCTCAACCAGAGCGAGCAATCGCCGGAAGTCGTGCGCGTATTTCGGAGCCACGGGTTTGCCTTCCAGTACGTCCCAGTTGAGTCGTGCGTGCCTTGCAACCAGGTCCTCGATGGAAACCACCCTCAACGCCAGCGCCCCAAGTGAAAGCCTGGAGGCGCGCTCCATCTCTCCTCCATAGGCTCGGAAAAGATCAACCCGCACCCTGCTCTCCGGATCGACCGCCTGCAGCATCGTCTTCCCTGGAGAATCGTCGGGATGAACGTGGCGCAAGAGTAAGCTGTCCGCCATCGACTGAGGTATGGACGCGAAGGAGTCGGCGATAAAGTCGATGTCATGCAGAGGCCGTGTCGCCAGCGCTCCTGCTCTGAGGAATATCTGCAACTCAATGGCGACGCCGCCCGTCAGAGCCCAGCCTGAGATGTCATGCAGTGCGAGCTTGTGCAAGGTCCGTTCCGCTCGTGCAGCATCGCTCGCGTCAAAGAACGAGGTCAGCGCCATCATCGTTGATTTCCTCCCGCTTCGCCCCTTTTAGTCGCGCCGCTAGGGTAGCCCACACAACGTTTTTTTGTTGAGTGGGCCAGTTGACCTTGCAGCTGCTGTGGTTCCTGCGCCTAGCTCTCCGTGCTCCAGCTACGAATGCTGTTGATTTCTCCCGCCGGTATCTGCAGATACTCCAGGAACTGCTGATGTTCCTCCGGCGCCTGCTGTTCGAATTGTTTATGCCATCGCCGCATGTCGTCTTCATTAAATCCGGCAGCGTGCATGATTGAAACCCATTTTTCCTTGGTCATAGCAGATGTTCTCCATGCGCCATCCTCGGCTTGCAAAAGGCGCAGGATGGCGTTTTGACGCTCGCGCAGCGTTTCGATCTCCCGATCGAGTTCGAGCAGGCGGCGCTTCAGCACCGCGGTTGCCTCGTTCGATTGCTCGTCGAGAATCTGCTGGATATCGCCGAGCCGCAGCCCCGCATCTCTGTACGCGCAGATGGTGCGCAGGCGCTCCAACTGTTGCGTCGAGTAGCGGCGATAGTTGGAGTCAGAGCGGCACGCCGGGGTAAGCAGCCCAATGGACTCGTAATAAAGCAGTGTGGTGCGGCTGAGTCCGCAGAGCCTGGCGAGTTGAGAGACCGTTAGCATTCGAGCTTCTCCACTCTGAACCCGTCAGTTGTAGACAGGTCAACTAGAATTTTCACTACGTTGGTTGCCGCAGCAATCTCCGCAGGGCGGGCTCCAACTCCGGGTCTTCAAAAATGAAGCCCGCTTCCAGCAAGCGTTTTGGAATTACCCGCAGACTAGCAAGCAGCGTTTCTTCCGCCATCTCTCCGCCAAGCGCGCGCAGGGCAAAAGCGGGAAGCGTGAGCAGAGCGGGGCGGTGCAGCAGGTGAGCCAGCGTACTGGTGAACTCCGCGTTTGTCACCGCGTGCGGAGCCGCCAGATTCAACGCGCCGCGTACCTGTTCATTCTCCACGGCAAAAGCGAAAGCGCGTGCCGCATCACGCAGGCTAATCCAGCTCCACCACTGGCGTCCGCTGCCGAGTTTTCCAGCCACTCCGAAGCGAAAAGCGGGAAGCATTTTGGCAAGCGCGCCGCCAGCGGCATCCAGCACCAGTGAGGTTCGCAGATGGGCCACTCGAAGCCCGGCTGCCGCCGCCGGTTGCGCGGCGCGCTCCCAGTCGCGGCAGAGCTCGGCGAGAAATCCCAGCCCGGCTTCGCTCGCCTCCGTTAATTCTTCGCCGCCGCGGTTGCCGTAGTAGCCGACAGCCGAGCTGCAGATCAGGGCGCGCAATTTTCCGCTCTGCTGGAATGCCTCCGCCGCTGCCCTTGCGATTGTTGCCGTTCCCTCGATCCGGCTGGCGCGGATCTCTGCCTTGGCCTTCTGGGTCCAGAGCGCCGCCACCGGCTTTCCCGCCAGATGTACGATCACATCGAAGCCTGCAATCCGCGCGGCCTCCAGGGGCAAAGCGGGCTGCCACGCCACGTCGCCAGGGCGCAGCTTTACCGGGTCGCGAACCAGGCGGTGAACCTCGTGCCCGCGCATGCTCAACAGAGAGGACACTTCCTGTCCGATCAATCCGCTGGCGCCGCTGATGAGCACTCTCATTGCGTCCTTCCGCTCCGGAATCATTCTGCGGCCCCGCCGCATCGGATGCAACAGGAGACACTTGCAAGCCATCGTGCTTGGCGTTACAGCGAGGTTACAGGCTAAAATCAGATATGGCGAGCTTTCGCGAGCAGGCCGCGACGAATGTTCTGACCGCGACGCGGTTTCGCGACCTTCTGGCGATTGCCCGCTCCAACCGCCCCAGCGACGACCTCGACATCATCCGCCGCGCCTACGAACTTTCCCTCGAACACCACAGCGGACAGCAGCGCGCATCCGGCGAGCCATACCTCGTGCATCCGCTGGAGGTGGCGATTCTGCTGGCCGAGATGAAACTGGACACGACGGCCATCGCCGCCGGACTTCTGCATGATTCAGTCGAGGACACACTGGTCACCACCGAGGAGATCAAGGAAAAATTTGGTGAGCAGGTCGCGCACATCGTCGAGGGCGTGACAAAGATCAGCAAGATCGACTTTGCTTCACGCGAAGAGGCACAGGCGGAGAACGTGCGCAAGATGATGCTGGCCATGGTGGACGACATCCGGGTGGTGCTCATCAAACTGGCCGATCGCCTGCACAATATGCGCACCTTGCAGCATCTCTCGCCCGAGCGCCAGCAGAAAATCGCCAAGGAGACGCTGGAAATTTATGCGCCGCTGGCGCACCGCCTCGGCATGGGCAAGGTTCGCGGCGAGCTTGAGGATCTCTCGTTCCCTTATGTCGATCCGGTCGGATACAAGATGGCCTGCGAGCAGGTGGAGGCCCTGCGTAAGGATGGTGAGCGCGCGCTGGCGCAGATGGCCGACACCATCCGGCTGAAGCTTCGCGAAGCCGGCATCAATGTAGTCCGGGTCGATTCACGCATCAAGCGAATGTACTCGATATATCAGAAGGTGGTGAAGCAGAAGATCACCGCCGACCAGATGTACGACCTGCTGGCGCTGAGGATCATCACCTACTCGGTGAATGACTGTTACGCGGTGCTGGGAATCATTCACAACGCATGGCGTCCGGTGCCGGGGCGGATCAAGGACTTCATCGCCATGCCGCGCCCCAACCTCTACCAGTCGCTGCACACCACGGTGATTGCCGAGGATGGCCATCCCTTCGAAGTACAGATCCGCACCGAAGAGATGCACAAGATGGCCGAAGAGGGCATCGCGGCGCACTGGAAATACAAGGACGGCCCGATCTCGGCGCGCGATGAGCAACGGCTGGCCTGGCTCCGGCAGGTTGTAGAGTGGCAGCGCGAGATGGCCGATCCAAGCGAGTTCCTCTCCACGCTGAAGATCGATCTTTATCCGGAAGAGGTGTATACCTTCACTCCGAAGGGCAAGGTTGTCATTTTGCCGCGCGACGCCACGCCAATCGATTTTGCCTACACCGTGCATACCGAGGTCGGACACTCCTGCGTTGGCGCCAAGGTCAACGGACGCATCGTTCCACTGCGCTCCAAGCTGCGCTCCGGAGACATTGTCGAGATCATGACGCAGGCTGGCCACAAACCCAGCCGCGACTGGCTGGGCATTGTCAAGAGCTCGCGGGCGCGCCAGAAGATCAAGCACTGGCTCAACATTCACCAGCGTGAGCGCGCCATTGAAATCGGCCGCAAGCTGATCGAAAAAGAGGCGCGCAAATACCGCATCGCGCTCAAGGACATCAAGGATCCGGAGCTGCTGAAAGCCGCCATCGAGTATGGCGTGGGCAAGGTGGACGACCTGATGGCAGGGATCGGCTACGGCAAGTATTCGGCGCGCTCGGTGCTGGCCAAGGTGTTGCCCGGCAGCAATCTGCAGCCCGGTGAAGAAGCTCAGGGCGTGGCCTCGGCGGTCAAGCGCGCCTTCGGCACCGATAGCTCGGCGCTCACCGTGCGCGGCACCGACGATTTGCTCGTCTATCGCGCACGATGTTGTAACCCGATTCGCGGTGAGGAGATTGTCGGCTACGTGACCCGGGGCAAGGGCGTGGCGGTGCATAGCAAAACCTGCTCCAACGTGCAGAATCTGATGTACGAACCCGAGCGGAAGCTGGCTGTCGAGTGGTCGAGCAAGGAGCCCCGCGTCGCCGGCGCGCTGCCAGCGTACCCGGTCAAATTGGTGGTCTCCAGCGATGACCGCCCCGGCATGATTACCCAAATTTCAGCCGTTATCAGCGGCGAGGATGCCAACATTCGCCACATCGAGGCCAAGACCGGCGGCCCGCTCGCCATCGTCGACATCGTCTTTGAAACCCGCGACGTGAATCATCTCAACCGCATTATTACCGGCATTCGCCGAATCCAGGGCGTACATAACGTTGAGCGCGTTACAAAGTTGACTAACTAGCCCATGTCACGTTTCTCCAAGAAAGCCCGCTCGCAGCCAGGCGCTCTATCGTTACCGATACAGTCCGTCGAATTTGCTTATCTTTCGTTGCAACGCACCCAGCGCGGACTGGTGGGCATGCTGCTGGCCTGTGCCGTGCTCGGCATGACGATCTTTCATGCACAACCGGGAACGCTCGGCCAACGCACATTTCTCCCCATCATTTTCTCCACCTCGTTGCTTACCTTCGCCTATACCGCGCGCAATACCATGGTGCTGCCGTCGCTGGCAGAGTTGAGAAGTAGTCCCCGCGATCCGAAGATCCTCAAGCGCTGGAGCCGCAACAACCTCATTGTGCTGGCGCTGTGCGCGGCGGTTGGACTGATTGGTTTTGCCATGCAATTGCTCGGCGCGGCCATGCCCGTCGCGTTTACCCTCTATGCCATTGCGGTCGGTTATCTGATTCTGCTGCGGCCGGTCAAGCCCTAGGGCCTGCCAACACGTTCATCTCGCCGCCGTCCTGAAAGTGGTAACAGAAGGCCTGGCTGTTCCATCGGGTGCGGCGGACATTTACAATGTTGGCTTCTTAGAATTTCCCTTCAAGGAGAAGACCATGCGCGAAGTCATCGCGACTGCCAACGCACCGCAGGCCATCGGCCCCTATTCGCAGGCCATCCGGGCCAATGGATTCATCTTTGTGAGCGGGCAAATTCCTGTGGACCCGGCGACAAAGCAGATCGTCGAGGGCGGAGCGGCAGAGCAGACCGAGCAGGTGCTTGCCAACCTGGAAGCGGTTCTAAAGGAGGCAGGCAGCGGCCTGGACAAGGTTGTGCGATCCGGCGTCTACCTCAAAGACATGAACGATTTCACCGCCATGAACGACGTGTACGAGCGCTTCTTCCCGCAGAGCCCTCCGGCCCGCTCCACTGTTGAAGTCGCCCGCCTGCCTAAAGATGTCCGCGTCGAGATTGATGTGATCGCGTTGGCGGGGTGAAGCCAGGCTGCTCTGCGGAACATTTCCTTCGCCGCTTTCGTATCACCTTCCTAGTGGGAGGAAGCATGATGCATGGAAAGCTGATGCCGCTTGCGCTGCTCGCCGTCGCCCTGGCCGCCACCGGTTGCAGCGTGGAGAAGAAGGGCAGCAATGGCAACAATGAGGAGGTCAAAATAGAAACTCCCGTCGGCGGCGTGAAGGTCAAGACCAACGATGCCGCCATCGCTGCGGACGCGGGTCTTGCCGTCTACCCTGGTGCCACCGTGGTGAGGAATGACAGAAACAACGGCGCTGCCGATGTCGAGTTGAGCTTTGGCGACTTCCATCTGCGAGTCAGGGCCCTCGGTTACCAGACGTCGGACTCACCAGGGAAGGTAAGTGCCTTCTATCGCAAGGAACTAACCCGGTATGGTGATGTGATCGAGTGCAAGGACGATCGTCCCGTGGGCACTCCGTCAAGAACTAGCGAAGGTCTCACCTGCGACGAGGGTAAGCACATCAAGATCAACAACGTTGACAGACATGCGGAGGCGGAGATCGAACTGAAGACGGGGAGCAAGCTTCATCAGCACATCGTCGCCATCGAGCCGCAGTCCGGGGGAACCAAGTTCGGGCTGGCAACGTTTGACCTGCCTAGCGAGGGGAAAGAGAGCAACTGAGCGGCCCCGGAGGGTCAGCCCGGCTGGTTGAGGGCTGCTACCTTGGAGGGAGCTTTGCCCAGTTCCCGCCTCAGCCAATGTACTCTGCGCCGCCAGGCCACGGCCAGCACAGAGCCAATGCTGATCAATCCCGCGCTCAGCCCGATCCACAGTCCGCGAACTCCCCAGCCGCGCCCAAAGCAGAGCCACGCTCCCAGCGGCAAGCCGATCAACCAAAAGCCCACCAGGTCGGTAATCATCGCAATGCGGGTGTTGCCCGAGCCGCGTAACGCGCCGATGGCCGTCACCTGCACGCCGTCAAAGAACTGGAAGACGGCGGCAATCGCCAGCAGCGGCACACCAACCTTTGCGACCTCTGGGGCGTAGCTGAAGATATGCACGATCGGCAGCGGCAGCGTCCACAACGCAATCGCCGAGCAGCTCATAAAGCTGGCGCTCAAGGCGATCCCGCTCCAGCCGCTCACGTTGGCGGCTTCGGCATCGTGCCGGCCAATGGCGTTGCCCACCCGTACCGAAGTTGCCTGCGCCACGCCGAGCGGCACCATGAACGTGAGCGAAACGATGATCAGGGCGATCTGGTGGGCGGAGACGGCGACCGCGCCAAGTCGTCCGGCGGCCAGCGTGCATGCAGAGAACACTCCCACTTCGAGGCCTATCTGGGCTGAAGCCGGCGCGCCCAGCCGCAGAATTCCGGCGATGCGCTCCCAGTAGAAATGGCCGGCATAGCGCAGCAGACGCCAGTGCTCGCTTCGGTTGCGCCATACCACGTAGGCAAGCAGCACGCAGAGCATGTAGTAGCGTGAAAGTGTGGTGGAGAGTCCCGAGCCGGTTGCGCCCAGCGCGGGCAGTCCGAAGTGTCCGTAGATCAATGCGTAATTTCCAGCAAAGTGGATGACATTTGCCGAGACCATGGCGAAGGCCACAACCTTCACGCGGTGCGTTCCCTGCAGGAAAACCCGGATTGCCGCAAAGCACATGTGCGCGGGCAATCCGCAAGCCAAGGCATAAATAAACGGGATGGTCTGGTGCACGATCTGGGGCGCTATCCCCAGCGGCAGCAACAGCCAGCCACCGGCGGCAACCACCAGCCCGCATAGCAGGCCCAGCGGAAGCGCTAACTGGAGCTCGGCCCACAGGGTGCGAAAGCAGTCATCCATGCGTCCGGCGCCAAAGTGCCGCGAAATAATTGAATCGCTACCGAGCAGCAGGCCTTCACACATGACGGCGAGGAAGAAAAATACCGCCGTGCCCAGGCTGACGGCGGCCAGCGCCGTTGGTCCAACCCGCCCGATCATGGCAATGTCCACCAGGCCCATGAACATCCAGCCCACCTCGCCCATCACGATGGGCACGGCAAGGCGAAGCAGGGGGGGCATCTCGCGACGGATCTGACGCAGCCGGATCATCGATATTTCCGTTCTTCAAGAACGGTAAAAGGCCTCCGCGGCGGCGGAGGCCTACACTTTTCCCGGCTTCGCGCGGAGCCTCATCCGCAATCCGGCGTGTCGCGCCAAACCGCGGGCTTGGCCCTGGCTTTAGCCCTTGGTAACTTTGCCGCTGCGCAGACAGCCAGAGCAAACGCGAATTTTCTTCGTGTTCGTGGTGCCTGCGACCTTGGCCTTCACCGGATGCAGGTTCACGTTCCAGCGGCGGCGGGTCTTGTTGTTGGCGTGCGAAACGTTATTGCCGAACTGCGGGCCTTTGCCGCAGACAGAACAAACCTGAGCCATGACTAACTCCAAAATGGTGGAACCGCTTGGGCTTTCGACCGCTGCATAAGTCTCTCGACCGAAGCATCGCGGCATGGGCATGCGAACCGTGAGGTGCAACCTCAAACGCAACCCAGAAAAGAAACGCGCGGAACCTGAAATGAACAAAAGAGGCTGGTCGCCAAAGTCTGATTCTACAAGAGGCTGCTGGTTTCAGCAACCCTCAGCCGGAATTGGGCCGCGATCAACCTTGCTCTTATAGACTACACTATTCGTCATGAACGTAGCCCAACCCGCTTCCATCAAGGTTCATAAAAACAGCGGTACCACCATGGAAATCCTCTGGAAAGACGGCCACCAGAGCAGCTACACCTTCACCTACCTGCGCAACGCCTGCCCGTGCTCACTGTGCAATGAAGAGCGCCTGAAGAGCCATCGCCTGCCCGATGAGCCGGCCGCGCCTGAGTTCTCCGGCCCGCTGCCGATCTTCAAGCCGCAGCTCCGTCCCACGGAGGTCACGCAGGTTGGCAACTACGCCATCCACTTCAACTGGAACGACGGCCACCAGCACGGAATCTTCTCCTGGGACTACCTCCGCGCGTGGTGCCCCTGCGCCGAGTGCCACGCCAGCCGCCACTCCACCGACGGCCTCCAGTACGACATCGAGCATCATCCTCCGAAGGAGAAATAGGTGGTGGAACAGCCCCGGATCTGTCAAAGAAAGGCAGATTCGGGGCACCCTCGAGAGCCCAACGCTGCTACATTTCCTCCCTCCCTTGAAAAGAACATTGGAATAGCAGAGACTCCAAAGCTACAATTATTGACAGTTCAACGGAGCCGCCCATGGACTGCACCTGTGGAGGTATGAACCCGACCTGTTTCCGCTGCGGCGGATCAGGCAGTCTGAACGGCAGGGACGCTGTTGCGCCTCGTAAACGGACTCGATACCATCCTGTTGTTCCGGTGGTCCCAAGACCCCAGTGTTGCCCCATCTGTGGGGTAGCGGTTTCGAAGTTGCAAAAACACCTGAGGAAAGTTCATGGCGGGGTTGCCAGCCCGCTCCCTGATGCGAACGCAGCGTTGGGCTCTTGTCCTCTATCGGAAAACAAGGAACCAGTTGTCGGACCCACAATCGCTACGAGGCTAGCTCAAAAACCACTTGCTCCGATCACGAGTTGCAATGTTTGCGGGGTGAAGGTTCGAGCAGATAGATTAAGTCGGCATTTGAGCCGTGCTCATTCGGCGGCCCGTCCCAGCCCGGCGGATATCTCAGCGGTCTCGGCTCTCAAGATAGGAAAGTACAGGATAGTCGAAGGCGAGAAAAAAATAGCTACGGGGCGGCAGCGGAAGGTCGTTCACTCAGCAGCTATTCCAAGTTCATTGGGCTCGGAAAACATTTCCACCATGAGCGGTTCCGGAGTTAACACGGCTTCTGTTCGAACGCGGCGCCGTGCGGGGCTGACGACTGGGCTGGTGGCCAATGTCTCGCATTTAGGAAGGCGGACATAATGCCGATTAGGTATAGCATTACCCACGTGCAAGACGGAAGATACAAAATAACCAGACTGGACGCTTCTAGAAAAACAACATCCCCCATTTATCTTACGCGTTCGGACCTGAAACTGTATCTGAAGGATTCGGTCTCAAAAATCCAACTGGAACAAGCATTGCTAACGCTCGACAGCCTTGGAAACATCACGGTTGAAGCAGACTTAGAAAGCTAGACATCTCATAGATTTCGGCGGGCAGCCATTCAATTCCGCCGTTGGCTTGAGCGGATATGTTCCACAGGGTCTTCCTCCGGCTTTCCTCTTCTCGCAAACCTGATACTCTTTTCCTATACCGGCGGTCGCTTTTTCTCTCATGGACTTTCTCTCGAAGCTCAATCCGCAACAGCGTGAAGCGGTGGAAACCGTGCATGGCCCTGTGCTCATTCTGGCGGGCGCGGGCTCGGGCAAAACCCGGGTCATCACCTATCGCATCGCCTATCTTGTGGAGCATGAGAACGTTGCGGCCGACCGCATTCTGGCCGTCACCTTCACCAACAAAGCCGCCTCCGAGATGGCCGAGCGGGTTACTCAACTGATTGGCCAGCGCTCGTTTGCCCGGCCCGCCATCAGCACCTTTCACTCCTTCTGCGTGCGCATGTTGCGGCGGGACATCGAGGTGCTGCAGGTTAACGGCAAGGGCTACACGCGCGACTTCGTTATCTACGACGAGGCCGATCAGCAGCAGGTCGTCAAGTCGGCGATCAGACGGCTTGGCATCGACGATAAGAAGCTCACTCCGCGCGCCGTGCTCGGGCTCATCTCCTCGGCCAAGAACCACATGCAGGATCCGCAGGAGATGTATCTGAATTCGGCCGAGCCCAAGATGGAGCGCATCGCGCACATCTACAAGATTTACAAGGACGAGTTGCTCAAGGCCAATGCGCTGGACTTCGACGACCTGCTGCTGGAGAGCGTCCGTCTGCTCAAGGGCGACGCGGCCACGCGCGAAAAATATCAGCGCCGCTTCCAGTACATGCTCGTCGATGAGTACCAGGACACCAACCGTCCACAGTACGAGATCATGTGCGCGCTGGCCGGAAGCCAGCACAACCTCTGCGCCGTCGGCGACGAGGACCAGTCGATTTACTCCTGGCGCGGTGCGGATATTAACAACATCCTCGACTTCGAAAAGAACTTTCCCGAAGCCAAGATCATCCGTCTTGAAGAAAACTACCGCTCCACCCAGCCCATCCTCCAGGCTGCCTCGGCCGTGGTCGCCAACAACGTGCAGCGCAAGGGAAAGAATCTGTGGACGGCGCGCGAGGGTGGCAGCAAGATCGGCTTTTACGACGCACCGGATGGCGAGAACGAGGCGCTGTTTGCCGCCGACTTCATCGCCCGCTGGGCGCAGGCGCGGGCTCGCGAAGGCGCTGACACCAGGGCCGCGATTCTATATCGCACCAACGCGCAGTCGCGCCTGCTGGAAGAGGCGCTGCGCCGTTACAATCTCAACTACAACGTCGTCGGAGGCTTCAGCTTCTATGAGCGCGCGGAGATCAAGGACATGATCTCCTACCTCAAGCTCATTCTGAATCCCGATGACTCAGTCGCCCTGATGCGGGTGGTCAACACGCCGGTGCGCGGCATCGGCAAGAGCACGATGGAGACGGTTGAGCGCGTGGCCCTGGAGACGAATCGCTCGCTCTGGAGCGCGCTCGGCGAGGTCATCGAACGGCGGCTGTTGTCCGCCCGTGCCTGCGCCGCACTGGTCGGCTTTCGCGATCTCATCAGCGAGGCGCGAACTCTGGTCCACGGCGAATTTGCCGAGCGCACGGAGGATGCCGCGTTGCCCGAACCAACGGCGGCACCGTCCGCGGCGTCTCCCGCCGCCCTGGCGGCAGCGGAACCGGAGGCCGCACCCGACGCCCAGCATGGCTTCGACTTCGGCTACCTTGCGCCTGCGGCCGGCAGCGAAGCGTTACCCGACGCAGATGAGAGCTTCGACGTCAGCCAACTGAGCGAGACTTTAGACGGAGATGCCACGGAGTTCACCCCTGGCGCGGATGCTGCGGAATTTTCGCCCGATGAGCTGCACGAGGAAACAAGCGCGCCCGAAGCCCCGCCCCAGCCCGAAGAAAAGGTCTCCACCGCAGAGGTGCTCAAGTTCCTCATCGACCGCACCAAGTACATTCAGCTTCTGGAGGCCGAGGACTCGCCCGACGCGCAGGCGCGCATTGAAAACCTGCGCGAACTGGTGAACGCTGCCCTGGATTCACGCGACCGCGGCGAGAGCATCAGCGACTTTCTCGATCACGCCGCCCTGGTGAGCGACGTCGATCAGTATGACGACTCGCAGCAGATCACGCTGATGACTCTGCACTCGGCCAAGGGGCTGGAGTTTCCGCTGATCTTCCTGGTCGGCATGGAGGAGGGACTGTTTCCACATTCGCGCACGCTGCTCGCGCCTGCCGAAATCGAGGAGGAGCGCCGCCTCTGCTACGTCGGAATGACGCGCGCCATGGACACGCTGATCCTCAGCCGCGCCCGCGAGCGCCGCCGGTATGGGACTGATGCGGCACAGACGTCGGTTCCCTCGCGCTTTTTGGAAGAGATTCCCATCGAACTGCTGGAGGACGCCGGTTCGCCGGGAAAGATCAAGGGCTCCACGCCGCACTTCCAGGAGTATGGCTTGACGCACTACGACTACGAGAACGAGGATCAATCCGCCGGATGGGGAGGCCGCTCGCGCCAGAAGAGCGCGCCCAGGAACAGTTATACCGGCCAGGCCTACAACTCCATCGACAACATTGCAGAGTTCTTTGCCTCGCGCGGCAAGAAATTTTCCCGCCCTGAGATGGAGCTTGACAAGCCCTCCGCAGGGCGTGGATTGCGCAAGGGAGACCGCGTCCGCCATCCGAAATATGGCGAGGGAGTGGTCTATCATCGGGAAGGCGATGGGGAAGATACCAAGATTACGGTACAATTTCATAGTTTCGGTCTTAAGAAGCTTGTCGAAAAATACGCTCAGTTGGTGAAGGCGTAAGCAATCGGCGCTGTCATTTGGCGCATATCAGCCGCAAAGCAGCATTGACCATGGCCATACCGCGCCCCGGCGCAGATCTTATTCGCAAAGGAAATCCGAAAAATGCCCAACACCACTGCTCTACCCAAGGAAGAACGCAAGGCGGCGAAGCGCGCAGCGCGTAAGAAGGCCGCTCCCAAGGCTGCCCGCACTACCGAACGAGGCGCGGCAAAACGCAAAGTCAAGAAAGCCGTTCGCGGTACTTCGAAGCGCTAACCGACGCGCCTCCGGCTGGAGCGGCATTCGTTGCCGCGCTCCCGATCGAGCGTTTTCATTGGCGCTAGCCGGGTCACCATTGGTTGGCCTGCACCCGGCTGCGAAGCGCCTGTAACCGGCGGTCACAACCTTCGCCTCGAGTTTTCGCGTAGGCTGTGGCCGCTTTGCTTGTTATCATGCACTCTCAAGCATTCCACTCACATCTCCACGGTTTAAGCAGGGAAGCCGGGAAGCAGGAGCAATCCGCTGGCAAATCAACTTTTTGCCCGTAAGTCGATCGACAGGCTTATCTCCGAGGCCGCTGAACCCGGTCACCGGCTGCAAAAAACGCTTGGTCCCTGGTCGCTAACCGCGCTCGGAATTGGCGCTATTATCGGCTCGGGCATCTTTGTCCTCACCGGAACCGCCGCTGCCGGCGAACATTTCGAAGCACCATCCATCCTCCACGCCCAGGTCATGGACATCCTGTGGAACCTGGCCAGTCACGGCAATCTGCACGGTGCGCTGATGCACGGGCGGCCCGCCGCCGGACCGGCCATTGCCATTTCGTTCATCCTGGTCGCCGTTGCCTGCTCGTTCGCCGGCCTCTGCTATGCGGAGCTGGCCTCGATGATTCCCATCGCCGGCTCGGCTTATACCTACAGCTACGCCACCCTCGGCGAAATTTTTGCCTGGATCATCGGCTGGGATCTCATCCTCGAGTATGCGGTCAGTAACGTCGCCGTCTGCGTTGGCTTTGCCGGATACCTCAAAGCGCAACTGGCACAGTTCGGTCTCATTCTGCCCGAGCACTGGTCCTCGCCCGTCTGGGCAGACGGCAAATGGACCGGCGCATACTTCAACGTGCCCGCCTTTCTCGTCGTCATGATCCTGAGTTGGCTGCTGGTGCGCGGAGTGCGTGAATCCGCCGGGGTCAACAACGCCATGGTGGCCATCAAGATCGCCGCCATTGCGCTCTTCCTCGTCGTCGGCGGTAGCCTGGTACACAAGTCTAACTGGGTGCCCTTTGCCCCCTCGGGATTCAGCGGAGTGCTCACCGGCGGCGCCATCGTCTTCTTTACCTACATTGGCTTTGACTCGGTTTCCACCGCCGCCGAGGAGGCGCGCAATCCGCAAAAAGACATTCCCTTCGGCATCATCGCCTCGCTCATCGTCTGCACCATTCTCTACGTCGGCGTAGCGCTGGTGCTGCTCGGCATGATGAAGTATTCGGTCTTCGGCTCCGGCGCCGCCGCTGAGGCTCCGGTGGCTTACGCCTTGCAGCAGCTCGGTGCCCGCCCCATCTGGCGCGCGGTCATCATCATGGGCGCTCTGATGGGCATGTTGAGCTCGCTGCTGGTCTTCCAGTACGGGCAAACGCGCATCTGGTTCGCCATGTCACGCGACCGCCTGTTGCCCCGATTCTTCTCGCGCATCCATCCCCGCTTCAAGACGCCGCACTGGTCCACCTGGATTGCTGGCCTTGCCGTGGGCCTGCCCTCCGGACTGGTCGATATCGGCGACGCCGCCGACCTTTCCAACATCGGAACGCTCTTTGCCTTCGTGCTGGTCTCCTTCGGCGTGATCCTGCTGCGCCGCAGCCAGCCGAATCGCGCGCGCGGCTTCCGGGTTCCATGGGTGCCGTGGTTCCCCCTCATCTCCATCGTTTTCTGCGGAGGACTGATGGCCGGCCTCACGGTCATCACCTGGATTCGCTTCTTCGTCTGGCTCGCCCTCGGCCTGTTGATCTATTTGGGCTACAGCAGAAGCAGGAGCGAGTTCGCGAAGCAGAAGTAGTGAGGCATTCGGCGGAGGAAGCGGACTTTCTTGCATACAATGATCCCGTGATCTCCGACTTCATCACTCGCCTGCCCAAGGCCGAGCTTCACCTTCATCTCGAAGGCTCGGTCGATCCGCTGACCCTCAGCCACCTCAGCGAAAAGCATCACACGCCGTTTCCATGGGCCAGCAACCGCTACAAGCCTCTACCCAACTCGCACCGCCCGCTCACCGTTGCCGAGGCCGCAGCGCTCTACGAGTACACGGATTTCACCGGCTTCCTCATCGCCTTCAAGTCGGTCACCGAGCGGCTGCGCGATCCCGAGGATTTCGAGCTCATCACCTACCGGCTGGTCGAAAAGCTCGCCGCCCAGGGATGCCTGCACGCCGAGGTCTTCGTCAGCGTCGGCGTCATCTTCTGGCGCGGCCAGGAATTCGATCCGCTCTTTGAAGGGATGGAACGAGGACGCCTGCGCGCGGAAAAAGATTTCGGCATCACGCTCTACTGGATCTTCGACGCCGTGCGCCACTTCGGTCCCGAGGAGGGTGAGAAGGTTCTCGCCAAGGCCATATATCTGCGGTCGGAAGGCCATCCGCTGGCCCGTACCGGTCACAACCAGGCCGGCAGCGTCATTGGCATCGGCATCGGCGGCGACGAGCGCATTGCCGCCCCCGAGCTCTTTGAGCAGGTCTATGCCAAGGCTGCGCGCGCTGGCTTGCGCCTCAGCGTTCACGCTGGAGAATCCACCGGGCCGCCCTCGATTTACGGCGCGCTGGATGCGCTGAAGGCCGAGCGCCTCGGTCACGCCCTCCACGCCGCAGACGACCCTGCGCTCGTCGCGCGCCTCGTTCGCGAGCAGGTGCCGCTCGAACTCTGCATCACCTCCAACTTGCGCACCGGCTGCTGCCCGGAGCTTGCCGCCCACCCGCTGCGCCGCTACTTTGAGGCGGGCGCGATGGTCACACTCAACACCGATGATCCGGAGATGTTTCAGACGACACTTGCAGGCGAGTATCAGTTGGCGCAAGATGCTTTTGGATTCACCAATGAAGAGCTGTGCCAGCTCGCCGCAAATTCCTTTCGCGCCTCATGGCTTCCGGAGGAACGCAAGCGCGAGCTGGTGAATTTGCTGTGAAGGACGTGAAGTCTCAACCATGACGCAATCCCAGCCCTTGCACATCGGAATTGTCGCCTGCTCGGCCGAAGGCGCGGCGCTCTGCTACCGCACCATCTGCGCCGAAGCTCCCGCGCTCCGGGGGCGCTACATGCACCCGGAGATTTCCATGCACACCCATTGTCTGGGCGAGTACATGGCGGCCATCGAGCGCGATGATTGGGGCTCGGTCGCCGAGCTAATGCTGGATTCGGCGCGCAAGCTGCAAAGCTGCGGCGCGGATTTTCTGCTCGCGCCGGACAACACGATCCACCGCGTCTTTGCCCAGGTCGCTGAGGCTTCGCCGCTGCCTTGGCTGAATATTGCCGAGGAGGTTGCCCGCGCAGCCAAGGAGCGCGGCTTCCGCCGCCTCGCCATCACCGGAACCAAGTACACCATGGATGGCCCGGTCTATCCCGAGGCGCTGGCGCGGCACGGCATCGAATACCAGGTTCCGTCGCCGCTAGACCGCGCCCGTATCGATCAGATCATCTTCGGCGAGCTGGTGAACGGCGTCTTGCGCTCCGACTCGCTCGGGGTCATCAGCGGCGTGATCAGCCGCATGAAGGCCGGAGGCTGCGACGCCGTCGTCCTCGGCTGCACCGAGCTTCCGCTACTCATCGGCAACGAGTCCTCGCCTCTGCCGGTGCTGGATTCGACCCGCCTGCTCGCCCGCGCCGCCCTGCGCCGCGCCACGCTCTGAGCTTGTGTCAACTTGCACGCATAAAGGCTCCCTATTGCGGGGAGCCCGTTTTCCTGGTTGCGCCACTGAATCTACATCGAACTGAACCCTGCTGCCGCCAGCTTGATCAGAAAGAGAAGCCCGAAGATGGTGGCGAAGGCCGTGCCCTGCTTCACCTTGCTCAACTGCGAGATGCCGACCGAGAGCAGAAGCACCTGCCAGAGCGTGAAGACGTCAAGAACTCCGAGCAGTGATTTCAGGAATGGCATCGTTGCAGGAACAAAGTATCCCACGCTGCTCGCAACCGGGTTCTTGACGTCGAAGACGTCTCCCTCCACAAAAAACATAATCACAATGATCAGCAAGGTATAGATGATCGATGGCAGCAGGCTGTAGGCCGAGACTGCGAGCAGTTCCCCGAAGCGCATCTTTGTTCCGAAGCCGAAGTTGAACACTCCCAGCAGAACACCGGCGATCACCACCAGCACAATCAGCGTGGTCACAGGGGTCGCATAGCCGAGGGCACTGGCGAATCCCTCCTGAATCTTCAACATCTTTTCCCGCTGCTCGGCAGGCATCTTCTCAATTTTCTCGGCAGTCTTCGGATTGGACTGGATTTGCGTTTCTATCACCTGCCCCCAGCCAATTTTCTTGTCCAGGGTGAATGCAAAAGCAACGGAAGCGATGGAGACCAACAGCCAGGGAACCCACCAGCGCGCATTGCGTCGTATGTCGGCCATCGTCTTCGAAGGCTCGATAAAGGTGTACAGCAGGCGCTGACCTTCGTTTAGCGCAGGTACTGTCTCCTCGGGCTGTGCAGGGGCGCTACTCATAACATTCTCCCAGTCGTCAATCAGTCTTGCGGGCGATTGTAGCAAAGGACTCGCCGGCGAAATAAGCTCCCTGCGAACTTGGCGCGAGATCCGTACCGTCGACGATTCCTTCGGCCAGGGCGATTTGCCCGTTCGTCGCCCTCCGAGGCCAGCCCAATTACGACGAATGGTCGTGAATAATACGCCAGCCCTCGCTGAGTTTCTTCAGCACCACGGTAAATAGCCCCCGGCGCTGGCTTCCGTCCTTCATCGTGAGCTGCCATCCGCCGCGCACAAATGCCGATTCCGGGCTCAGCACCTCGATCCGAATGTTGCTGAACTCCAGTCGCCCCATCTCCTTGTCCTCGCCGGAATAAGCCGTGCGATAGCGCTGGTAAGCCGCCTCCCAGCCCGACGATTCCTTGCTTCCGGCAAAGAACGTCAACTCAGGAGAGTGCCAGTATCCCCGCATGTAGCCCTTCAAATCGCCTCGATTCCAGGCTGCCACCTGTTCCTCCAACTCCGCGCGGATTGCGGCTTCTGCCCTGGTCGCATCTCCACTTTTGGTTTCAGCCGTCGCCCCTGTCTGTGCTGGCAGCGTGGCGGCCAACAGCAGCAACACCCCTATCAATGCAACTATTTTTCTCATTCTTTCCTCCGCGCCTGTTGGAGTCGGACTTCCCGGCCAAGCCCCTATGCAGGCCAGATCTGCGCCGAAAAACCTGCTTGTGAGTAGATCACATCAACGCCAGTGCAGCGTTTCGGCTGTGAAAGCGAGCTGGTTCTATCGTGTGAGGTGGCCTGGCAGGTTGTGGCGGAGGGTCACGTATGGGCTTTCGAGTGCCATCTTCGAACCATCTTTGTGCTCCGGGCAATACTTTCGCTTGCCGTTCTCTCCACAGTTCGATACAGTTTCGGCCATATGGTGAAACAGGTTCCTATCGGCGCCAAGGGAGCGGCAGAGGAGCGTGTGCAGTATGAGCACACCCTGACCGCGCATAACCATCAACTTCCGCCCGTTTTCTCCACCCCAGACATGATTCGTCTGATGGAGTCGGCTGGCTTTTACGCCCTGCAGCCATTCTGCGAGCCAGGCGAAATCTCCGTAGGCACGGCCATAAACGTTGAGCATCGCGCTCCGGTCGGCATGAACACCGTGGTGCGTGCCACCGCAGAAGTTGAGGCCATCGAGGGCCGCTTCTACAAAATTCGTGTTGCCGCGTTCGAGGGAAAACGTGAAATCGGCGGCGGAACCATTACGCGCACGATTGTCCGGGTGAATGACTTCCTGAAGAAGCACGACATCCCGAAGCCATAAGCCTTTCAGCTCGGTTTTTTTCTTCACGCCTCTCGGTGGCGAACTTCACCGGGCTTGGCCCAGCAGCATGGCTCGCAGCTCTTCGAGCGTGATCTCCGGCTCTCCCGTCTTCATCACTGGGTCTGCGGCGGAGTGGAATACGTAGCTCTGCATCCCCGCTTTCCTGGCTCCTTCGGTGTTCACCTTCTTGTCGTCAAGAAACAGAGCTTCCTGCGGCTGGCAGCCTAGCCTCTGGCAGCACAACAGATATATCTCCGCCTCCGGCTTTACCGCGCCAACCTCGGCGGAATAAATCTGCACGTCGAATTCATCCAGCCAGGTCAGCTTCTCGCGTATCGCCGCCAGCATCCGCCGCTCCATGTTGCTCACAATTGCCGTCTTGTATCCGGCTCGTTTCAGTTCTCGCGCCAAACCGAGCATCTCAGGATGTTCATTGGTCCACTGAGTGTTGTCGAGTTCGATCAGCTCCTGCGCCTCGGCTTCGCTGATCTCCACTCCGCAATCTTTTCCTACCTTCTGCCAGTAGGCGACGTTGTCCAGCGTTCCCCGGTCCAAGTCCTCGCGGTTCTTTCCCCAGTACATCGGCTGAAGTTCCTGCACCGTCTTTCGAAAGCGCATGCTCAGCTTTTGCCACTGCTCCAGCGTCGGCGGCAGTGAGAGAACCTTCCCATAATCGAAAACAACTGCTTTCAGCTTAGACATACCAAAATCCTACACTGGCAGTGCGATCGCCGTCAGCCAACGCGCTCACGCTGCGTGGCCCGATTCGCGCCCTCTTACTCTGGAATGCCGCCGCACCGGTTCTGTTATCCGCGCCACCGAAAGGTGCTTCGAAAAGGCTGGCAGAGCCATGATACTTGGGCTAATATTCGGGCGGAGGACTGGATAATGGAAAGCAAAATTGCCGGCGCGATAGGGTTGAAAACCCACCCGGTTGCAATCGTCTGGGCCGATGATGCACCGCAGGGAGCGCTCCAATTCAAGCCCGGGCGCTGGGGCTGCGTCATGAGCCTGATGGCGGCAGCCGCCGCCAAGGGACGGACCAGCGTTGCCGACCGGCAGACCTTCGGCTGTTGGGGTGGCGGGGTAGGTCTCGGCTTCGGAAACCAGTATGAGACTTTTCCGGGCGGTCTCGAAGGTTTCTATCGTTTCCTCTCGGACGGAAATGAAAAGACGGAAGCAGGCCGCCAAATCGGTGAGGGGATGGCGAAGGCGGGTGTTTCGCTTGCCGACGATTTCCTCCTCGGTGAGCGCTATGTGAAAGATCCCGAGTGTACGCGAGCCTTTGTCCAGTCCTTGCCGATCCGCGACATTCCCGCCAAGTACGTGGTTGCGAAACCGCTGGAGGAGATCGATTCCGAGCATGACAAGGTGAAGAGCGTGACGTTTTTCGTTGAGCCCGATGCCCTTTCGGCACTCGTAATCTTGGCCAACTTTACGCACCCGGAGCGGGAGAACGTTGCCATTCCATGGGCGGCAGCCTGCCAGGTCATGGGCATCCTCGCTTACCAGGAGCTCGAACGCGAGTTTCCCCGCGCTCTGGTAGGGTTGACGGATATTTCAGCACGCAAGAGCACCCGCGCCTCTCTCGGCAAGAACGTTCTTTCATTCACTGCGCCGTGGCCCGTTTTCATGGAAATGGAAAAGCACGTCGACGGCAGCTTTTTTGAACGTGAAACCTGGCACGCCCTTAACGCTGGACTGGATTTGCATAAGGATTAGGTCCGCCGGTTGGCCCGGTGCCCCAGGCTCGCGCCCTCCTTTGGGCGATAACCTAGGGAGCAGCTCTCGTTCCGCTGGCAGGTCTCATCCCGTCTGCTCCCACTCCGTGATTCCACGGTAGTGACCCGCAGCTTCCTTCTGCCAATTTAAGCTGGGGACGCACCCCTGCCTTACAATCGAAGCACCATGTCTTTTTCCTTTCAGCTCGAAGCCACTTGCGGCGCGGCGCGGGCGGGCCGCTTCCTCACCCCTCATGGCGAGGTACGAACCCCCGTATTCATGCCGGTTGGCACCCTCGCTACGGTCAAGGGCGTGCCTCAGGATGTGCTCGAGGAGCTGGGTGTTCAGATCCTGCTCAACAACACCTACCATCTTTATCTCCGACCCGGTGTCGAGACCATACGCCAGCTTGGCGGGGTGCAGAAATTCATGGCGTGGCACAAGCCCATCCTCACCGACTCCGGCGGCTTCCAGGTCTTCAGCCTCAGCGACTTGCGCAAGCTTACCGAGGATGGCGTGCAGTTCCGCTCGCACCTGGATGGCTCGCTGCACTTTTTCTCTCCGGAAACCTCGCTGGCCGCCGAGATCGGCCTCGGTGCCGACATCATCATGGCCTTCGACGAATGCACCGGTTTTCCCGCCACCTACGAGGAAACCCGCAAATCCATGGAGCTGACGGCGCGCTGGGCTCGCCGCAGCAAGGATTATTTTGAGGCTCACAGGCATGAGGTTCCCTGGTTTGAGGAGAAAACCCTCCACTTCGGCTGCGAGCAGAGCCAGGCGCTCTTTGGAATCGTGCAAGGCGGCATGTATCCCGAACTGCGCCGCGAATCCGCCGGGCGCACCGTAGAGATCGGCTTTCCGGGCCACGCCATCGGCGGTCTATCGGTGGGCGAGCCCCGCGAAAAGACCTGGGAGATTGTGAAGGAGACGATTCCCCTCCTGCCTGCCGACAAGCCGCGCTATGTGATGGGAGTGGGAACCCCGGAGGAGATCGTCGAGTACGTGCGCCTAGGCGTGGACATGATGGATTGCGTCATGCCCACTCGCGCCGCCCGCCACGGCCTGCTCTTTACCAGCGACGGCAAATTGAATATTAAAAATGCGCGCTATGCCCGCGATGAAAACGCCATCGATCCAAACTGCCGCTGCAAGGTCTGCGCCCGCTATTCACGCGCCTATCTCCGCCACCTGTACATGTCGCAGGAGGTACTGGCCCAGGTGCTCAATACCGTGCATAATCTCGCCCACTACCTTGACATCATGCGGCGGGTCCGAGAGACTATAGTCTCAGGAGAGTTTGCAGGTACCCGTCCGGCGGTTTAAGGGTGGGTCTTTGCGTTTGCCGTCCGCCGAGTTTTGACCTATTCGCGGGCGTCACCGCTTTTCAATGTGCTGGAACTTGAATTCGCGGTAGTCTTAACTCTCAGATACCAGAAGATGCTTGGTACCAATGGTGGGTTCCTCGTGTACCCAGGGTGAGTCCCGCGGTACGCCGCCCCGCTGCGGTCCAGGCAAATACAAATTCGACGCCGCGGTCTGCCTGTTTGTGGGCACCGGCAAGCGGCGGGAGTCTTAAGAATGATTGCTCATTTCGCATCCCTCGTATTTCAGCAGTCCAGCGCGGGAATGACTTCTCTGCTGATGATGGTGGCAATCTTCGCCATCTTCTATTTCCTCCTCATCATGCCGCAACAGAAGCGGCAAAAGAAATGGCAGAGCATGCTCGCCAATCTCAAGGCAGGCGACCGTGTTACCACAACCGGGGGAATGGTCGGCATCATTCTATCTATTAGGTCGGGCGAGGGTGCGGACACCGGCAGCATTATTCTCCGCGTCGCTCCGGACAACCTGAAAATCGAAGTTGCTCGCAACGCTGTCGCATCGGTCACTGTCGACGATGGCGGAAAGAAATCTTAGGCGGTCGCGGTTTCCATGAAGAAGAACCTGCTGTGGAGAGTTGTACTCATCTTTGCTACCTTGATTGTGTTCGTCTGGGGAATTTTTCTCGGAACCGATCCGGAGAAAAGCATTGCAGCCATCAAGGCCAACGGCCTTATCGCCGGCATTCAGCAGAACATCCACCTCGGTCTTGACCTGCGCGGCGGAACCCACCTGATCCTTCAGGTCCAGGTAAACGACGCCGTCAACGCCGAAACCGATCAGACTATCGAACGGCTCAAGGATGCGCTGAAGAAGAAGAACGTCGCCTACGGTGACATCCTCAAGGTCGATCCCGTGGCTGCGCCGCAGACGATCACGCTGCGTGGCGTTGACATTGGTGCTGCCGGCGATCTTCGCTCGCTCATTCAGGACCAGTTCGGCGAATATGATCTGGTCTCGGGCGCGGAGAATTCCTGGACTGTCGTCCTTAAGCCACCCGTTCTGGAAGCCCTCAAGAAGCGCGCCGTCGAGCAGGCCATCGAAACCATCCGCAACCGTATTGACCAGCTTGGCGTCTCCGAGCCGGTGATTCAGGAACACAGCTTGGGTGACTTCCAGATTCTCGTGCAGCTTCCCGGTGTCGATGATCCGGCCCGTGTCAAGGAAGTCATGCAGTCCACCGCCATGCTTGAAATCCGTCAAGGACTGGATAATGGCCGCCCCTACGGCAGTGAGCAGGAAGTTCTCGCCGCTCACAATGGCATTCTTCCCTCCGATGCGGTCATCATTAAGGGCAAGAGCATTGGTAGCCAGTCGGCGGCTAATGAGAACGGCGATGTCTACTATCTCATCAGCCGCGTCTCGGCCGTCAGCGGCCGCGACTTGCGCTCAGCCGAGGCCGGACACGAGGAAAGTGGCCGCCCTGACGTGATCTTTACCCTCACACGTGACGGCGGCGACCGCTTCTACAACTTCACCTCCGCCCACGTCGGCGAGCCGCTGGCCATTGTGCTCGACGGTAAGGTGCAGGAGATCGCCAATATCAAGGAACCGATCCGCGACACCGGCCGCATCTCCGGTTCGTTCACCGATCAGCAAACCAAGGATCTCTCGATGGTGCTGCGCTCCGGTGCTCTGCCGGCTTCGATCAAGTACCTCGAAGAGCGTACGGTCGGTCCTTCGCTCGGAGCTGACTCAATTCGTCAGGGCGTGCGTGCCGCCATCATCGGCATGTTGGCTGTCCTCATCTTCATGCTGATCTACTATCGCTTTGCGGGTATTAATGCGGATCTTGCGCTGATATTGAACCTGGTGATTCTGCTCGGCTTCCTGGGCTTCTCTGGCGCAACGCTTACCCTGCCCGGAATTGCCGGTCTGATTCTCACCGTCGGTATGGGCGTCGATTCCAACGTGCTGATCTTCGAGCGTATTCGCGAAGAACTCCGCGCCGGTAAGACCGCGCCCTCGGCCGTGGAGCAGGGTTTCGGCCACGCCTGGGTAACGATTGTGGATACCCACGTCACCACCATCGTTTCGGCGGCCATCCTGTTCCTCTTCGGAACCGGCCCGGTCAAAGGCTTCGCCGTCACCCTGACCTTTGGTCTGCTGGCGAACCTGTTCACCGCGGTCTTTGTTTCGCGCACCATTTTTGAGAGCATCCTCAACCGCCATCAGCGCGGCGAGGCACTCTCGATTTAGTTTAGCGGAGGCTCTCCTGTTTTTGCGGGGAGCCGCTGCTGCAAGTTCGGATGTAGGGTTTTGCGACGCACAAGAAATTTAGAGGAGCCCGCGCTTCTCGGGTAGAAGGCTTCCACAGTGGAACTGTTTCGTAGCACAAATATCGACTTTCTCGGCAAGAAGTGGTTCTTTCTCGCGCTCTCGCTGATCTTCTCCGTGGCCGGAATCGCTTCCATGCTCTTCTGGCATCACATTCCGCTCGGCGTCGACTTCCGTGGTGGCACCATCGTGGACATCAAGTTCACCCAGGCGCCCAACGTGAACGCGATTCGCGCCGAACTGGATCGTGCCGGGCTGAGGAATGCCCGCATCCAGGCTGACACGCGCCCTGGCACTAATGAACTGCTCATTTCGCTCGATATCCGTGAGACCAGCGAGCAGGCGCTCGATCAGGGCAAGGAGAACATCATCAAGGCGTTGCAGGCCGGCGCCGACCCCGGCAAGATCGATCTCAACAACATCGGCTACACCTCGCTGCAGGATTATCTGCTCAAGGCAGATCCGCTACACCTCGGCACCGATGCGCCTGCCCAGTACGGCCAGATTGCCCGAGCCATCGTGGACTTCCGCGACAAAACTCACGGCGGCGTCCTGAACTCCGTGGCTGATGCCAGCTCCGTCGCTCCGCCGCCGGTCGTCCAGGCTCTTCAGCAGGATTTTTATACTTCGAACTTCGGTGTGCGCAATGTTGATATTGTTGGACCGCAGGTGGGCTCGCAGCTCCGTCAGCGGGCCATGCTGGCCACTCTCTATTCGCTCCTCGGAATGTTGATCTATCTGTGGTTCCGTTTCGAACTGATCTACGGCGTGGCCGCCGTCGTCGCCTGCTTCCATGACACTCTGATCACCGTCGGCGCCTTCTCGCTGCTCAATACCGAGATCTCGCTGACCGTCATTGCCGCCATCCTCACCCTGGTCGGCTACTCGATGAACGACACGATTGTCGTCTTTGACCGTATTCGTGAGAACATTAAGCTGTTGCGGAAGGATTCCCTGACCGAGATCGTGAACAAGAGCATCAACCAGACCCTGAGCCGAACCGTCCTGACCTCCGGACTTACGTTCCTCACGGTTTTGGCCCTGTTCCTGTTTGGTGGAGAGGTTTTGCACGGCTTCTCTCTGGCGCTGGTCATCGGCATCATTATCGGCACCTATTCCTCGATCTTTATCGCCGCACCCATGCTGGTTGCTTATCAGCAGTGGCGGGGGAAGAAATCTGTGCCCGGAGCGGCAGCCTCTTCGTCCAACAACGAAGGCCGCCGCTACAAGGCGCCTGCAAAGGCATAGGCCGTTGCTTGAAGCGAGTTAGGCGGGCGGATGCGGGCTACGAGTTTTCTGCTGTCGGGTAGCGGTATCTGTTAGCCTGTGTGATTTACGCCGTGCTTATCTGCTTCACGGCGAGTATTTGCAATTTTTTTTGTGGCTGGCAGCATTTTTGGGAGCAAATTCATCGCCCCCGGTGTCTATTGAGAGAGTAAGACGGAGAACAGGCTTATGTTTGAAGACAGCCTTCTGGAATCTGGCGGGAAGCAATCAAAGCCCCATGCCAACAGCATCATTGCCGTGCTGGTGATCGTGCGTGTGATTTTTGGGGTGATCAGGGCGTTTTGGATGCCAGATTTCTCGCTGGTCGGCATCATTGTGATCAACTGCGTCTGGCTGGCGATGGTGATTGCGGCGGTAATATACAAATGGGGGCCGTGGCCCGTTGTGTCGTTCACGTTCCAGGCTCTCCTGATCGCCATTCTCGTACTGATCCCACTGATATACACTGAGGCACTTCCCAAGCAGCAGCTGATGGGTTACCTCATTGCGCCGCCACCACCGCCCCCACCTCCTCCGCCTGCTGCCGCGCCGATGGTTAAGGTGGTCAGGCCCTCGACAGAGATAGACAACGGGCAGCTCAAGGCTCCCACCGCGATTCCCAAAAAGATTGCGATGATTAAGGAAGACGATACCCCGCCCAGCACGGGTGTGGTCGGCGGCGTTGTCGGCGGAGTACCTGGTGGGCAGGCTGGTGGCGTACTTGGCGGCGTTCTTGGAGCCATTGCCAATTCGGCTCCTCACGATCTTCCCAAGGTGGCCACCCCGAAGCGTGTTCCGGTTTCTTCCGGGGTCATTCAAGGTCTTCTCATCCGGCAGATCAAGCCGAACTATCCGCCGCTCGCCAAGCAGGCCCGCATCTCTGGTTCCGTGGTCCTTCAGGCGGTGATCGGCAAAGATGGTACGATTCAGAATTTGCGCGCCGTCAGCGGTCACCCGATGCTCATCCAGAGTGCAATCGATGCCGTCCGCCAGTGGAAGTACAAACCGTATATTCTTAATGGTGAACCCGTCGAAGTGGATACGCAGGTAACCGTAAATTTCATCTTGGGGGGCTAAACCCGATAGTTCGAATGATGCAGGGCGTTTAGGTGTTTTCTTGCTGTTGTCGTAAGCGCATCTCGTCTCCAGCACAGTCCTCCGGCAATAATGGAGCTTCTGTTTGTACAGGGCCAATCCGTTCCACCGGGCGGCCCCGGAAATTAATCGAAGGACCGCGTATCCCGAGTGGCTGCGCATCAACTTTAGATCAGAATTCTTAAGGGATTCTGAGGAGGAAAATCAGCTCATGGTTCTCGCAAACATCGCAACTTTGGTTCTGTGCAACATGCACCAAGCCGCGGTCCTGTTTTTCCAGGAGCCCGAAGGGGGCATCGGTTGGGATCCGATCTCGCTGTGGAGGCAGATGGGCTTCCTGGCCAAGGTCGTTGTCATCGTCCTCTTCCTCATGTCCGGCTGGTCGATCGGCATCATGATTGATCGCGCCCTTGCCTTCTCGGCTGCCCGCAGCCAGTCCCGTGCTTTTGCCCCGGCCGTGGCCGGAGCCCTCAAGGATGGCAAGATCGAAGAAGCCCTCAAGGTTGCCGACCGCAACAAGAAGAGCCACCTCGCAAAGGTCGTCGCCGCCGGTTTGCAGGAGTTCAAGTCCCACGGTGAATCCACCACGGGCGAACTTCCGGGCGAAGAGCTGGAAGCTTCCCGCCGCGCCCTCGAGCGCGCCGAAGCCATCGTTCACGCCGAGTTGAAGCGCGGTCTCAGCGGTCTGGCCACCATCGGTTCCACCGCTCCCTTCGTTGGTCTGTTCGGCACCGTCGTCGGCATTCTGAACGCCTTTAAGGGCATCTCGGGCGCCAAGGCAACCGGTCTCGCGGCTGTCGCCGGCGGTATTTCAGAAGCTCTCGTGACCACCGCGATCGGCCTCTTCGTCGCCATTCCTGCCGTCTGGATGTTCAACTACTTTACCGGCCGCGTCGAAGCCTTTGATGTCGAAATGGACAACAGCTCCAGCGAGTTGATCGACTACTTTTTGAAGCGCCGTAGCGCGCGCCGCTAACTCGGATACTCCGGAGATTGGGAAGCTATGGCACTCGCTAAAAAAAGGATGGCTGGCGTCAACTCGGATATCAACGTAACTCCGATGGTGGACGTGATGCTCGTATTGTTGATCATCTTCATGGTCATTACCCCGATGCTCCAGAAGGGCGTCAGCGTGACCTTGGCGAAGACCGATAATCCGATCAAAATGCCCGAGGCCGACAAGGAAGATGCCCTGATCGTGGCCATCATGCGCGACGGGAAGATATACTTCAATTCCGATGTCGTTACCGCGGACGCGCTGACTGACAAAGTGAAAGACAGACTGGCAAACACTTCGAATAAGCGCATCTTCGTCAAGGCCGACGCCGGCGCCAAGTATGGGGACGTCGTCGCGGTGGTCGATGATGTCCGCTCCGCTGGAGTGGATCAACTCGGCCTCCTTACCGAAGAGCGCAAACAGGGTTCGCTCGAATCGCCGGCATCGACCGGGACCAAGTAGGAGACTACCGCGATGTCAATGGCAGTAGGTGGCGGGGACACAGGTCCTCAAGCAAACATTAATGTAACGCCGCTGATCGACGTGTTGCTCGTGCTGCTGATCATCTTCATGGTCATCACTCCTCTCACGCCCAAGGGCCTTGACGCGCTGGTTCCTCAGCCGCCCAAGAATCCTCAGCAGCAAACCAATCCGGATGATCGCACCATCGTGGTTCAGGTTCTCAAGAACAACACGCTCAAGATCAACCAGGACGACGTGACTCTGGACAAACTGCAGGGCCGTCTCGAAGACATCTTCAAGACACGCGCTGAAAAGGTCGCGTTCGTAAAGGGTGATGAAAACCTCACCTTTGCCGACGTGGCCGTGGTAATCGACAAAGTTCACGCCGCTGGCGTGGATAAAGTGGGTCTCATCACGGCCAAGATCGAGGCCGGTCAGTAGCAGGATTGCGAGATTCGAATGACCGGGGGGTGCGGTGCGAGCCGTACTCCAAACTCGCCTCTCCCGGTAGTTCGATGTGCTAGGGTCCAAAGCGCCCGCAGGCCATAATTGGCAATGGAAGGTGACATTAAATGAACAGAATCACACGCGTGCTGGCCGGTTTGTTCCTCGCTCTCGTCGTATTGGCGTCCGCCGGCTGCACCAAGCTCCAAGCTCGCGATCACCTCAACAAGGGTGTGCAGTCTTACAAGAACGCCCGCTACGAAGAGGCCATTGAACACTTCAAGACTGCCGTCAACCTTGATCCCAGCCTCCTCAACGCGCGCATCTATCTCGCCACCGCTTACGCCCAGCAATACGTTCCCGGCGCGGAAACCGACGAAAATAAGCGCTATGCCACCCAGGCCATCGAAGAATACAAAAAGGTACTGGCCGTCGATCCCGCCAACGTAAACTCTGTCAAGGGAATCGCCTACCTCTACCTCCAGGAAAAACAGTTTGACGATGCTAAGCAGTATTACAACAAGGCAGTTCACATCGACCCGAATGATCCGGAATCATACTACTCGGTTGCCTTCATCGACTGGACCGAGGCCTACAAGTTCCGCCAGGACGAGCGCAACAAGCTCGGCATGAGAGCTACCGATCCGCTGAAGGACAAGAAGGTCTGCGAACTGGTCAAGACGCACAACGCTCCTATCGTCGAAGAAGGCATCGGCTTGCTCAACAAGGCCCTCCAGCTTCGTCAGGACTATGACGACGCTATGGCATACATGAACCTCATGTACCGTGAGCGCGCGGACTACGAGTGCGACAATCCGGGCGCCCGGACCGCCGACCTGAAAACCGCCGATGGCTGGGTTGACAAGACTATCGCGACCAAGAAGGAAAAGGCCAACAAGCAGGGCTCTGGTGGAATCATCATGGATCAGCAGCAGAAGTAACTTTTTCGCGGTTTTTCACATTCGCGCGGGCGGCCTCTCTTCCCAGAGGCCGTTCGCGTTTCTTTTACAGATTCCAGAGTCTCAATTCCTTCGCATTATTCCAGGCCGTATTTCTCAGCCGCAAGCGCAGCTTCGCTGTGATTATCAACCTCGATCGGGGACTCACCATCATCGAGATCGTGCCCTGTATTCTCGTCGCGTAAGGCCAGTGTCATAACCGCGTAGCCCGGCATAATCTTCCTCGTTCCCCTTCCTCCATGTTTTTGATAACATCCAATCCTCTGCTTCACTCTGGTCTGCCAGAAGGAAATGCTTTCTCATGTTCAAACGAATCCTGATCGCAAACCGCGGTGAAATAGCGGTTCGCGTCATTCGTGCCTGTCGCGAGATGGGCATCGAGTCTGTCGCCGTATATTCCGATGTGGATCGCCGCGCTCTCCATGTGCGCAAGGCGGACCTCTGCGAATGCCTTGGTCTCGCCCAGGCATCCGAATCTTATCTGAACATTCCGAAGATTCTCGAAGCGGCGCGCCATAGCGGAGCCGAAGCCATCCACCCCGGTTACGGATTCCTCTCCGAGAACGCAAAGTTCGCCCGCGCCTGTCGCGAGGCCGGAATCGTCTTCATCGGCCCCTCGCCGGAATCCATGGAGATGATGGGTTCCAAGACCAGGGCCCGGCAGAACATGAAGAAGGCCAACGTCCCCTTCGTGCCCGGAACTGACAGCGGTCTGAAGAGCCCCGCCGAAGCCCTTGCCGTTGCCGAAGCCATCGGCTACCCGGTCATGCTCAAAGCTTCCGCCGGTGGTGGCGGCAAGGGCATGAGGATGGTCGCCAGCTCGCAGGAGCTGGTCAGCGCGCTCGAAAGAACCCAGAGCGAAGCCCAGCGCGCCTTCGGCGACTCCGAGGTCTACATCGAGAAGTTCATCGAAGATCCGCGCCACGTCGAAATGCAGATCTTCGGCGATACCCACGGAAACGTCATCTACCTCGCCGAGCGCGAGTGCAGCGTACAACGCCGCCATCAAAAGGTCCTCGAGGAGGCTCCCTGTTGCTTCGTCGATCCCGACATGCGCCGCCGCATGGGCGAAGTCGCCGTCCAGGTCGCCAAGGCTGCCAACTATTGCAACGCCGGTACCGTTGAATTTCTCGTCGATGCTAAGAAGAACTTCTATTTCCTGGAAATGAATACCCGCCTCCAGGTCGAGCATCCAGTCACGGAACTGGTGACTGGAATCGACCTTGTGCAGCTCCAGATTCGCGTTGCCTCCGGCGAAGTGTTGCCCATCAAGCAGGAGGAGATCGTGCTTCGCGGCCATGCCATTGAGCTTCGCGTTTACGCCGAGGATCCCGATAACAACTTCTTCCCTTCACCCGGACGCATCACCCGCCTGATTTCGCCCTCCGGCCCCGGTATCCGTCGTGATAGTGGTATGTATGAAGGCTGGGTTGTGCCGCTCGATTACGATCCGCTCCTCGCCAAGCTCATCGCCTATGGTGAAAGCCGCGAACAGGTCATCAACCGCCTGCGCCGGGCTCTCGTCGAATACTTCATCGGTGGCATCAAAACCAATCTTTCCCTCTTCCGCCGAATTCTCCTTCATCCGGATTTCCAGGCTGGACGCGTCGATACCGGCTTCCTCGACCGCCTTTTGCAGGAGCCACCTATCGGTGACGCGCGGACCGCGCGCCGCGTTCCGATCGTCGCCCTGGCTGCCGCTATCTTCGCCCAGCAGCCGCCGCCCGGCGCTCAGCCCGCCCGCAATGAAGACGGACTGCACGCCGCCACGCCGCGCACTGCTGCTGCGATTGAAAATGGCGAAGTCAAGCCCAGCGGCTGGAAGACCGCCGCACGCACCGAGGGGGTGGGCCGATGAAATACGAGATACTGGTTGATGGTCACTTGCACCAGGTCGACCTGGTGCGCAGCGATAAGGGCTACCAGGCGACCGTGGACGGAGAGCCCTTCGTGCTCGACGTAGCCATGACCGCGCGCGACGTGCTCTCCATCATTCACAGTGGACGCAACTATGAGGCCAAGCGCGAGTATTCGCTCTTGGGCGAAACCCACATCATTATGGGCTCCGAGCGCTTCGCCGTCGAGGTCCGCGACCCGCGTTCGCTGCGGAGCCGCCGCGCCGCTGCTGGTCAGGAAGCCGGTCCCGCCAAAATCCTCGCACCCATGCCCGGAAAAATCATACGCATCCTCATCTCGGAAGGCGGTGAAGTGGAAGCCGGTCAAGGCCTCGTCGTGGTGGAAGCCATGAAAATGCAGAACGAGATCAAAACCACCAAGAAAGGCAGAGTCACCAGGATCGCCGTCAAGGAAGGTTCTGCTGTCAACGCCGGAGATCTGCTCGCAATCGTCGAATGAACCTCTCTGATCGCTTAAGCGCCGTTCAAGTGCGGCTCTTTTCTCGCCTCTCAGCGGCGGCTCAGACGGCGCTGAGCGCGGCCACTTCTCCGCACCTCTTTCCACGCTTCGCCCGAAGCAAAACGCCCGGCCGTGGCCGGGCGCTTTGCAAATCCAAAGTCCTTACTGTCCGCTGGCCTTCAAAATCTGGTCGGCCAAATAGTTTTCAATCGAAGCGCTGTTGTGCAGCGACTCGTAGTAGGCGCTCTTCAGCAACTGCTCCCGCCGGTCGCGCAACTGTTCGCGAATCGCCTGTTGCACCCGCGGGTCGTTCAGCTCTCGCTGTCCGGCCGGCTCCTTCGAGATCAGCTTGATGATGCGGTAGCCAAAGACCTTGTGCGTCGTTCCATCGTCCACTGCGGGCAGCGCTGCGGTGAACTGTCCAGGCTTCAGACGGCTGATCGCATCGTAGGCCTGCTTGTCACGCTGCAGCGCGTCCTCCGGGACGAAGCCCAAGTCGCCGCCCGTCGCCGATGTGTCAGGTTGTTCGCTGTAGTTCATTGCCACCGTGGCAAAGTCCTCGCCGCTGTCCAGCCGGTTCAACAGCATGGAGACCTTTTTCTTCGCCTCGCCCTCGTTCTGCGCCTTGTCGTTTTTCAAGTTACGAACCTGCGGGCTGGGCTGCGTTGTCACCAAAATTTGCGCCAGGTGATACTGCGGCAAAATCAGATTGAACTCGGCCTTATGCTGGTTGTAGTAGTTCGAGATGTCGCCGTCGCTGATGATGATCTTCGAGGTGATCTCTTTGTTCAGCACCTTCTCCACCGTGATCGAGCGCCGTAGATCGCGCTTGAAGTCCTCCAGTGTAATACCGCGCTCCTTCAGGCGCTGGTCGAACTCTTCCTTTGTGAATGGCGCGCGAATCTCGCTCAACTTGCTGTCCACCTCTTCATCGGTTGCCAGCAGCCCCAGCTTCTCCGCCCGCTGCGCCAGGATTTCGTTCTCGATCATCTCCCGCAGAATGCCCAGCCGCAGTGCTTGCGCCTGTTCGTTGGATGGTGGCTGCTGTCCCTCGGTCTGATTGCGATAATACTTTTCGATCTCCGTACGCAAGATTTTGCGTCCGTTCACTCGGGCCATCACGTCGCCGCCGCCCTGCTGCCCCTTGCATCCCGCGGCAACAAACAGGCCCAAGGCGCACAACGCCAGCAGCCCCGCACCCAACACATTCAGCTTGCGATTCAAATCCAGATTCCTCCAGCTCTGCGTGTGCCTCGCTCCGCCAGGAGCATCGGCCCCTCGCGGCTTGCCTGAGCTTTCCTCTGCAACCTTAGTTGCAATCAATCCTAGTTACCGGGCGCAGGCACCGGCTTTGCCGGAATCTCCGCGCCAACGTTCTTCAATTCCTTGTCCAGCACCAGCTTCAATTCTTCCTCCGGAACCGCTCCCTCTAATTTCATGCCGTCGATGAAAATCGCCGGGGTCGCTTCCACGCCCATGCCGGAGGCCTCTTTCATGCTGGCCTTCAAATCGGTTCTTGATTGCGCTTTCACGCAGCTCTCCAGTGCCGCCGCGTCCGCCGAGTGCCGCCTGCCCACGTCCATCGTGATCCGGTCAACCTCCGAGAGCTGCATCTCCACTGGCCGCTTTTCTCCCTGGATCTGCCGCCCGTTGGCATGAACGTAATCGGCAAAATCCCAATATGCGCCCCCGCTCTGCTTCGCCAGGCAACCTGAGTCAATGGCCGCGCGTTCAGCCCAAGGATGGATCTCCACCAGCGGATAATCCTTGTACACAACTTTGATTCGGTCGCCGTAGCTCTTCAGCACGTCAATCAGCGTCTGGTGCAGCCGCGAGCAGTACGGACACTGGAAGTCGTCATAAACGACCATCGTGACCCTTGCATCCTTGTTGCCGCGAACCGGGCGGCCCGTCAGGTCGATCTTCGCCATCACTTCCGCCAGCGGGTCGCGCGTTAAATCCATCTTCAGCACGGAGAGCAGCGTCTTGCCGTCCTTGTTCAGCAGCAGTTCTCGCGTCTGTGATTGCCCTTCGTAGCTAAACTTCACTACCAGGTGATCGTAGCCCGCAAACTCCGTGCTCGGTGTCCGCTCGCCCACCGTCACATCCACATAAGGCGGAACGCCGAAGGTGGCGCGAACCTGTTTTTCGATCTTGTGATTCAGCTCTGCGCTGTTCGGGTTTTGCGCCCTGCAACCCACTGCCAGCAACAATACACATAGAAACAAACGGCGCATGACCCACTCCCCAACCTGTCCTGGATTGCATTTCATAGACTTATCAATTATCTCACGCGCCCGCATTCAGGGCAGCAAGCGACTGCTGCAGGATTCCAAATTACGACACGATCAGTGGGCGGCCTCGTCTTGACCTTCTCTGCCGCAGCCCACCTATCGCAAGCTCTCCACGTTAAGCACCGCGTTCATCGAGCCCGAGCGGAATCCTTCCACATCCAGCGCCACGTACTTGAAGCCGCACGCCTTGATCTCCGCGCCTATCCTCTCAAACATCTCCAGTGACATTGCCCGCTCCATCTCATCGCGCGCAATCTCGATCCTTGCCACATCCCCGTGGTGCCGCAGCCGGAACTGCCGGAAGCCCATCGCCCGCAGCGCGTCTTCTCCGCGCTCCACCTGTTCCAGGACCTCACGCGTAACCTTGCGTCCGTACTCGATCCGCGATGACAGGCACGCCGACGCCGGCTTGTCCCAAAGCCGCAGCCCAGCCGCGGCGGCCAGCGCACGAATATCCGCCTTGGTCAGTCCCGCTTCCAGCAGAGGAGCCGCGACCCCGTGCCGCTGCGCCGCCTTCTGTCCCGGACGCCAGTCTCCCTGGTCGTCCAGGTTGACTCCGTAGGCCACAGCCTTCCATCCCTTTGCCTCGGCAAATCGCTCCAATTCCGCAAACAGCTCATCCTTGCAATGGAAGCAGCGCATCGCGCTATTGCGCTGATAGTCCTTATTCTCCAGTTCATCGGTGCGCACCGTTTCCAGGGGAATTGCGCACTCAGCGGCAAACTCCACCGCGTCGCGCATCTGTGCCCGCGCCAGTGAAGGCGAATCCGCAATCACCGCCAGCATCTCGCCGCCCAGCACTTGGTGCGCAGCCCAGGCAAGGTAAGCCGAATCCACTCCCCCCGAGTAGGCCACCAGCACCGGCCCCAGTTCGCGCAGCCTCGCATACAGCCGCTCGCGCTTCTCCGCCAGTTCCCCGGAAATCGAACCACTCGTCACATTCGCCGCCTTTTCTCCCGCGTCTATAAAATGTACCTGGACAGGTCGTGATCCTTCACAATGTCGGCCAGCATCTTGCCCACGTACTCGCGGTCGATCTTCACTTCCTTCTCTTTCAGCTCCGGAGCCTCGAAGCTGATCTTGTCCAACACCCGTTCCATGATGGTGTGCAGCCGCCGAGCTCCGATGTTCTCCGTGGTCTCGTTCACTCTGGCCGCGAAGATCGCAATCTCCTCCAGCGCGTCCGGAGTAAACTCCAGCTTCAGACCCTCGGTGTCCAGCAAGGCAACGTACTGCTTGGTCAGCGACGATTTCGGCTCGGTCAGAATCTTCACAAAGTCTTCCACCGTCAGCGACTTCAGCTCCACACGAATCGGAAAGCGCCCTTGCAGCTCGGGAATCAGATCGCTCGGCTTGGAAACGTGGAAGGCCCCGGCTGCGATAAACAGAATGTGATCGGTGCGCAGCATCCCGTAGCGTGTGTTGATCGTCGTTCCTTCCACGATCGGCAGAATGTCCCTCTGCACGCCCTCGCGGGATACGTCGGGTCCGTGTCCGCTCTCACGTCCGGCGATCTTGTCGATCTCATCCAGGAAAATAATGCCGCTCTGCTCCACTCGATCCAGCGCCGTCTTCGTCACCTGGTCCATGTCGATCAGACGCTGCTCTTCTTCGGCAATCAGGTAGTCAAAGGCCTCGCTCACCTTCATCTTCCGCTTTTTGGTGCGCTGGCCAAAGATGTTGGGCAACATGTCTTTGAAGTTGATGTCCATGTCTTCAATGCCCTGATTGCTGATGATTTCAAACGCCGGCATATTTTTTTCGCGCACTTCCAGCTCTACCGTGCGCTCGTCCAGTTTGCCTTCGCGCAATTGCTGCCGCAGCTTCTCGCGAGTCCGCGAGCTGCTCTCCGCCGGCAGCGTAATCGCAGTCGTCTCGCCCGGAATCGTCGTCGCTCCGCCCGTGCCTGCTGCCGCCGTGCCATCCTGCGGAGCCATCGTGCCAGGTGAGGGCGGCAACAGCAGGTCCAGGATGCGCTCTTCCGCATTCATCTCTGCCTTTTCCGCGACGTCCTCCAGCTTTTCCTCGCGCACCATGTCGATGGCGATTTCGATCAGGTCGCGGATCATCGATTCCACGTCGCGGCCAACGTAGCCCACTTCGGTAAATTTCGAGGCTTCAACTTTCAGGAACGGCGAGTTCGCAAGTTTCGCCAGCCGCCGCGCGATCTCTGTCTTTCCCACCCCGGTTGGTCCGATCATGATGATGTTTTTCGGCATCACCTCCTCGGCCATCTCCGGCGAAAGCTTCTGCCGCCGCATCCGGTTCCGCAGTGCGATAGCCACGGCGCGTTTGGCGTCGTGCTGGCCCACGACGTACTTATCCAACTCGGCCACAATCTCGCGCGGCGTCAACTCGTCGAGCGCGACCAACTCTTCCTCCACCGTCTGTGGTAGGTAAATCGCCATTGCAATTCCTTTCGGCGCCGGAGCTTCCGCCCCTTCCTGCACGCCTGTAACTTCCACGCCTCCAGCTTTGCTGGGTGCAGGCTCGCCCTGCAGCGGCTATTAAAGCTCTTCGATCGTAAACTTCTCGTTGGTATAAATGCAGGTCTGTCCTGCAATGGTCATCGCCGCTTCCGCAATCTTCAGCGCGTCCAGATCGGTAAACTGCATCAGCGCGCGCGCCGCACTCAACGCGTACGGCCCTCCGCTGCCGATTGCGGCGATATCATCGTCGGGCTCAATCACGTCGCCGTTGCCGCTCAGCAGGTAGGTCTGGCTCTGGTCGGCCACTAACAGCAAGGCCTCCAACTGACGCAGACTCTTGTCCGTGCGCCAATCTTTCGCCAGCTCCACCGCGGAGCGTCCAAGGTTTCCCGCGTACTGCTCCAACTTCGTTTCAAAGCGCGCAAAGAGGGAAAACGCATCCGCCGTCGAGCCGGCAAAGCCCGCCAGAATCTTGCCCTCGTACAAGCGCCGGATCTTCCGCGCTCCCTGTTTGATTACATGGTCACCGAGTGTCACCTGCCCATCGCCGGCCATCACCACCCGGTTCTTGCGTCGTACGCAGAGCACGGTGGTGGAGCGGATACGAGGATTCTGGGCGCGTGTCTCGAGGGAAAGAAAACCAGTAGTAGATTTCGTCGGCATTGGCGTAGTCCTTGATTATAACAGTGAGGCTCGTGGCTAGCCTTCAGGGCCTTCCCAATCATCAATCTTCGTAATTTCATCGCCTTTAGTGCATCCCTGTCCGCATAATCGACATTTAGTTTCCCTTTTAGCCCCCGCATCGTCAGCTTTCCATTGACGCTCTCCCCCCTCCGTTGTTAGGCTTCTTTGGTTGGCTCAGCAAAATTAGCAGGCAAGGGAGGAGCGTGCGAACGCTCGGCAGCAGCATTGCCAACCGTCCCCGCCTGCTTCCGGCCCTCATAAAAGAGCCGCATCATCACATCTTCGGGAGAACATATTGCGGAAGCGCTGGTACATCCTCTTTGTCGCGCGTGACGCCGAGGGACAGCTCCGCAAGATTCCCATTCCCGTGCATTATCTTTACGTCTTCCTCGCCGGAGCTCTCATCGGAATGTTCACCATTACCGGCATGGCTGGCTCCTACGCCCGCATGTTGTGGAAGGTCGAGCGCTTCAACGAACTCCGCGCCGAGAATCACCAGATTAAACGCAGCTACTCGCAGTTAGAGCAGGTTTCAAAGGAAAAGGACGTTCAGGTAGCTTCGCTCGGCTCCATTGCCAGTGAAGTCTCCGCCCTCTACGGTCTCAAGACCGATGCGCGTCTGCTGCCCACCAATGACAACGTGCAGCCCGGGCAGTACCAGGCTTCGCTGAATACCCTCTATGCGCTTCGCGGCTCGGCTCTCACCGGAGCTGCCGCCGCCGGTCTGCAGGATGGAACTCATCGTCTTGCCTCGCTCTCGGATTGGACCCGCGCTGCTGACGCTCCATCGCTCTGGCCTGTCGAAGGGCGTCTCACCAGCTCCTTCGGCGAGCGCGTCGATCCCTTCAATGGAGAAGGCGCATTCCATAGCGGCATTGATATCTCCGTTCCTTACGGCACACCGGTCCACGCAGCCGCTGACGGTGTCGTCGATTTTGCCGAATTTATGAGCGGTTACGGGCGCCTCATCGACATCGATCACGGTCACGGCCTCTCTACCCGCTACGGCCATCTCTCCGGATTCGCCATCAGCCCCGGCCAGCATGTTCGTCGTGGACAGGTCATCGGTTACGTTGGCACAACCGGTCGCGTTACTTCGCCCCAC
Organism: Candidatus Korobacteraceae bacterium; assembly: GCA_049521655.1. GTDB lineage: Bacteria > Acidobacteriota > Terriglobia > Terriglobales > Acidobacteriaceae > TOLSYN. Next base: position 108,528 of record JBEKOO010000001.1, read on the forward strand.
CTGCACTACGAAGTCCGCATCCAGAGTGTTCCCGTCAATCCCCACAAGTATCTCCGCACCACCATGGCCGAGCTCGGCAGGCAGGGCAGGGGCTGATTCAGCCTCGATCTCACTTGTTTCAATTTCGGAATTAGCCCCAAAATATGCACTTCAATGCGCATTCTTGGCCTTACGGAACTTTTTCCGTTTACGCTTGCCTCTTTCGAGGTACTCTTTCATGCACGTGGAAAAATCATGAGCATTCTCGATTATTGTGCTGCAGATCCCGCTTCCGTCCCCCTCACCGCAACCGCCGCTAATGCGATTGAGGCTATGATCCATCGCCGCATGGGCGCCTCTGCCATCGTCGATGAACACGGCATCGTTGCCGGTGTCTTCACCGAGCGCGACGTGATGGCTCGTGTCTCCCTCAGTGGACGCGACCCCCATCAGATTCCCATCATCGATGTAATGACCACTCCGGTCCTCATGGCGACCCGTTCCACCACCATCGCGGAAGCCACTGCCGTGATGATCAACCATCAGGTGCGCCATCTTCCCGTGGTTGAAGACGATGGCCGTCTCATCGGAATCCTCTCCATCCGCCACGTTCTGGAGCGCAAGGTGAATGAGCTCACCAACCAGATCCGCGAGTCCACCAGCATGGAAGCCGCGTCATTGTAGGCTGCCTGCTCTGAATATCCCTGCGATGAAAGCGTTTGGAGCCCTGAACGCTCCAAACGCCCAGGATTCTTGCCTCGGCGCTCTCGTCTGGCGTTTACCCATGTCCCGAGTCTAGAGCCGTATTCGTTCTTTCCGAGCTGTTTTACTGTCCTTCTTGGCTTCCGCTCGGGCGTTTTTTCAAGTACGCTGTCACGTTATGCCTATTGCCGAAACTCGTCTCGTCGAACGCATCGCCCGCGCAAGCGAATCGGCGCGCCCGGCTCCGCGCCGCGCTGCTTCGGCCCGCGTTCTCCAGTCTATCGGCGACGATTGCGCCGTGCTCTCCACCCTCCCCGGCACGGAGACTCTCGTCACCACCGATTTTTCGCTGGAAGGCGTACATTTCCGCCGCGAGTGGCATCCCGCAGACTCGATCGGCCACCGCTGCCTGACTCGCGGACTCTCTGACATCGCGGCCATGGGCGGCGAGCCCTTCGCAGCGTTTCTTTCCCTTGCCCTGCCCGTCGATCTTCCACAGCGCTGGGTTGATCAGTTCTTCGATGGTCTTCTGAATACCGCCAAGCAGGCTGGAGTCACCCTTGCCGGCGGCGATGTCGCGCAATCTCCCGCCGGAGTCCTCGCTGACATCACCGTCATTGGATCGGTTCCGGAAGGCAAAGCCATCCGCCGCGACACCGCCCAACCCGGCGACCGCATCTTTGTCAGCGGCGAGCTCGGTGCGCCCTGCGCCCTGCTCGAGCAGATGTATGCATCGCCCGAGCGCCGCTTCCGTGCCGCCTCCTATCCCGCGCACTTCTATCCTCAGGCCCAGCTTGCGCTCGCCCGCTTCCTCCGCGAAAAGCACATTCCCTCTGCCATGATCGATATCAGCGACGGCCTCTCGACCGACCTCGCCCGCCTCTGCCGCGCCTCTGCCGCCGGTGCTCTTTTGCAGGAGAACGCCATCCCCATTGCATCGCTCAATCGCCACGAGGTCGAATTGCGTCACGCCCTCCACGGTGGCGACGAGTACCAGCTCCTGTTCACCGTCCCTCCCGGACGTCGCCTTCCCGCCGAATACAAGGAGATTCCACTCTCTCTCATCGGTTACATCGTCGAGGGCGACGAAATTTCCATCGAGCATGAGAACGGATACATCACTGAACTCGAACCCGAGGGCTGGCAGTACTTCACCCCCAGCGCCAACCGAACTAGCAAGCGCGCCAAGCGCAAGTCCTGAACCTATGTTTTCCATTAGGCCTGTGGACTTTGACGGCTCGCACCTTCCGCGGAGCTGTTCTGGGGACCGCTTTAGTTCTTGCCTGCTTTTGTGCGGATTTGAGCCAGTCGCCGAAACAACGGCGCACCCCAGGCTCCGATGGAAAGCAGTGCCCCAAACAGCACAATGGCGTCAATGCTCTCCCGCCCCTGCCGTGACCAGTACGCCATCGCATCCAGATTCAGCCAAAGCGCGAATTCGTCCAGCGTCAGCGCCGCGCCAACCCCGTAGCTCAGCGCCAGTAACCGGCTCAGGAGAATCGAAAGCTCATTGTCGTGCGACCCTACTTCCGTGAGATCTGCATAGCCGCAGATGAGCAAAAGAAATATTCCCCAAACCAGGTGATGAATATGCCGCCCGCCCATCTCTACATAGCTAAATGGCCCTATGTGATGAGAGATCGAGGCCACCAGCAGCCGGACTGCAAGGAACGTGAGGAAGAAGCTCACCGAAGCAAGCAATAGCCGCCGCTGCGGCCGGTCTGGAATCTGCTGATGGATCAGTCGGCCGAGCTTGGTCAGGTGCAACGCCAGAAGGATCAGGGCAGTGGACAGGATGGTAAAAATCAGCAGAATCCATGATCCGGCAATCTTCATAGGCCAGTATTATCCACCAATCGCCTCAGAGAACTTCTCGGAATGAGAGATTTTGAGATCGCATCAGCCGTTGTCCTTGGGAAGTCCTCCGGCTCTGCCCCGGAGAGCAATCCAGTGAGCCCAGCTACTTCGTCGCTGGCACAACTGCGGAGCCAGGCAGGCGGACATAGTTGACAGCGATCTCCCTCCTCCGCAGATACACCGTCAACTCGCTGAAGTCATCATCGAGTTGGTACGTGTTGGAGTGTTTGAGGTAAAAGCCCATCAGCTCCATTCGCGTGAAGTCGTCCTTCAGGAGAATTACCAGATCAGGGTCCGAATGCTGAAAGGCCAGTAGAAGTTCGAGAGAACGATCACGCGGGTACAGGTTTCCCGGATCCCAAAGCAGCGGCATCTTTGCTGTGACCGGCTTGTCAAACGCAGCGTATTCAAACTCCATCCGCGGGCCGAAGAACACTTTCTGGGACGGAAAGCGCGAGAGCACCTCTCCGCTCTGCGCCAGCACTCTTTGCAGCCGCGGCCCTGCCTCCAGCCCGGCGAAGAAGCCGCTCCGTATGGTTTCTGTCGGCAGCGGTTCGTAGAACATGCCTTCGCCAATCATTAGGGTCCGCAGATGGATCAAACTGAAGAACCCTGCCATCACAAGAAAAACCGAAAGCAAGCCTGCCAGCGCCTTCTTTCGGTGTCGGCTCACCTGCTCCGTCTCCCATGGCTGCAGGCAGAGCATGGCAGCAGCCACGAGCACAACGCAGAGGTCGCTGGTCTTACTCTCTGAGTTCGTGCAGGCCATCTCCATCGAGGTCAATCCGGCAATCGCGCAGACCGCAACTAGAGCCCAGCGCCGGGGCCGGCGCCTGGCGGAGACCACGAGAACAGCGGCAAAGCAGAGCAGGGTCAGGAGGATGAAGAGAATCTGGAACTCTCTTTCAGGCTGCGCCATCTCGCGTAACGGAAGCATCAGGAACGGACTTCCGCGGAGCTTGCCGATCTCCTCATACGAGTGCAGCAGTTCGAGCGGCGGCATCTGGGCTGCGTAGCACAGCAGCAGGAAGCAGCCAGCCGCGCCCGCACAGGCCGAGAATGTTCTTGCCCATTGCCATCGGTCTCTGGTTGCCAGCAGAGCCAGCACCATCAATACGGCAGGCAGATCATTCGGCTTCGAGGCCACAACCATCGCCAGCGAGATCGCCAGGCTGATCCAGGGCAACAGCAGCTTGGGCCGTTGCAGGCAACTCACCACGGAAAGAAAGAGCAACACCACCGAGACTGCGCTGGAAGTATTGAACCACCAGAACGGAGTCACCGCCATCGTGCTCAATTCCGCGCCAACGGTGATGAGAAGCGCCCAATGACGCGCCACCCCCGCCAGCCGCAGCATGCCGAAAATCCAGAGCGTCGTAAGCGCCGTGAATGCCGCTGCGATGAGCGTGAACGATGTCCACTTCAGCCCGAGAAGCTTCACCCCACAGCGGATGCCTGCCATGAACAGCGGAGGCATCGAGCAGGGAAAGTCGAGGTATGGCTTGAAGCCCTGCGCATAGTAGCTTCCGGCGTGGACCAGCAGTCCTTCGTCCCAGCCGCCGAATTGATGCATTCCTAGCCTGTAGACAAACCCGGCAAGCAGCGCGGCGCAAGGAAAGATGAGCCCAGGGAATTCCAGGAACCTGTGTAGCCGCCAGTGATCGCTCAAGCCGGCAAAGAGTGCGAAAACTGTGAGCGAAGCGCAGATGACGAATATATATTCAGCAGCCTGCATCGCCGAGGAGCGCGACATCACGAGATGTGAACTGCGAAACCACAGCGACGCGATTGCAGCGATCGCCGCCACTGCCGCAATTCGCAGCCAACCAGCATCGCCCCATTCCCGGCGGCCTTTGCCACTCCGGTGTTCCAGCATCTACCGATTCTTGCACACGGGATTGCCGCCGAACAACGGAAGAAAGCCTGACTCGGCTTCCTCTGCTGCAAAGCGCTGGAATTAGCAGACTTCTATGTGTGAGCCTTTTCGATCTCGTGGATTTTTTCGAGGCGGCCCGAGTGGCGCCCTCCGGAAAACTGTGTATCCAGCCATATCTGCACAATTTGTATGGCCGCGCCTTCCTCCAGGATGCGTGCGCCCAGCGTAAGAACGTTGAGGTCGTTGTGCTCGCGTGACATCTGGGCCTCGTACTCGTTGCATATATTGGCGGCGCGAATGCCGGGGATTTTGTTGGCCGTAATGGCCATGCCGATGCCGGAGCCGCAGACCAGAATGCCGCGCTCGGCCCGCCCGGAGGCTACGTCCTCGGCAACTTTCAAGGCGTGGTCGGGGTAGTCCACCGAGTCCGAGGTGTTGGTTCCCTCGTCGATCACTTGATGGCCGCGATCCGTGACGTACTGGCGGATGCGGTCCTTGAGGAGATAGCCGGCGTGGTCGGCACCCATCGCAATCTTCATACCAATATTGTATCCGGGAGTTGCCCTTGCGCCAAAGAAAAGCGCAGGCACGCCGCGCGGCGGCTACGCGGTGGTTTGCAGCGATGCTGCTGCGACCGGCTGCCCCTCGGCGTAGGCGCGGTTGAACGCTCCGGCGACGAAGCGTGTGATCAGGTAGCCGTCCATGTATTTGTAAGGCGGTTCTCCGAGCGTGTAATGGCCGCAGGGAAGGCAGCGGATCTCCGCCTCCAGCTTGCGGCGGCGGAACTCATCGGCAATCTTCCGGCTGAACTCCGGAAGAAAGGTACGGTCGTAGGCGGTGTGAATCATCAGCACCTGCTTCGGCCAGCGCTCGAACTTATCAAAGAAGTTCATCGGGCTGACGCATGCCAACGCCTGTCGTAGCTCGCCTGCATTCAGCACCTTCTCAATCCCCTCGCGTACATGGCGGGTCGAATAGCCGGTCCAGATAACGTCGCCGAAGTAGGTGGAAGCGTGGTTGAAAATGTTGACCCGCAGCCGCTCGTCATGCGCGCTGGCAATGAAGCCGTAACAGGAGCCCAGACTGGTGCCAAGCACGCCGAACTCGGTGTAGCCCTGCTCCTCCAGCCAATCCACGCAGCAGCGAATGTCGATGATGCCCTGGCGCGCGGCGTGGATCGTGCGTCCGATGTTCGAACTCACCGAGAAGTCGGCGCGGTGCAGTTCGGCGGGCATGCGGATATCGTGGTAAGGCATGCTCAGGCGCAAAGTGGAGACGCCGAACATTCGGAAGATCCTTGCGAAAGCGTTGTGGCTGATCGCGTCGCCGTTCCACTGCGGAACGATGATGATGGCGCGCTTGGCCTTGCCTGATGCCGCCGCCGCGGGAAACCAGCGCGCGTTCACCAGATCGTTTTCCGGATACGGCGAATGCACCGGCGAGGTGAAGCGCAGAAAGCTCCCGAACTGCCCCGCGTATCTTGCGTCATCAACCGCTGGATTGGCCTTGCTGCCGGTGCCGTGGACCCGGATCGGACGCTGCTCCAACCGGAAATCGGCGGGAGTCTTGTAGCCGAAAAATTCGTCGCTGCCCGCGATCATGCGGTCGTTCAGCTCGAAGAAGTAGCGCTTCTGTGCTTCTGGCGTGGCCGAGGCGGGCAAGATGCTGGCTGCGGCGCCCAGAAAATCGGCAGTCCAATCCATCCCCCACTCAAAGGGACGCACCACGCGATTGCTGTCGCGGGTTTCCAGCCGGTACTCCCAGTCGTTCATCCAGCGTGCATAACGAGAGCGGATCATATTCGTTTTCGTTCGTACGTAGAGTTTATCAAGCGGGCAAGCATCAGGCAGAGTAGCTCGCAGCCAGAGGCGCGCGCTGAGAGCTGAACGGCGAAGGAGCGGGGGCTAATGGGAAGCAAACAAAGGAGACTGCAAAGCATAGCCGGGTGGCCAACATCCGCCGAGCGCCCGCGGCCGGAGCGGCGTCCGTTGCCGCGTACCCGGCTGCGAAGCCTTCCTTTGGCGAATGTGGGGCGGAGCAAGGCCACGGCAAGAGCACTTGCCCCACCCAATCAATAAGGCTACTCCACGTACACCCTCGGCACCCGTGGCGATAGCCCGCAAAGAATTTCATACACAATGGTTCCCGCAAGCTTTGCCTGGTCGTCGGCTCCGACGGAGCAGTGCTCGCTGCGCCCGATGAGCAGGACTTCGTCGCCGATGGCCGCCTCGGGAATGTCCGTAACGTCGATCGTGGTGAGATCCATGCTGATGTTGCCGACGATGGGAGCGTAGTGGTCGTCAAGGATGACCTTGCCGCCCTTGGAGAGTTGGCGGTTGAAGCCGTCTCCGTAGCCCACGGGGATGACGGCGAGGCGCGTGAGGCGCAAGGCGTGCCAGCGCCGGTTGTAGCCGACGGGCGTGCCGCGGGCGATGTCGCGCAGGGCGATGATGCGCGTCTTCCACGCCAGCACGGGGCGCACTGGCAGGGTGCGTGCGGCTCCTCCGCTGCATACGTCGCAGACGGTTGGTTCGCAGCCCAATTTGCAGGCCGTTTCGCAGGCCAGGTTGTAGCCGTACAGCGCCAGGCCGGGGCGGACCATGTTGTTCCACGTATCCGGGCGAGTCACGGTAGCGGCCGTGTTGGCCAGGTGACGGTAGCGGGGATGAAGTCCGGCGGCGGCAAGCACTCCGATTGCACGCTCGAAATCGGCGCGCTGCTGCGCGACCACGGGAGAATCGAGCACTTCGGATTCCGAGAGATGGCTGAATACCCCCTGCAACTCGACGACCTTCGAAGCAGCGATGCGCGCCGCGAGCGTGGGAAGCCCCGCCAGCGAGACCCCAAGCCGCGCCATGCCGGTATCGACCTTGAGATGCACCGGCACCTTTTGCGTCAGGCCGAGCCTTGTGGCGGCCTCTTCGAGAGCTTCGATGTGCTCGGCCGTGGCAATCGCCGGGGTCAGCGAGTGCCGCAGCACGGCCTCCTCCTCACCGCGCCAGAAGCCGGTCATCACCAGGATGGGAAGCTTCACTCCCGCCTCGCGAACCGCACTTCCCTCCTCGCTCGAGGTTACCCCCAGCCACGCCGCTCCAGCCTCTTCAAGGGCGCGTGCGCTTTCAATGACGCCATGTCCGTAGGCATCGCACTTGATGACGCAGCAGGGAGTGACGTCGGGACCAAGATGGCTGGCGACGACACGATAGTTTCCAGCCAGCGCGGAGAGCGAAATTTCAGCCCAGTTGGGACGAGTGTGCACGGAGAATTTTTGCTGTGTGGATGACAAGAGAATTCAGCCTTAAAGATTTCAGTATAGCTCCTGCGCCCGGGCTGGGGACGAGTGCTAAGCGGGGTTCGTTCCGGAAATAAGTGAAAACGCCGAGCCGCGCGTTGTGCTTGTCGAAATGTCTCTTGAGCGCGTTCTTAGCCCAGAGTGCTGGCCTGCCTTCGCTGTCGCGACTGGATTTCGATATACACGTTGAGCAGGGCGACTGCCGCGGGTGTAACCCCGGGCAGACGCGAGGCCTGGCCGATGGTCTGCGGCCGAAGCCGCAGCAGCTTCTCCTTCATCTCGCGCGAGAGGCCGCTGATGGCGGCGTAGTCGAACCAGTCAGGGATCGACTTCCCTTCGTCGCGCTTCAGGCGCTCGATGGCTTTGTCCTGCTGATGAAGGTATCCGGCGTACTTGACTTCGGTTTCCACCGACTTGAGTTCGACCCAGATGGCCGACGGGAGCGGTAAATCGGCAGCGCGGGCGTCCAGGCCGCCGCGGGCGAAAAACTCCGGGGCGAGCTGCCGGCAGATGGGAGTAAGGTCGTCGATTGTGACCTCGGGACGGCGCAGCAGCTGTGCCCAGCTCTGTCCTGCGGCGGCGCCAACTTTCTCGGCGAGCGCTGGGGGCAGCGTCGTTCCGGCGCGCTGGCTTTCAAGCTGCTGCCGCAGCTGCGCCATGCGCTGCTGCTTGCATTGGAACTCCTCCCAGGCCTCGTCGCTGATCAGTCCCACCCGCCTCCCGTGCGGGGTAAGCCGCCGGTCGGCGTTGTCAATGCGGAGATGAAGTCTGAACTCGGCGCGCGAGGTGAACATGCGGTAAGGTTCGCTCGTTCCCTTGCTGATCAAATCGTCGATCAGGATGGCGGTGTAGGCCTCGCTGCGATTGAGCGTGAGCGTCGGCTCGCCCTTGATGGCCAGGGCGGCGTTGATGCCGGCCATCAGTCCCTGGCAGGCGGCCTCTTCGTACCCGCTCGTACCGTTGATCTGACCCGCGAGATAAAGTCCTCGGATTTTGCGAGTCTCCAGCGTCCGTTCAAGCTCGGTGGAATCGATGGAATCATATTCGATCGCGTAGCCGGGGCGGAGCATCTCGGCCTTCTCCAGTCCGGGGATGGAGGCAAGGATCGCAAGCTGCACCTCGACCGGCAGCGAGGTGCTCATGCCGTTCAGATAGATCTCATGAGTGTGCAGCCCCTCGGGTTCGAGGAAGAGCTGGTGCGTTTCCTTGTCGGGAAACTTCACGATCTTGTCTTCGATCGAGGGGCAGTAGCGCGGGCCGGTGGAGTGGATCTGGCCGCTGTACATTGGCGAGCGATGCACGTTCTCGCGGATGATGCGGTGGCTTTCCGCCGTGGTGTGGGCGATGTAGCAGTTCACCTGCGGCTGGGTAATGCGGCGCGTGCGAAAGCTGAACGGTGTGGGATCGGCGTCGCCCGGTTGAGCCTGGAAGCGCGCAAAGTCGATGGTGCGGCCATCCAGCCGTGGCGGCGTTCCGGTCTTGAGGCGGCAGTGGCGCAAGCCGAGAGCTTTAAGGTTTTCGCCGAGAAGATTGGCGGCCGCTTCGCCGCTGCGTCCCGCCGGATAGATCTGCTCGCCACAGTGGATCAGTCCGTTGAGGAAGGTCCCGGTGGTGAGGATGACGGCGCTGGCGCTGACGCAGCGTCCGTCGCGAAGGCGCAGACCCTGGATGCGGCGCGAGCCGCCCTCACCCTCGCTGCTATCTGCAACCAGAAGCTCGGCAACCTCGGCCTGCTTGATCTGCAGGTTGGGCTCAGCGTCGAGAACCTCTCGCATTTTGAGCCGGTAGGCCTGCTTGTCGCACTGGGCGCGGGGAGACCAGACGGCGGGGCCGCGCGACGTATTGAGCAGGCGGAACTGAATACCTACGGCGTCGGTGACTTCGGCCATGATGCCGCCAAGTGCGTCGATCTCGCGCACGATGTGTCCCTTGGCGATGCCCCCGATGGCGGGATTGCAGGACATCTGCGCGATAAGGTCGGCGTTGAGCGTGAACAGCGCCGTGCGCAGTCCCATCCGCGCCGCGGCCATCGCCGCCTCACAGCCGGCATGTCCGGCTCCGACCACGGCAACATCGTAATGTTCGGAAAAGGGCACGGTAGGCGGCAGGAAAACCTCTGCTTACTATTCTACCAAGGGCGGCGGAAGCCACGTCAGCGCCCACCACAATTTCACGTTGGCTCGTTGACGAGCGGGTTCGGTCGAAATGAAAGGCGCGCATCCCCAAGAAAGTCCAGCCGGAGCTGGGCTTCTGTATCACTGAAGTTGCGCGGAATTTATCTCTGCCACGGACGCACCGGGCGCTGTGCCTCCGGCAGATCGCGGCTGACCACGCGATCGTACTGGTAGCTGCCGCTTACGCTGCCCAGCCCTTCGTTGTAGAGGCTCGTGTATCCCAGCGCTTCCTTCAACTCTTCGCTGAAGCTGTGCAGAGCCTGGAGGCGTTCGGCGGTCGCGGCAATCTCCATCTTGCCGCTCTTGAAAAACTTTTGGTAGCCGCGGTCGACGAGGATGGCGGGCTCGCCGGCGACGAGACAGGCAGGAAATCCCACGAGGCGGGCGCTGCCGTCCGAGGCGCGCTCGACGGCGGCTACGCATTGATTCTTGCTCAGCTCATAGACGCTGCTGCCGGACTTTGGCTGGGCAAGCTGAAAGCCGTGAGCGGTGAGCCACTGCAATGCGTTATCAAAACTTCGGGTATCGTTCTTCAGCGGAGAAAAATGAGACATTCTGTACCTCATGAAAAGCGCTTACGGATTCAGCGCCGCGGAACTGATCCGCTCCCCCACGGAGCGGCGCGAAGCGGCAGAACTTGACAATGTAATGTCGCACACCGGGGGCGGGGACGGCAACCAGCTTGCGCACCGGGGATGCCGCCTGCGGCATTGCAGCCTGGGCCAAAAACCTCGCCTCAGGGCCGGCCACCGGAATTCCACGAGGGCTTCCAGCCAGTGTTGGCGAGCCATTGAATGGGCGGGATCAGTGCACTGATGGCGTGGGAGAGATGCTCGAAATCGATGTGGGCAAGATCGTCGGTGGGCTGGTGATAATGTGCTCCCAGACCATAGCTGGAGACCGTCTGGGCAACGATGCCGCGGCGGGCGAGGTTGAAATTGTCCGAGCGCTGAAAAAAGTGCTGGGCAGGATGAGGATCGGCGACCAGCGGGGCTCCGTGGCCCGCAAGAGCGGCGCCAAGATCGGTGCGCTCCCATCCGCTGAGCCAGAGCTGATCGGGAGCGATGGCGCGGTCGCGCTGGCCGATCATCTCGAACTCCAGATTGGCGATGATGGAAGCAAGCGGCAGCGGCGGATGCGAGAGAAAGTATTGATCGCCCTGGCCGCCGGTTTCCTCGCTGCCGAAGCACACGAAGAGAATCGTGCGCCGCGGCCTTGGTGACATCGCGCCGAGCGCACGGGCAAGCTCCAGCACGGCTGTTGTGCCGCTGGCATCGTCGTCGGCTCCGTGGTAGATGACTTCACCTTCGGCCGTGGCGCGCACGCCAAGGTGGTCGAGGTGCGAGCTGAGCAGGATGGTCTGCCATGTGAGCTCGGCATCGGAGCCGCGAAGCAGGGCAATGGCGTTGTAAGTTGCGCCGCCGGAGGCGAGCAAAACGCGCTGCACCTCTGCCCCTTCCAGTCCGAACGATTGGAACTGCGAGACCACATAGGTGGCGGCCACCAGTTCGTCACTGGTAGCGCTGCCGCGTCCGCGCAGAGCGTCAGAGGCGAGGAATGACATCTCGCCGCGAACATAATTGGCGATCTCAGGTTGCTTCTGGGCAAAGAGCAGCGTCGATGAGAGCAGGAGCAGGCAGGCGAGGCGGCGGCGGAGCATAGCTATTGTAGCTGCGAGAGGCTGGACGAGGGCAAGCGGCAGCTTCTGCCGGAAACAAAATCAGGAAACAAAAGTTAGAGACGGAGCCAGCTTTCCCGTCCAGGCAAAATCTTCCTGGACGGGAAAGCTGCTACGCGCTTAATTCGGGTCGCAAATCCTGGTCTCAGATCAATGTCTCGATAATGAGCTACTGGCCGTTGTCGTTAATGGCAAAACCGCGTAAAAGCCGTGCGAATTGTTGTTGCTGTCCACGTAGTTGCCGACCACTTCCACCGCGCTTCCCTTTCTGTTGGCAACTCCCGCCACACTTGTATATGTCGAGCCAGGGTACGAAATGGCGTAGAGGGCGCCGCCGCTGCTGAGCAAAAAAGCGCCACTGCTATGCACGCCGATCAGATCCCCGGAGTCGTTGATGCCGGTGAGAGTCGCGCCGCTTACCCTCGTGAATTCCGTGTATGCGCCGTTGCTCCAGGTGAAGCCATGCCAGCCGACAGCGTCCTCGTAATTCCCGGCGATCTCTCCAAGGTTATTGATGCTCGCCGTCGTCGTGTTGATCGAAGCCGGGTACTGGAGCGTGGTCAGCGTGCCGTTGCTGAGCAGGAAACCGCGCTGGCTGCATTGCGGTCCATCGCAGTTCCAGTTCTGGTAATAGCCCGCCACCGCTCCCTGGTTATTGATGGCGCTGAACCAGGTCATCTTTGGTCCCGGTGCGGCATAAGAGCCATAGGACTGGTTGGCATAATAGGTCATGCCGTATTCAGGAGAGATTGGCGCGGTTAGCTGCGGATAGTAGGCTCCTACCATGACGTTTGCGTCGTTCACCCCGGCGACGCTGCTCCAGTTGGTTTGCGCAAGGCCGGCTGGGAAAGAGATTGTGCTGAATGTTCCCTTGCTGTATTCAACGCCATCGGTTTTCACGCCGTCGTAATAAGTTCCAACGATTTCACTGCCGCCAGGGTTGATGCCTGTTACCGCAAACTGGGTTCCAAACGAGCTGGGAAGGTTGATCGCCACATACTGCTGTGCCGAAAGCTGCACTGGAAGCAAAAACATCACAAGCAAAAATGTCCAAAGACACCACATCGCTTTCATTTCGTCTTTCTCCTTCCGGAGAAGCGGTACTTCTCCCCAACAAATCTGGCGAACTTACAAGCATCAGAATGCAATCCAGCAGTTTCGGTTGCCCAATCTAAGGTAAGGCGGAAGTCGGAGCCGCGTAGGTAGCAATCAAGCCGCGTAGGCAGCAACAAAAAAGGTGGCCGCCAGGGCCACCCTTTCTTACTAAGGTTCAGAACGATTATGCGGGGCTGGGATGCTCGCCGGGGCTGAGGCCGGGCTGGCGGTTAGGCTCCGGACGAAGCACTTGCTGGACGCTTCCGGAGTCATCGGCCGGCGGCGGCTGTACGCGATTGGGGAGCGGCTGACCGGCGATTATCAACTGCAATTCATTGGAGTCGAGAACCTCGCGCTCAAGCAGAGCCAAGGCAATCCGCTCCAGTGCGTCGCGATTGCCGTCAAGCACATCGAAGGCCGTTTTGTACGCGGCGTCGATGAAGCGCCGAACCTCGGCATCGATCTCCCGGGCCGTCTCCTCGGAGTAGTCGCGGTGCTGCGAGAGCTCACGCCCAAGGAAGATCTGCTCCTCTTTCTTTCCGAACGTGAGTGGTCCAAGCTGGCTCATACCCCATTCGCAGACCATCTTGCGCGCGACTTCCGTGGCCCGCTCGATGTCGTTTCCGGCGCCCGTCGTCATTGTCTTGAGGAAGATCTCCTCGGCCACGCGGCCGCCCATCATGATCGCCAACTGGCTCTCAAGATAGACGCGGTCGTAGGTGTGCTTGTCGTCGATGGGCAACTGCATGGTGACGCCCAGCGCCATGCCGCGGGGAATGATCGTAACCTTGTGCAGCGGATCGGCGTGCGGAACCTTGGCCGCCACCAGGGCGTGTCCACCCTCGTGATAGGCGGTGTTCTTTTTCTCTTCGTCGGTAAGGATCATCGAGCGCCGCTCGGCGCCCATCAGCACCTTGTCCTTGGCCAGCTCGAAGTCGACCATCAGCACCGTCTTGCGATTCTGCCGGGCGGCGAGCAGGGCCGCTTCATTGACCATGTTGGCCAGGTCGGCGCCGCTGAAGCCCGGTGTGCCGCGCGCCAGAACCGAAAGATCAACATCGTCGTTGATCGGAATCTTGCGCGTGTGGACCCGCAGAATCTCCTCGCGCCCACGCACGTCGGGGCGCGCCACTACCACCCGCCGGTCAAAGCGGCCGGGGCGGAGCAGCGCAGGATCAAGCACGTCGGGACGGTTCGTGGCGGCGATCAGGATGACGCCCTCGTTGGACTCGAAGCCGTCCATCTCCACCAGTAATTGATTGAGGGTCTGCTCGCGCTCATCGTGTCCACCGCCGAGTCCGGCGCCGCGATGGCGTCCCACCGCGTCGATTTCATCGATGAAGATGATGCACGGAGCGTTCTTCTTGCCCTGCTCAAAGAGGTCGCGAACGCGGCTTGCGCCCACGCCGACAAACATCTCCACGAAATCCGAGCCGGAGATTGAGAAGAACGGAACATTGGCTTCACCGGCAACCGCGCGGGCAAGCAGCGTCTTACCGGTTCCAGGAGATCCTACGAGGAGCACGCCCTTGGGAATGCGTCCGCCCAGCTTCTGGAACTTCTGCGCCTCGCGCAGGAATTCGATGATCTCGTGCAGCTCTTCCTTGGCTTCATCGACCCCGGCGACATCCTTGAACGTCACCTTTTTCTGTTGCATTGAGAGCAGGCGAGCCCGGCTCTTGCCGAATGACAGCGCCTTGTTTCCGCCCGACTGCATCTGGCGAATCATGAAGAACCACAGGCCGAGAATGACGACCAGGGGCAGCATCTGCAGGAGCAAACTGGACCAACCGCCGCCGCTCACGTCTTTCACCGTGATGTTGACGCCCTTGTCGCGCAGGCTCTTGTACATGTCGGTATAGTTGGGCGGAACCGTGGTGTGGAAGCCCGCCTTCTGATCGCGGTAGGTGCCCCGGACTTCGGGCCCAAGAACGGTTACGTCCTTGATCCTGCCGGCATCCACATCGGACAGAAACTGCGAAAAGTTGACTTCACTATCTTTGACACCCGTGCTGTTGTTCTTGACAACCGACCAGAGTAATACGCCAGAAAGCAAGATCACGAGCCAGAACACGACCTGTTTGACCGTCGAATTCACCGAAAAACTCCTCTATGTAGACCAGCAAAAACTCTCAACCATTTACACGACTCAATAGATTAGATGCCCGCCCATGCTGCGGGAACCATGATTTTCCGCCCCTTCGGATTTTACCTGTTTTTTGAAATCCCCGTATGCTGCAGCACTTTTCCGTGCCTACCAGGCCCTGCTTGTATTGATCAGGCAAGGTGAGCCAAGATACGAAAGCAAACACCCCTATTAATCAAAAAGTATATATAGCCGGAGGCGAAAACGCCACTACGGGCAAACTCCAGGGACCGCATAGATATACGGAAGATTGCGGTTCAAGGTAGGCGTTCCAAGGCCGAAGCCGGCAAGCCGTTGCGGTCCCACGAGGAAGCCGCAGTACGTCACGTCGATATCGACGCGGCGATCAAAATGACGGTCAAGCAATCCGCAGACGGCGATCGAGGCTGCGCCGCGGGCCTGGAAGTTGCGTATCAGGAAATCGGTGGTTTGCCCGGTCGAGAGGATTCCTTCGCAGAGCAGAATGTGCTTCCCCTCAACCTCGACCTCCGGGGCGTAGAAGATCTCCTTGGTTACGGTCTGGTTATCCAGGAACTCGCGAGAGTAAGGTTTCACAAACTGGCAGCGGACGTCGCAGGTGATTTCGCGCACCAGGTCGGCGACGAAGAGGAACCCATCTTCCAGCACGCCCACGCAATGTACGACACGTCCCGCGTAATCGCGCGATATCTGGCGCCCCAGCGATGCGATGCGCTGCCGTAAGCGCTTTTCGGAGATTACGAGTTCACGATATTCAGAGTATGGCTGAATCATTCGATATCGCATCCTCTCCGCTGCACGTCTCCACCAGAGCGGCTTCGCCGTCCCCAGGAACCCACGCGGCGTCGCTCGCCACGGGTAATCCCGGAACCCAGACGATGCGTCCTTCGGCCAGGGCCACAGGCCAGCGCCGGCGGAGCGCGGCCGGAATCGACAGCTCCTGCAGCAGGCGGTTAACCTTGCACTCGCCATTGCTGTGCAGGGGACGAAAGCGGTCACCTGGGCATAGATTGCGAATCGTAAGACGGGCTCCAACCCGCTCAGAGCTCAAAAGACCACCACGATTGTACATCGCAACGACCGCCCTGCGATCCAGCAGGGTCGCGCGAATACACACCGCAGGCCGTCTCCAGAGTTCGGATAGAGAGACTGTACCCGGAATGGGAAGCTCGAAGCAATAAGTTTCAGAACCCGGCTGCGCTAGTTGCTTTGGCAGCAGGCAGAGTCGGGCAGGAAGAAACTTCGCGCGGACAACTTCAGCGGCAAAGCCGCGCACCAGATTGATGCGTCCGGCATGACCGGCGAGAGCAAACTCACGCAGCGCTTCGATCTGCGCAAAACTCAGCGCCAGGCTGTGCGCACGGCAAAGCCGGCGCAAGATGCGTCGCTGCAGGGCCAGCGGTTGCTTCCGCAAAAGTTCTAATTCGACTCCGTCTTCGAGCTCTCTTTCGGCTCCAAGCACGGCGGAGACCAGCTCTTCGAGAAACGCATCTTCGGCGGCGGCAATTTCAGCAGTTTCGCACAGCGCCTCCCGCAGCCGCGGATTGTAGTCGTGCTCCATCTCCGGCAGGAGCCCCGCGCGCACCCGGTTGCGGAGAAAGCGCGGATCAAGGTTGGAAGCGTCCTGGCGAAATGGCTGGCCCAGCGAGCCGAGAAACTCCTCAATCTCCTGGCGGCTGATGGAAAGCAGGGGACGGATCAGCCGCGGCGACCCAACCGGAGCTTCATCCGTAGCCACCCCTTCGGAGCCAGCTTCGGACAGATCAGGCTCGGACAGATCAAGCTCTGACAGATCAAAGCTGCGGTGAATTCCAGCCAGGCCGCTCGTTCCCGCGCCACGCAGCAGCCGCAAGAGAACGGTTTCCGCCTGATCGTCTCGGCTGTGGGCCGTGGCCACGCAATCGAGCCGGTGAGCCGCCGCCGCGCGCTGGAAAAACCCATAGCGGGCACGCCGCCCCGCGGCTTCCAGTGAGAGATGAAGCAGCGTGGCAAGTGAGGCCACATCCTCGCCCTCGATCGCAGCTTCCAGAGACAACTGCGCCGCCAGCGCGCCAACAAAGCGGGCGTCGCCTTCCGACTCCGGCCCGCGCAGATTGTGGTTAAGGTGGAGGACGAATAGCACGATCCCAAGCCTGGGGGCAACTTCGGCGAAGGCCCGCAGCAGGGCTACTGAGTCGGCTCCGCCGCTGACCGCCACGCCGACGCGCTCGCCGGGACGGACGAGGCGATACTTGCGTAGGTAGCGTTCAAGGTGTTCGAGCACCGCTACATGATAGCGGAAGTGCGTGCCGCCACGGGCTCCCGGTCGGCGGAAAGCGCGTGCAAGCCCACGCCGCGCCTGCGAAATTCGTACCGCCTTCAAGGCAAATTGGTCCGGATTCCATAGTGGAAAACCAGCGGCAAGGGAAGTCTCTTGCAACCTGATCCGGCGCTTGGAGCTTCGCCCCAAACCGGGCATGATGTATGCGAAGGAAAATGTTTCCATGAGTATAGAGCCGGTGGAAGTTGGGCACCCACTCCTGCCCATCCCTCTAAGCTATGAACCGCGCAGCGTAACCCTGGTTGCCCCGCCAGCGGATTATGTCGTATCGCCACTCGCCATCGCCGTCCTTCTCGCTTGGGATGAGGACGACGCCGAGGACGACGACTGAGCTGCACATCAGCCAGTGACTCCGCATTTGCCCTCGTCTTGCTTCCCCGGCGAAATGCAGCTCTCGAATTCCAGAGTGTCTAACGATTCGAGCCCAACCTCTCTCCGCCGATCGCCATCTCAGCTGGAACCTCACTTCTGAGGATATTGAGGATCGTGCCGCTCACCAGCGGAACGGGAGATGGAGAAAAAAATGCGGAAGCTTCTTTTGATCGTGACCCTTTCAATCTCGCTTGGAACACTCGCCTGGGCTCAGACGACGAACAGCGCGCCGTGCTCTGGTACAGCCGGAAGCACCGCAACCACCGGGTCAGGTGACACTCAGCCTGGGGCGATGGGATCGAGCGCCGATTCGCAGAGTGCCACTAGCGCTGACAACTCGATGGACTCAACCGGCGGCTCGGACGCTGCGATGCAACCCAACTCGGACACCAGTAACTGGCGCTCGACGCAGGCAAAGAATGATGCCTTTGGAAATGGCGCCAACGAATACCCAACCTATGGATATGAACGGACCCGCTGACAACTTCGCCGGGCCCCGTTGATCTAAAGTAGTCCCACAACTATCTGGCGGCCCGCATCCACTGCGGGCCACGATTTTTCCTGGAAGCTGTTTCATAACCCGGTTTTGAAAGGGCATGGCTTCAGCCATGCCGCCCGGGAGCCCGAAGATCGCGGGCTTTTAGCCCCTGAGGGAATGCAGCGCAGAGCTCCAAGCCGGTTATAAAATAGCTCCTGGAGTGCCTCGACGCCGTTCCTGTGAGCGCCTCGCAGCAGAAGAGGCAGGCCCATGAGCCTGCCTCTTCTGCTCCCACGAGCTATCCTTACTCCAGCTTCGTGCTGCGCGACTCGATAAGCCGCAGCACGCGGGCGGTGAAGGCCTCGATGCTGACGCTGCCCTCGCCCTTATCCTGTCCGCGCACCCGCACGTTGACTTCGCCGATCTCGGACTCCTTGTCACCGACGACGAGGATGAACGGAACCTTTTGCAGTGCGTGCTCGCGAATCTTCGCGTTCATCTTTTCATTGCGCCCGTCCACATCAACCCTCGCGCCAACGGCCTTCAGAGCCTCCGCGACCTTGTTGGCGTACTCGATGTGCCGCTCCGCGATGGGAACGATGGCGACCTGCGTCGGCGAGAGCCAGACCGGGAAGGCTCCGGCGTAATGTTCAATGAGCACTCCAAAAAAGCGCTCCACCGAGCCGTACAGCGCGCGATGCACCATCAGAGGCTGATGGCGCTGGCCGTCTTCGCCCACGTACTCAAGCTCGAAGCGTTGCGGAAGATTGAAGTCGAACTGCACTGTCGAGAGCTGCCACAGACGGCCGATGGCATCCACCAGTTTCACGTCGATCTTGGGGCCATAGAATGCCGCTTCGCCGGGGATGAACTTGTAGGCAATCTGCTTGCGTTCCAGCACCGTCTTCAGCGAGCTCTGGGCAAGCTCCCATTGCTCGGGCGAGCCCACGTAGTGGGCGCGGTCTTCCGGATCCCAGCCCGAGAGCTCGACCTGGAATTCCTCGAAGCCGAAGGTGTGCAGAACGCTGATGGCGAAGTCGATGCAGCCTTCGATCTCGCCTTCGATCTGATCGGGAGTGCAGAAAATGTGCGCGTCGTCCTGGGTAAATCCCCGCACCCGCATCAGTCCGTGCATCACCCCGGAGCGCTCGTAGCGATAAACCGTACCCAGCTCGCCCAGCCGCACGGGCAGGTCGCGGTAGGAGCGCAGCTGATCCTTGTAGATCAGGATATGGAACGGACAGTTCATCGGCTTCAGCCGATACTCGGCGTCGTCGAGCTCCATCACGTCAAACATGTTTTCCGCGTAGAAGCCTTCATGTCCCGAGGTCTGCCAGAGCGCGCGCCGCGCCACGTGCGGCGTAAACACCAGCGAGTAGCCGCGCTTGAGATATTCGGCGCGCAGCCAGTCTTCCATGATGGTGCGGATCAGTCCGCCCTTGGGATGCCAGAAGATCAGCCCCGGCCCGGCCAGTTCCTGGATCGAGTACAGATCGAGCTGCTTGCCCAGCGCGCGATGGTCGCGCCGCTTCGCCTCCTCAACCTGCCGCATGTACTCGTCCATCTCCTTCTTGGAGTAAAACGAGGTTCCGTAAATTCGCTGAAGCTGCGGATTGCCCTCCTTGCCGAGCCAATATGCCCCGGCAATGTTCAGCAGTTTGAAGGCCTTGATCTTCCCCGTCGACGGGATGTGCGGACCACGGCAGAAGTCGACGAACTTGCCCGTCTTGTACAGTGAGATTTTTTCACCGCCCTTGGTGAACTGCTCGATGAAATGGCACTTCATGAAATCGCCTTCGGCCTTGAAGCGTTCGAGCCCCGCGTCGCGATCCAAAAAGTCGCGCGCAAACGGCTCGTTGCGATCGGCGATCTGCTTCATCTTGATCTCAATCTTCTCCAGGTCTTCGGGGGTGAAGGGCGTCTCCCGCAGGAAGTCGTAGAAGAAGCCGCTCTCCGTGGCCGGCCCATGTCCCAGCTTGGTCTCCGGAAACAGCTCCAGCACCGCGGCCGCAAGCAGGTGCGCCGAAGAGTGATGGAAGACCAGCAGCGACTCCGGGTCTTTCTCCGTCAGCAGACGGAGGCGCGAATCCTCCTCGATCGGACGCGTCAGATCGACCACGACAAAAGCGTCATCGCCGCCATCCGCAGCGGCCTTATCCGCGGCAAGAGGCGCAAGCTTGGCCGCCAGCGCAGCGTCGGCCAGTCGCGGCGAAATCGATTTCGCAATCTCGAGGGCGGTAGTGCCCTGTGGAACCTCTCGAATGCTGCCGTCGGGGAGTTGAATTTTAATTTCAGACATAGAATGGCTCTCCGCTCGCGCGAACAAGGCGCAATGCAGAAAAATTTTGGAGATTCAAGTCTAAAGAATGCCGCACAGAGAAGCAAACCGCGGGGTCTGAATGCAATCGTGAGCCGTCATCTAGCGCGCCTGACTTTCAAGCGCATTCAGTGCTCGCTGGCACTCCGGTTGAGTTGGTGAAAGCCGCAGCGCCTCGCGCAACTCCGCCTCGGCTTGGAGCCGGTCGCCCTTCGAACTGTCGATCATGCCCAGGTAGCAGAGGCTTCGTGCGCGAATAGAGGAGTTGCCCGCCTCCGCCACGGCAATCCGCAGGTGAATTGCCGCCTCGTCCGGCTGCTTCTGAGAGTAGTAATAGAAGCCTGCCTCCTGCTGCAGCAACACCGAATGCGGAAACCGCGCCACCCCATCCAGCAGAATCCGCACTCCCTTGCCATGATCCTGCTCTCCGTACACCGCTGCCAGCCGGGAGATGGTTCGCGGTTCGGGATCGATCTCCACGGCGCGGGTGAAGAGCGAGATGTCGCTCTCCCACACCCGTTCCTGCCAAATCAGCGAACCTCCCAGCGCCACCACGATCAGCGCCGCAAGCCAGCCGCGCAAGCCGCGCGTCCAGCCCAAAGTTTTCATCCGCAGATGGCAGATCACGCCCGCCGCAGCCAGCGAAAAACTGAACGAAGGCAGGTAGAGATAGCGGTCGTGAAGTCCGATGAAGTTGGTTGTCAGCACCGGCGCAAGCGCCAGAAGGCCGATCGCCAGCGTCATCGCCCAGCCCGGATTCCTCCGTGCCTTCCAGAAGCCAAAAGCGCAGAGCGCGGCGAGCAGCGCTGCCAAGGCCAGCAGTGCGGCGAGAGGCAGGTCGCTCGCCAGCGGCGTGCGGTAATACGGACTCAGCCGGAATGGCCACACCAGTTGCCCCAGGTACCACCACGCCCGCAGCGGAAGCGTCAGTACGGCTTCCCGTCCCAGCGAGGCCTTCGTGTCTGACCATCCGCCGAGTGCGCGGTAGCGGCAGAAGCAATAGAGCCCAGCCAGCAGAACGTAAGGCAGCAGCAGCCTGAGCGCGGATACTCTTCGACGAGTGCCGATGGACTTGCCCGAAGCCCGGAGCGCAGCGCCCGAGGCCAGCCAGTGAACCAGAATCACGCCGGGCAGCACCAGCGCCGTCTCCTTGCCCAGCAGCGCCAGCGCAAAGCAGAGCCATGATCCCGCCATCCATCCCCAGCGGTTTCCTTCCTCATCGCCGCTGCGCAAATAGCAAAGCAGGCTGCCCAGAAAGGGAACACTGAACAGAGGCTCGGTGCCACCCGAGATCCACGCCACGGCTTCAATGTGGACCGGATGCAGGCCGAAGATGAGTGCCGCAAACAGCGCCGTCGCCCGCTCACCCGTAAGCCGCACCGCAAGCGCGTAGCACAGGTAAACCGCGACCACGTGCAAAGCGATCGTCGCCAGATGAAAAAAGCCGGGAATGCCTCCGCTCAGATGGTTCAGCAGCAGCAGCCAGAGCAGAAACAGCGGACGATAGAAATTACCGGTATTGATTGGAGAATCCGGCGAAAAGGCCCACAGGTGCCGGGTAAAGAACTGCCCGATGTGCGTCCATCCCGCCAGCCACGGATTGAGCAGAATCTGCTGGTTGTCGTCGTAGACAAAATCGTAACCAATCGCTGGAAGAAAAACGGCTCCGCTCGCAGCCAGGATGGCGCGCAGCCACACCGCCGCCGTCAGCCGCCGCCACCATGACGAAGGCTCCCTCCCTCTTTCCTGGCGCGACTCGCCATGAGTCGCTTCCGTTTGCGGCATTGCTTCTCCCACCACAACCTCAACCGGCAATCGCGCAGGCATCTCAACCGCAGCGCACACGTACACAACCCAAAAGAATTTTGAGAGTCGAGTCTAAAGAATGCGTTGCAGAGAAGCAAACTGCGCAGGCGATTGCTCTAGGACCTCTTGCGCTCCACAAAATATCCTATCCGCAGCTCTTTCTTCGGGACAAAGTTGATCGAGTGGACGGAAAAATGATCCGCGTCAGTCTTGATCACCGGCCCATCCCAGCAGAAACTCACGTAATTTGCCGCTGGTTCTCTCTCGTGCGGACGCTCCACGATCAGGCTGAAATCCTCTATCGGCGTCTTCCACGTATTGGCGGTCGTAAGAATGAAATCGACATAGAAATAGTAGGCGTCTTTATCCGTGCTGTTCGCAATCTGTTGCAAAACTGTGTGCAGTCGCCCATCAATGCAGAAGCTGCTTAACTCTTTCGCACTGCTTGCGTCGGGGTCGGGCCCCATGCCGTACGTAATGCTGTTCAACGAGCCCAGGGCTGGCGTGTATTCGTGACGGATATGAACCACGGCGTGCGCCGGAAATTTCTGCCGCCAATAGTACTTCTTCTCCACCGTCCACATCGCATTGTCATCTTCGCTGTCGATTAGCCCCAGTTGCAGAAGTTGGCTGCGCTGGCCGGTCGTGAGTCTCTTGATATCCGGGCTCTCGTTATTCGTGTCCACATGTCCAAAGCTCGCAACATCGACGTGCAGGCTGGTCAGCAGCTCGGTGTATTCCCTTCCCTTGCAAAACGCTCTCGCCTCTGTCACATAGCTAGCCCGTTTGCCGTCGATCCACAGCCGGAAATCATCGAAGCCTTGCTGCGACGGTATCAGCTCTCCCACCGCCAATCTGTAAGTTGGAATCGGGAAGGCCACTTCGGTCGTGACCTCTTCATTGCTGTCGTTGCGGAAATCGTAATCGACATTCACCTTGCTGGCGGAAATCTGCAGGACTTCCTTGGCCATGGTGATGCGCGCCTCCCGCTTCATCACCACCACCCCGCCGGCGGGAATGGAAGCCGCTCCATCGTCCGCACGGAGATGAACCGTCGACAGAATCAAAGGCAGAATAAGAAGCCCGGCTTTAAGATGCATGATCTGAAACCCTCCCGGTCGCGTTCGCGTGGAACTGCCCAAGGCCTTCGCATCCTTGATTACCGGGGAATTGTGATCCAACCATCCAGCTCTGTAAAGCGCCTTCCGCCGCAAACGAAATAGGCGGATTAGGAATGCCCGCGCACAAAGAAAAGCCCGGCCATCGGAGCCGGGCTTCTGAAGCGAAGTTTCCTTGCCGCTTAGTTGCGTTTGGCGGCACCGATCGCGCTCGGTTCAATGCGGTTTTCGCAATCAAGTCGCGCGCATGGATGGAACTGCTCCTGCTCGGTCGAGCCGTGCAGCGCCGTGGTGCTGCTGACCCCTCCCGCAATGGTCTGGGCGACATCGTCGAAGTACCCGGTCCCGACGAACGCCTGGTGCTTGATGGCGCGGTAGCCTTCCGGCTCGGCGGCGAACTCCTTCTGTTGCAGGATCGAGTACGCCGACATCGCGCTCTGCTTGTAGTTGCGTGCCAGATCGAACATCGTGTAGTTGAGCGCGTGGAAGCCGGCCAGCGTGATGAACTGGAACTTGTAGTTCATCGCGGCAAGCTCGCGCTGGAAGTTGGCGATCGTCACGTCGTCGAGCTTCTTCTTCCAGTTGAACGAGGGCGAGCAGTTATAAGCCAGCATCTTGCCGGGGAAGCGGGCATGGATCGCCGAGGCAAAGCGGCGCGCTTCGTCCAGGTTGGGCTCGCTCGTCTCGCACCAGATCATGTCCGCGTAAGGCGCATAGGCAAGGCCGCGTGCGATGGCCGTCTCCAGGCCGCTCTTGATGCGGTAAAAGCCTTCGCCGGTGCGCGGCTCGCCGGTCAGGAACGGCTCGTCGGCCGGATCGATGTCGCTGGTGATCAGCTTGGCCCCGTTGGCGTCCGTGCGCGCGATCAGGATCGTGGGCACGTTGCTGACGTCGGCGGCCAGGCGCGCGGCAATCAGCTTCTGCACCGCTTCCTGTGTCGGAACCAGAACTTTCCCGCCCATGTGTCCGCACTTCTTGGCCGAGCTGAGCTGATCCTCGAAGTGCACCGCCGCGGCGCCGCACTCGATCATTCCCTTCATCAGTTCGAAGGCATTCAGCGTTCCGCCAAAGCCCGCCTCGGCGTCGGCAACCAGCGGAGCCACCCAGTGCTTGTGGTTCTTGCCCTCCTGGTGCCAGATCTGGTCGGCGCGCAGCAGCGCGTTGTTGATTCGCCGGCAGAGCTGCGGAACCGAGTCCGATGGATACAGGCTCTGATCCGGATACACCTGCCCCGCGGAGTTGGCATCGCCCGCCACCTGCCAGCCGCTGACGTAAATGGCGTCGAGTCCCGCCTCCACCATTTCGATCGCCTGGTTGCCCGTCATCGCGCCCAGTGCCTGCACGTGCGAGCGCGAATTCATCAGCTCCCAGAGCCGTTCTGCGCCCAGCCGTGCCAGCGTGTATTCCACGTGAACGGTGCCGCGCAGCCGTTCCACATCGGCTGCCGTGTAGGTTCGCTCAATGCCGCTCCAGCGTGCATCGCTCTTCCAGGTTCTCGTGATGTCGAAGCCGTTGTTGTTCGCAGTCACTGTCGTAACTCCTCTTTTTTTTATGATGATGAATCGTTCTGCTGCTTCTTGCCGCCTCTGTCGTTCTGCATTTGTTTTCCCTCTTCCGCCGCCTGGAGCTGCCGCCGGGCGCAGGCCCATGCAGCGCTCCAGCCGGAGAAAGCCGCGCTCCAGCCAGGGAAAGCGGTTAAAACGGATCGATCTCGCTGTTACGCACCATCGCTTCGCTGATGGCGCGCGCCTTGCGGAAAGTCTCATGCGTGCCGAGATCTTTGCCGGGATTGGCGATCAGTTTCGCAAGCTCCTCGTTGAAGAGCTGCGTGATGAACTCAGGCGTATGTTCAACCGCCTTGCCGTTCTCATCCACAATCGGGGTCACCCGCCAGTGCTTGATACGCTGCGCGATCATCAGCCGGTAGATGCGGTCGGTGGCCAAATCTTCCATGTAGCCATCCAGCAGGCTTGCCCCTTTACCGTTGAGTACGCCATTGCGATAGCGGATCACGGTGCGAATCGCCGCACGTGTTCCGTTCAGCGTGCGCTGGCCCACGCCCGTAGGCTCGGGACGCAGGTCGGGATATCGCGGACCGGAGTTGCGCCGCGAGATCTGGTTCGGCACCGGAAACTGATCGACCGCGATCTGATTCTGATCCGGATGGCCGGTCCAGGCGCCATCAAAGCCCTGGCTCGCCTCGTTCTTCTTGTCCTTTTCCAGTACCGCAAGGGCGCGGGCGTTCAGTTCGGGGTCTTCGCGGCTGGGATACAGCGCAGTCATGCCTCCGATCGCCAGCGCCGTGTGCTTGTGGCAAAGCTCCGGCAGCAGTTGGCGCAGATTCTGGAAAAACGGAACATCGTGCGGAATCGTGTTGCGGTCCGGCAGAACCCAGCGCGGATTCTCGATGTTGTAGTGAATCAGCGAGGCCATGTAATCCCACCGGCCAAGGTCGAGACCCAGAATGTGTCCGCGCAGGTTGTAGAGAAATTCCTCCGCCTGGTAGGCGAGCGCATGTGATTCCACCAGCGCCATGCAGCGGATCGTGCCCCGCTGCCAGCCGCGCGCATCTTCCACGGCGTCAAATAGAGCGGACCACCACAGCGCTTCCTCGGCACTCTCGGACTTCGGAATGTAGAAACACGGAGGATGCCGGAGTGCCTCAGGCGACATCTGGAAGGCCATCAGCGCCACATCGAAGAGCGAGCCCGACATCGGTGCCTCACCGAAAATTCCACCCTGGTGCAGGTGCAGGCCGCGGACCCGGGTCCAGATCACGGTCTTGCTCGGCTCAATGCCAACCGTGCGCCCCCGCTTTTTGTCCTCGTATGTGAGCGAACCTTTCAGCGCGTCAAGAATGTTGCTCATGCCAAGCCGCTGGTGCTCCCACTCGTTGACTGTCGAGTCTTCCAGGTCGAGCATCACGCCGGGAGCGCCGGAGTTCAGCATCTTCACCACCAGCTCGGCTTCATCGGCGGGGCCGGTCATCTGATTGCGCTGGTCCTGGCACCACTCCGGGACGTTGATCTGCCATGCTTCGTTCTGCGCAGCACTAGGCGGCAGATGCGTAGGCAGTTGGCCCTGGTGCGAGGCCGTAAGCGCAGCTTTGCGTTTGGCAACCAACTTCTGCTGCCAGGGGGTAAAGCGCTCGTGCAAAGGCAGCAGAAATTCCATGAATCCCTTGGGAAGTTCTTTCGCTGCGTTAAATGTGCGGGGAGGGCAGTTGAGGTGGAATCCTCGCGTCGATTCATTCCCGCCCGCGCTGTGCGGGTCGAGCGAAGCTCCGTGCGGAATGCTGGTAGTGGACATGCGGCTCCTTCTTATAAACAAATTCTGTGAAACAAATGCGGCGGCACGGCTCGGCGCTCGCTGCCCTGCCCCTCAAAATGCCGTCCAGCGGCATGAGGAAGACATCACGGGGAGTGCCTCGCCGGACCAGCCAGGAATACGGTTCGGCAAAACTCACTTCAGAGAATCGAACCACTTGGAACGCGGCGCTGGTTGACGCCGGTTCGGGGGGAGGGCCCACAATGCCTGGGGCCGGAGGACAACGGGTTCATCGCCTGAAATCGCAGCGCCCGGCGTTACTACTCTCCGCGCACCATTCATCTGTCTTATTGGAGGCGGTTAGGAGAGCTCCGGTTGCTTTTTTTATCCGGGGTAGGCCTCAACCAGTTAGAGAAAAGGGAAAAACAATTCAAAAAACCGGAAATGAAAGAGTTTCTTATCCCCGGATAAGCGGACTCGCGTTTCACGCCAATTCCCGGTCTTCCACAGCTTCCGCACAGAGTTCCTATCGCGCCGGGCTGCTTGGCCCTTGCATCCTGGGCGCGCCTGCCTCAAGCTCTAGCTATGCCAACTGCAAAACCCACCGAAGCCGCCGCCCCATGCCCAATCTGCTCCGGCACCGGCTGGCGCATGGTTGCCGTGGAGCACAACGGGCGCAGCGTCGAGCGGGCCGCCCGCTGCGAATGCATCCGCCAGTTGCTTGGCGAGCGCCTTCTCGAGGCAGCGCGCATTCCCCGCCGCTACCGCCACTGCGAGCTTTCCAACTTCGAACACGAAGGCCCATTCCGCTCCCTGGCTTCGGCCCACATGGCATCCCTGCGCTTCGTCGAGGAGTTTCCCATCGAGAGCGCCGGACTCCTGCTGACCGGTCCCATCGGCTGCGGCAAAACTCATCTCGCCGTCGGCATCGCCAAGGAGTTGATCTCGAAGAAAACTACCGCCTGTCTCTTCTACGACTACCGCGAGCTGCTCAAGGAGATTCAGAACTCCTATAACGCCTCCGTGCAGGCGACCGAGATGGAAGTGATGCGCCCCGTATTCGATGCCGAGGTCCTGGTCCTCGACGAACTCGGCGCAGCCAAGCCGACCGAGTGGGTATGGGATACGGTCTCGCACATCCTCAACACCCGCTATAACGACAAGCGGACCACCATCATCACCACCAACTACAAGGATCTGCCGCCCGCCGGAGCCGAACCCGAGGGACGCGTCGTGCGCGCCTCGCGCGAGGAAACCCTCGGCGACCGCATCGGCGAGCGCATGCGCTCCCGCCTCCACGAGATGTGCCGCGTCGTGCGTGTCGAAGGCGAAGACTTCCGCATGAAATACAAAAGCGCCAGCCTGCGCTAGCCGCCATCAACCTGTGCCGAACGCCTGACTTCGCGATAAACTGTCGGCTGTGTTGACCCGCTCCGAGTTCGCTCCCGCGCGCGACGCCGAGTTCTTCGCCGCGCTGCCCGCCGCGCCTGCGGTCTTCGTGCTCCGTCCAAAAGAAGCCGGAGCCGAGCCCTACGTGAGCAAGACAGCCAATCTCCGCCGTCGCCTCCAGCGCCTTCTCTCTGCGCCCGAGGGCCGTCGCCTCAGCCTGCGCGAGCGCGTCTCTGTTCTCGAGTGGAGCCCGGTCGGCGGAGACTTCGAGGCAGCCTTTGCCCTCTACCGCCTGCTCCGCGCCGAGTTTCCCGCAAAGTATGCCGAGCGCCTGCACCTGCGTCCAGCGCCCCTCGTGCAATTGCTGCGAGAGAATCCCTATCCCCGCGTTGCCGTCACCTCGCGCATTCGCTCCCTCCGCGCCGGAAGCGCCTGCTTCGGTCCCTTTGCCTCCCGCGCCGAGGCCGAGCAGTACGCCAACGACTCGCTGGATTTTTTCCTTCTCCGCCGCTGCACCGAAGAGCTCCAGCCGGACCCGCGTTTTCCCGGCTGCGTCTATTCCGAGATGAAGATGTGCCTCGCCCCCTGCTTCAAGGGATGCACCGACGAGCGTTATGCCGAAGAGTCCGAGCGCGTCGGGCAATACTTTGAAAGCCATGGCCACTCGCTGCTGGTCGAGATCGGCCGCGCCCGCGACGACGCCAGCGAGCGCCTCGAGTTTGAAGCTGCTGCTGCTGCGCATGCGCGGCTGGAAAAGCTCAAAGCGGTGCAAAGCCGCATCGCCGAAATTGTCCATCGCATCGACCGCCTCAATGGATTGCTGCTGCAACCCTCGCATCTGCCCGGCCACATCGCCCTCTTCCGCATCGCCGCAGGAATGTTGCAAGGCCCCATCGCCTTCGACGTCACCGCCCGCCCGCTGAAAGCCGCGCCGAAGCCGCCGGAGAGCGGCCATCCCCAGGGCGCTCCCACCCAGAGCGTCCCTACGCAAAGCATGGAAGCTCGCATCAAGGAACTGCTGCGCACCCTTGAGCCTGTCACTCCCAAGAGCGCCCAGGAGTGGATGGAGCACCTGGCGATTCTCAAGCGCTGGTACTACCGCACCAGCAAAGTGGGCGAGATTTTTTTTGAAGACGAAGCCGGAGTTTTACCGATGCGCCGGGTCGTGCGCGCCCTGGGAAGGGTCTTCAAAGGAGAAAAGCCCGCCGCAGATTTGAGTGAGACCGCCGGAGATTACTGGATCTTCCGCAGCAAAGAGGCAGGGCTGTAGGAGGAGCTACTCTTTCTGAGTGGAACCAATAGCAGGGTGCCCTGGCGACGTCGGAGCCACAGCGACTTCCGTACTGGGATAATGAGCGACAAGGCCTGATATCAACAGGAATGCGGAATTGCACACTGCGGCCAATTTAGGGCGACTTTGAATGTCTAGAATGAGTATGATCAGGCGGTTGCAAATTGCAGCTTGGCGGTGGTTATGCATTTGATTAAGTGGCTCACCTCACTCTGCTGTTTCGTTGGCGTAGCGTTACTTGTTTTTGTTCCATATCGATTTGTTCAGCCGGGTCTGGTTTGCCTGCTTCTAGCAGAGTTCATTCCAGCCCTTCCGTCACTGCGGAGGACCATTGGCGCAAACGAATGCTCTGGGATATCGAACCAGAGACTTGCGACGATATGTCTTCTAATCTCTTGGCAGACTATGGTGCTTGCGATACTGGCGATCATGAGCGTAGTTCCGCTGTCCCTCATTCGACAGTATGCAGCATCATTCATGGGCGCGGTAGCATACTTGGCTGTTAACTTTGTTCTCCTCGGAGTTGGAGGCTTCGGGTCTGCTGCCGGAAAGTCAGGGTTTCCAGTTGATGCGGAAAGAACTGTGCCGCATAACAGTGTGTACGGCGTAATGCTTATTCCTGTGTTTCTTATCACGTTGACAACGGGATGGATATCGTCACAGTCTCAGTTTATACATGTCTCGCTAATGGATGTTACGATAGGCGGCCTTGCACTTGCTTCTCTCCTCTGGGGATTGGTTTTGTATCGTCCGGAGAAGATGGCTTCGCTTGGTTTTAGGGGGAGCGTTTTCGTCATTCTTGTCTCCCTCTTGGTCGCTGTGTCCGCTGGCTTGGAATACTCTTCCCGAAGCAATTGGTTTCTCTTTATGTCTTCTTGGATATGCATGTTCGGAATACTGGTAGGAGCGTTGCGCGTTTTGGGGGAGACATTTCATGCCGAGGAACAATGTTCTCTCCGAGGGACATAACATCAAAGCCGATCTTCACTGTTTCGGATGTCATTTCAATTCTGGACGATAAACGCCATATCACTATCAATTGCTACCTTCAATTTGAGCCGTTGGAGGCCGTCGCAACGAGCAGCAATCAGTTGTCGTCTGATCAGTTGTCGAGCGTCCGGCATTCGTGCTTGGAGGCTATGTGGGTTGCGATTGCTACCGAGAAATCGCCTTTTGTCCAACAATCTTGCTTCGCGCCCGCTCACTCCCTCTGCTTGCTAAACACCATGCGAATCCCATCGCGCCAGCGTTCGTCGAGTCCCACCAGCTTCCACTCCAGCTCTGGCGAAAAGTAACGCAGCATGGTTGCCGTCGAAGGATGCACGTGCAGAGCCGGTGCCGCCAGAATGAGGATCGGATCGCGCTCCGAGAGAATGCGGCCGGGAAAGTATCCATAGCGCTGAAACTCGCCCCGCCGATGATGCTGGCGTACCCGCGCCCAGTAATCCAGCCCCTGAACCGGAAGGTGAAAATCCTCGGCGGCTTTCAGCTCGATCACCGCCAGCCGGCCATCGCGCGTGATTGACAGCAAATCGATCACGGCGCGCTCCGAGGCGGCAAAAGCAGGCACCTGCGAGTACAGCATCGTTGGGTCCAGCCGCGCATCAAGCTGCGTGATGTCGCGCTCCACCACCGATTGCAGCCAGCGCTCGGGCTGCAGGCGATAGAAGGGATGGGTGTGATCGCGGCCAACCCGTTTGAGCATCAGTCGCTCGATTAATTTCACCAGCAGCGCTTCGTTCTCTTCGTTCCACTCGTACTCGGCGGGCGGAGCGCCAAAGACGACGCGCTCGCCGACCCGGAAATGGCTGTCGGCCTCAAGTGTCGCCCGCGCAAATTCCAATCCATGAAAGCGGAAGCTGACCGCCGAAGCGCTCTGCGCCACGGCCTCAGCCTTGGGACACAGCGCGCGCATCCTCCCGACCGATTTGGCAAAGCGCTCAAGCGTCTGCTCGCGATTGAAGCATTGCACCAGGCCGGTGTTCAGATTCAACTCGGTTGCAAGATCCAGTTCCTCGGCTTGCCCCGTCGCCTCGTCGAGGGCGAACAGCCGCCACTGCGCGGCCTCGCGATTGAGGTGGGAGAGACGCATCTGCACCGTTTGCGCGCGCCCCTCGGGAACGAACAGCGCCAGCGCCCCGACGTGCGATTTAGCCGCAAAATGTTCGCGGCAATAGTCCAGCCACAAAACGGCCACCGCAACCGAATTGTCGATAGTCGCCTGCGCTTCACCTTCGCCGCAGCCAACCACCGCGATGCGCTCCAGCCCGCGTCGCAACAGTCCGCGCGTGCAGACCGCGCCAAACGAGTGTTCAAGATCGGCAGCCGTCGTCATGCGTTCCAGCGTCCAGCCGGGAAAAATCTGCTCCACGCTCCGCTGCAGCGTCCGCTGATACCCTGCCCGCATGGCTTTCAGTGCCGAAGGAGACCGTCGCTCGGCCTTGGCGCAAATCTCCATCCGCGAGGCCTTGGATTGCCCGAAGCGCAGCACCGAAAGCTTCAGAATTCCATTCTTGATCTCCGCACTGACGGCGCGCCGGACGATGTTGCTCTCCTCCGACCATATCTGCAGCAAACAACGCCCGCGCTCCGGCGCGGCGGAATAATGCGCAGCCGTGAAGTCAAAGAGCTGCTTGCCCTCTTCCACAACCACTGCGCCCGGATTTTCACTGATGTAGCCGGAGACCAGGGACGCAATCTCTTCGGCGCTCTTCGCCTCGCTCAACGCGCTACTCCCTCTTTTCCGGCGTTAGCCGCAGCTTCTCGAATTCCACATCGCCCGGCGCGGCGAATCGCTCGCTCTGCCGCCCCCAGCGCCGGAAGCCCGGCGCATCAAAGTGTACCCGCAGCTTGTACAGTCCCTTGCGCGGAATGCGCGCAGCTCGCCCGTAGTGGTTCAGCCACGGATGCCAGGCAAGAAACAACTCGCCGGGGCCGTAAGACTTGCCATCGGCGGCAATCAGGCTGGCCTGTGGCTTCAGCGCGGGAATGAATCGCCCGGTGCGCGAATCGCGAACCAGCAGCACAACCTGCAAGCTGTTCTTGCCGCCCTGGCCAATCATGTTGCCGATATGGATCATCGCGCCCGGAATTGGTGTCACCAAGGCCGAGAAGTCCAGCGCATAGCCGGTGAAGTAATCGCCGTCGGCCTTCTCAACTCCCGAGACGGATTCTTTCCAGAGTGCGGTAATTGCCGCGCCCAGCGCGGCATTGCCGGGCCGCAACAGCTCCGCCTCACTGGCCAGGCCGGTCTCGGTCGCAAGCGGCAACTGCTCCACTGCGTCGAACCCAATTTGCACCGGCGGAAATTCCGCGATCATCGTCTGTCGGAAGCGTCTGCCCTCATCGAATGCGTGGAGCCGCGGCAGAGGATCGACCGTGACCCGCAGCGTGTAGCTGCTCTCGGCGTCGAGCGGAAAGTTTCCTCCATAGGCATTGATCAGCGGATACCAGCCGAAATCCGCGGGCGCCGATTGCT
The DNA here is from genome assembly GCA_049521655.1 of Candidatus Korobacteraceae bacterium. Classification (GTDB taxonomy): domain Bacteria; phylum Acidobacteriota; class Terriglobia; order Terriglobales; family Acidobacteriaceae; genus TOLSYN. The sequence continues at coordinate 141,142 of JBEKOO010000001.1, forward strand.
CATTGCCGTTCGCGTCGATCAGCATGGCATGGACGCTGAGCCCCGGTACAAATCTCCCGTCGTTGTCGTCAACAACGAAGATGCGGAGATGAACGCTGTTATCCGGAGCGTCATGCCACGCCAGCTTGCCGTCGCCCGCCTTATCCCACCAGCCCTCGGCGGGCGTCACCGTAAACGCAATCCGCAGCTCTCCGGCGCGCATGTCGCCCTTGACTGGCCCCGAGTTCTCCATCACCCAGTCCAGCAGGGCGGTGTCGGCCAATCCCTGCTTCTGCGCCAGGCTCAGCTTTCCCTGCGCTTCACCGCCGGAGCCCGAAGCGGGCGGCGTGACCGCCGACGCCGCATAGGCATTGGCTGCCGCAGCCACGGCTTCGCTCGCACCGGCGCACGGCGCAAACAGAGCCAAACAAATTGCCATCAAGAGTCCAAATAAAAAACCGTTGCGCCAAGCCGATCCCATGCTCTTCGGCAAACCACCCTCCGCTCTTGCATCCGTCGCCGCCACCCACTCTACACTCCATTCCACCACACGCCTCATTTACTCCTCCGCTGAATCCAAGGCTCCCAGCCTGCGCACCAGCGCGCCGGATACGGGCAGCGCCTTAAGCAGTTGCAACGCGCTTCGCCGCAGAATCGGATGCTCAACCTCCGGCGCAATCTGTGCCAGCGGCTGCAAAACAAAGCGGCGCACGTGCATCGCCGGGTGCGGAATCACAAGCTCCGCCGAGCCAATCACGCGATTGCCATACAACACAATATCAAGATCTATGATGCGAGGCCCCTTGGCGATATAGCCTTCACCGCCGCGCTCGCGGCCCATCGCAAGCTCCACTCGCAGAAGATTCCGCAGCAGGCGCAACGGAAGCTCTTCCGCCTGAACCTCTGTAACTCCTCGCCCCGCCGACCCCGCCGCAATCGCCTCCTCCATGGCAACTTCCACCACCGCGTTGACGAACCACGGCTGCGCGGTGAACTCGACAGGCTCGCTTTCATAGGCGTCGGAGATCGCAATCACCTGCGCAAATCCGCGTATCCAGGCAATCGCCCGCCGCAGATTTGCAACCCGGTCGCCGAGGTTCGAACCCAGTGATAGGAAGACTCGCTCCATTGACTCCGCAATTTCCAGCAAATATTTACGCCTTGCCTATTATGCCCGCAGCCGCGAAAACACGGGGCCGGAACCACACAATAGATAGTATGGATACGCCGATCGATTCACCAATGCACAACCGGTTGGGCAGGCTCCGGGCCTTGAAGCGTGCATGAATGCAGCTCGAAAATAGCACGCCTGTGGAAAAACCCGCATAAAATAAGGCGAAAGTGCTTGTCACCCGCAAAAATACTGAGTTAAGATGTGCGGGACTGAAGCGCATGTCGCGCTTCATCTTCAAGGAGGAATAACCAACATGGCTGCAAGCTTGACCAAGACTGCTCTCGTCCGTCTTCTGGCTGAAAAGCTGGAAACCAGCAACAAGACCGCAGCACTGTTTTTGACCACGCTGGCTGAAATTGCCGTGAAGGAAACAAAGAAGAACGACGTATTTGTTCTTCCCGGCCTCGGCCGTCTCAAGAAGTCGGCTCGCAAGGCGCGCATCGGCCGCAATCCCCAAACCGGCGATCCCATCAAGATCCCGGCCAAGACCGTGGTGAAGTTCTATGTCGGCAAGGCTGTAAAAGACGCAATCGCTCCGCCGAAAAAGAAGTAGTCTCCATCTGTCGCGAAGGCCGGCCCGATCATCGGCCGGCCTTTTCCTTTTTTGTGGCGCCCTAAAGAACGACCATCGTGATACCGCGATTGCCTCGCCCGAAGTCGCGATCTTCCTTGATCGCCTTGTCGCGCTTCACCAGTGCCCAAGTGGCTTCATCGGAGAGACGAAAATCCTCTCCGGGGATGAACCCCGAGATCACTCCGTCGCGCTTCAAGCGGTCGAGCGCCTTCCATATCTCTTCGCGCAATCGTCCGCCAACCCCGCTCGAGCCGTATCCGTGAATCAGCTTCAGCAGCAGAACGCCATCGGCGCGCGCCCCCGAGAGCGCGTGATCCAGCCGCAACAGGGCGGCATTGACCGTCGGTCGCCCTTCTTCGAGATTGACGATCCTGCACCCCACGCAATCATCCTAATTGCTCGCGCCTGCCATCAGGCATTGCGAAAGCCAAATCCGAGGAAAAAGCCGGCATCGGCCACGGCTTAGCCCGCTTCCCGAACCACCCTCGCTGGCTTCGCCTTTGTTCCTGAGGTGTCATTCCGAACGCAGTGAGGAATCCCAGCCTTGCTCAAACAGGCGACCCCGACCCAAAGGCTCTTCCGCCGTCACTCCAGCCTCGGATTCTCCACCGCGCTCATCGACTTATTCAAATAATTGATAACAAATATCTTATCCATCTCTAATAAACGAAAACAAATGTCTACAAAATTATTTGACAATAATCCACTCATATTTCATGATTCCTTCATGCTGATAGTGCATCAAACCCCCTATGAGGCAATCACCCAGTGACCGCCCCTTCAGATCAATTTTCTGAAGCGGCCGTCCAAACATCCAGGCCGGGGAGCCTTTTGGCCGGCTTCATGCAATCCTGCTCCCCATTTGAGTTTCAGGAATAGAATTTATCCGCCGCACTTTGGATGAGTGAACTGACTCGCAGCACGAGGTTGCGGTGGGAGGAGCGTTGTTATGGCAATCCGCGGGGATAAGCTGACCGAAAAGTCGTTGGAAGCGATGCAGCGCGCACGCGAACTGGCGAGCGAAAATGGCAATCCCGAACTTGTTCCGCTGCATCTGCTGGCAGCGCTGCTCGAGGATCGTGACGGCATCGTTCTTCCTTTGCTGGCGCGCGCCGGAGTGCAGACTCCGGCCTTGCAGGCGCAGTTGCAGCAGGAGATCGCAAAACTTCCCAAGCTCTCTGACCCTGCCTCCGAGCCGCCTCCCTCGGACGAAACCCGGAAGCTCCTCGATCTTGCCTTCAAAGCCGCGGCGAATTTCAAGGACGAGTATGTCTCCACCGAACATCTTCTCCTCGGTCTCATCGGGCTCAAGCGCGACCCCGCGCGGCAGTTGCTCGCCGCCCTCGGAGTCACCCAGGACACTCTGCTCAAGGCGTTGGCGGCGGTGCGCGGAACCCAGACCGTCACCGACCAGAATCCCGAATCCAAGTACCAGGCTCTCGAGCGTTATGCCCGTGATCTGACCGAGCTGGCGCGGCGCGGCAAGCTCGATCCCGTCATTGGCCGCGACGAAGAGATCCGCCGCACCATTCAAGTCCTCTCCCGCCGCACCAAAAACAATCCGGTGCTCATCGGCGAGCCCGGCGTCGGCAAAACCGCCATCGTCGAGGGCCTGGCCCAGCGCATCGTGCTCGGAGATGTCCCTGAGCAGCTCAAGAACAAGCGTGTCGTCTCGCTCGATCTCGGTGCCATGGTTGCCGGAGCGAAGTATCGCGGAGAATTCGAGGACCGTCTGAAGGCCGTGCTCAAGGACATTGAAGAGAGCGCCGGAACCATCATTCTCTTTATCGACGAGCTTCACACTCTGGTTGGCGCCGGTGCCGCTGAAGGCGCAATGGACGCCAGCAATATGCTCAAGCCCGCTCTCGCTCGCGGCGAACTCCGCGCCATCGGCGCAACCACCCTGAACGAGTACCGCAAGTACATCGAAAAAGACGCAGCCTTCGAGCGTCGCTTCCAGATCGTCTACGTCGGCGAGCCCTCCGTCGAAGACACGATTGCGATTCTCCGTGGCCTCAAGGAAAAGTATGAGGTTCACCACGGCGTGCGCATCAAGGATTCGGCGATCGTATCGGCGGCCGTGCTCTCTCATCGTTACATCAGCGATCGCTTTCTGCCCGATAAGGCGATTGATCTCATCGACGAGGCGGCCGCTTCGCTGCGCATTCAGATCGATTCCATGCCTACCGAGATCGACCAGCTCCAGCGCCGCGTCACCAATCTCGAGATCGAGCGTCAGGCATTGAAGAAGGAAACCGACGCAAACTCGATCGAACGCCTCGCCATTGTGGAACGTGAGCTGGCCGGAATACGCGAACAGGCGACCGCGCTCAAGGCGCGCTGGCGTGCCGAAAAAGACAGCATTGCCGAAGTCCGCAAGCTCAAGGAATCCATCGAGCAGTTGAAGTTGCAGCAGCAGGAAGCGGCGCGCCGTGGCGAATACGAGCGTGCCTCGCGGCTGCAATACGATGAACTTCCCAAGGCTGAGCGCCAGATGGCCGAACTCACCGCAAAGGCCGGAGAGAACCAGTCCCGCATGCTCAAGGAAGAGGTGGACGAAGAAGATGTCGCCCGCATCGTCAGCCGCTGGACCGGAATTCCCGTCTCAAAGATGCTCGAAGGCGAGGTCAAGAAGCTGGTGCAGATGGAGTCCCGCCTGCGTCATCGCGTCATCGGCCAGGACGAAGCGCTCGAGAAGGTTTCCAACGCCATCCGCCGCTCCCGCGCCGGCCTCAGCGATCCGCGCCGTCCCATCGGTTCGTTCATCTTCCTTGGCCCCACCGGCGTCGGCAAAACCGAATTGGCCAGGGCCCTGGCGGAGTTCCTCTTCGACGACGAGCACGCCATGGTGCGCATCGACATGAGTGAATATATGGAAAAGCACTCCGTCTCCCGCCTCATCGGCGCCCCTCCCGGCTATGTCGGATACGAGGAGGGTGGCCAGCTAACCGAAGCCGTGCGCCGCCGTCCCTACTCGGTACTGCTCTTTGATGAGATCGAGAAGGCCAATCCGGATGTCTTCAACGTCTTTCTCCAGATCATGGACGATGGACGTCTGACCGACGGCAAGGGCCGCGTCGTCGATTTCAAAAACACTATTCTCATCATGACCTCCAACATCGGTTCGCTCTCGCTCTCCGGCGATCTGACTTCGCCCGAGCGCTTTCAGCGTGCCAGCGAGCAGGTCATGACCGCCCTGCGTGGACACTTTAAGCCGGAGTTCCTCAACCGCATTGACGATATCGTGGTCTTCCGCCCCCTCGGAACCGAGCAGCTTACAAAGATCGTCGATCTCCGCTTGCAGGACTTGAGAGAGCTGCTGGTCGGCCGCAAGGTCACCCTTGAACTCAGCGATGCCGCCAAGCACACCCTCTTTACCAGCGGATATGATCCGGCCTATGGCGCGCGTCCTTTGAAGCGTGCGATCCAGCGCCTGATCCAGGATCCCCTGGCGATGAAGATCCTCGATGGCGAGGTGCTGCATGGCGATCACGTTGTGGTCGATTCTGAGAACGGAGAGCTGACTTTTGAGATCCACCACAAGCCAGCCGAATCAGCCCCGCAGCCGGAGGAAACAGCCCAGCCCGCCTAATGCAGTGCGTCATACGGGTGCCCCATCCTCCTTTGGCTAGGGTGGGGTTCTTGACTTTGACTTTGATCTTGATTTTGACAGGTGGCCCATTCAAGCCCGTTGTTGGCTTGAGTGGGGCAGTTATCAAGCTGCACGGAACATTCGCCGCCCGAGTTCTTTCGCGGCCCGTTACTGTCCCCAATCCACTTCAAGCCAGATCAAAAAGCAGCACCTCGGCCTCATCCTGGGCATCTTCCGCAACCCTCAGCGTCAGCGCGCTTTCATTGCTGATGCTGGCTCCGTCGCCCTGCTCAAGCGCCGTGCCGTTGAGGCTTGCCGCGCCCCTTGCCATCTGCAGCCAGCCATAGCGCCCTGCTGGCAGCGTAATCGCAAGGCTCTCGCCCGCCGCCAGCCTGGTCACCATCAATTTTGCGTCGGCATGAATCTGCACCGAGCCCTGCTCTCCCGTCGGCGAGGCAAGCAGCCGCCACCGTCCGCGCTTCTCTTCATCCGGAATAGCCTTCTGCTCGTACCCCGGCTCAATTTCCAGCTTGTCCTCGTCGGGCAGAATCCAGATCTGCAACAGATGCACCGCCTCGCTCGCTGATGGGTTGAACTCGCTGTGCATGATTCCCGAGCCTGCGCTCATCCGCTGACTGTCGCCGGGGCGGATCACCTCGCCGTTCCCCAGGCTGTCGCGATGCTCCAGCGCCCCGCTCAGGACGTAGGTAATGATCTCCATGTTCTCGTGCGGATGCATGCCGAAGCCGCGCCCCGCGGCGATCGCGTCTTCATTGATCACCCGCAGCGAGCGGAAGTGAACGTGTGCCGGATCGTGGTAATCGGCAAAGGAAAACGTGTGATAGGTGTCGAGCCATCCATGGTTGAAGTGCCCGCGCTGCCCAGCGCGACGAAGCGTGATCATCTGCTACCTCCCGGCCGCATCTGCTGCGGTCATAAGAAATAGATGTTGCAACAGATAATAACGATTCACGCCCTGGTGTTCTGGTGGCCCATATTTGCCTGCCTTTGGCAAATGTGGGGTAGTTGACCTTGCCCTCGCCTTTGTTCTTGCATTTGCTCCTGAGCGATCACAGGTGCCCCACCTTCGGCGCGCTGTCTTTGCGCGGATAAGGTGGGAAGAGCAGCTGCCTACTTGTTTTCTGCCGATGAGCTGTTGCCCGAGCTGCTCCCAGAACTTCCGCCGCCCGCGTTACCCCCGCCCGTGCCGGACGCGCCATTGCTCGAACTTTTCTCTCCGCTGCCGGAAGCAGACGACTCGCTGGACGACGTGCCCGAAGAGCTCTCCGGCTTACTGCTGCCGCCCGTCTCCGGCGCGCTCTCCGAGCCGCTTTTTAGCTGTGCCGCCGAGGGCGTGCCCGGCAGAGCCTTCCGGGCGTAATCGGTCACATACCAGCCGGAGCCTTTGAATTGCACCGCCGGAGCCGAGATCACCTGTTTAATCGTCTCCTTGCCGCACGCCGGGCAAGTCGTCAGCGTAGCGTCAGAGAACTTCACGATGCGCTCAAATCGATGACCGCACGCACTGCACAGATATTCGTATAAGGGCATGATTCCTTCGGGCTAACCTCGCCTGGAACCTCTGGCGCGGCGCAATAATTCTCCTCTACCTGCTTTGATTCTAGGTTCCTCCGCCCGATGCGGTCAATTTTGCCCTCTCGTGCTCTGCTACACTTCGCGTTGAACGCATCATTTTCTGCACCAATGGCGCCGCTGCCGGTGGCCGTTGCTCCGGAGGATCGGTTATGCCTGCAACTCAACCTTCGCTCTATCTTGTCGGCACTCCAATCGGCAACCTTGAGGACATCTCCCTGCGCGCCCTCCGCATTCTCAAGGAGGTCAATCTGATTGCCTGCGAAGACACCCGGCAGACCGCCAAATTGCTCAATCACTACGGCATCGAGACCCGCACCATCAGCTACCACCAGCACAACGAGCTCACCCGTTCGGCGGAGCTGATCATGCTCCTCGAACAGGGACATTCCATCGCCCTCGTCACCGATGCCGGAATGCCCGGCGTCTCCGATCCCGGCTTCCGCCTCGCCTCGCTTGCCATCCGCCACAAGATTCCCGTCGTCCCGATTCCCGGAGCCTCCGCCTTTCTCAGCGCGCTCGTCGCCAGCGGCCTGCCCACCGATTCCTTTGTCTTTCACGGCTATCTCCCCTCCAAGCTAGGCCAGCGCCGCAAGTTCCTCGAGGGCATTCAGCACTCCACCCGAACCCAGATCTTCTACGAAGCGCCGCACCGCCTCCTCGGAGCCCTCGAGGACGTCGTCGAGGTCATGGGCGCGCATCGCCGCGTCGTCGTAGCCCGCGAGGTCACCAAGATTTACGAAGAGTTTGTCCGCGCCACCGCCGCCGAGGCCCTCGAGGATTTCAAAAAGCGCGACGAAATCCGCGGCGAAATCACCCTCCTCCTGGGCCGCGCCGAAGAACAGCACGGCCTTCCCGCCGTAACCCAGAAAAACGCCCGCACCCGTGTCCGCGAGTTGATGAAGTCCGAGTCGCTCGACGAAAAAGATGCCATGAAGCGCGTCGCCAAAGAAATGAAAATCAGCAAGAGCGATGTCTACCGTGAGTTACAGAAGGATGGGAAGAAGTAGAAGGCAGACACCGGGACTGGCGGGTGCCTCCAGTGCTCTTCCCCTGCTCCTGCTCCTGAGGTGTCATTCCGAGCCTCGCGAGGAATCCCTGCACTGCTCAAATCTCCGATGACGCGCCAGAGTCCCTTCGGCCTCGACCTGCCTTTGACTGCATGCGCCTTCTTCGGAACCGTCCTATGCCTACACGAACTTAGCTCTCTCCCGCGCAGGGGCATTCACCACAGCCGAACGGGAGTACACGAGAAAGCAGTATAGGGCCGCCCCAAGGAGTGGAATTTTCAGCATTATGCAAAACCAGAACGCCTTTTTTATCGCGGATGACTTGTCGAAGCCGAACAGAAAGTACTCCATTGCGACAAGCGTCAATGCAGTGCCAATGGCACCGGCAAACAAAAGTATTTTGACAATCGGGAGAAGTCCGTGGGGAACTCCGCCTGCGATCTTCAGCGCCAGAAACATCACTCCCATTCCCAGCGAAGCAACAGCCGCCGCGCGATAGACTCTGCGCGCCGTAGCGGAAACCATAAATTCTCTGTTGATGTAGTAGTTCCTCAGCATCTTCGGCCTCGGTAACCCCTACTCCTCCACCGCTCTCAACAGCTCCTTCGTATACTCATGCCTTGGCGCGCTCGTAATCTGTTCCGCATCGCCAATCTCGACGATCTTTCCCGCCCGCATCACCGCGATCCGTGTCGAGAGATAGCGCACCACCGGCATCGAGTGCGAGATGAACAGGTAGGTCAGCCCAAACTCTTTTTGCAATTGCTTCAGCAGGTTCACGATCTGCGCCCCCACGCTCACGTCCAGCGCGCTCACCGCCTCGTCGGCGACGATGAAACGCGGACGCAGCGCCAGGGCGCGCGCAATTGCGATGCGCTGCCGCTGTCCGCCGCTGAACTCGTGCGGAAAGCGTCCCAGGGCGCTTACTTCAAGCCCCACCGCCCGTATCAGCTCAGCCGCGTGCTGCCGCAGCATCGGCTTTCCCAGCTCGTCGTGGATCGCCAGCGGCTCGGTGATAATCTCCTCGACCGTCAGCCGCGGGTCGAGCGATCCGAACGGATCCTGGAAGATGATCTGCATCTCCCGTCGGGTTTCACGCAGCGCCCGCGCCCCTAGCGCCGTGATCTCGATGCCGTCAAAGCGCACCACCCCGCTCGTCGGCTCGATCAGTCGCAATATCAGCCGGCCAAGCGTGCTCTTGCCGCAGCCGGACTCGCCCACCAGTCCCAGGGTCTCGCCCTGTTCAATCGAGAGCGAAACGTCATCCACGGCGCAAACGCTATTTCCTCTGCCGCGCCCAAAGGCGTCGCCCGCGTCAAAAATCTTGCTAAGATGTTCGGTTTCCACCAGCGCCATGTTCAGCAGCCTACCACGCCGGCAGCGGCTCCGGGACGGCGGAAATCGAAGAAGCGGCGCGAAAGCGCAATATGGAATCGGAGCTCCAGCCGCTCGCGTGTTAAAATTTTCCACAGAGAACTCCACGAGAGAACTGTTTGATCGAGATCGCGCCATCGATTTTATCGGCTGATTTTGCCCGCCTTGCCGGGCACGTGCAGCCCGTGCTGGATGCGGGCGTAACCCTGCTGCACGTCGATGTGATGGATGGCCACTTCGTCCCCAACATCACCATCGGCCCTCCCGTCGTGGCTGCCCTGCGCAAGCATCTTCCAGCCCAGGTCGTGCTGGACGTGCATCTGATGATCGAAAACCCCGGCAACTATGTTCCGGCCTTCGTCGATGCCGGAGCCAACTGGATCAGCGTCCATCAGGAAGCCTGCGTCCATCTCGACCGCGTGGTCGAGCACATTCGCTCGCTTGGAGCCTTGGCCGGGGTGGTCATCAACCCTGCCACGCCCGTCGCCACCCTCACCGACATACTAGACGTGGTGGATTATGTCCTCGTCATGTCGGTAAATCCCGGCTTCGGCGGACAGAAGTTCATTCCCCGCACCCTGGGAAAGATTCGCCGCCTTGCCGAATTACGTGCGCAACGCCATCTTGGCTTCCGCATTCAAGTCGATGGCGGCATCGCTCTTGATACCATCGACGCTGTGGTCCAGGCAGGTGCCGACATACTGGTTGCCGGCAATGCTGTCTTTGGCCATGGCGATCCTGGCCGCAATGTTCAACAACTTCTGCAGGCTGCCCGTGCGGCAACCGCGCAAAAGGCTTAAGCGCAGTATTCAAGTTCTACCGAGGTGTCTCCGGCATGTTTCGTCGCCTTTTCATAGCCCTGCTGCTGGCCGCAAGCCTGTTGGCTGGCGTCGCCTGCAAGAACCAGAAGGCCGCCAACCCGCTCTCTCATATCAACTCCAAGCAGCCTGATAAGGTGCTCTTCGATCGCGCCATGGAGGCCATGAAGGAGCACAAGTATGACGTCGCCCGCATGACCTTGCAGACGCTCATCAACACCTATCCGGACTCGGAGTTCGTCGCCCGCGCCAAACTCACCGTCGGCGAAGCCTGGTATCAGGAAGGCACAAGCGCGGGGCTGGCCCAGGCAGAAACCGAGTTTCGCGATTTCATCACCTTCTTCCCCAACATGGCGGAAGCCGCTGAAGCCCAGCTCAAGATCGCCGATATCCACTATCGTCAGATGGAGAAGCCGGATCGCGATTACACCCATGCCCGCCGCGCCGAGGAAGAATACCGCCAGTTGCTGCTCCAATATCCGGACAGCAAACTCGCCGACATCGCGCGCCGCCGCCTGCTCGAGGTGCAGGAGGTGCTGGCCGAGCGTCAGTTCCGCATCGCCCACTTCTATTACGAGCGTCAGTCCCTGCTGGCGGCCATCGCGCGAGCCAAAACCCTCACCGACACATATCCGCTCTATAGCCGCTCCGATGAGGCGCTCTACCTTCTCGGCCAGGCCTATGAGCAGCAGGTCGACCGCACCCGCGCCGCCAAACTTTCAGATGAACTCAAGCAGCGGCTGATCAAGAGCTACCAGGATAATGCCGCCCAGGCTTACAGCAAAATTGTCACCCGCTATCCTGCAATGCCGCGCTACCAGGACGCCCGCAAGCGCCTGGCTGCGATGAACCGCCCCGTACCTACGCCCACGCCGGAAGCGATTGCCCAGAACAAGAAGGAGCTGTCAAGCCGCGTTGCCAGCACTCGCTATGATCGCTTCATAAACAACATGGAAAAGCGTCCGGACACCACCGCCGCAGCCAGGTTCGGCCAGCCAACCCTGGTCGATCCAAAGGAGACCGACGCGCCCAAGCTGGTACGCGAGATCAATTCCATAGTGCAGTCCGAGATGGAGGCTAAGTCCGGTACAGGCAAGGTTTCGGTGGAGACCGTCAAAGAAGCCGGAAAGATTCCGGAGAATCAACCGCTGCCGCGCTCGCCTGAAGCGGCTGTGAACCCCAGCGATGTTCCCACGCCCGCGCCCTCTCAACTCAATGAGAGTGTGTCAACCTCATCCACTGAAGCGGATGCGAAAGCCTCATCGTCCACGGCCACCACCAAGGATGATGCCAAGAACGCATCGTCGAGCCGCAAGCCGAAAAAGAAGCGCCACTTCCATCTTCCTATTCCGCTCTAGCTCGGATGCCACCGGCGGGGTCACTCGGCCCCGTGAAAGGCACCCGAGAACGCAGGATTGGCAAACTAGGGTACTGCGTCACAAGTTCGCGACAATAAAGGCCGCTATCATCAATAAAGGCGCTGTCATCCTGAGCGGAGCAAGCCGCATTTTCTGCGGCTTGCGGAGTCGAAGGACCCCTATGGAACCCGCATATCTCTGCCACGCACTTCGGACGCACTACTCTAGCTCGAATGCCTTTGCCTGGGGAGCCCGCCGCCACCGCGTGGCTCGCAAAAGCCCCAGAGTTGGAAAAAGAGCCAACTCTGGGCCACCGGCCTATGTTTTTATTGCCCCCTCATAAATGGAAACTCCGTTTGCCCGTCGTATGGTTTCGGTTTCCCGACCGCGTGTTTCATCACCTGAATAAAGCGGTGCGTGTCTAGAAAGTAATTAGGGTATGCCAGCTTCAGCGACTTGAGAGATTCGGCAGATACCAGCACGGCATCGTGGAAGGTCCTGCCAGAAATAGCGGAGCGCTCAGCGCTCAAGTAGTCATTCGATGCCTTCTCCAACTCGTCGCGCTTATATCCCGTAACCTTAACTTCTCTTGCGACGGGATCTAATTCAAGCAAGAAATAGTGTGCATCCTGACCGACGCGTTCCGGCGCAGTTAATGCCGAAGCATAGACACGCAAATGGTTTTCCACGTCAAGAGCGTTTACGTAGTGCCGAAGCTCCGCCCTCCATTCCCTCCGATTAACCGGAGCATTAGGGACCGGAGGCGTGCCCTCTCGCGCAGCGATAGCTGCACCCATCAACACGAAGAACCTAAGCCAATCCTCTTCGCCCTGACTGGACTTCAATGCCTGTTGTATGAAAGTCCCAACGGTTTCAACCGCAGTTGCCCAGTAATGCTGCATGTAACTGCGTATCTGAACCTCCACCTTCAGATCGTTATACAACTCGCTTCTGTCGCTAAAGTAGCGATAGACAAGGTGGACGCCTCGATACCCAGACTCTTTCGGGTGCTGGATGTAATCATCTTCATGCACTAATTTGTGTTTGATGTCGCTCTTTTTGTACAAATTGACAAGCTTTACGACTTGAGAGACAGATTCAACCACGGCCCTGCACCCAGCAACATCCTGCATCTGTGATAATTTCATTTCCGGAAATCGCTGGAGTTTTAGCGCTATAGAACTCAGGCGTTTAAGCCTCTGCACAACAATGGCGTTCTCGTCTACCTGCTTCGCGCGCCGACGAAGGCCAATCTGAAAGGTGTTCAGCGGAAAGTTGTGTGCCGTCCTCCAATTTCCTATGATGGCGAACGACTCGTCGGACTGGTCGGTAACCTCCAGCGGCGGATCAACCAATATGCGCGCGGCCTGGTTGACTTGGAATCGCGAATACATTGGGGGAACCCAGAGCATCCCGCCATCCTCGAAAAAGTCTTCCGCTATCGAAGCAATCGCTTGACCGTGGGCACACATCGGCGTCACGGCCCAAACTAGTAACCAGTAATTCTCAAGTTAATCACTATTCTGCTAATCGTTGGAATTTTGCGCAATCATTATCCAAATAGTAACCTAGGCCCTCCAAACGATTCACCTTTTCGCCAATAGTTTTACGAATTTTGCACACTTATTGGTGCAAAAATACCTCTTTGCATCGTCCATCGCTATTCGTAGGCCAGTGCTTCGATTGGATCTTTCCGTGCCGCCTTCAGCGCCGGATACAGACCGCCCAGCAGCGCGCTGACAATGGCCAGTACTGCGGCGCGCAGCACCCAGTGGCTGTCCCACACCATGCGGTGCAGCGGAAACTTGTAGTTGATCGCCGCGCTTGCCATGGCCGTGAACGCCAGTCCCAGCAGCACTCCGCCCACCGCCAGCGCCAGCGATTCGCGCAGCACCACATTCAGAATGTAGTACGGCGACGCCCCCAGCGACTTCAGAATTCCAATCTCGCGCGTCCGTTCCATCACCGCCGTGTACATCGACTGGAAGATCACAATCAACCCAATCGTCACCGAAATTCCAATCACGATGTTGAAGAACGTACTCAGGAACGGAATGTTGCTCACCGTCATCAGAGACGCATATTCAGCCAGCGAGCGTGCAACGTACTGGTCCATCCCCGGAATCCGCTTGATCGCTGCCGCCACGGCTTCGGCGTTCTCCGGTTTGTCCGTCTCCACAAAGAACGAACTCGCCTTGCCCTCCGAGCCCAGCAACTCCTGCAGCGTCGCAATCGGCACATACCGCCGTGCTCCCTTGCCGTGCTCCACGATGCCGCAGATGCGGAAGTCCTGGTTCAGCACTTGATAGTGGTCGCCCACCTTGGCGTGATTCTGTTCGGCAAACAGATCGTCCACAATCATCTCGTACGGCCCATGGAATGGGCCTCCCGCCAAGTAACGGAATGGCCGTCCCATTTTGTTGAAGTCGTTCGGCGAGTCAGGATTCAGATCGACGCCGTCAAGAATTTCCAGACTCTTCGTCGTAATAAAGTGCGTCACAATCGGCGCCACGGTCTTTACGTGAGGAACCGCGCGCAGCTTGTCCGCCACTTTCATCGAAACCGGAGCGCCCGTAATGCCGGTGAAGAAGCTCGATCCCGGCGGCAAAACCATCACGTCGAAGCCGATCCCTTTTTGCCTGTCCGCGTTATCGTTAAGCATACTCAGGCACATGCCGACGATGAGCAAAATCAGCGTGACTTCAATTGAAATCGCAAAGACGCTGATCATGGCGCGCAGCGGCCGATGCACCAGGTTGGAGAAAACCATTTTATTCACTCTTTGAGGATAACAAATCGTCACCGATAATCATCGGAGTTCCAACCGCGGAACTAAGAATCGCAAGGAGAATTCAATGTTCGGACGCAAGAATCAGAATACGGTGGAGAAGAGCAAGGCAATCGGAGGCGCGGCCGTGGGCGCCGCTTCCGTCGGAGCGATTGCCACAGGCGCATTTGCCCTGGGCGCGCTCGCCATTGGCGCCGTTGCCATTGGCCGCATGGCGGTTGGCTCGGCGCGCATCAAGCGTCTGGAGATTGACGAGTTGATCGTAGGCAAGCTGACAATCCGCGAACAGTAAGCCTCACTGCCGCATCGGACTGGACGCAGCTTCAGCCGGCCGAATTACGCGGGCGCTCGCTCATGCACAAACGCGACGGTGGCATCCAGAATCCCGCTCACCGTCTCCGGCGACGCCGCTTCGCAATAGACGCGCAACAGCGGCTCTGTGCCGGAGCCGCGCATCAGCACCCAAGCTTCCGCTCCGTTGCCATGGGGCGGCGCATCTTCGTCCGGCGCATCGTTGTCCGGTGTGTCTACAAAAAACTTGAAGCCATCAAGATCTTCCATACGCTGCACTCTGTATTTGCCCAGCGTAGCAGGTCTGGCAGCCGCCCGCCGCAGAGCGTTCTGGATCACCTCTCCGGTAAGGCGCAGGTCGCGCCGTCCGTAATAGTGGCGGCCATACTTGTTCTGCAAATCTTCCACCAGCCGGCCCAGCGTCTTGCCCTCTTCGGCCATCACGTTGGCCAGCAGCAGGGCATTCAATGTGCCGTCGCGCTCGATCAAGAATCTGGGAATGCCAATGCTACCCGACTCCTCGCCGCCGATCAGCACCTGCTTGCCGCTGAGCACGATCTCAGCCACGTACTTGAAGCCGATGCCATGCTCGATCAGTTCGCGGCCATAGGCTTTCGCAATTCGATCCAGCATCCTGGTCGTGTTGAAGGCACGAGTGATGGCGCCCGGCCACTGCTTGCGCTTGAGCAGCCATTCCAGCAGTACCGCATAGCATTTATGCGCGTCCACAAAACCGCCATCTTCCGCCACCGCGCCGATGCGGTCGGCATCACCATCCGTAGCCAGGCCAGCGTCGCAATGGTTGGCGACCACCGCCTCTTGCAGACCGCGCAGATGCGGCAGGATCGGCTCAGGATTGATTCCCGGAAAGAGCGGATTGATCTCGCCGTGAATCTCCATGTGCTCCACGCCGAGTTCCTTGAATATGCCGGCAAGGATGCCTCGCCCTGCGCCGTACATCACATCGATGGCAAACTTCTGCTTTGCCTGCGCGATAAGTTTAAGATCCACGAAGGCCTTGACCGCCGCAATGTATGCGGTCTTGAAGTCTGCCTCAACCACGCTGCCGCCCTTGCCCTCGACGGGCCGAGTCTCAAGCTGTGCTTCGATCTTTCCGGTAATTGCCGGAGAAGCCGAGCCGCCATAGCTGGCCTTGAACTTCACGCCGTTCCAGTCCCATGGATTGTGGCTGGAAGTGATCATCACTCCACCGGCGGCGCCGAGTTGTCTCACCATATAGCTGAGCGCGGGAGTTGGCGTAATCTCATGCGCAAGCTGCACGCCGATGCCGCTGCCGGCGATGGCCTCCGCCGTGATCTCGGCAAAGCGCCGCGAGCCGAAGCGCGTGTCATAGGCAACCAGGACTCCCTTGGACGGATCCTCGTTCTGATGAACGTAATTTGCAATGGCGTGGGCAACACGGCGGACGTTCTCAAACGTGTAGTCGTCGGCAATCACGCCGCGCCATCCGTCCGTTCCGAACTTGATCTGCTCAGGCATACCGCAACCTCAGATCAGCTTCGACCGTTTATGCAGGTCCAGATATTTCACAATCTTGCCCACATCCTGCGAACGGTCAATCGTGGTAATCAGCAGTGCGTCGCCCGAATCCACTACAACGAGCCCTTCCACTCCAACTGCGGCCACAAACTTTCCCGGCGCATGAAAGTAATTTCCGTGGGCTTCCAGAAGGAACGTGTCTGCTGCAGTGATGACGTTGTCCTTTTGCTTCCCCTGGGCAATGCGATGCTCAAAGTGTGCTGCCCACGAACCGAGGTCGTTCCATCCCCAGTCGGCCGGAATACAAAAAATGTTAGAGCCTTCTTCTCCGGATGCTGACCGCGCTTCGAGAATTGCATAATCCACGCTCTTGTCTTCGCACTTCGGGTAAAGTCTGCGAAGGGTGCTGTCGAAGTTGCGTGTGCCCCATGTTGCCGCGATTTTTTCCAGTAGCGCCGCCGTCGTCGGCAGATATTGCCGCAAGGCGTTCACCAGAGTTTTGGCAGACCACAGGAACATTCCGCTGTTCCAGTAGAAATTTCCCGCCGCAAGAAACTGCTCTGCGACTTCCTTCTCCGGCTTTTCGCGAAAACGGCGAACCCGCGTCACCTCGCCTTGATAGATAGCGCCCGCCTCAACGTACCCATATCCGGTCTCTGGGCGGGTTGGCTTTACGCCCATCACTACAATATTTTCTCCCGCAGCCGCCAGCGCAATGCCGGCCTTCAGATCCTTGCGGAACTGCTTTTCCTTTTGGATTACCTGGTCGGAGGGAAAAAGTCCCAGCACCGCGTCCGGGTTCCGGCGATGCAGGATGAATGCCGCAAGCCCGATGGCGGGAGCGGTGTTGCGCCCAATCGGCTCAGCTACAATTTGTTTACGCGGAAGTGATTTGAGCTGGCGCGCAATGTTCCCGCATAAGTCGCCGTTGGTGATGATCCAGAAGTTCTCTTTCGGCGCCATGGGTAGCAGACGCGCCACGGTTTCCTGAATCATCGACTGCGCGGAATTGAGCGGCAGAAGTTGTTTCGCAAATGTCTTGCGGCTCAACGGCCAGAAGCGCGTGCCGCGCCCTCCAGCCAAGATGATTGGGTAAAACTCCAGCTTACGAGTCTTCGCCAAGTTCGCTCCTTCAATCAATCATGTACGCGCGTGCTGCTGGTGTTTAGCGTTGTGAGTGGTTCCGCCGCGACTTGTGAGGGCAGGCGCATGCGGAGAATCTCCGAACTCCACTGCGGACGCAGCGTGACCGCCGGCGACGAGGCGGGAATGACCACGGCTTCACCGCGCATGAAGGTGAGCGGCTGAGAACCGGGACACTCCGCCACAGCTCCGCCATCCACGGAGACCAGCACCTGGACCGAACTCTTCTCCGGCTCGCTCTCAAGTGTCACCGGGCCTTCGACCTTGTACTTTTCAACAATGAAACACGGCGAGGAGACTAACAACTGGTGACCACTCACGGCCTGCGGCTCAACCCGGCCCGCGTGTGTTTTTTCCTGAATCGCTTCCATGCCGCGATCCAGGTGGAGTTCGCGCGGACGTCCGTAGTCATAAAGGCGATACGTGATATCGCAGTTCTGCTGCGTCTCAATGATGATGGAGTTGGGGCCAACGGCATGAACAGTGCCTGCGTCGACGTAGATCATTTCGCCGGCGCGCACATCCAGCCAGTTCAACATATGTTCGGCTTGATTGGCCTCGATGGCCAGGCGGAACATCTCGCGATTGATGCCGGGGCGCAGACCGAGACCAACCTGCGCGCCTTCCAGGGCACGGGCCACATACCAGCACTCCGTTTTGCCGCAGGCCTGGCCGGCAAGGCGCGCAGCCGCGTCATCGGGATGCACCTGTACGCTCAGTTTCTGGCGGGGAAAGAGGAACTTAATAAGCAGCGGAAAGCGGTCCGGCTGCGGCGAAGCCTCTCCGGTGAGTTCGGCGCCATATTGCTTCGCGAGTTCGTCCAGTGTTTGTCCGGCGAGCGGGCCGTTGGCCGCCCGGCACGCTTCGCCGGTCAGCCAAACCTCGCCGATCGGCTCAGCTTCCACGGCACGGCTGAAGTAGGGGCGCAAATCGCGCGTCCCCCAAACCCGCTGGAAAAACTCCGGAATAACCAGAAACGGATACAGTGCCGGCATGATTCAGGCGCCTCTCTCACAGAGTAGCGCAATTCACCCGTGGGATGGGAATTGTGGAGGAGAGAGATGCCGGGCAGCTTCTCACTCCTCCGCAATATGGAACTACAAGGAAGCGAAGAACGTACGTACCCGTTCCAGTCCGCGATCAATCTCCCCAGCCGATGTGGCGTAGGAGAAACGAATGTGTCCGGCCAATCCGAATGCCTCGCCAGGTACGCCGACGACGTGGCCTTCGCGCAGCAGCCGTGAGGTCAGCTCGATGGTGCTGATGCCCGCGCGCGTCGCAATTTCACGGACATCCGGGAAGACGTAGAACGCTCCCTCGGGAATATTTACCTTCACGCCGGGGATGGTGCGGAGTCCGGCGACGATGCGATCGCGTAACTGCATGAACTCGGCGCGCATCTCAGCCACGCACTGCTGCGACGCTGTCAATGCGGCCAAGCCGGCCTTCTGCGCAATCGAGGTCGGATTCGAGGTTGACTGGCTCTGCAACTTCTGTAATTGTCCGATCACGGCCTTCGGTGCCAGGGCAAATCCAAGACGCCAACCGGTCATGGAATAGGTCTTGGAGAACGAGCCCATCAGCAGCAGCGAATCCTTATACTCCTTGAGCGAGCCCAGCGAAAACGGGTGGCCCGTGTAGTCCAGATATACGTAGCACTCATCGCTCAGAACGTAAATTCCGCGCGAAGCCGCCAGCTTCACAATCGCCGTCATCTCCTCGGAAGCCACAGCCGCACCCGATGGATTGTTCGGCGAATTCAGCAGGATGATGCGCGTGCGCGGAGTGATCGCCTTCTCAACCATCGCGGCGGTCAGGCGGAAACCCTCTTCTGCGCAGGTTGCGACAAATGCGCATTTACCTCCGCAGAACTCAACCATGTCCTTGAACGAGACCCAGTACGGCACCGGGATGATGACCTCGTCGCCGTGATCGATCAGTACCTGAAAGGTGTTGAAGAGCGCGCTTTTGCCGCCAGTGGTGATGATGGTTTCGTCAAACGCGTAATTCGAACCGAAATCCTGCTTGTGGCGCGCGGCCACGGCTTCACGCAATTCCTTGATTCCAGCTACCGCCGTGTACTTGGTGAAGTTCTTCTGAATGGCTTCGATGCCGGCCTGTTTGATGTGCTCAGGGGTGGTAAAATGCGGCTCGCCCGCACCGAAATCCACCAGGTCCACGCCCTGCGAACGTAGCGTAGTCGCTTCGTTGTTGATAGCCATGGTGGCCGAAATTTCGATGCGGCCAATGCGTGCCGTAAATGCGCTAACTCCTGCGGTTGGTGACACTGGAATTCCTTTCGAGTTGTAATTTGTTGCGCCCGGCTCTGCGGACCGGAGCAGCGAAACTTATCTGGAAGCCGATGAAAGATCCCTGAGGCGGGCGCGAAGGCGGATCTCCACCGAGGCGGGAACCAGTCCATCGATCTTGCCGCCAAGCGAGGCGATCTCGCGGACCAGTTTCGAACTCAGATAGGGATACGCTCCTGCCGGCATCATGAAAACCGTCTCCAGGCTGGAGTCGAGCTTGCGGTTCATCCAGGCCATTTGGAGTTCATACTCGTAGTCGCTGACGGCACGAATGCCACGCAGAACCGCCTGGGCGCCGCGTTCTCGCGCGTAGTCTACCAGCAGGCCGGCGAATGACTCGACGCGAACATTTTCCCACTGGCTGATGCTCTCGCGCAGCATTTCCAGCCGTTCCTCCACGCTGAACAGTGGAGCTTTTTCGGAGTTCCGCAGGATCGCGACCACCAGTTCATCAAATATCTTTGCGCCCCGCTGAATCAAGTCGAGGTGGCCGTTAGTCGGCGGGTCGAACGATCCTGGGTAGATGGCAATGACTCGCTTCAATGTTCCTCGGGGGCAACGTCAGGCTTCCTCTAATTTTATGCCCCGATGGAGAGGTGAATCAACCTGCTGCCGGGTTTTTCTGTAAGTAGCATGCGCAGAACCCGGAGAGGCTGAGTCCTTGGCGACGGAGAATCACCCATGCGGCGCCACGCATTGCAGGGTTGCAAAACCTTGGCGTTCGTGCCGGGACTGGAGTTCCTGGCTGCGGAATCTTTCCCGTGGCTCTACAATGGGGCTACGCTCCAAGGCCACGGACTTCATGAGCCTTCTCGACAAAAATACGCTGCGCGTCCTGTTCACGGTTCTGGCAATGGCGGCGCTACTCGCTCTTGTGTGGCTGGCCCGCAAGCCGCTGCTTGCTTTTTTGTTTGCGATGCTTTTCGCTTATCTTCTCGAGCCGTTGGTCGCAAGGCTACAGCGGTGGACCCATAGCAGCCGCGGAATAGCCATCGCCGTTGTCTACGTTGCCATGTCCGCGGTTTTGTTGACCGCTGGATTCGTGGCGGGTCCGCGAGTGCTGGAAGAGGTTCGGCATCTTTCTCAATCCGCTCCTGAACTCTACAACAGAGTTGCCAGCGGCAGCATTGCCATGCAAGTTGGCGAGGCGCGAGGATGGAGCCAGCAGACGCAGTCACGCGTGCAGCGGTTTATCGTGGGGCACCGCGACGAGTTTCTTGCCACAGTCAGCGCTCAGGGCAGCAAAGCCACGGAAATCGCAGGAAATGCGCTCTGGCTGGTACTGATTCCGATTCTCGCTATTTTTTTTCTGAAGGACAAGAGCAGCTTTGCCCTCGGTATTGAAGGTCTGCTGGACAATCAGCGCAACCGCCAGCTCTTGAGCGATATCATGAGCGATCTCGGCGAAATGCTCTCGCATTTTGTCAGAGCTCAGATGTACCTGGCGGCAATCTCGGGGGTCGTATATATCGCCGTGCTGTCGCTGATGCGAGTGCCTTACGCGCTGGCCCTCGGAACCCTGGGCGGCCTGATGGAGTTCATCCCATTTGTTGGCCCGGTGGTGGCCGGAGCCCTGATTCTGGCCGTTAGCTTTGGATTTAACTATGGCCATCTGGCGATTGTTTTGCTGTTCTTGCTTATTTGGCGCGGCTTGCAGGATTACCTTATCTCCCCGCGTGTCCTCGGCGGCCGCGTCGAGGTGCATCCGCTGGCAGCCATCTTCGGAGTGCTGGCGGGCGGCGAGATTGCGGGCGTGGCCGGAATTTACTTTGCCGTTCCCGTGATGGCGGCGGCGAGAATTCTGTGGGTACATTGGCGGCGGCGCAACAGTATTGGCAAGTTTGAGCCGAAGCCGGCAACAAAAATCACCGGGAAACACTAATCGAAGGTGAAGCGTATTCCAGTTCCCGGAATCGTCCCCTTTACGCCTTCTTTAATTTCTATTCATTCGTCCGCAACTACCGTTCTCTAAGCCCGAATCCGTTAATAGGTGTAAGAATTCAGCCGAAGGAACGGATATGGATCTGGTTCTGGAAATTCGTACAGGCCGCGAGCGGGTCACAATGGCATGTCATGGGAAACTGGTCGTGGGCAAGGAAGCGGAGGCTTTTCGCCGCAGCGCCATGCTGCTTCTGGGTGGCTTCAACAAGTTAATCATCAGTCTGGCTGGGATTCGAACCATGGACTGCGGAGGTCTAGGCAGCCTGGCTTCGGTCTTAGCGCTAGCCGTGGAAAAAGGCAAGCAAATCCGAATTACACACGCCAACCCACAGATTGTGCAGATGCTCTACGCTACCAATCTGGAGCAATTTCTGGAGCGGTCTGCCAAAGCGGGCCCGCAACTGGTGGTGAGTAGCCAGAAAGCAATCGCCTGAGGCCTTGTGAAGGCAGTGCGGAGTCGATCTCCCCGCTATTCAGGGGTGGAGATTAGAAAGGGGGCGGATCGCTCCGCCCCCCTTCAATCGCCTCTGCGGCTTTACTTCTTCGGCACGGCAGCCTTGGCTGCGGCCATTTCCTTCGGCGAAACCGGCAGCGGTTCGGCGGGTGCTTCGGCGGCGGTTCTATCCAATCCCAGCGCTTTGCGTACCCCCAGCTCGATCTTGGCGGAGATGTCCTTGTTCTCCTTGAGGAAGTTCTTCGTATTTTCGCGGCCCTGCCCGATGCGCTCGCCGTCGAAGCTATACCAGGCGCCGGACTTCTCCACAATATTGCGTTCGACCGCCACATCCAGCATGTCGCCTTCACGCGAAATGCCTTCGCCATACATAATGTCGAACTCAGCCTCGCGGAAGGGAGCTGCGGTCTTGTTCTTGACTATCTTTACCTTGGTCCGCGAGCCCACAACCTGATCACCGTCCTTGATCGCGGCAATTCGCCGGATGTCGATGCGCACGGAGGAGTAAAACTTCAGCGCGCGTCCGCCGGTGGTGGTCTCCGGATTGCCGAACATCACTCCAATTTTTTCGCGAATCTGGTTGATGAAAATCAGGCAGGTGCGCGACTTGCTGACGGTTCCGGTGAGTTTGCGCAGCGCCTGCGACATCAGACGCGCCTGCAAACCCATGTGGCTATCGCCCATCTCGCCGTCCAGTTCGGCCTTGGGAACCAGCGCCGCTACCGAATCCACTACGAGCACATCGATTGCGCCGGAACGCACCAGCGCTTCGGTAATTTCCAACGCCTGCTCGCCGTAGTCCGGCTGCGAAACCAGCAGGTTATCCACATCCACACCCAGACGCTTGGCATAGGCGGGATCGAGAGCGTGCTCGGCGTCCACAAAGGCTGCCATGCCTCCCGCCTTCTGGGCCTCGGCAATAATCTGCAGGCAGATGGTGGTTTTGCCTGAGGATTCGGGACCGAAGACCTCCACGACGCGGCCACGCGGAACTCCGCCCACGCCCAGCGCGGCATCAAACGAAATGCTGCCGGTTGAGATCACGGCGATGGGAACGATGGGGCCTTTGCTTCCCAGCCGCATGATGGAACCCTTGCCGAACTGCTTTTCAATTTGAGAGAGAGCAAGATCAATTGCGCGGGACCGGTCGTCGGCCATATTAAACACTCCTTGCCAACCGCCTTGAGGCGGCTTTGGCTGCGATGATTTTCAGGTGCGGGAAAAGCGCCGCGCCGGAGCCGCCTGGCTGCGTAACAACATGGTTTTACGATAATGATGGCGACAAACGAGAGAATAGCACGGGCGGGCGCGAAGGGGAATGAAAGGAGAACGACAGGGCTGTTTCCGCCTTAAAATATTGCTGGGAGTTATAAGCGTAGTCGTCCGTTCCCTGAACTGCCCTCCTGCCCCACCCTGCGCGATTACCTCTGCAGCAAATCCACCGGCTGGTGGATATCCGTAACCCGGAAGTACTTGGCCAGCGCCGGATGGCGTTCGGCGACGCGCTCATACATCTGGTAGGCCACGTTGCGATAGCTCCAGTGGCCGCCCACCCCGGTGCGCAGCTCACTGATGTACACCACTTCAGCAAAGTCCATCTTGAATAGCGTGCGCTTGCGATAGGCCAGGGGAAGCAGATATTGCGCGGGCTGCGGGGCTTCCCCGCGCGCGGTGAGCGAGGCCGCGAGCTCTTGCCCCGCTGCGCCGGCGTGTTGCATTACCTCGGCATAGAGTGCGGCATGGCCGGCTTCCTGTATCTCCGTTGGCGTATCAAAGCCGTGCTCGAAGCAATACTCCTGGTGAATTTGCACGCAGCGCCGATGCCGGTGAAGATCACGATAAGCGCCAATGTCCATCAGGATGTCAAAGCGGAACTTCTGCCCTGCACAGTAAGCGCGGAGCAGCTCGTCATGGCCTCCGCGATGGCGCATGCCAAGATCGATGATCTCTTCGCGCCGCGCCTGGCTCAGATCGGCTACGGCCTCGCGCAACTGCCGGTAGGGATGGCATGAGCGTTCGTAAAGTAGTGTAGTCGCAAGCTCGATTTCCAGCGGTTCCTCGTCAAGCAGATCGACCACGGGAGCAGGGGCGATGCTTTGGCCACGCATCAACTCCGCCTCCGCCTGTGCCAGCTCTTGCCGTGAAGAAAGCTCGTAGGCATTGGGCTCGGCGTACTTCACCAGCGTGGGAGAAACCCTGGTCTCGCGCAGTAGCTCCGCGGCAGCTTGCTTGCCTAGGGCCGTGTCTTTGGCGGCGATTGCCTCAACCAATGCCCGGCGTTTGCCGGCATTCACGTCCCAGGCGGCTCCGCGCGCGGCCTGCTTCATGCGTTCACCCAGCAGGCGCACCTCCTCGTAGGGGCTGCCGAGCAGGCGCGAGATCTGTGTCTCCAGAGTGCGCGCGTTCACAATCTGCCCCAGCGAGGTGTTGGTCGCCAGCGGCAGAAGATAGCGCGAAATATCAAAAGCGCGGGCGCGCAGGGTGCGCTCGTAGGCGTCCTGCGCCATCTCCGGCGGCTTGGGGGTCTTGGCCACCAGATATCTGAAATTCAATTCGCTAAATTTGCTGTACTCGGAGAAGAGGAACTCGATGGTCTCCTGATACAGATTCCGATCCGCGGCCTCGCTGAACCCCGGCGTATAGTATCCGCTCTTCTGGAAGTCCTGGTAGCGCGTTGAGCGCTCCTGCCCGTCCCAGCGGCTTTCATCCACAACCAGCGTGGCTGCCAGTAAAGAGAGCTTTTCAATTGCCATGGCCACGTGCGCCAGATCGGCAATCGAGCGGTGCCCGTACTGAAAGTAAAAGGTGCTGAGAAATTTCTCCGCCTTTTGCTCATTCAACTCGGCCAAAGACTCTTTGAGTGATAGCGAGGAGCGGGAATATTTGGCCATTGCATAGGCCTGAACTTCCGGGTCCACGCCGTGTATGCAATACACTTGCGTTTCGGCGGAAGCAGACTCGGAGGTGGAAGCAGTGCCGGAGGCAGGAATGGTCATGCGCTTGATTTTGACGCAAAGCGCATGGGATTGCCAACTCACAATCTGCGACTTAATTTCTGTCCTGTCTTGGCTGCGGCTTTGCTGATCTCGCCAATTCCCGTTAGCATGGAATGCATAAAGGCGCGAAGCGTGGCTTTGCATTGGCCAACGCTCTTGCCGGGGTAAATCAGTGGAGTCCGACTTTCAGACCCGATTCGTCACGGCAGGCAGCTTGCTCTACTCCGTCGAGCATCGGCCGTGGATGCCTCCTGACGCCCACTGGTTGTTCTCACAGAGCTGGAACGACCAGTTACTTGCTCATTTCGCGATGGATCCACCCACGCTGCGGCGACTGGTGCCAGATGCCCTCACGCTCGACCTCTATGATGGGGTCGCCTGGCTTACCATTTCGCCATTCTGTACCAGCCACATGCGTCCAAGTGGAATTCCGCCATTGCCCGGCATTTCCTTCTTTCCCCAGGTAAATCTGCGGACCTACGTAACGATGCAAGACAAGCCGGGTCTTCTCTATCTCAGCGTGGATGCGGCGAATTTGTCGGCAGTATGGTTTGCCCGCGTTTTTTTTCGAATGCAGTACTGGCACTCATCAATCCAGGTCAGCGGCGCCACCATTGAGGTGCGCAATCCGAAAGAGCGAACCATTCACTTCCGCTCTGCTCGTCTGCATGGCCCCGCAACAAGCAGCGGCCCCGCCAAGTTCGACGCGATTTACTCCCCGGAGGGCGAACGCGAGAGGGTACGCCGAGGCAGCCTGGACGAATTCCTCACCGAGCGCTATTGCGTATATTCGTGGAATCGAGACAAGTATTACCGCACTGAAGTACACCATCAGCCCTCGGTGTTGCAGGGCGTCAACGTCGAACTTCACGCGAATAGCATGGCCGATCCCTTCGGCCTGGTTCTGCCGCCAAAACCGGATCTGTGCCACTTCTCGCGTTCGCTCAAAATGCTGGCATGGGCTCCGGAGAGCATCCGTCTCTCCCGCTGATTCATAGGCCAGTCCCGTCAGTTCGCGAAGGAAATAGCAGGTATGACGCCGACACCGACAGCAAGATCATCCAGGCCAGAGCAGCTCGCTCTGTTTCGTTCTCAACGTGCAGCGAATGCAAGGGAGTGAACAGCAGCAGCGGAAAAATAATGGACGCCAGCAATGACCCCACCACGCTGATAATCGCTCCGAAGCGGCGCGCCAGCAGCACCAGGATCGCAGCGAAGAGAAATGGGGCCGCCAGTTTCCACTGGGTTCGTGAGAAAACCAGGGCGACGGCAATTGCACACAGAGCACTGATGGCAATTCCGAACGCAGACTGCAAGGTATAAACAAGCTTCGTCTTCATCAGTCTTTAAGAGAGTAGAAGTCAATTAACAAACACCGCTAAGATCGCACGAAATCAGGGCTGAGTGGTGATAATTCGAGAGCTGCTGAATTCTCTCCAAAGCGCTGCCAGAGCGGAGCATATGCACATTCAGGCATACTCATTCCAGCGCATTGCATTCGTTGATAATCTCGCCACGTCTGTCCCAAAAGCAGCTGCTGCCTTCGATTTTGCTCGCTCACATAGCCATTTGTATCGCAGAATGATCTTGTTCGACCTGCCGCGCCGGAGCGCTTGCGCCGCACCACGGACGACCGCCAAATGCCTCATGGAACTGACTCACTTCTGCTGCAGCTGTTCACCATCTTCGTTTGGGCGAAGGTCTTTGGTGAGCTTTTTGAGCGAATGCACCTCCCCGCGGTTCTCGGGGAAATTCTGGCTGGTGTGATCCTTGGCCCTTATGCTACGCGCTTCATCCTGCCTGGCGACACAATCTATTCCATCGCTGAAGTTGGGGCAGTATTCCTGCTGTTCACCGTCGGGCTGGAAACCCCGCCCAGCGATCTGATCCGCGTGGGGCGGCTCAGCCTGCGCGTGGCCGTTGCCGGGATCGTCCTTCCTTTTGCCATGGGTTTTCTTTTCCTGAAGTTGCACAAAGAACCCTCACATGAGGCGATCTTTGTCGCTGCTGCCATGGTTGCCACCAGCGTTGGCATTACGGCGCGGGTGTTGCGTGACCTCAATGCACATCGGTCACGCGCCGCGCAGATCATCCTGGGAGCCGCGGTATTCGACGACATCCTCGGCATGTTACTGCTGGGCGTATTGATTAGTACGGTGAGTACGGGAAGCATCCAATGGTTGCATCTGACCGTGGTCGCCGCCGAAGCCGCAGGCTTTGCCATATTCATGATCTTCGTCGCGCCACGGGTAGTGGATCGGCTTGAGCCAGGCATTCAACAGATGCAGACCCAGGATGCTCCGCTTGTGCTGGCCCTCGCGCTCTGTCTCGGGCTTTCGGTTGCGGCCACTCGCATCGGAATGGCGGCGATTATCGGTGCGTTTTTTGCCGGCCTGGCCTTCGCGGATTATTCACCACGATGGAAGCTGGAGCCGCGAGCGCAAGCCATCAATTTATTTCTCTCTCCTTTCTTCTTTTTCACGATGGGATCGCGCCTGGATCTCTCCGTGTTTTCCCGCTCCGTAGTACTGCTGGCGCTTGTGCTCTCCGCGCTCGCCGTGATCTCGAAAATCGTCGGATGCGGTCTGCCGCTCTATCGCGAAGGCTGGCGCGCCATGTTGCAGGTCGGCGTCGGGATGACGCCGCGCGGCGAGGTCGCGCTCATCGTCGCGCTCATCGGCTTGCAGATGAACATGATCTCGCAGCGCGCATACGCGCTGGTAATCGTCATGACCGCTGTTACCACCATGCTGCCGCCTCCATTTCTCAAAATGTTGTTTAAGCCGGAGGATAAGGGCCCTGAAAGCGCCACTCCCGGCGGCGAGCCCGCTGAAGTGCAGATATCCGGTCAACTCGGTTAATCCCGTCGGCTATAATCCGCTAAGTCTCATTTGCACACTGAGGTGATCTATGGAGTCCTTGCAGGGACATGTGGCGCTCGTCACTGGAGCGTCGCAGGGAATCGGCCGCGCATGCGCCGTGACGCTGGCCAAAGCCGGCGCAGCCGTGGCGCTGGCTGCGCGCAATGAAGTGAAGCTGAAAGAAGTGGTGGCGCAGATCGAAGCCGAGGGCGGAAAGGCTGCGGCATTTCCGCTTGATGTGGCTTCCGAGGATGCCATCAAATCCACCGTAAAATTGATCTCCGCTAACTTCGGAAAGATCGACATCCTGATCAATAACGCCGGAATTACCCGCGACACCCTGCTGATGAGAATGAAACGCGCCGACTGGGATGACGTTCTCACCACCAACTTGAGCGCCCCTTTTCTGCTGACCCAGGCCGTTATAGGTGGCATGTTGAAGCAGCGCTGGGGGCGAATCATCAACATCACCTCGGTTGTCGGGGAAATGGGCGCGCCCGGACAGGCAAACTACGCCTCTTCCAAGGCAGGACTGATCGGCCTCACGCTTTCGGTGGCACGTGAAGTCGCCTCCCGTAACATCACGGTCAACGCCGTCGCTCCCGGTTACATCGGAACGGCCATGACCGATGCGCTCACCGAAGATCAGAGGCAGGCAATCACGGCGCAGATTCCGCTCGGACGACAGGGCACGGATGCCGACGTTGCCAATGCCGTACTCTTTCTCGCCAGCAACGAGGCAGGCTACATTACCGGTCACGTCCTCGACGTGAACGGCGGTATGTTGATGGGCTGATGGAACAAGCCGCGAAGACTTGCGGGATCGGGCTTTCGCAAAGTTGGAGGTAGTGGTGCGCCTGCCCGTTACAACTTACATGGCCCAGTAGCGGTATGCCATCAGGCATAGGCACACCAGTAAAGCCAGCAGCAGGAGCGAAGGAACGAAGGAGGACTGCGGTTCAATCTTCGGAGGCTGCTGGAATGGTTCGCTCATCTGCAAGAGCTCACCCTCCGCCGGACGCTCGCTCTGCCGCGCACGAGCCTGATCGGCTCTCTGCTGCCTGGCCTCGCGTAGCGCATCGCCTAACGATGATCCCTTGGCTGCGGTAGGCCGGGCGGTTGGGTTGGCAGTCTTGGATCTCTTGGAGGCGCGCAGAATCTGCGTGATCACCAGAAAGAGCACGATCAGCAAAGCTCGGATCAGCGCCGGATTGAAAGATATTTTATGCATTACACACCGCGTGCCCGTAGTGTACGAAGAATTTGCTCATCTATCCAGTTTTCTCTGCGATCCCGTAATTCCTTCCTGCTTCGGGCTTCGTTACAATAGAGACTTTTGGGGGAACCATGAAGCGTGCCATTAAACTGGTAGTTGCAATCTCCGCACTGGCCTTTTTCGCCATGGCCCAGGGTACGCCACGGGAAAAGACCAGAGCGCAGGAGCCAACAATGACTGAATCGCAGGCGAAACCCTCCGTTGCCGATGCCGAGAGGTTCATGGCGGAGACCGAGTCTACACTGAGTGAGCTGAATATAAAGCTCGCCCGCGCGCAATGGGTTCAGGCCACCTTCATTACCGATGATACCGAGGCCATTGCCGCCGATTACAATGAGCGCCTCATCGCTGAACTTACGCGCCTGGCACCCGAGGTCAAGCGTTTTGATGGCCTCGAGCTGCCCCCAGTGCTCGCGCGCAAGTTCCTGCTGCTCAAACTCCAGCTTTTTTCTCTGGAAGACCCCACGGAGCGCGAGGAATTTACTCGACTGGCCAGTTCCCTGGAGGGCGAATACGGCAAGGGCAAGTACTGCCCGAAAAGCGGAAGGTTCAGCGGCAAATGCCTCTCTATCGGCGAAATTGAAAAGATCTTCGCTACCTCGCGCGATCCCGAGGAGTTGAAGGAGGTCTGGGTGGGCTGGAACGCCATTGGAGCCCCTATGCGCGCCAAGTATGCACGCTTCATCGAGTTGCAGAATCAGGGTGCGCGCGAGCTTGGATTTAAGGACATGGGTACGCAGTGGCGCAGCAATTACGACATGACACCCGAACAGTTTTCCGCCGAGACGGAGCGCCTCTGGAACCAGGTGCGCCCTCTCTACGAGTCCTTGCACACCTACGTCCGCAATCAACTGGTTAGAACCTACGGAGCGCAGGCGGCTGATGCTAATGGCATGATTCGAGCTGACCTCCTCGGAAATCCCTGGGCGCAGGAGTGGGGAAACATCTATCCCCTCGTGGCTCCCGCGAACAACAAGGGGTCAGGCTACGATCTCACTTCGCTGCTGAAAGAGAAAAAAGTTGATGAGCTCGGAATGGTTCGTTACGGCGAGAGCTTTTTCAAGTCGCTCGGCTTTGAGCCACTGCCTGCTACATTCTGGGAGCGTTCGCAGTTCATCAAACCGCGCGACCGCGATGTTGTCTGCCACGCCAGCGCATGGGACATCGACAACCAGGACGATCTTCGCCTCAAGATGTGTATTCAGGTTCGCGATGAAGATTTCGTGACCGTGCATCATGAACTGGGCCACAACTTCTATCAGCGTGCCTACAAGCATCAGCCTTTTCTGTTCATGAACGGTGCCAACGACGGCTTTCATGAAGCTATCGGCGACACCATCGCGCTCTCGATCACGCCGGAATATCTGAAACAGGTTGGCCTGATCGAAAAGGTTCCGGACAGCGACGACACCGCTCTTCTTCTGCGTCAGGCAATGGACAAGGTAGCCTTCTTGCCCTTTGGATTGCTAATTGACCAGTGGCGCTGGAAGGTGTTTGCCGGCAAAGTTACGCCGGCCGACTATAATGCCGCCTGGTGGAAGCTGCGCGCCAAGTACCAGGGCATCGCTCCGCCAGTCGCGCGCACGGAAGCCGACTTTGATCCCGGAGCCAAGTATCACGTTCCGGCCAACGTGCCATACACCCGCTACTTTCTGGCCAGGATTCTGCAGTTCCAGTTTTATCGTGCGATGTGCCGCGAGGCCGGACAGACCGGTCCGCTGCATCGCTGCTCGTTTTACAACAACAAGGCGGCGGGAGCCAAGCTGGATGCGATGTTGCAGCTCGGTCTGAGCAAGCCGTGGCCAGAAGCACTGAAGACGTTGACCGGAGACGATCAGATGGACGCCGGAGCGATGATGGAGTACTTCGCGCCGCTCAAAAAGTGGCTCGACCAGCAGAATGCCGCCGTCGGAGTGAAACCGGGTTGGAAAGTGCCCGCAAGTTAGTCGCCGCCGAATGTGAACAATGAGACTGCCTATACGAAGGTGGCCTCGCGTTTTGAGCTCCCGTTTTCGACACCGCTAAGATAGAGTTCTTTTGTGCTGACCTACTACATCTCGGATCGAATGCAGTTCGCCGGAAGCGAATCGGAGCGCCGGGTGCAACTCTTGCGGACGATTCGCAACGCAGCTTCTGCGGGGATCGATTACATCCAACTCCGGGAGAAAGATCTCTGCATTCGCAATCTCGAGTCGCTTGCCCGCGAAGCATTGCATCAGATCCGCGAAGAAGGCCCGTCGCGATTGCTGATCAACCATCGCACGGACGTCGCTCTGGCCGTAGGCGCTGACGGCGTGCATCTGACAGGCACCGATATCGCCGTCTCAGACGCACGCGCTTTGGCCGCTAAAAGCCAAGCTGCCTCGCAATTCCTTTTCGCCGTCTCCTGCCATTCCGCAGAACAGGTTCGGCTTGCAGAGGCGCATGGTGCTGATTTCGCCGTGCTTGCGCCAATTTTCGAAAAGGCGGGTGTGGTCAAGAAAGGAATTGGTCTGGAGGAATTTCGCCGTGCAGCACAGAAAGACAGGCTCCCCGACCTGCGCGTAGAGGCTGGCGACACGCGCAGAAGTTTTCCCGTCTTTGCCTTGGGAGGAGTGAATCTGGAACTCGCCCCACTCTGCGCCGCAGCCGGCGCCACCGGCATTGCCGGCATCCGGCTCTTCCAAAAAAGCTCAGCCCTGCCGGCGTTGGTCAGCTTTCTGCGCGCGCTCTAAATGCGCGAAGGCGTCAGCCAGCGGGTCACCATTCCCAGAAGCGCGAGCAGCAAGGCTCCCCAGAAGGCCGGCACAAAGCCGTGAACGATGAATCCACGCACAAAATGCGAAGCGAACATCAGCATCAGCGCGTTGATGACCAACAAGAACAGCCCCAGACTCAGCAAAGTGAGCGGAAACGTCACGATTTTGAGGAAGAATCCCAACGTGGCATTCACCAGGCCGATCACAAGCGCCGCAATCAGCGCCGAGCGCAGACCATCGACTTCAAAGCCGGGCACCAAGCGGGAAACCACAAGAAGCAATACTGCACTGATAATCCATCTCACGAGCAACTGGATCATGGCGTCTACGATGCCTTTCCGGACCGGGCAGTTTCCTGCTCGACCGTATCTTCATGCCAGGCTTTGATCTTATACGAAGCAGAAGATGGATGCCGACGCGATTTTGAGAGTCAGCGGCAGGGAAGACGTTAACCGCTTGCCGCGCCATGAACCGAAGCTTCACCTTTAAAATTCGCTCTCTCACACCGGCCCCCGCGAAGCCTTCTCAATATCCAGCGCCAGTAAGTATTTCTTAAACGCCGGACCCAGATCCTCGCGCTGCAAGGCGAGTTCCACCGTAGCCTTCAGGAAGCCAAGTTTGTCTCCCGCGTCATGCCGCTTGCCTTCGAAGACAAAGCCGTAAATCTTCTCGTGCTGCAGGAGTTTCCTCAGCGCGTCGGTGAGTTGCAGTTCTCCGCCAGCGCCCGGCGTAATTGTCTCGATCATTTCGAAAATACGCGGCGTAAGGATATAGCGGCCGATGATGGCGAGATTCGACGGGGCTTCTTCGAACTTCGGTTTCTCCACCATGTCCGTAATCTCGTAAAGACGGCCGTTGAATCCCGGTACAAGCTTTGCGTCCAACACTCCGTAGGCGGAAATCGCCTTGCCCTCCACAACCTGGGTTGCAATGACCGTAGCCTGGGTTTCCTCGAACACATCAATCAATTGTTTCAGGCATGGATTCCCGGGCGAATCCACAAGGTCATCGGCCAGGATCACTCCAAAAGGTTCATCGCCGACCAGTCTCTTTGCCATCAACACTGCATGGCCGAGGCCCAGTGGCTCCTTCTGCCGCACAGTACTGACGTGGGCCAGGCGTGCGACATGCTGCGCCGCCTCCAGCAACGCTGGTTTCTTGCGCTCGGCCAGTGAGTGCTCAAGCTCAAAGCTGATGTCGAAATGATCTTCCATCAGAACCTTGCCGCGCCCGGTCACGATGATAATCTCGTCGCAACCGGAGGCAATCGCCTCTTCCACTCCGTACTGGATAATCGGCTTGTCGACTACCGGCAACATCTCTTTCGGCATCACCTTGGTTGCCGGCAGGAACCGCGTGCCCATGCCAGCGGCTGGAAACACTGCTTTACGCACTTTTCTGCTCATCATTTCACTCAGTACAGCTAGGATTCGGAACGCTAATTGTAAGCTCGACGCCCGCCACTGCACAGCTCATATTGAAATCTCGTGTCACAGCGTGGGCGAATCATCGCCCAGTAGTTCCCGGCGTACGATCTTCACAGGTGGCGCACCCTGTTGCAGGAAGCGGTCGTGAAACTCCTGTAGCGTAAATTTGTCGCCCATTTTTTTCCTGTAATCCTCACGCAGTTTCAGAATTTCCAGCTTGCCCATCGTGTACACAAGGTAGGTTGGGTCGCTCGTGCCGCGCTTTGTTTCGCGATAGGCCACTTCGTGCGTCTGCCGCCCTTCGTTTTCAAAAAACTTCACGCCCTCATCGAATGTCATGGTGCCGGTGTGCATCTCCAGGCCCACCACAAGACGCGCGTTACGCAGCAGAGCGTCCTGCAACTGGCCGAGGCGCAATTTCAGAAAGGCGGTGTCTTTCTCCTCAGCCACTCCGGGCGCACGCCCAAAACCTTCGTCAAGCATCATCTGTTCCGTGTAGTGCGCCCAGCCTTCGGCGTTCGAGCCGCACCCGAGTATCTTGCGAGTTTTACTGACTGGAGCCACCTGCAGTACCAGGAACTGCACGTAGTGTCCCGGATACGCCTCATGGATCGACGTGCTTGTGATCGTTCCGCGGTTAAAGCCTTCTAGCCAACTCCTGGTTTGTTCTGCTGGCCAATCCTTTTCCGGCAGTGTCACGTTGAAATACGCCTCTTTCGCCACCGTTTCCCATGGTCCGGGCGTGTCCATGGAAGCAGACGTCAACGCACGCATGAACGGCGGCGTCTCTTCGACGATCGGCAACACGGGGGAGGGAATCGTCACCAGCTTTTTCTCGAGAATAAAGCGGCGCTCTCCCTCAAGTGTGTCGCGGAATGCCTGGAGCAGTCCGTCGCTCGCCGGATGATCCTTCTCCGCTTCTTCCAGAATCTGCTCCGGGGTCTTGCCGGCATCAATCAGCTTTGCTACTCTCACGAATTCCTTCTGATTGCGCGCCAAGTCGGCCGCGCCAATCGCCAGCAACCGGTCCAGCGGAACATCCACCATCTCTTCGTACTGCAACTTGCGCGCGTAATTGGCGGCTCCTATGCGGAAGTCGCCCTTTGACTTTGGCAGCACATCGCGTTTCAGAAATTCGCTGTAGCTACGCAGTTCGTCCAGAACCTTGGCGTTCGATGCGTGAAACTCCGCGAGCAGTTCTTCGTCGCGCACATCCTTGAATGCTGCTGGCACATCGTTCTCAAAGAAGCTTGCAATTCCGGGTAACTGTTCGATGGCTACCTCTGTGTATACCTTGGGTGGGTTCTTCAGGTTTGCGCGCGCGGCGGCCAAGACCGCAGGCATCTGCCGTTCGCGCGCAACCAGTGAGCGCAGCCGCTCCCGCTGGGGGGCGTAATTCCTGCTCATAATGACAAAGACCGAACCGGCTATACCGCTCGAATAGACATCCGGATTCCTCTGCCACATGCGAATATCTTCCAGCTCCAGCAACTGCGCATGAAGCCAGCTCTCGATCAGCCGCGCGTCGATCTGCTGCTCGGAGTTCAGTTTGGAGCGGTCCAGCTCCGCCAGCTTCGCGAGCGTGGCATGGCACCACTTCGTCTGCGCCATGATCGACTTTTTCGAGTAGTTTTCGAGCTTCGCGTCGTACTGGTGGAATCCGAGCGCCGTGCCATGGCTGGGATTGTCTTGCAGGTGTTGATCGAAGATCGCATCCACGAACCGGTCAAAGTTATTGTCTTGCTTGCTCTGCGCAAAACAACACGCGGAAATGCTCAGCAACAGGATTACGGCCTCAACTCGAATCATCCTTATCCTCATTATTCTTCATTCTTCCAGAACTGTCTTGGCATTCCATTGGACCTTGCAGCGCAGTTAATTACTTACTGCAGGGCCGGCCTCGAATCCTTCCAGCAACCTGCGCAATCCATTCAACACCTCGTCGGGCCGCACCGCCTTCAATGAGAACTTCAAGATCCCCTGCGGCGTAAAAACCACTCCCTTGTGCCTGGCCACCAGCTGCATGATCTTCTGCGGGTCGGCTTCGGCCGTCTGGGTAAACTTCACGCTCACCTGGTCACGCTTGCGCTCGATGCTGGCAACACCCAGCCGCTGGCACTCCAGCCTTAGGTGCGCATATTGCAGCAGGTTCTGCACCGCCGCCGGCGGCTCGCCATAGCGGTCGCGCAGCTCGCTGGCCACGTCGCTCAACTGTTTTTCGTCCTCTACCGCCGCTGCCCGTTTGTAAATGCGCAGGCGCTGATTTTCCTCGCGGATGTAGTCATTTGGAATGCGAATGTTCAAACCGAGGTTCAGCGCCGTATCCGGAGCCTCGGTCACGCGCTCGCCCTTGAGCTCGCGAATCATCTGCTCCAGCATGGTTGTGTACATCTCAAAGCCCACGGCTTCGATATGCCCGCTCTGCTGACCTCCCAGCAGATTTCCTGCGCCGCGCAGTTCAAGGTCGAGTGCCGCAATCTTGAAGCCCGCACCGAGATCGCTGAACTCCTTAAGGGCCGCCAGCCTGCGCCGGGCCACGTCATTCAGTTCGCGGTCCGGAGGAACCAGCAGATATGCGTACGAGCGGCGATTCGAGCGTCCCACCCGCCCGCGCAATTGGTACAGCTCGCTCAATCCATGACGGTCCGCGCGATTGATGAGGATGGTGTTGCAGAGCGGAATATCAAGCCCGTTCTCGATGATCGTGGTGGCCACCAGAATGTCTGCCTCATGCTGCATAAAAGCCAGCATGACTTTTTCCAGCTCGCCTTCGCCCATCTGTCCGTGGCCCACAAGTATCCGCGCCCGGGGCGCAAGCTCGCGCAGCTTTGCCGCAATCTCGAAGATCGACTCCACCCGATTGTGAACAAAATAGACCTGCCCGCCGCGTTCCAGTTCCTGTTCAATGGCGGAGCGGATCAGCTTTTCATCCCATGTCGCCACCACAGTCTGGATCGCCAAGCGGTCGCGGGGCGGCGTTTCGATCACGCTCATGTCGCGCAGGCCCAGCATGGACATATGCAGCGTGCGTGGAATTGGCGTTGCCGACATCGTCAGTACATCGACTTCCTTGCGTAATTGTTTCAGCCGCTCCTTGTGGCGGACGCCAAAGCGCTGCTCTTCGTCGATAATCACCAGGCCAAGATCGGGGAACTTGACGTCCCTGGAAAGCACGCGATGCGTACCAACCAGAATGTCCACCCTGCCGTTTCCGACCTTTTCCACGATCTCCTTCTGCTGCTTCGCGGTGCGGAAGCGCGAGATCATTTCGATATTTACCGGAAAAGCCGCGAATCTGCGCTTCAGGGTCTCATAGTGCTGAAAGGCCAGCACCGTGGTGGGCGCCAGGACCGTGACCTGCTTACTGTCATTCACCGCTTTATAGGCGGCGCGCATCGCCACTTCGGTCTTGCCATATCCCACGTCACCGCAGAGCAGGCGATCCATCGGCTGCGGCCCTTCCATGTCGCGCTTGATGTCTTCGACCGCTGCGCTCTGGTCTTCCGTCGGAGTGTATTCAAACGCATCTTCAAACTCGCGCATGAACTGGCTGTCGGCAGAGTACTGAAATCCCTGTGCGGTCTTACGCTGGGCGTAGAGTTTCAGCAGCTCGTCAGCCATGTCTTGCATGGCCTTCTTCACGCGAGCTTTGGTCTTCACCCATTGCTGGGTTCCCAGCCGGTTCAGCACCACATGCCCGCCCTCGGCCGAACGGTACTTCTGCACCAGATCGAGCCGGGTGAGAGGAACATAGAGCCGCGCTCCCTCCGCGTATTCCAGAACCATGAACTCGGCCTTCGATCCGTCCGCCTGCGGGATCTCGCGCAAGCCCTGGTACTGGCCGATGCCGTGCTCCACATGCACCACATAGTCGCCCACCGCGAGATCGCGGAAGTCCGACAAAAACGCAGAGGTTCTTGAGCGCTGCGTCGGCTGCCTCAGCGCGCCCGACTCGGAGTCATCGAAGAGATCGTTGGCACCGAAGAGCACCAACTTCACGTCAGGCAGTTCCACGCCCGCCGGGACATATCCACAGACCAGCGCGGTCGCCGCGCTTTCGTCGTTAAAGTAGCTGGCCTGCTCGCTGACGTTTGCCGCCTTGGCCCGCGCGCCCAGCCGGTATGGCACCTGATATTCACTAAAGATGTCGGCCAGGCGTTCCAACTCGCCCATCGAACCTGCCACCAGCATCACGCGCTCGCCCGCAGTGGAGAGCTTCTTCACTTCATCCAGTAGCTTCGGCACAGCGCCATGGAAGCGTGGGGTGGGACGCGAATTGAACTCCACCAACTCTCGGCTATTGCTCGACGCCAATCCAAGTTGCTCCACGTCAAGCCCGCTGGTCAGTTCCACGCGCTCGCGCCATGCCTCGGGAGTAACGTACAGTTCCTCAGGGCGCACCAGGTTTCCTATGCCGCTGCGCTCGTGCGCATCCCCCAGGCGCCGCCACCATCCGTCATGATCTTCGGCAAGCCTCTCCGGTTCGTCGAGCACCACTGCGGCGTCGGCCATCAGGTCGAAGATTGTGTTCTCCGCGCCCGCCACCGGGGCAAAGAACTCCCAACCGGGGAATACCGTCACTCCTCCGGCGCGCGCCGCATCTTGCAGAGCTTCATCGCTTCCACTGACTCGCTTTCCGCTCAGCCGCGCATTGATGGTCGCCAGCAACTCTTCCGTCACCGGAGTTTCCGTCAGAGGCAGCAGCACCGCCGCTTCCAGGCTCATCGCCGATCGCTGCGTGGCCGGGTCGAAGCGCCTAATCGACTCCACCTCGTCGCCGAAGAGCTCAATTCGGACCGGTCTTTCCATCTCTGGCGAATACACATCCAGAATCCCGCCTCGCTGCGCATATTCTCCCTGTTGCTCGACTACGTCCGTCTGCCGGTAGCCCACAACATTCAGGTGCTGCACTAACTTTTCCACATCCAGCCAGTCGCCTCTCCGCACGATTCGGGCGAGATTGCGGTAGTAGTCGGCGTCGCGCAGACGAATCGCCGTAGCCGCAAACGGAGCAATCACCAGCGACGCCGTGCCGCTGGCGATCCGCCAGAGCGCACGCGCGCGCACTTCCTGAATCTCAGGATGCGGAGAAAGATTTTCGAAGGGAAGCACATCTCGCGCCGGGAGGTATGCCACCGAATCCGGCGCGGCCGCGCCCGTCATCTCGCAGAGACTTTGCAGCAACGGCAGCAGCTCTTCCGCCGTACGATTGTCGCTTACCACCAAAAGCAATGGCCTCGCCGAGGCCCGCTGCAACAGCGCATAATGCAGCGCCCGCGCGGTCGGCGTTAGTCCGGAGACACGAATGCGGCCCGCGCCTCCCTCGAGATGGGTTGCTGCACGCTGGAAACTGGAGGTCGCCTCGGCATCCGCAAGCAGCTCACGGACGAACGGTAGGATCATTGCCCCACTATTCTATCAGCGCCCATCGACACCCGATTCCGACGGACAACGGAAGTCGCGCGAAAACCTCAAGCGCCGTGCCGTTGCTTCCGCCCGATCACTCCGAGGCAAAGGAAGTAAACGCCGAAAGACAAGCCCAACGTTAGGAAATAAGCTTGAAGATTGAAAGTAATCGTAAATACGAGCAGGCCCAGCGCCAGTCCCCAGAAGAACATCTCTCCCAGCAGACCAGAGCCCCAATTCGGCTTGCGCTCCGATCCAGTGACCCGTGGCCTCAGCGATGGCCACAACCGTGGCACCATCTGCCGGAAGCTTTCGTAATTCTCTCCCTGCGCCAGCACCAATGCCCGCTCTTCGCGGAGAATGATCCGATAATTGAACAGGATGACGCCACCTACCAGCAACGCCGCGCCAAGACGGCTCGCCATTACAGCGTAGCCCACTGCGAGCAGGTTCGTTCCGAGATACAACGGGTTGCGCACAAAGCGGTACGGACCCTCCGCTACAACGGTGTGAGTATGTAGTGCGCCGTCCACCATTACCTCGGGCCGAATGTATGCGGTGGCCCAGGTGCGAAGCGAAGCGGCCATTACTGACAGCAGCACGCCAACCGCGAAAATCATGCGCACATCGCCCAATGTTACGACTCGACCGGTAAAGCCGCATACAAACTGCGCGATGGATTGGCCCAGGTTTTTCTTGTCGATCCGGTAGGCAAAAAATGAGAGCCAGAACCAAGCTCCGAAAATCCAGAACCGATACCGGAACTCCCACGCGCTAGCCGCCAGATTCATTGGTCCCCCAGACTTACGCCCCCGCACACACTGTCTCATCCCCGATGCGACAAAGGGCCTGGAGTTTTGCGCTCGAATGTTATTGTGCCCAGCCGCCTTACAATTCGACGTGCAGCCGCAGGGCCGGCACAATCACCGGTCCGCGATCGCGATTGTAGCCCGGATTGTTCATGTGCTGCAATTCGGGGCCAGCGCAAAGCCCGCGCCAGAGGTGTGCTTTGTGGTAGAACTCGATGCGCGGTTCGAACTCGAAGCCTCCGCGTGGGCCTTAAGCAGGTTCCATTCCATATCAACATCTAATCGCCTATCACGACCAATAAATGCCGTGGACCGTCCTTGGCAACTCTAGTGCTCAAAGTGCAGACGGAGAGCGAAGATGCCGGGGATTGGGCCGCGATCTTTGTTGAAAGCAGGGTCGTCCACAAACTGGTAATCCACGGCGCTGCGGAAGTACCTCGAAATTTTATGGTCGTAGAAGAGTTCCACATTTTTCTCCGGGCCGTAATTCAGAGCGCCGTCGCCAGTGAGGATGCCGACACCGCCGTTCGCCAGAAAATTCTGGTTAGCCTGTGAAATGCCGCTCGCGATGAAGGCCGCGCCGATGACGTCGTCAGGGTGCTTCCACTTCTCACCTTTAATGCTCACGCCAAACGTCGCCGTCCAGTTTGCGTCAGTGAATTCCCACGCCTCGTTCTGGCCGCAGTTCCAGCCGATACGGGAAAACGCGCCGATGTTCTTGGTAATCTCTTGTTCCATGTTCAGCCCGAAGCCCCAGGTGTTCCGCAGGGCGTGCGTACTGTCGATTCCACCGGTTACACCATTATCACTAGCAAGGAAATTTGCGGGCGTACCCCAATTTGCGAGGATGGCGGGGCTATTGGCTAGAGCGACTGCCGCTTTATAGCTGCCGATGTTCGCATGGTCGTCATAGGCCAGGAGGCGAACCGCTCCTGGATGAACCCCGATGCTGTGACGGTGTTCAAATTCGGTCACCATTGCCCAGTCTTGGAAAATCTTACCGTCGCCTGTATCGTCTTCGGCCGGTATCGTGAGGTACAAGCCTTCGGCAGTGAACTGATTCCTGAGTTTCGACATCTGGAACCATCCGTAACGCAGAGTCCACTTCGGCTTGTTCCACTCAATCGCGATTCCGGTCGTAAAGCCCAAGGGATCTGCTGGGTAATCCCAGGCGGCATCGGCCATTAAGGCCCAGTTCATGAATTGCTGGCGCGGGTCATTGGAATAGCTGTTGTTGTCAAAGACGTCTTTCGCGCTAAACCTGCCCATGGTAATCGTAATGCGATTCGTGTCCTGTTTGCCGGCGAGTGTAAGTAGGTCGTCGTCCACTGATTCCTGTCTCTTGCCATCCAAATTAATGGTCTTCCGCAAGAAGAACCGCGCGAAGCTAAAGTTCGGGTAGCGCACGCCCACCTTGAAACCTTCCCCGTTGGGGAAGTCGTTAATGCCGAAAGTGTTGTTCAGGCCAAAGCCCTGCCAGATCAATCCATCAATATGCAATTCCGTATTCCACCCCAATCGATACCCGTAATACATATCGATCGATTGTGTTTCGCGAGCTTGACCCTGGGTCGGCAAGCTACTCCGGGTTCCTTGCGACGAATAGTTGAGGTTTGTGAACTTGGCGGAGAAGGAGGGATACCCCATGCCGACCAAGGTGTATTGGACGTGGAAGTTGAATTTTTGCGCCAGCCCTCCAGCAGGCTTCTCCGCTCGCTCCGCTTCCATCGCCGCAATCTTCGCCTTGAGGCATTCAATCTCAGCGGTGTCCGAGGCGGTTGGAGCGGTACACGCAGGCGGTAGCCCTTCAGCAGGTTTCTGGGTGGGCGAAGCGGTTGGAACTCTTTCAGTCCGTCCAGCGCTCGCATCAGCCGCGCTCGACTCACGCGGCTCCGGGGTGGATCC
Organism: Candidatus Korobacteraceae bacterium; assembly: GCA_049521655.1. Taxonomy (GTDB): domain Bacteria; phylum Acidobacteriota; class Terriglobia; order Terriglobales; family Acidobacteriaceae; genus TOLSYN. Next base: position 182,458 of record JBEKOO010000001.1, read on the forward strand.
TTGCGCGTCACACAGCCTCGGCAACGCCACGGCGCAGAGCACGAGAACGAAAATTACGGGGAACAATGACTTCTTCAGCATGATGAAAGTCTGATGCTTCAGCAAGAGTACTTCTTTCTTCTCTCATCAGGCACTGGTGGAAGGCAACGGCAGAGTTGATGAAAGTTCGGCTACAAATGGAGTTGAAAGCGATTTTCAATTCCATAATACGGATTTTCACTCTCCCCCGGCGTGACTCCCATCACACATCGATGTGAGAGCTACTGCGCCGTTCCAACGCTCCCAGCCGTCCGCTGCGTCCCTGCCACAACCGGAACCACACGCCCGCGCAACTGTTCCATCAAGGCCCAATCCTTGCGGAAAAATCCCAGCGTCTCCCGATTCTTCGGTGATCTGCGCAATTCAGCATCCACCCGCGACAGCGCCAACAGATACCCCAACTTCGCGTTCGAAGAGCTCTCCGCCATTGTGTTCGCGCTGATCCCAACCTTTGAGCCAGTTTTCTCATCCTGCAGACTCAACCACAACCCGCCATGCTCATCGATCGTAATCGCGCTCCTGGAAACCGTACGTTGGGTGAACTTCCGCAAGTTGTTCGCGTCGCTCGAATAGCCCTGCTCAACCGCTTCAGCCCCATACTGACGGGCGTTGGTACGGTAGCCAGTCCATTCTTCCTTGGTTCCCAATGCATCTGCGCGGACCGACCGGATCTTCTGCTTAAACTCAAGTTCTTGGTCACGATTGCCCGCAGAGCGAGCCTCCCGCAGCTGGGTCTCTAATTCGATCACTTCGTCATCTGGCCGCCGCCGCAGTTCCAGTTCGGGATTAAACTTACCCGTGATCAGGTAGCTGGTGGCGAACAGAATCAGTTCTTGCGGTCGCAAAATCGCCAATGGCACCCGCCACCGGTTTGAGCGATAGAGTTCCTCGGTTCCCTTCCGATTGTCCTTGCTTGGCTTGTACTCGCCCGGAATCTGCGAAAAACGGACTACGCGAAACTCAAGCTCGGGATGTTTCACACCATAGTGCGCAAAAGACTTTGCGATTGCCTTCGGACTCGTGATCAAAAAATCATTGATGTGATCAGCTTTCGCGGCGCCCGGAAAGTACGTATTCACAATGTCGCGCGCAAAGTCAGCGCAGTTGTTTGTCATTCCGTGATAGTGGCCCACGTTTCCGGAACGGTTCAATTTTTCAATCAGAATGCGATCCTGCTCTGGCGTCGTTTTCACAGTAAACATGTAAATATCGCGGATGAAGGTAGCCGCCACAGTTTCGCGCCAGAGAGCGTTTGGATTCGTCGCACAGTTCCCCGTACAAAGGCTTGCCATGTATTTTTGGCGGTATCGCTCCTGCAGCATCCAGCGCACCTTCGTGCTGGCGTAAATCGGCCGTGCCGATTCATCTTCCACGCCATACAAATACAGATTCAGCGGAATCGCATTCCATTCGAACGAGCGGTCTTCGCCAAAGATGTAGTTGGTGAGGACAACCCCATTCTCGCCCGGCTCGCACACTCTCAATTCCACGGGCGTGGCCATGCATACCCCTGAGAGATACACCGCCGAGTGCCCTGAGCCCGTCCACTTCGAAGCTCCAACTCTCAAGGCCTCATCCAGCATCAGGCCTACGTCGGCGCGCATAACACCGCACAGAGTGGTCAGCAGAGCCACAATTCCGATGAGTCGAACCAGCGATTGTCTGTGTGTCTTCATCTCTTTAAGTTCTTGCTCTGCTATTCAAAACCAATTACTTAGAAAAGTGAATTACCAACGAAGCCCTTCATCTGGCACCAGAGCAACGCAGCACTCTCATCTTAAATGAGCGAAAAGCTCCAGCTTCTATCTAGCTAGTGCTCTCTTGATTTAATCCTGCCCAAGGTCTCCGGCATGTGACGCTGCACACACTTTCCGCGTTTTTGCTATCTTGAAGTGTCGCGAAATTCTATATTGCGGAGCTCCTCTTATCTTAGAACCCGCTCCGCCCTGGTTGGTTTCTGTGTCCAGAAAACTTGATCTCTCGCATTCCCTCCAGCAGCGTGCCGAAACATTCTTTCCTGGAGGCGTCAACTCTCCGGTCCGTGCATTTCGTGCCGTTGGCGGCGAGCCACCCATAATCGTCAGTGGCACAGGTGCGCACATGACCGACGCTGACGGCAACCACTACATAGACTACGTGCTCTCATGGGGCCCCCTGATGCTGGGCCATTGCGCGCCTCAGGTCGTCGAGGCCGTCATTGAAGCCGCCCGCAAAGGCACCAGCTTCGGAGCCTCCACACCTTCCGAGGCCGATCTTGCCGAAGAAGTCATCAAGGCGTTTCCCTCGATGGATAAGCTTCGCTTCGTATCCAGTGGCACTGAGGCCACCATGTCTGCGATCCGCCTTGCTCGTGCCGTAACCAACCGCAAGTACATTGTGAAATTCGAAGGTTGCTACCACGGCCACAGCGACGCACTGCTGGTAAAGGCCGGTTCCGGCATCGCCACTTTTGGAATCCCCGGCTCAGCCGGAGTTCCCGAGGAGTTCGTCAAGTTCACCCTGGCACTCCCCTATAACAACGTGCCCGCGCTTGAAGAGGCGTTCGAAAAGTTCAAAGGCCAAATCGCCTGTGTCATCATCGAGCCCGTCGTTGGCAACATGGGCTGCGTTCCCCCCAAGCCCGGCTACCTCGAAGCCGTGCGCTCTTTGACGCAGCGTGAGGCAAGCCTGCTCATCTTTGATGAGGTGATGACCGGCTTCCGCGTCAGCTACGGCGGAGCACAGGAGCTTTATACTATTAAGCCAGACCTGACCACGTTAGGCAAGGTGATTGGCGGAGGACTACCCGTCGGTGCATACGGTGGCCCTGCCGCGCTGATGGACCAGGTCTCGCCGCTCGGCCCCGTATATCAGGCCGGAACCCTCAGCGGAAATCCCCTCGCCATGGCAGCCGGACTTGCCATGCTGAGAACTTTGAGCGCGGGACGCAACACGATTTATCCCGCCCTTGACGCTCTTGCCGCAAAGCTTGTTGCCGGCGTCTCTCAAGTCGCGCGCGACGCTGGAATTGCCATCATCGCCAACCAGGTTGGCAGCATGTTCACCTGGTTTTTCACCGACCACCCGGTCTTCGACTGGGAGAGCGCCGCGCCCTGCAACACCAAACTTTTTGGCCGCTTTCATCGCGGAATGTTGGATGCCGGCGTCTGGCTCCCGCCTTCGCAGTTCGAGGCTGCTTTTCTCAGCACCGCGCATACCGTCCCGGAGATCGACGCTACTATCGACGCTGCCCGCGCGGTTTTTGCCGCAATCGGAGCGCCTCATACTTAATCGTACATTCCCAGGACCGGCCTGCTAAAAACGCCGTCACATTCTGGCGGCTCGCGCCTTGGAAGTCAGCACGCTTTTCTTATCAGCGTTACCATCGAACTGACACCGATCGGGAGGTCCCGCGTGAGCTACGTCCAAAACAATCTGAATCCCGGCGAGCAAGTTCTATATGCAACACACTTGCACTGGATCGTGCTGGTTCGCTCGATTTTCGTGGAATCGATTTTTTCCGCCGCCGGACTCGCTCTGATAGTCTGGGCTCTCGCGGGCAAGCACACCGAGCGGGGCGAAGCTCAGGCTGCGGGCATAGCAGGGCTCGCGCTGATCCTCTTCGGCAGCGCCATCCTGGCCATCGCCGTAATCCGCCGCAATGGATGGGAGGCGGCTGTAACCAACAGGCGCATCATCATCAAAGTCGGAGTCCTCACCAAGCGCACGATTGAAATCTTCCTCGCCAAGGTTGAGAGCGTCGGCGTTGAACAGACGCTGTTCGGACGAATGTTGGGTTTTGGCAGCATTACCGTGCGCGGCACCGGTGGCACCAATGAGCCTTTCAGCCACGTCTCCAGCCCGCTCGAATTCCGCCGCCAGGTGCAGCACCAGACCGAAGAACACGTGAATCCGTTACCTGAAGCGCAGTAAGGCTGGCGGCGCATCATTGCACTCGTAGGTCAGCTGTGAACTTTCCTGCCGAGCAGCATGAGGCCCGCGTCCAGCGAGAGGATGCTGAGCCCCATATGCAAATGGAAACCGATTGTCCGTGAATAATTGCCGTCGCCGCTGATCTATTGATCGTCGCGCCGCTTCAGCGTAGGCCGGTCGTCGGTGCTCCTGGTATTGTCGTCCGGATTCGTGCTGTCACCCTGGCTTTTGGTAGCCCGGCGCAAGCTCGGACCTTTGTCTTTGCCCTGGTCCACTTTGCGGCGGTTTTCCAGTGCCGCGAGCCGAGCCTTCATATCCTGGAACTCCGAAGTATCCACTACGTACTGCGGTTTGGCCGGCAGAATCGTGGCGATCTCATGCTGCGTGCGTTCCATGCGCTCCGGGGTAGGAGGATGCGTTTCAAACGCCTTGGCTACGAAGCCCGGCTTCTTCTTTTCCAAGGCCTGGATTTTTTCGAAAAACTGCGGAAAAGCCTGCGGATCGTATCCGCTGGCATACAAATACTGCACCCCAAGATAATCCGCCTGTGCCTCGAAGTTGCGCTGGAACTTCATGAAGGTCAGCGGTACGCCGATTCCGGCAGCTTCATAAATTCCGTATCCCAATCCGCCGCCGATAAAGATCAAGGGGATGGTAGCCAGTTGTGCCAGGTTGCCGCGTGTCTGTTGACGCGCCGCATGACAAGCCGCCACGTGGCCAATCTCGTGCGCCATCACTCCTGCGAGTTCGGCTTCGTTGTCCGCCGCCAGAATCAGTCCGGTCTGCACGTAAAAATATCCGCCTGGCAGCGCAAAGGCGTTGACGGTATCGTCGTCTAGCACCTTCACCGTGAACGGAACTTTCGCATCCGAGTTTCGCACGATATTCTGCGCCATGCGATTGATATACTCATTCACCACCGGATCGCCGATGAGCTTTGCGCTCTGCTCCACCTGCATTGCAAAGCTCTTCCCCAGTGCTACCTGCCGTTCCAGCGAATACCAGTTTCCCATGCCTTTATTGCATCCAACGTTGCGGTTTCCAATCGCGTTCACATCATCAATCTTGCCATCATGAGGAAAACCCAAATCGCCTTTGTCGGCTGCGTCTGTCTTGTCCGTAGCTGATGCGGTGGTGCCCGCTGCCGGATCGGCCTTGTCTGTCTTATCCTGTGCCAATCCGTAACCAGCCAGCGCAAGAATCAACGTAAACAGCAGCGCAATCTTTAGCTTCATGTTCATGCCTTCCAGATGACAACCAACTTATACATATTAGAACTTCCGCAGCTCCTTGGGTTGGGTAAAACTCCTTGTGCAATGTTCCGTATTTGCAGTTCTGGAACCGGGGTCTGCTTCCGAGCCGCTCGCGGCAAATCAGGCTAACCCGGGCCCAATGGCCAATTCTCCACCCGCGCCGCTAATTTATACCTGCCTTTCTGCGCTATACTGCCGGAAGTTGGAGCATTTAGGTCCAAGAGGTATCCGAGGGTATTCATGGCTTCCATGGCTGAAGGCCAGCTCGCTTTTGAAGGCACCACCAGTGATTTCCAAACGCTGGAGGAGAAGATTTACCGCACCATCGAACTGCTCAAGGCTGCACGCACTCAAAAGGCTGCCGCCGAGGCGGAACTGGCAAGCATGCGCGATTTGCTTGATGCCCAGGCGGCTGAGACAGAAGCACTCCGCAAGGAACTTCAATCTCTGCAACAGGAGCGCTGCGAAGTTCGCTCTCGCGTCGAGAAGCTTCTCGGCCAAGTGGACGCTATCCTCGATCAATAGCCGCGAGGCCGCTGCAGCTCCGGGGGCTATAATTTGGAGAAGACAGGTATTCCGGTGAGCGGGCTGCCGCCGGGAGGAAAGCGAACGCGGGTGGCGGAAGAAAAGGACAGCATTCACGTTGATATCTACGACGAAAGCTATAACCTTCGCGGCTCTGATCCAGCGTATATTCAGCGCTTGGCCGAGGTTGTCGATGCCAAGATGCGCGCCGTAGCCCAGCACACCAGCACGGTGGACTCGCTCCGCGTTGCTGTGCTCGCTGCCATCAACCTTGCCGACGACTACTACCAGCTCAAGCGCAAGTACGAGGGGATTGAGAGCGAATATACCAGCCGCGCTTCGCACCTTGGCCGCGCACTCGATCACGCTCTCAACGAAGCTCTTGACGATCCCCGCCGCACCGGCTGACATCGACCGCCGAGATTGCCGTTCTTGGTGCCAGTGTCGCCTTGCTCTGGTCCCTGACCGGCATCCCGCTGGACACAAATCTTTTCCGCTCTCCGCAACTAATCGCACCCGGCGGGGTTCACTCACCCGATACTTCCGGGAAACCGGAGCGGCGCTTTGTTTCTGGCTCGAATTGGCGCGCGGGATTCAATGGAACTCCCGCCATCGCCTGGAGCAATACAGACACCGGTTTCTCGCAGAGGAGCAGTAGATATGTCACACATTCGATTTTCCCGGTTGTTCGTCTTTGCGGCACTCGCCGTAGCTATGATGCTTCCGGTCTCGGCTGCCGCACACGTTGGCATAGGCATTGGCTTTTACGGACCGATCTATCCTTGGGGTTACTACGGGCCTTATGCCTATGGCCCGTATGGGTATGGCCCGTACGGGTACGGCCCCTATGGCTATCCCGGACGCCCCTTGGGTGAGGTGCGGATCACAAGCCCCGACTCCAATGCGCAAATTTTCATCAACGGCGCCTTGGCCGGACGCGCCCACGACCTCAAGAAGTTCTACCTCGTTCCGGGCACCTACAACATCGAGCAGCGCATTGGCAGCGATGTGCAGAAGCAGCACGTTTATGTGATCGCCAACCGAACTCTGAGGATTGAATTTGGCAAGCCCGGCACGGCCAGCCCGCAAGTCGCCATGCCGCCGCCAAGGCCGGAAGCCGGAATAGCTCCGCAGCCTGCACCCGCTCCTGCACCAGTTCCGGATGTGCCGAAGCAGTAAAGATAACGTTGCACCGGCTGCTTCCGCGCTTAATCTTCTTTGAAATCAATCTCTTGCGAAGGCCGCGCAAGAGATTTGGCAGGAGGCAACACTCGCCTTCGCCATGCTCCTCTAAAGCTATTCCTCATCCGAGCCCGGTGCTGCGTCCCAAGCGTGCCCGAAGATTGAGAAGCTCTGTTTTTCACCGTGTTTTGGCAGAAAGGTGATCCGCGTCGGCTTCTTTTCCCACGTTGGCGCGTCGCACTCCGAATCGGGCGCTTCACCCTGGCTGGCGCTCCCAAGCTCTTTCTTTAGCACTGGTTTTTTCCGACCCAGTTGCATTACTACCGCGCTCAATTTCTCGCCGTTGTCGCTCACCCCGCAATACGCCACATAGTCGCGGAACCACCTTGCCTGCGAATAGAAGGGATCGAAGTCATAGAGAGAAAGCTGTGAAAGGCGGGCGGTCAACCGGTCCACCATCAACCATCCTCCGCGCTCCCAAACCCAGCTCGGAGCTTTACCCTCATCGGCGGGAAGGTTGTTATTCAGCCGGTATGCGCGGCGCACAACGAACAACCGGTCCGTCACCTCGTGAACCTCTCCGGTAACAAATTCCTTAAGTTTGGCATCCACAAACAGCGCGCGCACCTTCATTGGCGCGGTGTTATTTTCGTCCGGCCCGAGAAAGAGCTTTACTGCCATGCTCTTTCCAAAGCTGATCACATGCGCCTTTGGGTTGTTGGCGGCCATGGCCGCAAGCGGGGCAAGCACGAGCAAAACAAACAGGGTTGGTCGGAGTTGGCGAGGGAACATAACAACAGCAGCCTAGCGCTGCTTAACTTTTTCCGCAAATGTCTTCAGTTATCCTGGCAACCAAATCTTGCAGGTCGGTGTTCTTATAAAGAAATGTCCGAGCCGATGCGTCACCGCTCCCAGCGGATCCTTGTTGTGGACGATCATCTCAACAACACTCTGCTCATGCGCGAACTGCTCAGCCAGCAGGGTTATGATGTGCTGATCGCCGGCAACGCCGCAGAGGCGGAATCGATCATGCGTCAGACACCACCGGATCTGGTGTTGCTGGACGTCATCATGCCCGGGAAAAGCGGATACGAGCTCTGTCGTGAGTGGAAGAATTCCCAAGAGACTCGACTCATTCCCGTCGTCATGATCACCGGTCTCAGTGACCTCGATGACAAGATCCGCGGAATTGAAGCCGGTGCCGACGACTTTCTGAATAAGCCGATCTTTCCCGTTGAGTTGTTTGCGCGCGTCGCCTCCCTGCTGCGCGTGAAAGACTACACTGATGAGTTGGAAAACGCCGACAACGTGCTATGCACCCTTGGGCGAAGTGTGGAGTCCCGCGATCCCTACACCGAAGGCCACTGCGAACGCCTCGCTGAATACGCCAGCTCACTGGGGCACTTCATGGGACTGGGTGAAGAGGAGCAACTCGCGCTCCGTCGAGGCGGCTTTCTCCACGATCTGGGGAAAATTGCCATCTCCGATGAGATTCTGAAAAAGCAGGGCCTGCTTTCGCCTGATGAGTGGCGCGTGATGCGTCAGCATCCGCTGGTTGGGGAAAATATCTGCAAGCCATTGCACTCGTTGCGCCTAGTTCTCCCCATCATTCGCCATCATCACGAACACTGGGACGGTAGCGGCTACCCGGACCGTCTAGCAGGGGGGGCGATTCCTCTGCTCGCGCGTGTACTGCAGGTGGTAGATGTTTACGACGCTCTTCGAACGGAGCGTCCGTACAAGCCGGCGCACTCGCATCAGCAGGCACGCGAGACCATGCGCGCCGAAGCTGAAAGTGGCTTGTGGGATGGAGCGATTGTGGGCGAACTCTTCTCCATGCTTTCGTCGCGCAAAGATGCGGCATAGAGGACGCTGTTTTCGCTAGGCCCGGACTGACAACTACATTACAATTTGATTACGTCCAAAGGTCAGATTGTTTTATCCAATGTCACTGCTATATTCAATCATCCTGCCTGTCTTCAACGAGAGAGAGCGAATTGGCCCAAGCCTGGAAAGGGTCTTGGCATTCGTTCGCCGACAGGGCTGGAACGTCGAGATCATCGTCGTCAACGACGGCTCGCGCGATGACACTCTGGATATTGTCAGACGCTTGATGGCACAGGCTCCTGAAATCCGGCTGCTGGAAAATCCGGGTAATCGCGGCAAGGGCTACAGCGTGCGCAACGGGATGCTGAATGCGCGCGGCGACATCCTGATGTTCAGCGATGCAGACCTCTCCTCTCCCGTCCATGAGTCCATTAAGCTGATCGCCGCTATCGGGCAGGGCGCCGACATCGCGTTTGGTTCACGATGGCTGCTGGCAGCAACCCAAACTCAACGCCAGTCTCTGCTGCGCCAGTTCGTTGGCCGCACCTACAATGTGCTTCTGCGTCTGCTGCTCGGCTTGCCCTACAAGGATACCCAGTGCGGATTCAAGGCCTTTACCCGCAAGGCTGCCGAGATCATATTCACCCGTCAGCAAATTGAAGGTTGGGGATTCGATCCCGAACTGCTATACATTGCCCGCAAGTTCGGCCTGAACATGACCGAAGTTGCGGTGGAATGGGCAAATGACGACCGTTCCAAAATCAACCCCATCGTTGACGGCGTCAAAATGTTTTGCGAACTGCTCAAGATCCGTGTCAACGGCATGACGAGCCGTTACGATCACCCGACATTCCAGTTCTTCGCATCCACGCCGGGAACCGTTTTGGCAGGAAACAAGCGACCAGCGTAACGCACCAGACCGCGTAATTGCTCCGTGCTGAAAGAGCAAAGCCAGCCTATGAGGCGTTTGCCCTGCGTGGCATATGGACCCTTGGCGCTGACACTGCGGTGGGTCTAGGCGCGGAAACCTCATATGGAACTATGCGAACCTCTCCGGCATCGCTGAGTTCGATGGTCATGGTTACGGCGCATTCGTCGCAAAGCCAGAAATATTCGATAGGGTAAGCTCGGCTGCGAATGCAGGCAAGCACTTCTTTGCCAACCTGCGCGTGCTTTCTGCCCGCGTCCGCGAAGTCAACGCGGAACAGCCTACCCTGACCAAAGTACTGAAAAGTTGCAGAGCAATGTGAGTTAAGACACTTCGAAAGCATGAAATATTCCTCGCTCACACCAGGCGGGTGAGGCACAAGGTTGAAATCGTGGAATTGAACGATAACAGCGTCATTGGTGCGATGCTATGCATTGAAATTTAGTTGCACAGTAACATAGCAATTTCTTGCAACTGATTTCCGGTTTCACTTGAGTATTTAGAGCTTGTTAGAACCAGTAAAGGAATAAAGTGCGAATGTTCCATTCGGGGATTCTATCGAGATACAGGTAAAATCGAACGAATCAACCTCTATATGGATGGCTACCATTTCGAAAAGTGCGCAAGACGGGCGCACCTAAGAATCGCCGTACTGAACTGCCTAACCCATTGATTGCACAGAGACAGTGCACACGGGAATGTCATTTCCGGCTGCATTGGTCTGCGAGCCTGGTAATGCCAACGATTTGCCGCCCGGCGAATCGATTGAGCGGCAAATTCTGATTTTCCCTTACCCGTCCAGCGCGTCATCCCGAAGGGCAAAATTTCTATTGCCAAGCAGCAACTCTGAAGCAGCAACTCCGCATCTGACGATACGCGTCAAGGTATTTGACGGGCCCATCGTTTGCCGAAAGCTGAAGACCGCGGAAGTACGGGTTCTGGATTCAGATTGTTCTGAGTCGTTGTCGTCGTAGACCCCTTTGCTTCAGTTCAGTTGAGCGGCATTGAAATCTGTTTCATGTAATCAACTCCCCGGGGGGATGAAGAAAAAATGACTCGCCGATTTTTGAACAACGCTAATGTGTCCTCTCTGCCAGTCGTCCTTGCCCTCGTGGCGAGTGTCCTGACGACAGCAGCTCGCGCTCTTGTGCGGACTAGAGCAATCATCGTAGCAGTGCCGGTTATTCTCAGCCTATTGCTCATCGCCTGTGGGGGTTCGCCTCCCGTTGTTGTCAGTGTTAGTGCTCCAACTGAGGCAACATGGACCAACGGCACGATAACCTTCACGGCAACGATTACGGGAAGCTCGAATACAGCCGTGACCTGGTCGATTCAGGAAGGTGCGGCTGGTGGGACGATTACCGCCGCAGGCGTGTACACGGCGCCGACTACTGCTGGCACTTATCATGTGATTGCAACGAGTCAAGCTGACACAACCAAGTCGGCGACGATCCCTGTCACGGTCACCGCCGTGGTAGTCAGCGTCAGTGCTGCGTCAGCAACTGTTTATGACACGATGACTGACCAATTTACGGCGACCGTCACCGGTCCCACGAATACGGCCGTGACCTGGTCGATTCAGGAGGGTGCGGCCGGCGGGACGATTACTGCCGCAGGCCTGTATACGGCGCCGATTGTGACTGTGTCTACGACCTATCATGTGGTCGCGACCAGTCAAGCCGACACAACTAAGACGGCAACGTTCGCCGTCACGGTCAATCCCATAGTGGTTAGCGTTACTGCTGCGTCAGCGGCTGTCTACCCCGGGCTCACAGACCAATTCACGGCAACGGTTACCGGTCCCACGAATACAGCCGTAACCTGGTCGATTCAGGAAGGTGCGGCTGGTGGGGCCATCACTGCCGCAGGCCTGTACACGGCTCCGGCTGTGACCGCATCTACGACCTATCATGTGATCGCGACCAGTCAAGCTGACACAACCAAGTCGGCGACCTTCGCCGTTACGGTCACTGCCGTGGTAGTGAGCGTCAGTGCCGCGTCAGCGACTGTATACGAGAACATGACAGACCAATTTACGGCGACCGTTACAGGTCCCACGAATACCGCCGTGACCTGGTCGGTTCAGGAAGGCGCGGCCGGTGGAACGATCACTGCCGCAGGCTTGTACACGGCGCCGGTTGTGACCGTGTCTACCACCTATCATGTGATCGCGACCAGTCAAGCCGACACAAACGAGTCGGGGACGTTAGCCGTCACGGTCAATCCCATAGTGGTTAGCGTTACTGCTGCGTCAGCGACTGTTTTCCCCGGCCTGACAGACCAATTCTCGGCAACGGTTACGGGAAGCACGAATACCGCCGTGACCTGGTCGGTTCAGGAAGGCGCGGCCGGTGGAACGATCACTGCCGCAGGCTTGTACACGGCGCCGGTTGTGACCGTGTCTACCACCTATCATGTGATCGCAACCAGCCAAGCCGACCCGACCAAGTCGGGGACGTTAGCCGTCACGGTCAATGCGGTGACAGTCAGCGTTACCGCTGCATCAGCAACGATTTTCCCTGGCCTGACAGACCAATTTACGGCGACCGTTACCGGACCCACGAATACAGCCGTGACCTGGTCAATTCAGGAAAATCCGGCCGCCGGCGGGATGATTAGCGCCGCAGGTTTGTACACGGCTCCGGCTGTGACTGTGTCTACGACCTATCATGTGATCGCAACCAGTCAGGCCGACACAACCGAATCGGCGACCTTCGCCGTCACGGTCAATCCGTCGGTTGTGGTTCATGTCACTGCTACGTCAGGGAGTATATACGCCACCCAGACAGACCAATTCTCGGCAACGGTTACAGGAAGCACGAATACAGCCGTGAACTGGTCGGTTCAGGGAGGCAGCGGCAATGGGACGATCAACGCCTCGGGTTTGTATACGGCTCCGGCTGCGGCTGGGACTTATACAGTGATCGCGACGAGCCAGGTGGATGACACGCAGTCAGCAAGTGCCTCGGTGGTGGTCACGATTCCGACTCCGACCTTCACCTACACGCCGACGACAACGCTCGGCGTGAGCTCACCGACCTACACGTACAATGCTGTGGCTACCGACCCTGCCACAACAACAATCAGCTACGCGCTGACCTCCGGCCCAGGTTCAATCAGCGGAACCACGCTGAGCTGGACTCCAACGGACGCAGAGCGGATGATGCCGGCCAGCTTTACGGTCACTGCGACTGCACTGGGTGTCACGAGTACGCAGACGTGGACAGTAACTCCGTATCGGACGGTTACGATGACCCTCACCGATAACTTCCATTACACGAGTCTTGTTTCGCTTCCAGTTTCCAGCCTGACAACCCCTGTGGCCGCAATCGTGCCTGGCACGCCCACAGCCACAACCATCAATGCCACACATAGTACCGACTTCAGCACGTACACGATGACTCCTGTACCTGCGGGATACTACTGGCTGGAGGTCGGTCCCACCGAAAAGTACTGGACCAACGTCAACTCGTTCGATGAGGGCACCGATTACATCGGCAACCTGCTTTCAGCTCCCACTACTGCCACGCCACTTACCTTCGACCTGACGGGAGGAACCTTCGCAACGGGAGACGCGCTTTGGGTGGGAAGCCCGAGCACAAACTCATGGTTCGCTCCGCAGAACCCGTTGGTAACCCCGTTCCTCGATGCCCCCACTGCGGAATCAATCGCTGCCAATACCGTGCCGTTGATTGAGGCCGGGGACCCCAGCTACGTCCTTCAGTTTAGTTCTGCGTCGTCGCCGTCAGGCAACGCCGCCTACTTTGGAAGCTCCATCGCGGCTGATGTGCAACTCGGAACCAGTTTCTTGTACTCTGACTCGATCACCGGGCTGCTGGGGGTCACTGCTTCAAAGACGCTGGCCGTAACAACAGACGGTTGGAGCTCGATGGTTCCCGCCGGCGAGCCTGGGACGCCTGCGGTGGACTTTTTCGCCACCTATCTGTCGTCACAGTCCTATTCCCCAGCGCCGACGGCGTCATTCGGGGGCGGTTTCCCGAGCTGCATCATGGTGGGGGCAACAGCGACAAACGTACCGTGCACCACTCCCACTATCCCTGTCCCCGGACTCGCTGGATGGCCTAATTCCAGCGACTGGCCGGCGCCATCGGTAATTAGCCAAGCTGCTATCAACGATCGCGAGGCAGGGGAAAACGCTGGGCCGCTGTACATAGCATTTGCGGAACTGGGAGCGGGGGAGACGTGTTCTACCTGCACGCCTCCAGATGGTGGTTCGGTAAGTCTGAATTTTGACTACCCGTTCCCAACTACGTGGCCCATTGCCTTGAAGAGTCAGATGGAGACCCTGGTTCCGTTTGGGGGCGCCGTTAACAGCTTCGCCTTGCAATCCGCGAGCGAAGTGGAGTTCAGCAACCTAGCCGGCCTTCCCACAGCGTACACAGTTAAGCCGGCGATTAACCCGGTGACGTCCCCGACGATTAACGGTGCCAGTCTGTATACGACGACCTTGTCGTACTCGGCGCCGCTCACTCTGAGTTGGACGGCTGGGGCACCCGTCAGCGGTGGCGCAACACCAATCGGATATCGCATTGCGGTGTACGCGGTGCCCACGAGCGGCGCCTTTGGCAATGCGCTAGCCAATATTTACACGAACACGACGAACACTTCGCTTATCCTGCCAACCTTGGGGTTGCCCGCGGGAAGCTACGCGTTCGTCATTGAAGCCAGGGCGGATGCAAGCGCTACTCTGACAGCAAGCCCGTTCCGCACTAGCTATCCCAGGGGAATAGCACAGGTCGTGTCAAAGGCGATAACCATCACTGGAGCGTGGTAGCTCCGGAGAACGCTGGGTGCGAGTGGCATCGGATTCCCGAAGCCGCTCGGGTCGGTAAACCTACCGCATCCAACTCGACGACCACCGGCTGCAAACCGGTGGTCGTTTTTTCTTGCTGCAAGATCATCGCTGCGCTGGAGCTGCCGCTCTAGAACTTGAACACCAACCCGGTCGAGATCCTTATGCCGTCCTGCCGTCCGCCGTGGAAGCGGGTCTGCAGCACGTCGCCTTGCACCCGCCACGAAAACATTGGAAGCAGGCGATAATCGATGCCGCCGCCGATTGCATCGGCAAAGCTCGACTGACCGTAGTGGAATTCGGAGGTATCCTCATGGAGGTGTCCGAGGCCGATCAACGCCTGTGCAAACGGTCTCAACTTTCCCTTGGAGACCGACACGCGCGGCCCGAACATGAAGCTCTCCACTCGCGTTGTTGAAGGGACAGATCCCGGCGTCCCAGTGAGGTTTTGGGTGGACAACTGCAGCGTGCCATACTGAGTGCCCACATCGGCAACAATTCCGGCAAACGGAGCGAGCTTGCCTTCCACCGACGCTTCCCATCCATTCAAATTGCCCGTGTTGCTCCACCCCTCGCTGGCACGATTGAATGAATATCCTACAAACACATTTCCCGATGTCGGTGTCTGCGCGAAGCCAGCGGCGCTGATTAACGTCAGCGCCAGTACAAGTGCAATGCGTCTTGGCAAAGTAGCCTCCTTCAAGTCTTCAAACCCGGTTACAGGAAGGGATTGCGGAAGATCCAAATTCCGCGCGACCCATTCCTTCCGAAAATTCAATCATACCGAAGCAATACGTTTCATTGTATCTCTCGATGCGGAACTTACACTCCTAATCGTGCAACTTCAAGCACCGCCCAAGGTACGGGTGAGTACACCTGCATCGGGAAAAATTGCAACAGAGCACTTGTTGAGCACCAACTTCATGCAGTTAGGGTGCCACGACCGGCGCGACGGATATGTCAGCTTGACGACGAGCAATCATGCGCCGGAAAGCGCTTCAGGATTCATCACTCGGACTGGCTTTCCGTCCAGAAAAGCGAGTGCATTTTCCAAACTCTGCCGGTAGTACTCTGTCCATGTCTCATTTACGCTGAAGCCGAGATGCGGCGTCATTACCGTGTTGGGCGCGCTTCGCAGCGGATGCTTTGCCGGCAACGGCTCACGGTCAAAGACATCGAGCGCAGCGATGATACGGCGCGATTGCACGGCGCTGATCAGTGCCGACTCGTCCACGATTGGGCCGCGGGAGGTATTGATCAGGATCGCTCCCGGCTTCATTCGCGCGATGTCGGCGGCGCCAATCAGCCCACGCGAGCGCGGCGACAGCACAAGATGAATGCTGATTGCGTCAGAGCGTGAAAGCAGTTCCTCTTTAGAAACAAAAGCCGCGCCCGCTGCTTGCGCCTTCTCTGCCGTCAAATTCTGGCTCCAGGCCAGCACATTCATGTTTAGCGCCTGGCAGTAGCGGACCATGCATGATCCAAGGCGTCCCAGACCGATGATCCCAATCGTTTTTCCTTCCAGACTGATGCCAACCGGCAAGCCCTCCTGAAAGCGTCCGGCCCGGATATTGGCATCAGCGGCTGGAATTGCGCGTGCCGCCGCCAGCAGCAGTCCAAGCGCCAGTTCGGCGGTAGCGGCGGCGCGGGAACTGGTGTCCGCCGTGTTGCACACAATCACGCCTTGGGCGGTGCAGGCAGCGGTGTCCAGCGAGAGGTTACGCGAGCCGGTGATGCCAAGCATGCGCAGTTTGGGCAAGCGACCGATCAGTGAAGCAGGCAGCGGCGTACGTTCGCGCATCGAAAGGATGATCTCGAAATCAGCCAGCTTCTCAACGGCATCTTCTTCGCCGGTGAAAGCCTGCTCGAAGAAGACCACCTCGCTGCGGGCGATCAGGGGCGACCAGTCTGTGCTGCTTCGTGCCACGCCCATCCAGTCGTCCAGAACTGCTACCTTCGTCATAGTTTTCTCCTCAATATCAGAGCGCAGCCACTCGCCGTTGGATCAGCAAGTAGTAGAGCGCCACCAGAATCAGAAGCAGTCCGTTCGCTCCCAGCACGACGGGTGCCGTAAGCAGCGGAACCAGCCATCCCGACATCAGGTTTCCCAATGGCATGCCTCCGCGGAATGCGCAATTGTATACGCTCATCACGCGTCCGCGCATCTCGTTGGGAGTGTTCATCTGCACCAGCGAATTCACCAGGGCAAAGACAGACATCATCGAAGCACCCGCGAGCACCAGCATGGTATAGCTCAAGGGCAGCGATCTTGAAAGGGAAAACCCGGCAATGCCGGCGCCCAGGCAGATCATCATGGCGAGAGCAACTCGCCCCTTGTTGCCTATGTTGCCCCTCCCGGCCACGATCAGCGCACCGCAGACTGAACCAATTCCCATGAATGAAAGCAGGTTGCCGTAGGTTTCCGGACCACGGTGAAAGATGTCTTTGACGAATACTGGAAGATAAGTTCGCATGGGCATGCTCAAAGCCGTCATGCAAAACGCCAGCACAATCAGCGCCTCCATGGAGCGCTGCCTGCGAACAAACTGGATGCCCTGCTTCATGCTGCTGAACATTGACTCGGTCGTACGCTCCGGCAGGAATCGGGCCGAGATGAGTGTGAGTGAAATGATTGGTGCGAGGAAAGACAGTGCATTCAGTCCGAAACACCACTTTTCGCCCAGTTTCGCCAACGCTTGACCGGCGAGTGCCGGTCCAATCGTCACTGCCAGGTTGAATTGGATCGAATTCAGCGCGATGGCGTTGGGAATGTCTTCTCTTTTAACCAGAGTGGGAATAAGCGCCTGATATGCAGGTGCGCCGAAGGCCTGGGCCAGACCGGAGACGAATGAGAGACAGAGGATATGCCAAACGTGCACCACCCCTGTGGTTACCAAAACGGTGAGCAGCGTCGCACTCGCCATCTGTACATATTGCGAGACGAGAAGGATCTTCCGCCGCTCGGCCCTGTCGGCCACCACGCCACCCACCAGCGAGAGGAGGAAGATGGGAATGCTACCGAGAAATTGATCCAGCGCAAGCAGGAAGGCCGAATGGCTCAGCCGGTAGATCAGCCAGCCCTGTGCCACAATCTGCATCCAGGTGCCGATGCTGGAGGTACAGGCACCCACCCACATCAGACGGAAATCCCGGTATTGAAATGCTTTGAATATCCTGCGAAAAGCTGACGTCTCCATGTACTCCGCGTCTCTCTTGCGTCCGGGGTTAATCTTCGCACAGACTCTGGTCGCAGCTCCCTTCAGGAGGATACAACTCACCCAGTGCCTCGCTGCGTTCAAGGTGGCGCTTGATTGAATTTCTTTTCGTATGCCGCTTCCTCAATCGTAGCGCGTTGCCTTATGCGCTGCGATCGCCATTGCGGAGGTTCTTGAAAAGATCCACGATCGCGGGCTTAGTTACCTTACCCATGGCATTTCGCGGCAGCGCGTCGATGATCAGCAGCCTCGACGGGATCTTATGCGAGGCGAGACGTTCCTTCGCCCAACTGCGCAGGCTCTCGAGGTCAAGCGCCTCACCCGCGCGCAGCACCGCAGCAGCAGCTACGCGTTCACCCCATTCCGAATCCGGAACACCGACGACCGCACATTCCGCAATGGCAGGGTGCTCGCGGAGTTGTTCTTCAACCTCCAAGGCCGAGACCTTGTGTCCGCCTGTCTTAAGAATGTCGATATTCATCCGCCCGAGAATGCGATAGCGGCCGTTTTCGAGCACCGCGACGTCGCCCGTCCGGAACCACCCCTCGCGGAAAGCCTCTTGCGTCGCTTGCGGCTTGCCCCAGTATTCCTTGAAGACGCCGGGGCCACGAACCTCGATTTCTCCCGCAGCGTCAGCGGCAACCGCTGCACCGTGTTCGTCTACCAGTTGCACCTCCACTCCAGGCAGCGGAGTGCCGACGCTGCCCGGCACTCGCTCGCCCTCCAGAGGATTCGACAATGCCATGCCGATCTCCGTCATGCCGTAGCGCTCGAGCAATGTATGGCCGCTGATTTCCTTCCAGCGGTTCAGGGTTGAGACCGGCAGTGCTGCCGAGCCTGACACCATGAGGCGCAACCGTGCGCAAGCCTGGCTGAGAATAGCCCTGCGCTGCGGTGAGACCGCTTCCCATGCCGAGATGAGCTTTATATAGATCGTAGGAACCGCCATAAAGAGGGTCAGGCTGCCACTGGCGATATGCTCCCAGACGATATCGGCATCGAAGCGCGGCAACATCTCACACACCGCGCCCGACCACAAAGCACATGAAAGCACATTCACAATTCCATGAACGTGGTGCAGCGGCAGGCAGAGCAGGATTCGGTCATTGGCAGACCAACGCCAGGCGTGGACCAGGGTCGTGATCTGGGCCGTCATATTCCTGTGGGTTGTCACCACGCCCTTGGGGCGGCTGGTGGTACCGCTGGTGTACAGGATCATGGCGCGTCGATTGTCTTCGACCTTAGGCAAGGGCTGCACTTTGGCGTCCAGGGCCTCATCCCAGGAGAGCAGGCGCAGTCCACGTGCCGCTGCAATCGGCGCAAGTATTTTTTCCCCGGCGGCATCTGTCACCAGCGCCGCTGCCTGAGTATCGTCGATGAAGTATTCGAGTTCCGAAGTTGGAGAACCGAGCGGAAGAGGCACCGCTACGCCGCCTGCCCGTCCAATGCCCCATTGCACCGCTGCCCAAGGAAAACCGGGCGTCACCAGAAAAGGGACGCGCTTTTCGCCAAGATCGCCCAGGCCGTCAAGTAACGCCGAAGCGACACAGGTTGAGGCATGAAGCAAGTGGTCGTAGGTGAAAACTCCCTCGGCTTCGATGATCGCGGTTCGCTTTGAGTGAGCCTCGGCGCGTGCAATCAATGGCAAGTGTCCATCCGAATCTTTCATCACCCGATTCTAGCAACTTCGCCAACTGCTCATGCGTCTGGTGTGTGCAGAATTCCGAACCGCACTCCATAAATTTCTCGGAAAAGTACCTCTTCTGGCGGGAACAACGCGCTAACATCAATGTTCTCAGGCTGGAGGCCGCAATGGAACCGTTCCGCTTTCATCTTTTCGTCTGCACGCAGCAAAAGCCGGAAGGCATCCCTTCATGTTGTGCCAGCGGGTCTCTGGCCGTGCTCGAAGCGCTGGATCGCGAGATACGCGCGCACGGGCTCGACAACGATGTGCAACTCAGTACTTGCGGTTGTATGGGGCTATGTGATGAGGGTCCGGTGCTGGTCGTCTACCCGGAGGGGATGTGGTACCGGCGCGTGCAACCGTCCGACGCATCCGAGATCGTGGCTGCGCATTTGTGCGGCGGCAAGCCTGTGGAACGCCTCGTATGGAGCGATGCCGCTGCAATGAAGGCCATGTCGGTCGAACATCGGGAGAAGTTCCGCAATGCACAGGCTGCACGTGAAAAAGCAGGGATGCTGCCCGATAAACTCGACCAGATGATCCACGGTTACATGCAGAGCCGTTGCATTCTGACGGCCCTCGAACTCGACATCTTTACCGCCGTCGGGAATGGAGCCGATGCCGAACAGATTGGGGCGAAGGCCAACGCGAATGCCCGCGCTGTAGGAATGCTGCTCAATGCGCTCGTCGCCATCGGAGTGCTCCAGAAGAACAGCGGCATTTATACGAACACTCCCGAGTCAGCGCGTTATTTTGTTCAGGGCGCCAAAGATAACCAGCGCGACGGCCTGCTGCACATCGCCAACATCTGGCACCGCTGGAGCACGATGACCGACGCGGTGCGTCGTGGTTCGTGCGTCTTTCCAAATCGCGAACGCACCCCGGAATGGACACACAACTTTATTACCTGCATGCAACGCATAGCCAAGAATCGCGCACCGCTTGTGGTGAGAACCCTTGGCACTTCCGGGGTTCGCCGGGTTCTCGATCTCGGCGGCGGCTCCGGTGCGTACTCCATCGCATTTGCAAAGGCTTCACCCGATGTGCGGTGCGAGATCCTCGACATCCCGGAGGTCGTGCCGCTCTCCAGCGAGTATGTCAGCAAGGCTGGAGTCTCAGCACAAGTCAGTCTTCGCCCTGGAGACATGCTGAGAGACGACTTCGGCTCCGGCTATGACGTCATTATGCTGAACGCGATCTGCCACAGCTTTTCCGAGGAACAGAACCGGGATATCTTCCGCCGTGCGCGGCAGGCGCTGGCGCCGGGCGGCCACCTCGTTGTGCAAGACTTCATCCTTAATCCTGACAAGACCGGACCCACACAAGCAGCACTGTTTTCACTGAACATGCTCGTCGCCACCAATGCCGGCGCCAGTTACAGCGAAGCCGAATACACGCGATGGATGAAGGATGCAGGTTTCAGCGAAGTAAGCCGGATCAGCCTGCCCGGGCCTAGCGACCTGATTGTGGGAGTAGTGAAATAGGTCGAACGAGTTTGACGCCACTCAAGATGCCGTGTTTCGATGAACCGTGGCGACTCACAGAATTGTTCTTCCGGTAGATGCAATTCTGCCGGAAATTATCGCGTCCCTAAAACGGCATCCGAATCTGATCATTGAAGCCCCGCCTGGTGCGGGCAAGACGACCCGAGTGCCGCCCGCCCTGCTTGAAATCCTGAGCGGTGAGATCGTTGTACTCGAACCGCGGCGGATTGCGGCACGAATGGCGGCGCGCCGCGTCGCATCCGAACTCGGCGAACAGCCCGGCGAGAGTGTTGGCTATCAAGTTCGCTTTGAAGAAGTTGTTGGCCCACGCACGCGCCTGCGCTATGTCACCGAGGGCGTGCTGACCCGGAGGCTGCTCTCCGATCCGTCGCTCAAGGGCGTGGCTGCGGTCGTGCTCGATGAGTTCCATGAGCGCCATCTTGAAGGCGATCTTGCGCTGGCATTGTTGAAACGACTGCAGCGGAAACGCCCCGATCTGCGAATCGTCGTAATGTCGGCGACCCTCGACGCCGCTCCCGTGGCGCAATTCCTTGAAGCGCCCATCGTCCGTTCAGAGGGAACGCGCTTCGAACTTTCCATAAGGCATCTGCCGTATTCGCCAAAACCGCTCGAAGCACAGGTTAGAGATGCGGTGGAGTTGCTGCTCGGCGAGAAACACTCCGGGGACATTCTGGTTTTCCTTCCTGGGGCCGCAGAAATTCGTCGCACGATGCGCGAGTGCGAGGCGGTAGCCGGCCGGGCTCGGCTGCTGATGCTGCCCCTGCACGGCACACTTTCGCCCAAAGAGCAGGACCGCGCGCTCGCACCCGCTCCACAACAAAAACTTATCCTCGCTACGAATGTCGCTGAAAGCTCGGTGACAGTCGAGGGTGTAACCGCAGTCATCGACAGTGGCCTGGCACGCTTCGCAACTGATTCCCCGTGGAGCGGTTTGCCGACTCTTGACGTCGGGCGAGTGAGCCAGGCTTCGGCGAAGCAGAGAGCCGGGCGCGCTGGGCGCACCGGGCCCGGCCGCGTGCTGCGCCTCTACGCCGAGGAGGATTACCTGCGCCGCCCGGAGCACGACCAGCCGGAAATTATGCGCTGCGATCTGTCTCAGCTCTGCCTCGCGCTCCATGCAATGGGGATTGCCAGCGCCGACGAGATGGACTGGCTGAACGCTCCACCCGAAGCGGCAGTGCAAAGGGCCGAGTCGCTGCTTGATCGCCTGGGTGCAGGAGCCTCTGCCCCAGGAGGCATGGCGCAGAGGCTGGCGCGGTATCCGTTGCCGCCTCGTCTTTCGCGAATTCTCGTCGAGGCCATCGAGCGCGGTGTAGGTGAGGAGGGCTGTGTTGCCGCGGCGCTGCTCGGATTGGGCGCGCAGGTTGAACAAAATGACCTCCTTGCCGCCATGGACTCGAATCACGACTTCCGCATGTTGCAGTATATCGAGCAGCTCCGCAGAATCGCGCATCTCCCCAGGCAGACACATCCTAGCGACGACGCCCTGCTTATCTCCGTGCTGACGGGGTTCCCGGATCGTGTCGCACGGCTGCGGGCAGGCAACCAGGTGCTGCTCTCCACCGGCGCATCGGCGGAGGTGGCTGGCGAGCCTCCCCGCGATGAATTCATGGTTGCAGTAGATGCCGAGGATCGCAGCGATAAGCCGCTGCCGCTGATTCGAATGACAGCGCGCATCCAGCTGGAGTGGCTCATTGATCTGTTTCCGGATCGTATGCGGGAGTCTTCCAGCGTGAGCTGGAATCGTGCGACCGAGCAGGTGGAGGCAGTGAGTACGTTGCTATACGACGAACTGGTGGTCCAGGAATCACGAGGCGCGATACCGGATCTGGAAGCTGCCGCCGAACTTCTTGCTCAAAAGGCGCTGGAAGCCGGCATCGAGCGATTCGTCGATAGCGAAGCTCTGAATGACTTCATGGCGCGGGCCGAGTTCGCCTCCTTTGAAGTGCCCGACGTTCGGCAGGCGCTGCATGACTTGTGCTCCGGACTGCGAAGCTTCGCCGGATTGAAAAGCGCGGCGGCAGAGTTGATTCCCGCGCTCGAACAAAAAATCGGTACGCGGCGGCTCAACGAAATTGCTCCCGCACGCATCCGCTTGCAGCGTGGGCGCCAGGCGAAAGTTCACTACGAGCGCGGCAAGCCGCCATGGATCGCATCCCGCCTGCAGGACTTTTTCGGAATGCGCGACACGCCGCGGATCGGGCCCGAGCGCACGCCTGTCGTGCTTCATCTGCTCGCTCCCAATCAGCGGGCACTCCAGACGACGACGGACCTCGCCGGATTCTGGGAGCGGCTATACCCGCAAGTTCGCCGCGAGTTGATGCGCCGCTATCCCAGGCACTCCTGGCCGGAGCAGCCCTGCTGAAGTTATCTTGAAAATGGTCATGCCCTGCGGCAACCGCGATTGCGCTGGCGCAGGGCATGATGCGCAAAGGCCCTTATTGCGCGGTCCAGCCGCCATCCACCGGCAATGGCACGCCGGTGATATTGTCGGCTCCAGGACCGCAGAGGAAGACGGTAAGCGCGCCCAGTTGTTCCACTGTGGTGAACTTACCCGAAGGTTGCTTCTCGATCAGCAGTTCATGCTCGGCCTGCTGTGTGGGGATACCCTCCCGTTCGGAGCGCGCTTCAATCTGCTTCTTCACCAGCGGCGTGAGCACCCATCCGGGGCAGATGGCGTTGCACGTCACGCCTGATCCCGCCAGTTCCAGCGCGGCCGTTTTTGTCAGGCCCATGATGCCGTGCTTGGCGGAGACGTAAGCCGCCTTGTTCGCCGAGGCCACCAGCCCGTGCGTCGATGCAATGTTGATGATTCTTCCCCACCCTGCGCTCTTCATGCCGGGAAGCGCAGCGCGAATGGTGTGGAATGCGGAACAGAGATTGATGGCAATGATGGCGTCCCAACGGTCCACCGGGAAGCTCTCAATCGGCGAAACGTGCTGGATGCCCGCGTTATTCACCAGGATGTCAACCTTGCCGAAGCGCGCCACGGCGTCCTGGATAAGAGCCGCGCACTGCTCGCCTTTGGAGAGGTCGGCGCCGTTGAATAGAGCTTTGACACCGAATTCCTTCTCAATGCCGCTGCGCAGCCCTTCGATCTCGACTGGATCGCCGAAACCGTTCATCATGATGTTGCAGCCCGCGGCAGCCAGCGCGCGGGCGATGCCCAGCCCAATACCGCTGGTCGAGCCGGTCACAACTGCAATTCGTCCTTTTAACATAAGCTCTCCTTGCAAAGCTCTTCTCCACTGCAGTGCCGCAAACCATGCACTTTATACCCAGTGGGTCAGGTAGAAGATGGCGATGATAACGAAGACCGCCGATGTCTTGATGCAAGTCATGGCAAAGACGTCTTTGTAAGACTGCCTGTGAGTGAGTCCGGTGACCATCAGCAATGTGATGACGGCGCCGTTATGGGGCATCGTGTCCATGCCGCCGCTTGCCATGGCTGCTACCCTGTGCAATACCTGCATGGAAATGCCATGTGCATTAGCCGTGGCAATGAACTGATTGGCCATCGCCGCTAGCGCAATGCTCATGCCGCCGGACGCGGAACCGGTGATTCCCGCCAGAATGTTAACACTCAAAGCTTCATTGACCAGCGGGTTAGGAATGTGCGCGAGCGCGTCCCTTACGATAAGAAACCCGGGCAACGCGGCGATAACGGCGCCAAACCCATACTCGGACGCCGTGTTCAGCGAAGCCAACAGAGCGCCCGCGATGGCCGACTTGCTGCCTTCGGCAAATTGCTTCGAGACTCTCTTGTATCCGAAGACAACAACTAGGAGGATCCCCAGCAACAGCGCGGCTTCCACGGACCAGATGCCGTTCAGCTTCGTCACATCCTGCACAATCGGTTTGGCTGACGGAGTCAATAGAACCGAGGAAGAAGCTCCATACCACCATGGAATAAAAATTCTCGTGAAAACCAGGTTCGCAATGCCGACGAAAACCAGCGGCATAATTGCAATCGCCGGATGCACCAGTTTGCCATCGTCTGCAACCACCGTTTCATTGATGTGTCCCGTGCCGTAGCCTTCGCCCGCGACATGAGCGCGATGGCGGCACCATTCCAGGTAGGCCATGCCGATGATCAGAATGTAAATGGCGCCCAGCGTACCAAGGATAGGGGCAGCATAAATGGTCGTGTGAAAGAACGTGGTGGGAATAATGTTCTGGATCTGCGGCGTGCCCGGCAGGCAGTCCATGGTGAAGGTAAACGAGCCCAGCGCAAGGGTTCCGGGAATCAGGCGCTTGGGAATCTGGCCCTGGCGGAACATCTCCGCCGCAAACGGGTAAACGGCAAAGACCACAACAAACAGCGAAACACCGCCGTAGGTGAGCAGACCGCAGACGACCACGATGGAGAATATGGCGCTCTTCTCGCCCAACAGGTGAATGACTGCTGAAACGATAGATTTGGCGAAGCCGGAAATCTCAATCACCTTGCCGAACAGAGCACCCAACATGAAGGCTGGAAAGTATAGCTTGACGAAGACAACCATGCTTTCCATGAAAAGACCGCTGTAGATGGGAAGTACCGCACGCGGGCTTGTCAGCAGAACCGCCGCCAGAGCCGCGATCGGCGCAAACAGAATAACGCTGAAGCCCCGATAGGCCACCAGCATCAGGAATGCGAGCGCTGCAATACAAATTAGAAACTGGATCATTGGAGTTTCCTCGTAGACGTTGCACTAGCGTTCGTCGCTATGAGTAGTTATTCCGCGTCGCATCCTCGCGCAACGGAAAACACCGCGCGAAGGAGCGACAGGGAAAGTACCACAATTGCCGCATCGAGGACGAGTTAATTTGGGTGGAAAAATTAATCACTTTGGGTTCTCCCCAGTCGGTGCGCGCCACCGTCATCTGAAGCCGCCGCAGTCCACCGTAGGCAGGTATACTGCACATCCCATGGACATACCTCCGAAGAGCCCTGTCCATGGGATGTGTACCTACTCAATAACCATGCCTCTGATCAACTCCACATCCGGGCCCCTGCCCTGGCATCGTAGGGCACGATGCCAGGGCAGGGAACTTGGTCGCTTATGCCTCGCCAATCGGCATCACCTTTACGTCGTCGGGAATGATCAATGTCGCTTCCGTCGCCGCGATGACTTGTTCCTTGGTAACGCCCGGCGCTACTTCGCGCAGCACCAGTCCTTTTTCGGTTGGCTCCAGCACCGCCATTTCAGTCACAATCAGACTCACGCGCCGGACCGAGGTTAGGGGCAGCGTGCATTTCTTCATGATCTTCGACTTGCCTTTAGCCGTGTGGGTCATGGCCACAATCACTTCCTTGGCGCCGCATACCAAATCCATCGCGCCGCCCATTCCCGGCACCATCTTTCCAGGAACCATCCAGTTGGCCAGTTGTCCGGCCTCGTCCACTTCCATCCCACCCAGCACCGTAACGTCCAAATGGCCTCCACGGATCAGGCCAAAAGAGAGGCAACTGTCGATACTGGCCGCTCCGGGGATGGCGCCTACGTAGCCGCCACCCGCATCGGTAAGCGAGGGATCTTCCATCCCCTCGCCCGGAAGCGGGGCAACGCCGATAATTCCGTTCTCGGATTGGAAGTAAACCTCGACTCCAGGGGCGAGATAGCTGGGAACAGTCGTTGGAAGACCAATTCCGAGGTTGACCAGTTCTCCATCCCTGAGTTCTAGAGCAACGCGCTTGGCAATAGTAACTTTAGGGTCCATTAGTTGCCCCTTTCTACAATGTAATCAATGCAAACGAACGGGGTCGTCACCGAGTCCGGCGAAATTACCCCTACGGGTACGATGTGTTCGGGCTCGACGATAACCGTTTTGCCAGCCGTCGCCATCACCATATTGAAATTGCGGGCCGTCAGCAAGTACTCCAGATTGCCCCGGTAGTCCGAGCGATGAGCCTCGATAAGAGCAAAGTCAGCGGTCAGCGGCAACTCCAGCAGGAACTGTTTGCCGTTCACCTCGATCGTGCGCTTGCCATCGGCCACCACCGTGCCAATCCCGGTTGGGGTCAGCACGCCGCCCAGTCCAAAACCGCCCGAGCGGATGCGCTCCGCCAGCGTACCCTGCGGACAAAGCTCCACTTCAATTTCGCCGGCAATCATCTGTCTCTGAGTCTCAGGATTAAGTCCGATATGTGTTGCTATGAGTTTCTTAATAAGTTTGGCTGCAATCAGCCGGCCAATTCCGACGCCCGGTCGCGCCGTGTCGTTGGCAATCACCGTCAGGTTCTTGCGTCCTTGGCGGACAAGTTCATCGATGAGCCGGCTGGGTGTGCCCACACCCATAAATCCACCGATCATCACGGAAGCGCCATCGGGAATCAACTCGACGGCATGTTTGCAAGTAATCGCTTTATCTATCATGGCTACCTCAATGGTCCCAGCCTTAGGGAAATCCCCACCTTGGCTGCGGGCAGGGGTGGTTCAATAACGGGAACACAGAAATTCTATCACCGCGTATTCATGCGAAGCGAGACAACGAATTTCCCCAAACAAAACTGCCGCCCCTCCTCAGACGGCAATTTTGACTTCGACAGAAACCGCCGCTGGTTCTCCGCAGCACCGATCTTCGTCAGTGAACAGGCGGAACATAAGGAATCGTTCGTGCAAAAAACCAGCACAGAAAGAACACGATCGGTATATGAACAATCATCTGCAGCACGCCGTAGCCTACAATGTCACGAGCCTTCAGCTTCAGAATCCCCAACAAAGGCAGCATCCAGAATGGGTTCACAAAGTTAGGCAGCGCTTCGGAGGCGTTGTAGATCTGCACCACCCATCCCAAATTTACGTGATGGAGGCTGGCAGCCTGAAGAATGTACGGCGCCTCGATCACCCATTTGCTCCCGCCCGAGGGAACGAAAACGCCAATCAGCGCCGAGTAAAACGCCACTAACAGGGGAAAGGTCTGTTGCGTACTGATGCGCACAAACAGGTTGGCCAGCCAGTCGGACATTCCCGTGCCCACGATCATGCCGAAGATAACCGCATAGAATGGGAATTGAATCAGCACGCCGCCCGTGGCCGGAATGCACTCTGAAACTGCCCGCACAAAACGCTTGGGACGCCAGTGCAGCAACAGTCCGACGGTGATGAACAACAGGTTGTAGGTGTTCAGGTCAAGCGCCGCCAGCGCGCCCTGCGGCGAGGTGCGGAAGAAGTCAACCAGATACCAGCCCAAGTACAAGGCCACCAGAACCGACAGCAGCGGGCTGTATTCCAGCCACTCGCCCGGCTTCGTTCTCGGCTCCAGCTTCCGGTCCGCGGACTCGTACTCAATTCCAAAGTCCTCAGCCGTCTTGGCGTTCTCCGGCGAAGGTGCCGAGAGATAGGCGATCACGGTTGAAACCACGATCAGAATTACAGCCGTAAGCAATCCCTGCCACAAAAAAAGCGTTCGAGATAAAGGGATGATTCCGCTAATGGCAAACAGAGACGGAGGAATTGCTCCCTTGGTGGCCATCATCATGGCCGCTGAAGACGATAGTCCCAGCGCCCACACCGCGCCCAGTCCCAGGAAGGCCGCTCCGCCCGCTGCGCGATAGTCCATTCCCTTCACGCGCCGAGCCATCTCGCGCGTCAGTAGACCGGCAAAAATCAGGCTGAGGCCCCAGGAGATCATCGCGGTCAGCATCGCAAACAGGCCGATCATCGCCACCGCGGTGCGTCCGTTTTTCGGAATCGTCGCCAGCCACTCGATGAACCGGTTGACTATCGGCGTGCTCGCCATGACGTATCCGCCGATGATGACCATCACCATCTGCATGGTGAACGGTACCAGCGCCCAGAAACTCTTGCCGCCCGCAATTGCCAGCTTGCTCGCTGGTTGATGAAGCAGAAGTCCAAAAAGAAAAACGATTACAACCCCGGCCATCGCGAAAACCAGGGGGTCGGGAAACCAGCGCTCGCTCCAGTTGGCCAGTGCCAACCCGAAGCGCGCCATCCCGGATTCCCCTACGCTTCCCTTTTTGGATGATGTGGATTGATTCGACTTCGTAGTCTGCATGGCTTGCCTCCTTTATGCAGCCGCTGCCGTCCGCGGCAGCGACATAAGGCATTACACCGTGCTGTCTGCAGGACGCCGCTTGCGCCGCGCGACGCCGCCCCAGACTGATTTCAACTTCCAGACCGATGCATAACGGCCCAAAAAAACGCGCGATGCCAGCGCGGCGAGAGTACGAAGATTTCCGCAGGAAGTAAAGCACTTTCTACCTATCGAGACCTTCCTTGCACGTCCCGCCCCGCCTGCGCCTTTCTGCCTCCTCACTCCGCCACCGGCAAAGTAGCCTGCGTCTGGTGAGTGGGAACGAGACAAGAGGAAGTGGGGATATCTGGCTGCAACTAGTAACTCGCAGCTTACTTTTTGAGAAGATCTACGGCCCTGCGTCAAAATGAAAACACGGTGACTCGTAGCGCAATCTCCGCGCTCCCGGCACGCGGATAGAGAGCGGCCGGAAGTGAAAGATCAAAGCCGCACCGCACCGGAGTTGCCGCCTCGCTTCGCTCCGGCCTTAGGCGACGCCGCCCTCTTGTTCGCCTGCTCCAACCGCGTGAAAAACCTCCAATGCCGGAGCATCCTCGGCAACAAACTCCCTCAGAAGTCCGACTAGTTTGTCCGGCTCCGCCAGGAATGAGTCGTGCCCGTGCGAGGAGACAATCCGCTCATAAACACAATCCACTCCCGCCGCGCGAAGCTCTTCCGCAAACTCACGAACGTCACTCTCCGGAAACAGCACGTCGCTGGAGATTCCGAATAGCTGCACCTTGGCGCGAATTCGCTCCCATGCTCTTTCATTCCAATCCCGCTGCGGATCAAACAAATCCATCGCTCGCGTAATCGCCAGGTATGCGTTGGCGTCAAAGCGCTCCCAGAAGATTTTTCCTTGATAGTTAAGATAGCCCGCGATATCGAACCTGCCCTCTTCCGACTCCCAGGGAGCGACTCCCTTCCGGTCGCCTTTGCGTCCGTGCCGCGCGTGGAAGAGTTCAGCGGACTTGTAGGTACACATCGCCAGCCCGCGAGCCTGCGCCAACCCCGCGCGCGGCCCCGGCCCGTCGTAGTAGTCTCCGCCGCGCCACTCCGGGTCCAGCCGGATCACTTCGCGCTGCAAATGGTTCAGCGCCAGACCCAGCGCGCTCAGCGGAGTGGTGCCCATCGCGATCACACGGTCCGCCCACTCCGGATAATCCACCGCCCACTGCAGAGCCTGCATTCCGCCAATCGAGGGGCCAATCACCGTCCTCAAATGCCGGATACCCAGCTCCTCCAGCGCGATCTTCTCGGAGCGGACCCAGTCGCGCACCGTCACCTGCGGAAAGCTCCCGCCGTAAGGCTTGCCCGTGGCGGGATTCAGCGAGGCCGCGCTGGTCGAGCCGTAGCAGGAGCCGATGAGGTTGAAGCACACAACGCACTCCCGCTCCAGGTCAAAGACTTGCTCCAGCAGCTCCGGCCACCACTGGTCCACCCGCGCCGAGCCTGAAAGCGCGTGGCAGACCAGGGTCACATTGCTGCACTCCTCATTCGGCTCGCCGTAGACTGCGTAGCGCAAACTTACGCTCTCCAGCTTCTTGCCGCTCTCCAGTTCGAATGGACATCGTTTCGTAACCGAAACGGTGCCCTGAGTCAAATGGACACTCGCTGTGTGATGAATGGTTGCCATGGCTACCTTCCTGCTCCCTGCCCAGCTGGCTCGGGCAGCGTATGTGTCGTGCCGTTCGCGGCTTCAATCGCCTGCGCTAAATCGCCGATAATGTCCCGCACGTCTTCGATTCCCACCGACAGACGCACCAGTTCCGGAGTCACCCCCGTATCCAGTTGTTCCTCTTTGCTTAGCTGCTGGTGAGTCGTGGAGGCGGGATGGATAATTAGCGATTTTGCGTCGCCGATGTTCGCTACGTGGCTGAACAGCTTCACCGAATCGATGAGCTTCCGCCCGGCCTCAAAGCCGCCCTTGATTCCGAAGGTCACCAGCGCACCGCGCCCATTCGGAAGGTACTTCTTGGCGCGCTCATAGTACTTGCTCGACTCCAGTCCCGGATAATTCACCCACTCGACTCCGGGGTGCGTCTCCAGGTAGTTGGCGACCTTCAGCGCGTTTTCCGAGTGCCGCTCCAGCCGCAGATGCAGCGTCTCGGCTCCCTGCAGCAGAAGGAACGAATTGAACGGCGAAATAGCTGCGCCGGTGTCGCGCAGTCCCTGCACCCGCGCCTTCAGGATAAACGCCAGGTTTCCAAACGTCCCCGTGTAGCTGATCCCATGATAGCTCGGGTCAGGATCGACAAAGTCACGCTTGAATCGCGGCGATGCTGCCCAGTCAAAGCGCCCAGCGTCCACGATAATGCCGCCGATCGTCGTTCCGTGCCCACCGATGAACTTGGTCGCCGAATTCAGCACAATGTCGGCACCCCATTCGATCGGACGCGCCAGCGCCGGCGAGGCCGACGTATTATCGATTATCAGCGGAATCCCCGCTTCGTGCGCAATCTCTGCCAGCTTTTCAATGTCCGCTACGTCCAGTTTGGGATTGCCCAGCGTCTCAGTGTAGAGCGCCTTCGTCTTTTCGTTGATCGCCGCCCTCAATCCGTCGAAGTCATCGGCATCCACGAACTTCACCACGATGCCCAACCTCGGCAGCGTGTAATGGAACAGGTTATAGGTTCCTCCGTAGAGCGAAGTGGTGGAGACGATCTCATCGCCTGCCCCGGCCAGCGTGATGATCGCCAGTGTCTCGGCCGCTTGCCCAGAGGCTGTCGCCAGACCAGCCACGCCGCCTTCCAGCGCCGCGATCCGCTGTTCAAAGACGTCCGACGTCGGATTCATAATGCGGGTGTAGATGTTGCCGACCTCCTGCAACCCGAAAAGCCGCGCTGCATGCGCGCTGTCGTCAAACACGTAGCTCGTCGTCTGGTAGATCGGCACGGCGCGTGACTTCGTTGTCTTATCTACGCTCTGGCCACCATGCAGCGCCAGTGTGGCAAAGTGTGGTTTCTTCTCGTTTTCAGGCATCGCGTCCGCTCCTCTTTGATCCGTTGCTAGATTCCGGTATTTTTCGTACAAAACAAAACGACCCAGGCTCTCTGCCGTGGGTCGTTTGGAAACTCTTGATGTCGCTTGGCTGTTTCTGGCTAAAGCTTTCGCGAACTCTCGAGCGCGCCCACGGCGGTACGCATGCACATCATGTGCATACACATGGCCATGGCCGTCATGAGGATCACGCTCAACATCGTATTGTGTTTTTACCCGACTGCGTCCCTCCTTGTCAAGCCCATCCTGCAAAAACAGCCGATCGCCGCCCGCGTTTCGCTCCAGTTCCTGGCCAGATTGCCGATGAACTCCTTGGAGACTTTGCTATGAAAACCTTCTGGATGTTCGCCCTGCTTTGCTGTTCGCTTCCCGCCTTCGCCCTCAGCGGCGGAATGGAAAAAGCATCTGTCCATGCCATGCGAAAGGTTTCCTGCACCGACGCCCAGACTCCCGGCCGCGGCGGATTCCTCTCTGGACTTGCCAACGGCGGTAGCAGTCCTGACATTCTCAACGAATGCGTCGAGTACGAGCTTCACACCGACAAGGTCAGTTACATCATCCGCCCCCACCGCGCTATTCTCCTCCCGCTCGGCGATGACGTCCTCATCAAGCTGGCCGGCGATGGACTCATCCTGCGCATCAGCGCAGAGCCAAAAAATCTCCGTTGCGACGTGCTCGCCATGACTTTGCGCTCCGAACTGGAAAAACGCGAAAAAGAAAAGGAATGGGAGCGGGAGCGCGAAGCCGAACGTCGCCGCCAATATCCGCCCGGCTGCTATACCGAAACAGGCACTGAAATCCCCTGCGATGGAGCCGGGGCAATCCGTTAACTCAGATTGTGTAGAGGAGAGCAGCCGCGCCATCACTTCTGCGGTGCATTGAATGTTTGAGTGAGCGAATCAAACTAGCAGCTTCGAGAAATTCATCTTCCAAACAAACAAAGGGCGCGGATTCCTCCGCGCCCCACTACCGTCGAAATTAAATCACCATCACTTCCTTATACTCGCCGAAGACCTTGCGCATCGAGTCGCAGATCTCGCCGACCGTCGCGTTGCTCTCCACCGCTTCCACAATTACTGGCATCAGGTTTCCGCCGTTGCGTGCGCTCTCGTCCACCTTGCGCACTGCTTCCGTGGCCTTTTTCTGATCGCGCTTCGCACGGAAGGCGCGTAAACGCTCCACCTGCCTCCGCTCCAACGCGGGGTCGATCTTCTGCAGCGTAACCGGATTTTCATGTTCTACATGGAAAGCGTTCACGCCCACCAGTACCTGCTCCTTGCTGTCCACCGATTTCTGGAACTCGTAGGAGGCATTCTGAATCTCCTGTTGCACGAACCCGCGTTCGATCGCCTTCAGCATTCCGCCCATCGTGTCAATCTTCCCGATGTACTCGGAGGCGCGCTTTTCGATCTCGTTGGTCAGCGTCTCCACGAAGTAGGAGCCCGCCATTGGATCGATCGCCGCGGTCACGCCACTCTCGTAGCCAATGATCTGCTGCGTGCGCAGCGCAATCCGCGCCGAGTCTTCCGTCGGCAGCGCCAGCGCTTCGTCAAATGAGTTGGTGTGCAGCGACTGGGTTCCGCCCAACACCGCCGCCAGCCCCTGCAGCGCCGTGCGCACAATGTTGTTCTGTGGTTGCTGCGCGGTTAGCGTCGAACCGCCCGTCTGGGTGTGGAAGCGCAGCATCAGCGCCTTCGGCGACGTCGCGCCGAAGCGATCGCGCATGATCTTTGCCCACATTCGCCGCGCTGCCCGGAACTTCGCAATCTCCTCCAGAAAATTATTGTGGCAGGCAAAAAAGAATGACAGTCTGGGAGCGAACTGGTTCACATCCAGTCCCGCGTCCACCGCCGCCTGCACGTAGGTAATGCCGTCGGCCAGCGTAAAGGCGACCTCCTG
Source organism: Candidatus Korobacteraceae bacterium (assembly GCA_049521655.1). Lineage (GTDB taxonomy): Bacteria > Acidobacteriota > Terriglobia > Terriglobales > Acidobacteriaceae > TOLSYN. The sequence continues at coordinate 216,259 of JBEKOO010000001.1, forward strand.
CACCGCCGTCGATCCCGCCTCCCTCATGTGGTAGCCGCTGATCGAAATCGTGTTCCACTCTGGCACGTTCTTGTTGCAATACGCAAAAATATCCGTAATCAACCGCATCGCCGCGGTCGGCGGATAAATATACGTGCCGCGCGCAACGTACTCCTTCAGCACGTCGTTCTGGATTGTGCCGCTCAGCTTTTTCGTATCGAATCCGTTGCGTCTTGCCACTGCAAGATAAAGCGACAGCAGTACCGCCGCCGAAGAGTTGATCGTCATCGACGTTGAAACCTTCTCCAGGTCGATGCTGTCGAACAGCCGTTGCATGTCCTCGATCGTGTCGATTGCCACCCCGACCTTGCCCACTTCGCCGAGCGCGAACGGACTGTCGCTGTCATATCCAATCTGGGTCGGCAAATCGAAGGCGACCGACAGCCCCATCGTGCCCTGGCTCAGCAGGAAGCGGTAGCGCTTGTTGCTCGCTTCCGCGTCGCCCATGCCGGCGTATTGCCGCATTGTCCACAGCCGTCCCCGGTACATCGAGGCCTGTACACCGCGCGTGAAGGGAAAGCTTCCCGGTGCATTCAGTTCTTTTTCGTATGTGAATTCGGAGAGATCTGCGGGAGTATAAAACGGATTGATGACGATATGAGATGTGGTTTGAAAAACTTTCTCTGGCTTTCTTGTCGTTCCTGCCTTGTCTGGCATTCGACGTCCTTTCTATTCTTGGACTCTTGATTTCTTCCGGCGAGCGCGCCAGAACGAACTCAATCCGAAGTAAAAAAACATTGCGCTGATCGCTCCAGCCAATAGAACACGCTCCAGGCCAACCTGGTGCGTCGCAAATTTCCTGTATTCGCGTATGAAAGCACTGATGATAATTAGCGTAAAGCAGAGAAACATGACCCCGCTTAGTTCCAGAAACAGCACCCGCAGAGTACCCTTGGCCGATTGGAAAAAAACCGACGCGCCCGACCGGAATCCGCGGACATATCGCTTATTTCGTCCAGGCTCACCGCGTAGTTTGCCATAGGCTGTTCCCGCCCCTGAGCCCAGCGTCGCGCCCAGTGAGGATTGTTGCCTCTGCCGCCCCGGTTCACCGCGCATCTTGCGGAAAGCCGTTCCCGCGCCCCGGCCCAGCATGGCGCCCAGCGAAGCTGTTTCCCGCTTCGGCCCCGGATTGCCACGCAGGGCGCGGAACGCTCTTCCCGCGCCCGAGCCCAGTATTGCGCCCAGCGAGGGTCGGTTCCCGGAAGATCCCGTATCGCTCATGTCTTTAATTGTAACGCCCCAGCCTGAGCCTCCGGCAGCGGCAGTCGTCACAAAACACTTCCCGTCCGGCTTTTTGCCCTCCTGCACGCCTTCGCCACGGCAAAACTCCCAGCTCCGCTCGGGCATCTAACAACGTTAGCCAGGGGAGAACTACGGTGGATCAAAAACTCGAAAAACTGATTAAGCAACTCGGAGAAGCCATCAACGATTCTATTTCTGGCTCCGAGCAGATCGCCGAAGTCATCTCGCGAATCAAGTCCGGTGGCTTTGACGTGTTTGTCATTGTGGAAGCAACCGTCGGCTTCAATAAGCCCGACGCCGAATCTCCTCGCGCGGTTTCCTCCAGCCCAAGCGAGCTCGAATTGTGCATCAACCCCCAGGATGTGCAATTTCTTGAGTCGCTCAGAATCTCCATCGAGCCAAAGGCAGGTCACAACAGCCGGAAACTGGCCTGAATCTTCCCGCGCGTCGGCCTCCGACGATTGCTGCATCCTGTGCTACCATCCTCTTGTTACGTGTTCTTTTGTCATCCTTAATTCTTTGCTTAATTCGGCAGCCCGGCGGTCGTGCCACACTGGTGCACTCTTCAGTTCATAACTGTTCGCTCAGGATAGAAGATGAAGGACACTCTGGGAGTCTTGCTAGCGGGCGGTGCAGGCGAAAGGCTTTACCCGCTCACCCGCGACCGCGCCAAACCTGCCGTCACATTCGGCGGCATCTACCGCATTATTGACGTAACCCTCTCCAACTGCATCAACTCCAATCTGCGCAATGTCTATATCCTCACCCAGTACAAGGCGCTCTCGCTCAATCGCCACATCCGCGAATCCTGGCAGATCCTCGCCAGCGAACTTGGAGAGTTTGTCGAAATCCTGCCGCCCATGAAACGCGTCAGCGAAGACTGGTACAAGGGAACCGCCGATGCCGTCTACCAGAACATCTATTCCATCGGCAGCGAGCGCCCCAAGTACGTCCTTCTGCTCTCCGGCGACCACATCTACAAGATGAACTACGAGCTCATGCTCGAACAGCATCGGCAATCCGGCGCCGACGTTACCATCGCGACCATCCTCATCGACCCCAGCGAGTCGCGCCAGTTCGGCGTGGTTGAGCTTGCACATGATGGCCGGGTCACCGGATTTCAGGAAAAGCCCCTGACTACCGATCTGCGTTCGCCTTATAACCCGAAGATGATTTCGGCCTCCATGGGCATCTATCTCTTTAACACCGACGTGCTCATCCCCGTTTTGCTCAAGGATGCCGAAGACCAGGAGTCGCGTCACGACTTTGGCTATAACATCCTTCCCCACATGGTCGACCACTACAAGGTGTACTCTTTCAACTTTGTCGATGAGAACCACAAGGAAGCTCTCTATTGGCGCGATGTCGGCACCATGGAGGCCTATTACGAGGCCAACATGGACGTGGCCTCCGTCTCCCCGGTCTTCAATCTTTACGACCAGAGCTGGCCCATCCGCGGCTATCAGCGCCAGTACCCGCCGGCAAAATTTGTCTTTGCCGAACCAGGCCGCACCGGTACCGCCATCGATTCCGTCATTAGCCAGGGCTGCATTATTTCCGGCGGAGTGGTACGCGACAGCGTGCTCTCACCAGACGTCCGAGTGAATTCCTACGCCGAGGTCGATTCCAGCATCCTGTTCAGCCATGTCAGCATCGGCCGTCACTGCCGCATCCGCAAAACCATCATCGATCGCGATGTCCAACTTCCGGAAGGCACCGTCATCGGTTATGACACCGAGGCCGACCGCCAGAAGTACTTCGTCACCGAGAGCGGCATCACCGTAGTTACCCGCGACTATTCCCTCTTCGAGAGCCCCGTCGCGGTCGACTATTACACCAGCGATTAGCCCTCCTGCACTGCCGCAAAGGCTCCGGACTCGCTTCTCCGGGGCCTTTCGCCTTGCGCAAAGTCACACATGGCCGCGCCGTATTTAGCACTGCCAACTCTCGCCCTCGCGCAGCAGGACTACTTCGGTCTTCAACCCAGCCGTCTCGATCAACGCAGTGCTATGGCCGATCATCGTGACTTCCATGCGTCGTTCTCCATTGCATAGGGAGTTCCTTAACTCGGTTCACGACCGTACCTCAATGTAAAGTATACTTTCCATCACGTTGTAGACATGACCCGTCTCGCATGTCAAGTATACTTGTCATTTAGCCGGAGCGAACAACCGTCGGCCAAAGCCCTTCACAATCCGGCTTCGATCCGGGAGCGCGGGTCGAGGTAGTCGCGCATCGCGTCGCCGACGAAGTTAAAAGCCAGCACCGCAAGCATGACGGCGGCGGCGGGAAACAGGATGACGTGTGGAGAGTCGAAGAGGTGCGAGCGGCCGTCGTTCAACATCGCTCCCCAGCTTGGCACCGGCGGCGGCACGCCGAGTCCGAGGAAGCTCATCGTGCCTTCCGCAAGGATGGCGCCGGCCATGCCGATGGCGGCCTGCACGATCACCGGCTGCATGATGTTGGGAAGAATGTGGCGGGTAAGGATGCGCCAGTCGCTGGCTCCGAGGGCGCGGGCGGCTTCCACATACTCGCGCTCCCGCGCTGCCAGCACCTGGGCGCGCACCAGGCGGGCATAGCCAACCCAGCCGCCAATAATGAGGGCGAAAATGAGGTTCGAGAGACCAGGACCAAGAAACGCCACAAAGGCGATGGCCAGCAGAATTCCAGGGAAGGATAGAAAGGCGTTCATCACGATGACGTTGATGAAGCGGTCGAGCCGTCCGCCGTAGTATCCGGCGAGCGCGCCGACGATGGTGCCCAGAAGCAGCGAACCGGCGACCACCGAAGTGCCGACGATCATCGAGATGCGTGCGCCGTAGAGGATGCGGGAGAGAATGTCGCGGCCAAGCTCGTCGGTGCCGAACAGATGATGGAGCGACGGAGGCTGCAGGCGTGCGGCCAGCTCGATATAGGCCGGGTCACGCGGCGCGATCAGCGGTCCGAAGATGGCGCAAAAAACAAACAGAAGAATGAGTGCGAAACCGAAGAACGCCAGCGGATTGCGCCAGAGAACGCGCCTTAGCTTGGAGCTTTCCATTCGCATTCCGCGCTCCTACTGGCGTATCCGCGGATTGAGCGCGGAGTAAATCAGGTCGGTCAAAAAATTGACGGCAACGTAGGTCAGGCCAATGCAGAGCAGGCATCCCTGAACCAGCGCATAGTCGCGATTGCTGATCGCATTGATGGTCAGCCGTCCGATGCCCGGCCAGGCGAATATGGTTTCCGTAACAATGGCGCCGGCCAGCAACGCACCGAATTGCAGGCCAATGACCGTGACAACCGGAATTAGCGCATTGCGCAGCGCGTGACGGTAGACGACGGCTCGTTCGGATAGTCCCTTGGCTCGCGCCGTGCGGATATAGTCCTGGCCAAGTTCCTCCAGCATACTGGTGCGCACCATGCGGGTGAGAATGGCAGCCAGCGAAGCGCCCATGGTAACGGCAGGAAGAACAATGCTGCGCCAACTTTCCGCACCAGAGACAGGCAGCCAGTCCAGAGCGATTGCGAAGAGCAGAATGAGAACCGGACCCAGGGCAAAGTTGGGAACCGATAGCCCCAGCAGGCTAAGGAAGCTGAGGGCTCGGTCGTCCCATCGATTGCGGTGCGTAGCCGAGCGCACTCCGGCGGGAATCGACAGCAGGACGGCGATCAGCACCGCGGAAAGCGCAAGCGCAAGCGTCGCCGGGTAAGCCCGCGCCACCAGCTCCTTTACCGGCGTATTCAGACGCAGCGACCGGCCGAGATCGCCGTGGAGGACGCCGCTCCAATAGCGGACGTACTGCGTGGGGAGTGGAACGTCGAGCCCGTAGGCATGCCGCACCGCCTGAATGTCGGCTCCGGCAGCGCCTTCGCCAAGCATGGCCTGGATGGGGTCTCCTGGGACAAGGTGAATCAGCAGAAAGACAACGCTCACCACCAGCCAGACGACCGGCAGCATGTAAGCAAGGCGGGTCATTAGATGACGCATCACGCCTCGCCCTTTCCGCTGGAATTGGAAACAGCGGTGTTGGGAATGAGATCGACTTTGACCGCGCCCACACGCCGGTCTTCCATCTCAAGCACGGTGAAACGGTGCTGCTGATACAGGAATGAGTCGCCGCACTTGGGAATCCGTTGCAGCTTTGCCACCACGAAGCCCGCGAGGGTTTCAAAGCCATGGTCGCGCGGCAGAAGTAGATTGTGCTGGGATTCAAGATCGCGGATGTTCAGCGCAGCATCCAGCACCAGAGATGCGGGATTGCCATGGTTGGTGCGGGCGACCACGTCAAACTCGTCTTCAATCTCGCCGACCAGTTGCTCCAGAACGTCTTCCACTGTGACCACACCGGCAGTAGAGCCGAACTCATCGACGACCACTGCAAGATGGCGGCGGCGGCGCTTGAACTCGGCGAGGAGATCGGGAAGAGCCTTGGTTTCCGGAACCACGAGAACATCCCGCATGATGTGGCGAACAGCAAGGGTCGGTTGCGCGGGCAGCGGCTCGGAGGATGATTGTGAACGCTTCAGGCGGAACTGCATCCAGCGCATCAGGTCCTTCGAGTAGAGCACGCCGATGATCGCCTCAGGACCGCGCGCGGCGTCGTAGACAGGAACCCGCGAGTGCTGCTCCTCGACGACTTTGGCAACCGCTTCTTCCAGCGCCATGTCGCCGGGAAGAGAAAAAATATCCGGACGCGGAACCATGATCTCGCGGACCGAGATGGTTTCAAGATCGAGAGCGCGGTGCAGCAACTCCTGCTGCAATGCGCTGATAAGGCCATATCGATGCGAGGCGGTTACGCTCAGCTTCAGCTCTTCAGGCGTGTGTACGCCGACCTTGCGAATGTGGTTGACTCCGAACGAGCGCAGCACCCAGCGTGAAGAAGCAGCCATGGTGCGCGTGACCGGACCGAAGATGGTGATGAAGACATCGAGCGGCCCGGCCACGGCAAGCGCTACCTCTTCGGCCTTTTGAAGGGCAATCGACTTGGGTACGACCTCGCCGAGAATCACATCGAGATAGGTGATGGCGATGAAGGCGAAGGCCGTGGCCAGTCCATGCGCGAACAGAGCGGAGTGCGGCAGACGCGCCAGCGGAACTTCAAGCAGGCGCGCCATCGACTCTTCGCCGATCCAACCAAGCGCCAGGCTGGCCATGGTAACGCCGATCTGAATTCCGTTCAGAACCTCATCCAGCTTGTTGTGGAGCTTGCGGATGGTGCGCGCGCCGATGCGTCCGGCGGCGATAAGTTGCTCAACCCGTGTGTCACGAATGCTGACCAGCGCGTATTCGCCGGCGGCAAAGAAGGCATTGGCCGCCACCAGCAGGATCACGGCGAAAATCCGCATCAACATGAACGTGTACAAAACTCTATCGCTCCTGTGACAAGCACTCGCTGGTATGGCAGGAACCGCTGGCAATGAATTTTAGCATCGCCAGAGCAGGCGCATCGCGCAGCTCTATCATTACCTGCCGTCTGCTGCAAATCATGAATGGCAAATCCTCCGGGCGCCGTGGCCGAAACGGCATGGCCTCAGCGACCGGAAGGCCGTCCGTTGCCCCACTTCCGCCATCAAGCCGTTGCCGAAGATCCGACCGCGAAGCGTTTCTGGCGAATGTGGAGCAATTCATGGCAGCCAATTTTCATTCATGACAGAATCATGGGAGCGGTGTGTTCCCGCAGGCGGGGACAAACAAGGAGGCTGACATGGCGGAGAAGCGCATTGTCACACTTACAACCGACTTCGGCGGCTCGGATCACACGGTCGGCACCATGCGGGGAGTCATTCTCGGCGTCAACCCCGCGGCGCAGGTGGTGGATCTCTGCAATGCGGTGAACTCGTTCGACGTGCTGGACGGGGCGCTCACCATTGCTCAAGGCTACCGTTATTTTCCGCCGGATACGATCCACCTCGTTGTGGTCGATCCCGGCGTGGGATCGGCGCGCAGGCCGCTGCTGGTCACCACCTCGATGCACTACTTTATCGCCCCTGATAACGGCGTACTCTCCCTCGTGATGGATCAGGAGGAGCGGCTTTCGGTGCGTCACATTACGGCCGAGCATTACTTCCTGCAGCCGCTGAGCAACACCTTCCACGGACGCGACATTTTTGCGCCATGCGCGGGCTGGTTAAGCAAGCGTGTGGAGGCGGAAAAGTTCGGCGACGAAATTACCGACTACGTTCGCTTCCAGTTGCCCAAGCCGAAGATGATTTCCAAGCACACACTGAAGGGCGCGGTGCTGAAGGTGGATAAGTTCGGCAATCTGGTCACGAACCTGACTCCGCAGAATGCCCCCGCCGTCTTTGCCGCCGGGGCTACGGTCAGGGTCACAGTCGGTGAGGCAGCAGTTGCCGGCATTCGCAGCGCCTACGCCGAAGGACAGGCTGGAGAGCTCTTCGGCCTGCTCAACAGCATGGGCTTCCTGGAGATTGCCTGCAATCGCGGAGCCGCCTCGCAGGTGGCAAAGGCCGGCCGTGGCGCGGTTGTACTGGTCGAGTTTTAGCCCCAGTCCTGGGTAGAGGGATTGTGCGGCTTGACCCGTGCGTAGTTGTCCATCTTCGCGGTCCACAATAGGAAGCGCCACATCTGGCGATACTCATGCCACATGATTCCGGCGATCTGGACAAATCCGATTTTCTCCATCTTGAGTCCCGTGTATGTTTCCAGACGCCACTTGATGTAGGGGCTGCGCCACGGAACAAGACGATGACCGCGGGTTGCATTCCAGAGAAAGCGGACGATGTACCACATGCGAGTAGTATACCCGCGCTGGATGCGCCCGTGCGGTCGGCTGCCTTCCACCGCTCCGCTACGATAGTTCGTATTTCTTCATCATATGGCGGAAGCTGCGGTAGCTGAGTTGGAGCAGTTCGGCGGCGCGGGTTTGTACGCCATTGGAGCGGCGCAGCGCCGACTGCAACAGGCTCTTCTCGACGTCGGCGATATAGCGTTCAAGGTCGATGCCGTCGGAGGGAAGAACTACGCCGAGCGCCCCCGCGTTGGACGCAGCGGCGGAAACGGCACTGGCCCCGGAGTTGGGAAGCTCGACGCTGACTTCATCCCCGCTGGACATGGCCACCGCCCGCTCGATCGCATTTTCAAGAACGCGGACGTTGCCCGGCCAATCGTAGCCCATCATGGTGCGCAGGCTCTCCGCTGAGAGCCGGACAACATTCTTGCCCATCTGCACCGCGAACTTCTTGAGGAAGTGATTGGCGAGCAGGATAACGTCATCGCCGCGGTCGCGCAACGGCGGCACCTCTACCGGAATGACGCTGAGACGGTAGTAAAGGTCTTCGCGGAACTGGCCCTCCTGTATCTGCTGGAGAAGATTCCTGTTCGTAGCGGCAATCACCCGGACATCGATCGGCGTCTCCTGCCCGCCACCGACCGGACGGATGCAGCGCTCCTGCAGCACCCGCAGCAGCTTTACCTGCATCGAGAGCGTGGTCTCGCCGATTTCGTCGAGGAAGATGGTGCCGCCGCTGGAGAGCTCGAAGAGTCCGCGCTTGTTGCCCGTAGCCCCCGTGAATGCTCCCTTGACGTAGCCGAACAGTTCGCTTTCCAGCAGCGTCTCCGGAAAGGCTCCGCAGTTCACGCTGACGAACGGTTCGTTGCAACGCGGCGAGCAGGTGTGGATGGCGCGGGCGACCAGTTCCTTGCCGGTGCCGCTCTCGCCGCTGACAATGACCGTGCTGTTGGTGGTGGCGATGGTGCGAATGGTCTGCTTGAGCCGGCGCATCGGCTCGCTCTCGCCGATCAGGTTGTCAAGTGAGTTGTGTTGCGCGGCATCACGCTTGAGCGCGACGTTCTGCCGCCGCAGGTCAGTACGATCCATGGCCAGGGCCACCGCGCTCAACACATCCTCCAGGAGCTTGGGACCCTTGCGGATATAGTAGAAAGCGCCCTTGTTGAGGGCCTCGATGGGAATCACGCTGTCGTCGACCGCGGTGATCAGAATCACCATCGTGTCCGGCGAGACGCGGCGCGCATGTTGCAGAACCTCCATGCCGCTGACGTGGGGCATGCGCACATCGGTGACGACGACGTCGTAGAGGGTTGAGTCAAGCTTGTGGCAGGCCTGCTCGCCAGAGGTCACCGTCTCCACCCGGTGTCCCTGGTTTTGCAGCGCAATCTGCAGCATCTGGCAGATGGATCGTTCGTCGTCGCAGACCAGGATGTATCCCATGATTACCTGCTTTCATCGCCACGGTCGAGGCCGTTGGAGTTGGAGACTTTCGTCAGTGATTCATCCCGGGCGCCGACGGATAGCTCTGATATCAGTTGGCGGAAAAGCAATGTAAATTCGGTTCCCTTGCCGGGCTCGGAGCGGACAGTAATGTGAGCATCATGGGCCTGGATGATGCGATAAACGATCGCCAGGCCCAGGCCCGTTCCACCCTCGAAGCCAGACTGAAAAGGCTCGAATATTTTCTCCACCAGTTGCGGCGCGATTCCGCCTCCCGTGTCGCGAAAACGGATCCGCCACTTACCTTCAATCTCGTCGAGAGTAACCGTCAGAGTTCCGCCTCCGTCCATCGCGCGGATGGCATTGCTGCACAAATTCCAGAAAACCTGTTTGAGTTTGTCGCCGTCGCCGTCGGTCAGGGCCATGGGTTGAGAAAAGCTGTGCTCTATTTTGATCGTGGGTTGGCGGTTCTCAAGCAATGTCAGCGTATCGGAGAGAAGCTGGCAGAGATCAACCCTCGCGCTCTGAAACTTGCGGTCGCGCGAATATGTAAGGAAATCCGAAATAATGGCGTTGAGGCGCTCGGATTCGCGGGTAACAATACCAAGAAGAGCACGCTGATCGTCGGTCAGTGTGGCGATGCCGGAGAGCATCTTGACCGACCCGGCAATTGACGAGAGTGGATTGCGAATCTCATGAGCAATGCCCGAGGCCAGGCGTCCGACTGCGGCAAGACGGTCGCGGAGACGGAGTTCGCGCTCGAGGTGGCGAATCTCCGTGAGATCGGTAAACGTGTAGATGTAGCCTATGGTATCGCCGCTC
>JBEKOO010000002.1:0-185862 GCA_049521655.1 Candidatus Korobacteraceae bacterium
AGCCGAATCGATGGTTGGTGGAACGAGTGGTTCCATCGGAAGTGATCCGCGAGTGATGTTTCCAGAGTCTTGGTCCTCAAACTTAACTCTGGCGGCAAACCAAGCGGTGCTTGCGCACCGCTTAGGAAAATCTCGCCTTGACAACGCCTTCGTTCTTATCGAGGGGCACCCGGTCCCAATTGAAAAGCTCGGCCCTCTGTGGCAATTCCTTCTAAGCAATTGATTCGTCAAGACTAAATGGTAGGAGCGGCAGGACTCGAACCTGCGACCCTCTGCTTAGAAGGCAGATGCTCTATCCAACTGAGCTACGCTCCCACTGAGCTTGAGCTGGCGCTCACGTCCATTTTAGCTGAGTTCTTGCGCTTTGGCGCGTTCATCATGTGGCTGCAATCTCAGAAAACATTCGGCAGCAAATCCCAACGTGTGCTCCCAGCACTCCGCAGCCTCCGGCGGTGACGCCCCATAGGCGAAGAGGAAGAGCGTGAGGCAGTATCCTGCATCTGAGTCATCCGCCTCGCAGCTGTGATGGAAATAGCATCGGCGCACCACGATTTCGGCCGTTGCTTCCAGGGACTCATTTGTCTCTAGCAGTCGTACGAACTCTCTTGCTAGCCGCTGGTGAACCTCCAGGCTGGGGCGCAGCGCCGCCGCATTTCCAGCTAACACGATGTCTATATAACAGCTTTGTTCGAATCCAAGGTTGTAGAGATTCTCCACAGCATTGGTCTCATTCAGCCACACGTCGCACTTCGCTGTTTGCCAGGGATCCGCCGGCAAATTCAACTTGACGAGAAAGCGTCCAAGGGCAGGGAATTGCCGCGCCTCTGGTATCTGCGCGACATCCATGCACGCAATCTCGCGACTAACTGTGCCGTGTTCAAGGCGCAGATTCACGTAATGCGACCGTCCCTCCGGATCCTGCCAGGGGATCTCCAAGGCAGGCGCCGTGGGACCGAGCTCAATACTGTAATCCGCATCCATCTCAGGCGCTGGCCTCCTCGACCCTGGCAAGGAACTCGACCACCCTGCGCTCGGCCCAGCGGCCATCATCACCATTGCGGGCACCGGAAAGGAAAGCGCAGTGGCCGCCATTTTGGGTGTGCAAGAAAGTCACATTCGGATTTTCATTCAGCTTGCGCTCGCTCTCGGCTGACATCACGACGAACGGGTCGTCGTCCGAATGGATCACCAGGGTAGGAAGTGCAATCTTTTCCAGTACATTGGAGGAGGCGACTTTGTCGTAGTAATCCTCGGCTCCTGTAAATCCCATGTAACGGGCTGTGATGTGTTCATCGAAGTCGCGCAAGGAGTGGACGCGTTTGAGAAATGCCGGATCATATCGCCCAGGCCATAGTTCGGATTTGCGGCGGAAGCTCCTGCGCAGCGAGCGCAGGAACCACCATTCATAGACAGAGCCTGCCGCTTTATGCAACCGATCCGCGGTAATCGACGGATCGCAGGCAGGTGAGACCGTTGCTGCCGCAATCACCACTGGAGGCCTCGCCGCTCCCCACAATCCCACAGTGCGTAGAACCTGGTTACCCCCCATTGAAAAGCCTGCCAGCGCCACCTTCTCCAGTTTGTCGCGGGCAATCATTGCGGACACCAGTTTCTCTATGTCCTGTGAGAGCCCCGAATGATAGAGCGTTGCACTAAGGTGCGCGGTTCCTCCGCAGCCGCGCACATTCATCCGCACTACGTTCCAGCCCATTGCCCACGCTCGGTTGCTCGTCCCAATCACGTAACCAGAGTTGCTCGATCCTTCCAGCCCATGTACGATCATCAGCGTCAACCGCTTCTGCCGTTCCTTCTGCCAGTGGCAGTCGCACAGAATCTGCACATCATCTTCGATTTGAAAGAGCCGCTCTTCAGGCTCCGGAAGCTTGTTTGCCCGTCTCAAAAAATTTCCAGCGATGGTCTGCACGTTACCGCCGCGCAAGAAACGACGGGGCACAAAGTCATCGGCAATACGCGCAAAAGGATGGGAGACGATTTCCGTACCGGACATGGGAATTTGCAGGGCGGTTACACCCGTATAATGAATGTATCAGTTTCGCCGTGGCGTGTGCTCTCTGCCTGTCGCGCGGCGCTGTTCTGGAGGTTGTGATGCCGATTTTTGAATACGTCTGCAAAGAGTGCGGCAAGAAATTCGAAGCCATCGTTTACGGTTCCAAACAGTCTGAGTGCCCTGCCTGCAAGAGCACGGAGTTGGAACAGCAGCTCTCCACCTTTGCCGCGCATGGCACTGATAAGTCATCCGGGTCCACTTCCAAGATGCCCTGCGGAATGCCTCCGGGCTCCTGTGGCGGCGGTGGCTGCGGAATGAACTAACCCGTGGATACATTTCTAATGCCCGGCCAGAATTCCGCGCCACCGCCGGACAAGCGTCCCCAGTCCTGGGCCAGGCGCCTGGGTCCGCTGGCGCCTCTTGCGCTCCTGCTGGCCAAGGCGAAGACGTTTCTGTTCGCGCTCTTCAAGCTTAAGTTTCTCTTCAGCTTTGCCGCGTTTCTAGGGATTTACTGGGCGCTCTACGGAGCCTGGTTCGGCATCGGCTTTGCCGTCATGATCCTGCTGCACGAGATAGGGCATTTTGTCGAGGTCAAGCGGCGTGGTCTTCCTGCCGAGATGCCGGTCTTTCTTCCAGGCCTTGGAGCCTACGTCAAGTGGCAGGCGCTGGGCATCTCTGCCGAGGTGCGTGCCTTGGTCTCGCTGGCCGGCCCCGCCGCCGGACTGCTCGCAACTTTTATTGCCGCGGCACTCTTCTGGCACACCGGCAATCCTCTCTGGGCCGCGCTGGCCCACACCGGAGCCTGGCTTAACCTGCTCAATCTGATTCCCGTGTGGATACTGGATGGTGCGGGGGTAATTCAACCGCTCAACAAAATGGGCCGCATCAGCCTGCTCGCCTTCAGTCTTCTTCTTTATTGGTGGAGCGGGGAATTAGTCCTACTTCTGGTGGCTGCGGGCTTCGTCTGGCATCTTTACCGCAAACAGATTCCGGCCGACGGTTCGGTCGCGGTACAACTTTATTTCGCGGCTGTTCTTGTTGCACTCACATGGCTGCTCCACGCCACGCCACTGACGAGGATATAGGTAGTTGTGAGGAAGCCGATCAAAAACAAAGAGCGAGACTCACAGAGGGTCTTCAATAATCTTCTTGGGTAGGAGTGCTGCCCAGTTGAGGTTATGGTGCTCTTCAACGAGCAAGCGCAACCGATCCGCTATCGTTCGGCGGAGCGACGAATAGCAAAACTGCGACCAGTGTACCGATTTCCAGCAAGATCCCGGCACCTCCAGCTCTGGCTCACAATTCCCCGTTCGGCGCAGCCGTTTCACTGGTCGGACCAAGTCCAAGAGCCTGGCAATCTCCGAGATGTAATCGTGCAACTTGCGTTCGGTAGTCTTCACCGGTGCTTGGTTCAAGCAACTGGCGTTAGCCAGCTGATGAATTCTTGGAATTCCAGAGGCGCCGAATCAGGTTGTTGGTTGAGCTGTCATGCGAGAGTCGGGGTTCGATCTTCGCCTCGAGTTCAGGGATGATGCGTCCGGCGAGCACCTTGCCGAGCTCCACTCCCCACTGATCGAACGAGTCAATCTGCCAGATCGCGCCTTGAGTGAAGACACAGTGTTCGTAGAGGGCAACGAGCTTCCCGAGTGCCTCCGGAGTCAGCTCTTCCAAGAGAAGCACGTTGGACGGGCGATTGCCCTTGAAGGTTCGGTGTGGCACCAACCATGCTGGCGTGTTCTCGGCTTCAACCTCCTGCGATGTCTTACCAAAGGCCAGCGCCTCTGCCTGTGCGCACACGTTCGCCAACAGCAGATCGTGGTGACGCCCAAGAGAATGAAGCGGCCGCGCAAATGCAATGAAATCGCAGGGAATCAGCTTAGTTCCCTGGTGAATCAATTGGTAGAAAGAATGCTGACCATTGGTTCCGGGCTCTCCCCAGTAGATCGGCCCTGTTTGATAACGAACCTCTTTTCCTTCGAGCGTGACATGTTTGCCGTTGCTTTCCATAGTCAACTGCTGGAGATAAGCAGGGAAGCGCTTCAGATACTGCTCGTATGGCAAAACAGCCACGGTTTGTGCACCGAAGAAGTTGTTGTACCAGAGTCCCAAAAGCCCCATGAGTACCGGCAGATTGCACTGGAAAGGCGCTGTTCGAAAATGTTCGTCCATCTGATGAAAGCCGTCGAGCATGGCGCGGAAATTCTCAGGGCCAATGGCGATCATCGTCGAAAGGCCGATCGCGGAGTCCATCGAGTAACGCCCGCCAACCCAATCCCAGAACTCGAACATGTTGGCGGTATCGATACCGAACTTGGTCACCTCTGCGGCATTGGTCGATACGGCGACGAAATGCCTGGCAACTGCAGCAGGATTCTTAAGACTCGCGAGAGCCCAATCGCGGGCCGTATGAGCGTTGGTCATCGTTTCCAGCGTTGTAAAGGTCTTCGACGAGATGATGAACAGCGTCTCCTCGGCATCGAGATCCTGCGTGGCTTCGAAAAAATCCGTACCGTCAACGTTGGAGACGAAGCGCAAGGTTAGGTTGCGCTGGCTGTATTGCCGCAAAGCCTCATATGCCATGACCGGCCCCAGGTCGGAGCCGCCAATACCTATATTGATGACGTTGCGGATTGCCTTACCGGTGTGGCCCTTCCACTCGCCGCTACGCACACGGTTGGAAAATTCGGCCATCTTGTCCAGTACGGCGTGAACCCCCGGCACTACGTCTTTGCCCTCAACGGTAATGCTCTGGTTTTTGGGAGCGCGTAGAGCCACGTGCAAGACGGCTCGCTTTTCCGTGACGTTAATCTTCTCGCCCCGGAACATGGCATCGATGTGAGACCTCAGGCCAGACTCCTCCGCTATTTGCAGCAGGAGTGAGAGTGTCTCATCAGTGATGAGGTTCTTCGAGTAGTCGAAGTAGATTCCGACGGCCTCGGTTGTCATTCGCTGGCCTCGCTCGGGGTCATCGGCAAAGAGTTTGCGAAGAGACAATTCCCGCACCTTCGTATAGTGAGCTTGGAGGGTCTTCCATGCCGCTCGATCCATGAGCGGCGCGACACCTGAAATCATATATTCCCTTTCATCCGAATAGAGCGTCACCGTTGCCAAAGGATATTCGTAATTTCCAGCGGAATCGCCACGCCTTCGTGGTGTGGTGTCAATCGTGCCGTGTAATCAGCGGCTGGACGGGTAGCTGGAACCTTCGCGCGATAGACGTGACCGGCGTCGGTGCCCGCCTGTTGATCAATGCGTTTCATCTCATGGCACACAGCATTGTCTTCTCCAGTTCCAGCGGCAAACATCTCGACTCGAATTGACTCCGGATCAAGATCATCGAGAAAGAGCTGAACCTCAAAGACATACTGTCCGTCTTTCGTCTGCGCCTTCATCGCTCCAAAACGCACACGCCCCCATTTCTTCTCCAACTCGCGCTGCCAATCGACGACCTGCTTGCCTACCACACCCTTGTTCGCCGAACGCTCTCGGAAGGCGGCCGCGGCCGGAAGATAGTGTTCTTCGGTGTATTCGCGCACCGCGCGATCGGCGGAGAATTGCGGAGTCAGTCGCGCCATGCTCTCCCGCATCCGCTTGACCCAAGCAGTGGGAATACCATCCTTGTCGCGAGCATAGAACTCTGGAATTACTTCCCGTTCCAGAAGATCGTACATGTCGTTGGCTTCGGCGGCGTCCCATGCGGGGTCGTCGCCATGTTCCTTGCCATCCCCCAGTGCCCACCCGACCTCAGGTGCGTATGCTTCCACCCACCAGCCATCCAACTCGGATAGGTTGATGCCTCCATTGACGAGCACCTTCATACCACTGGTTCCGCACGCCTCCCATGGCCGTCGTGGCGTGTTGATCCAGACATCGACTCCCTGTACCAGGTATTCGGTCAACAGCATGTCGTAGTCGCTTAGGAAGATTACGTGAGGTCGAGTCTCCGGTTGGCGAATGAAATTGATCCATTCATGGATCAATGCCTGACCCGCCTGATCCTCCGGGTGAGCTTTGCCTGCGATGATGAGTTGCACAGGACACTGCGGATTGGTCAACAGACGAAGTAGCCGCTGCGGGTCGTGCAGCAACAAATTTGGTCTCTTATAGGTCGCAAAGCGTCGCGCAAAGCCAAGCGTCAGAGCGTTGGGATCAAAAAGATGCTTCGCGGCTTCGACTGACTTGGCCGACGCGCCTGATGCGTCCAGTTGCCCGGCCAATCGTTTGCGTGCGTACTCCACAAGAGACTGGCTGGCGGCGGCTCGAAATTGCCAGAGCCTCGTGTCAGAGACATGGCGAATGTCCCGCTCCAGGGTATCTGTTGTTCCCAGCCAACGCTCCTTTCCACAGCTTGCCGTCCAAAGATCGTCAGCAAGTGCCGAGTCCCAGGTGGGCACATGGACTCCGTTGGTCACATGCCCGACCGGGACCTCGTCCTCCGGCCAGCGCGGGAACAGAGGCAGAAAGAGGTTCCGGCTGACCTTCCCATGCAAGCGGCTCACCCCATTCACCGCCCCGCTTCCTCGGATTGCCAAATAGGCCATATTGAAACTCTCCGAAGAGTCGCCCGGGTTCTGGCGGCCCAGCGCCAGCAAGTCTTGAAGTGCAATGCCGAGTTTCTTCTCGGCATAACCTCCGAGGTACTGTTCGATAAGCGAGGGAGCAAACCGGTCAAAGCCTGCGGCGACGGCTGTGTGGGTAGTAAATAGATTGCCCACCCGTGTTGCCGCCAGTGCCACTTCGAAGGGTTGGCCTGTCTCCTCCATGAAATTACGGCTCCGTTCCAGGACGGCGAACGCCGCGTGGCCTTCATTAAGGTGACAAACCTGTGGTTGAATTCCGAGTGCGCGGAGCAACCTCCATCCGCCGATCCCCAGCAGCAGCTCCTGCTTGAGGCGCAGTTCCGGGCCACCCCCATAGAGTTCGCTCGTAATCCCTCGATGAACGGGAAAGTTTGCTGCGTCATTGCTGTCGAGCAAATAGAGTTTCACTTTGCCCACTTGGACCTGCCAGGCACGCAACCAGACTGAGTATCCGGGCAACGCAATCTCCAACCGCAGCCACTCCCCATTTGGCTGACGCAGTGGCGTAATCGGCAGCTGTCCAGGATCGTTGTATGGGTAGAGAGCTTGTTGCTCGCCATTTCTGTCGATGACCTGACGAAAATAGCCCTGCTGATAGAGCAGTCCCACGCCGACGACCGGTACACCCAGATCGCTGGCGGCTTTGAGTTGATCGCCGGCCACATTGCCAAGCCCACCCGAGTAAATTGGCAGAGCTTCGCTCAACATGAATTCCATACAGAAATATGCAACGCAGATCGGCGGAACTTCTCGATGATTCCGCTGAAACCAGGCAGGGGCTTCCGTTGCCCGACGCCTGGCATCGATCAAATCATTCACTCTATCCCGAAACACCGGATCGGCCAACACGCGCTCGATCTGGTCGCGCGAGACCGTCTGCAGCACTACCCAGGGGTTATGTGTGACTTCCCAAAGCCTGGGATCAAGTTTCCGCCACACATCGTCGGTTGCGTGATTCCACGACCAACGCAAATCCAAAGCGAGTTCTGCCAGCGAATCGACCCCATCGATTTCGGTGGGTAAAAGGTCGTAGAGGAGATGGTTCTTCTTCATCGTGACTCTTTCTGTTTAGCTATCGCTGAACACGCTTCCGCGGAGATATCCCTTCGCCAGCGGTGGCGGGGCGCTTGGCTCGCTGAAATCAGCGGTCCAGTGCCAGTTCCTGCTCTCCGGCATATCCTCCAGGTGTTGCTGGATATATTCATGGTGTTCGTACAATTTCCGGTTAAATAGATCGACGACATTGGAAGCCTGGGAACGCACCCGCGCAACATGCTTCAGCACGTCGATGGCAAGATGATAACGGCTCATCTTGTTCAGCTCTACCATGTCGAATGGCGTGGTGGTGGTGCCGCGATCCACGTAGCCGCGCACGTGGATCGCGGCTTTCATTGGAACGCCCATGCACCATCGTAGGTATCAGCCAGCGATTGTTATGAAACGCAAAGATACACAGATAGTTCGCAGCGCGCCAGTACCGATTCATCTTGTCGAGCATTTCGGGCGTGAGGGGCCCCTTAAGTGCCAGCGCTTCCATTCCACTTTCACCTTTCGCTGCAATTGCGGTAGACAAAGCTGCATCGAAAATAAACTTGCTCACTTTGTCCACTTGAACCGGGCTATGGCGGCCATCCTGATCGCCCTTAACTGCTACCTCTTTGGTGGACATACTGCTCGTTCCTCTCCATCCCTTTACCTGTGGTCACAAGCCCGGTATCGGCTTTCAAGTTTTGATTCGTTCCTACTCGCCTGCGATGCGAGTTGTGACATTAGTTAGTCCACATGGCACGAGTGTTTCAACTCCGGGTTGGCATCACTCATCAGAATAAACGCCGAAAATTCCAAATTCACATTGCGAAAAGGTTGCGAATCGATTGTAGTCCCAGCTAGTGCTTCGCATTGTTCTTGGCGCTCATGGAGATCACGTCGGCGTTTACGACACCTTCACCTGAAGCGCCTGCTCCTCCCGCGTCTCTCGTTCCGCCTCAAGCCAGTCTTGCTCTGCTTGGCTTTCGCCCTGTTCTTGACTTCCCCAAGGTACAGCGGGTTTGGAAAATCGGTAAGCAAACATCGATTCAAAAGCCTCGTGGAAGGCCTTGGATTCCCCACACTTGTAGAAAGTATCGGGCCGCAGAGATGTCAAAACTGTTCAATCTTGCACATTTAGGGTCAGTCGGTCGCTTTTCTAGCAGGAATTGTGCCACAGAAAGAACTCGCACGAGAATCTGCGCGGTTTGTTGTTACCGACGCTGCGCAACGATTAGCCGAGCCACCTACCTGCATTTTCGGCTTTGCTCCAGCTCGGCAATTGCTGTCGCTGTCGGAGCTGCTGCTGTCGCAAGGCGATATTCTTGAAAAGCAGTAGGGAAGCAAAAGACACAAGAAGAACTCTCTTCACAGCCTCACACTTCCAGCGTAGCTCTGCCGACATGCACGCCATCAGCACTTCACACTTTCGATAAAGAATCGGGCGTCCCTGTTGATATGCGGCTAAGCGTGATGGCTCAATTGAAGACTTTAACGATGTGGGAATTCCCTGCGTTGCTCGGCTTGACTACCGGGGACGTTGTTGCGGAATAACACTCCTTGGGAACCCACATCTTTCCACGCGTACGTTCTTATTCGTGCAGTTTGAGGGTAACCCAGAATGGTTTGCCGTCGAATTCGAAAACAGTTTCCAGAGTGTTGCCGCCGCTTAGCGAATGGGCTCGATAGTCGGTGCCGACGATAATGGTGGGAACGGACAACATACAGTGGTTGCCGACTCCGGAGAGCTTGCCCTTGAAGTTACCGGCGACCATGTTGGCGATTTCGCCGAGTGCATCCCAGCTATCGTCGCCCACATCTTCGGGGGGCAGGCCGAGCATTTTGCCGGCCATGATGCTTGCGGATTGATTGGCGCAGCGGATGCTGAGCACGCCACAGAGGCTTCCTGCGAGGCCGACCAGGGCGGTGAATTCTCCGTCGCTGGGGGTGGAAGCGGAGACATAAGGCTGGAGGCTGGTACCAAGCATAATGTCAAAGACCTCGCGGGCAGAGTGTTCTAAAAGCTGCGTCCATGAGGTGCGGTCGAAAAGAGGAGTGGAAAGCGATTGTTCGGGGATTGGTGTCATATTCATAGTCCCAGCACCGGAAGAACGCGCTCTTTGACCTGATCCGGCGTGAATGGCTTGCGAATGTAGCCCTTGGCTCCAAACGAGAGCGCCTGGACGACGTTGGTCTCACTGCCCTCGGTTGTGATCATGACGACAGGAATGTTGCGAAGCTTTTCGACGGTCTGTAATTGACGAACCAGTTCGAGTCCATCCATGACCGGCATATTGATGTCGCTGAGGATGAGATCGACTGGATGGGAGTCAAGCAGTCCGAGCGCGTCGGCACCATTGCCGGCTTCGATCACGGAGCAGAGATCGAGTCCAGCCTGGCGAAGAGAGCGTTCGATGATTTTGCGCATGACGGAGGAGTCGTCCACGATAAGAGCTCTGATCTGCTTCATTCTGCTTCCTCTTGAAACATCTCCAACAGACTGAGATTCGCCGCAGTAGTGATGCTGTTGAGGTAAAGAGCGCTGCGGAACTGCTTGGCGGAGCGGCCATGCCGGTGCTGGCAAGACAAAAGCGAGCATAGCCGTTGGCTGCCCAGCAATACGATAGCTTCCTCGATGCTGAGTCGATGGTAGCCGAACGCCAGACAGGCGGACTCAGCTACGAGATGGCTGAGCCTGCCGTCGGCGCGGATGGATTCGGCTATTTCGGCGAGGTTAAAGGCACGTTGGACGCGAATGAGGGCGAGCACGGAATGGGATTGCTCCGCCGCGTCCGGGAAAGCCGACGCGATGGAAATTACTCTGCAACTCGATGCTGGATGAGAAGTGGTCATAGGTGCCGCTCAAGAAATGTATCGGCTGAGAATTCGGCACACTTTAGAAAAAAGTCTTTAAAGGGATGGATTTTCGAAGACTAGGTCAAGGTGCGAATTCCGGGAAAGGAAACGAGCCCAGATGTTTCCTTCCACGGCATGGAGGCGGATGGCTTCGGCCGCAGTCTGTTGCGCATAGCTGAGAATCATGCGGGAGGTTTCCGAGGCGGAGGCAGGGCGGCTGACGGCGACCTCGCCGGTGGTGTCGCGCTTGCGGTAGTCGAATACCTGAAGGAGCTTTGGTTCGGGAATGATGCAGGCTTCGGTATCACAACCGAGCATGTGCTCAATGGCGATCAGAGCGGTGTGGTTGACCTTGTCGCAGAAGCCGACGAAGAGGCGGCGACCCTGGCTGACCAGATGCACGGGCGCCATGTGGAAGCGTTCGATGAGGCTGAAAGGCACCAGCATGGAGCAGCCGGGCTGCACGCTTTCAGTTGGAAAGACCGGACATCCCCACTGAGTGGCGACGACCGAGGCGATATCCTCTTGTGTGATGCAGCCGAGGAGTTGCAGGCAGGCTCCGATCCTTTCTCCGGAGCTGCGTTGCATATGGATGGCTTCGCGCAATTGCGAATCGGAGATGACGCCGCGAGCCAGCATCATGAGCCCCATGGGCAGAGTGGTGCGGATGGGCGTCAGATGGTGCTCTTCAATGAAATAGCCGAGCAGATAATCTTCGAGCGACGCTTCGAGACAGCGAAAACTGCAGAACCACTGCTGCTCGTTGAGCCAGAATCCGGCGGCGCGGTGCAGCAGGCCGCTCCAGTTCGTGCCGGAGGCGCACTCGGGGTGGGCGCAGCGCAGGGCAAGCTGTTTCCATCTGAGGGGGTGTTTCCATTTTGGTTCATCAAGCTGGTACATGATTTCTCCTGGCGTTAGCGAAGGTGGAGCGGCACTGATCGGCTATCCACCTCAGCCGCAAGAGAGGCGGCGAAGACGGAGTATCCGGCTAAGGCAGACAGGAGAGCTTGTCTCCCTGAGTTGCAACCTGGGTGACGCGAAGGCCGTAGTTGCCTTCCACGACGACCACCTCTCCCTGGGCGATCAGGCGGCCGTCGATAAGAAGTTCGACAGGCTCCTCGACGCGGCGGTCCAGTTCGACGACCGAGCCGGAGCAAAGTTCGATGATGTCCTTGAGCAGCATTTGCCGGGTTCCAAAGCGCAAGGTCACACCCAGCTCAATGTCCAGAAGAAGATCGAGATTACGGTTTGT
The DNA here is from genome assembly GCA_049521655.1 of Candidatus Korobacteraceae bacterium. Classification (GTDB taxonomy): domain Bacteria; phylum Acidobacteriota; class Terriglobia; order Terriglobales; family Acidobacteriaceae; genus TOLSYN. The sequence goes on from JBEKOO010000002.1 coordinate 11,723, forward strand.
GGATTGGGATGTGGCTGCCTCGCCGGCTCCGGTTCCGGCTGATTGTTGAGAGTTCTGGGATGCGCATTGGGTTGCCGCGTGCAGCTCGGCGGCGAACTCCGGCGGCAATGCGAGACGGAGAATGTTTACCTCGAATTCAAGCGCGCCGTTCTCGCGAGCGATGACACAAAGCTGGCGAGTGCCGGTGCCGGGATCACGTTCGGCGAGATGAGGCTTGAGTTCGAGCGGGCCAAAGGCGCGGCGCAGACGATCTGCCGCATTACCGCAGATCTGCTGAATGAGTTCGGCGGCGGCTTCGCGCGTGTCGCTGCTAATTTCATTTGCCGTTTCCGGAGTTTCGCCGGTGAGCAGGGCGGCGAAGTGAGCAGACATGGGCGTTGTGAGACAGATTTCGCAGAGCCCCTGGAGCGAGCCGGTCATTTCAATGCGAAGCAGAGTTGCGGCTTCGGAGGCCGCAGCGAGCGGGGTAGTCTGTGCCTGCAGAAGGACACCGGTGATCTGCGAAAGCACGCTGGAGGCAGCTTCGGCGAAATGCTGAAACAGATTTTGCTGAAGCTGGCCCCAGTCTTGTTGTTGGGCGATCTCAGTCATGAAATGTCCTGCCCGTCTTCGCTTGAACGCTCGGATGGAGTTGGCAGCAGTTGTGAGATGCCGGATGCACGCAGGCTTCCGGCACGCATTGGAAATGCCTCATAAAGCGTGCGTCCGGCAACGTTGCCGTCGAGCGGGGTAGCGGCCCGGCGCGGGAAGGCGAGAACATCTCCCGGAGCGAGATTGAGCAGAGCGCGGACCGGAAGCCTGGTGGGTGGCATGGCGAGAGTAAATTCAAAGGGAAAATCCAGAGCATGCGTGGTCATGCGTTCGCGGACGGCGCTTGGTCCGCGATGGCGGCTGTATCCGCCATCCTGATCAAGGCGACGCAACAGAGCGTTGGAGGCAACGGCGGGAAAGGCAACGTTCATCACCCCTTGCGACTCGGGCATATGAATTTCAAAACTGAGGCAGAGAGTCTTGTCGCCGGGAGGCATGAGGCGCTGCAACTGGGCGGGCTGCAGGCGCTCATCGAATTCAAACGTGGAACCAAGCGAGGACCATGCGGTTTGCAACTCTCCGCAGAGAATGCGGACGACGCCCTCCATGATTCCTTCTTCGATTTCGGTGATCTCGCGCTCCTGATCGTTCATGCGGCCGACGCCGCCCAGCAGCAAGTCAATGATCGGAAAGACGAGGGAGAGTTCCAGATTGAGAGCGGCGGTTGCGGCCATCGGATTGACCTGAAAGGTTGCCAGGTAAGCCAAGTCGGGAATGCGATGAAGAAACTCCTGAAAAGTGAGCTGCTCGACTGAGACCAGGTTCACTTCAAAGACCACGCGCAGATATGCGCCCAGCGCATTGGTAAGGTTGCGCGCAAAGCTCTCATGGAGATTGCTGATCGCGCGGACCTGGTCCTTCTTGATCTGTCCAGCCTGGCGGAAGTCGCAGGGCTGATAGCTGGTGGGCGGAGGTTGCACGCTCTGGCTGCGCCCGAGCGCGGCACGAAACATGGCATCGATTTCCTCCTGGTTCAGTACCTTTTCCATGCGTCCTCCATTGCGCTGCGCACAGCGCGAGCGGCGAGTTGCGGCGGCATCTGTTTGCCGGCGAGCAGGGACTGCAGACGGGTCCGGAGGCGAAGTAGGGCGAGCGAGTGAATTTGCGAGACGCGCGATTCGCCAACACCAAGCACGGCTCCAGCTTCCTTCATTGTGAGTTCTTCGTAGTAATAGAGGGAAAGAACCTGCTGTTCTTTTTCGCTCAGCTCCTCAATGGCCCGCACGAGCAGTTGGTGTAGCTCGGATTTCATGGTGAGGTAGTAGGGACTCTCCTCCGGGTTGCCGGGCAAGTACTCGCAGAGATCGTCGTCGTGTTCGTGGTCGCTGCTCTCGATGTGAAAGCTGCCAAGGTCGAGGCCTTCAAGTTCGCCGAGCAGGTGCTGGAAGTCGTCGAGGGTGAGGCCGAGTTCTGTGGCGATCTCCGGCTCGGTGGGGGAACGTCCCAGGGCGTGGCTGAGGCGGGCCGAGGCCAACTCGACCTGGCGGGCCTTGCGGCGCAGATCGCGCGGACTCCAGTCGAGTTCGCGGAGACTGTCAAGAATGGCGCCACGGATGCGGAACTTGGCATAGGTCTTGAACTGGACCTGGCGCGCCTCGTCGTACTTGGTTAGGGCATCCATGAGTCCGAGAATGCCGGCATGTATTAGGTCTTCGATGGGAACGTGCTGTGGCAAGCGATCATGGATGTGACGCGCGATATAGCGTACCTGCGGCATCTGTTCCATGAGGATGCGGTTGCGCACTTCCTCGTCGAGGGTGGGAGGCGTGTAGCTGTTCTGCGGTTTTTTCATGGCAGATTCTGGTGAATAATTCGTCATGGTCATGGGTTGAGGCTCCCGATGGAATGCACCGGCGTGAGCGCGGGAATTTCGCCGTGCGAAATGACGACGATTTTGGGAAGAAATGGCTCAAGCAAACGGCGAAGATGGAAGCGCGTGTTGACCGAGCAAAGAATGACGGGAGTGGCAACTTCGATGTTTTCGCCGACTAGCTTGCGCAAGGCCTCCAGCAGGCGGCGGATGAAGGTTGGCTGCAGAGCGAGCGAGCCCGATGCCGGCATCTGCGAGGTAAAGGCTTGGTTGAGCTCCTCCTCGATGCGGGGATCGAGGGTGACGACGCGCAGCGCTCCTTTTTCGTCGAGTAGTGGCTTGATGAGGGAGCGGCCCAGAGCCTGGCGGCAGGCTTCGACGAGCGAGACCTGATTCTTGCCGAGAGGTGCGGCCTCGACCAGAGTCTCAAGGATGGCACCGAGATCGCGGATGGAAACCTGCTCGCGGAGAAGCTGCTGAAGTACTCTCTGCACCTCGCCGAGGGTCATGAGCTTGGGCACAAGTTCGTCAAGAAGCTTGGGATGCGACTCATTGAGACGCTCAAGCAGACGTTTGGTCTCGGCACGGGTGAGCAACTCGTGGGCATACTGGCGGATGATCTCCGAGATGTGGGTGGCGAGCACCGAGGTCTGATCGACTACCGAGTAACCGGCGGCGATGGCCTGTTCGCGCAGCTCCGGAACGATCCAGCGGGCGGCGACGCCGAAAGCCGGCTCACGCGTCTCGACACCGGGAAGGCGGGGCGGCTCGGGGTCGGAGCTGATGGCGAGGATATGGTTTTCCGGCATTTCCCAGCGGGCGATCTCAACGCCACGCAGAGAGATGACATATTCGCGCGGCTTGAGGCGCAGGTTGTCCGTGATATGAACGCTGGGAATGATGAACCCGAGCTGGCTGGCCAGATGCTTGCGCAGGGCGCGGACGCGGGGCAGCAGCTTTCCTCCCTGGTTGGCGTCGACCAGGGCGACCAGAGCGTAGCCGACTTCGAGCGAGAGATCGTCAAGCGCAAGCAGAGCGTCGAGCGAGTCGGATTGAATGGTTCCGGGCTTGTTGGCTGCAACGGCCCCGGGCTTGGCTGGCGCTTTGGAGTCGGCGGCAAGGGGAGGTTTTTGCAATCGCCACGCCATCGCGGAAAGCACGATGAACATGAGGAAGAAAGAGAACTTTGGCATTCCGGGGATCATACCCATGGCGAACATGGCTGCTCCGGCGATCCAGAGCACGCGCGGCTGGGCGAAAAGTTGCTGGCCGAGATCTCCTCCGAGCGATTTGTTGGAGGAGGCGCGGGTAACGACCAGGCCGCCGGCGATGGAGACGAGCAGCGAAGGGATCATCGTGACTAAACCATCGCCGACGGTAAGAACCGTGTAGGTCTTGAGCGCGTCGCGGAAGGGAATGTCGAGCTGAAAGACTCCGATGAGAAAGCCGGCGACGATGTTGATGGCGGTGAGAAGAATGGTTGCGAGCGAATCGCGCTGGCTGAAGCGGGCGGCGCCGTCCATGGCGCCGTAGAATTCGGCCTCGCGCGCCACCGACTCGCGGCGGGCGCGCGCCTGCTGCTCGTCGATGAGGCCGGCGTTGAGGTCGGCGTCGATGGCCATCTGCTTGCCGGGCATCGCGTCCAAGGTAAAGCGCGCGGTGACCTCGGCGGTGCGTACCGCACCGTGGCTGACGACCAGAAACTGGATGGCGATCAGGGCGATAAACAGCACGAAGCCAACCACGTAATTACCGCCGACAACGAACTGTCCGAAGGCGGCAATGACATTACCGGCGGCGGCAGTTCCTTCATTGCCGTGGAGGAGGATACGGCGGGAGCTGGCAAGGTTGAGCGCCAGGCGGAAGAGAGTCAGCAGCAGGAGCAAACTGGGGAAGACGGAGAACTGCACCGGACGAAGGATGTAAACCGCGGAAAGCAGAACGATGACCGCCGCGGTGATGCTCATCGAGAGGAGCAGGTCGAGAAGAAAGCTGGGCATGGGCACCAGCATGACGAAGACGACCGAGACGGCGGCGGCAGGAACGATCCAGTCATAGTTGGCGTTCTTGAGAAATGACGCGGATTTGACTGTTTCTGCCATCAGGAGGTTCTCCGTGCCATTTGCTGAGCGTTCATGCGGAAAACGTAGGCGAGGATTTCGGCGACCGCGGCGTACAGCTTTTCAGGGATCGCCTGCCCGACCTCGACGGTGCGGTAGAGGCTTTGGGCAAGGGGCGGATTTTCGATGATGGGGATGCCATCCCAGCGCGCAATTTCCCTGATCTGCTGGGCTAGCAGGTTCTGTCCCTTGGCAACCACGGTGGGTGCGGCCATCTCGTCCGAGTACTCCAGAGCCACCGCGAAATGGGTGGGATTGGTGACGACGACGGTGGCGCGGCGCGCTGCCTGGAGCATGCGTTTGCGGCGAGCCAGGCGCTGCAGGCGGCGAATGCGTCCTCTGGTCGCGGGATTGCCGTCGGTCTGCTTCATCTCTTCGCGGATCTCCTGCTTGCTCATGCGGAGCCCGCTCTCAAATTTCTGGCGCATGGCAATATAGTCAATAACGGCCCAGGCAAGCAGAACCAGCGAGGATTTCCAGAAAACCTCAAAGACGAGGTTGAAGATATGAGCCGAGATCTGGCGTGGCGAAGCCCAGAGACCGAGGACGAGGCTGGGCCACTCGCGGCGAAAAATATCGATGCTGATAAAGACGATGGCAGTGCCGGGAACGAGAGCTTTGAAGAGCTGCACAATAGTTGTAATGCTGAAAATCTGGCCGAGTTTTTTAGCCGGGTTGAGCTTGGCGAGGTCGGGCGCGAGAAGTTTGGGAGCGAAGACGATTCCACCCTGTGCGAGGGAGACCAGGACAGCGGCGGCCCAGGCCGAGGCGAGCGGCTTCCAGCTCCACCGGAAAAGAAGATGCGCGGCCCAGAGAAAGAGCGGCGAGGCTATGGAAAGTTGATCGCGCACGGCGTGATCCAGCACGGCACGGAAGAACTGGCGCCAGAGCATGAGGCCGGCGGGTTCCTGCGCGACCAGAACGAGAATGCCGGTGAGCATGGCGGCAGTGGCGCTGAGTTCGCGCGAGCGGGCGACTTGGCCCTCTTCGCGAGCCTTCTGGCGGCGATGCTCGGTTGCCTTCTCGGTTTTGTTGTCCTGAGCCACGGCTGCACTTCCTAATTCGGATTTCTCGCGTGAGAAGTCCGGGCTAATTCATCAGGTGAAGGGTCTGTTCGCTCCAGCGAACTGCGTTGGCAAACTGGAGCGAGAAGAAGCGCGGCCACGCTGCCATAACCGCAATCGTAACGAGCATTCCTAAAACCGATTTAACCGAAAGGCCGACAAAGAGCACGGGCAATTGCGGCGAGGCTTTCCCGATAAAGGCCAATACAAAATCTGCAATGACGGTGGCGATGAGCGCGGGCGCAGCGATCTGCAATCCGAGAACCCAGATGGCGGAGGCGGTATGCAATACGGCTTCGACGCGCCCGAAGGTGAGCACCGAACGGCCGGCGGGAAGGTAATAAAAGCTGGAGACGAGGGCGCGCAGAATCCAGTGATGCACATCGAGTGCGAAAAAAATGAGCAGGACGATTGTCTGATAGAAAACCGAGAGCACGGCGGAATCGGCCTGGGATTGCGGGTCGATCATGGTTGCAAGCGAGAAGCCCATCTGCATGCCGAGGACTTGCCCGGCAAATTGCGCTGCGTCGAAGATGAAATTGAGCAGCAGCCCTACGATGACTCCGATGAGCAGTTCGTTGAGCGCAATGCCGGCGAAGCTGAGACGTGTGAGGTGAAGTTGCGGAGTCGGCACAATCGGCCAGAGAAGCACAACGCCGGCCACGACGAACGCGATCTTGGTGCGGGCGGGCACGGCATTGTTGCTGAGACCGGGAGCAAAAAGTAGAAGGCCGGAGAGACGCAGTCCAATGAATACGGCAGCGGCGAGAGCTGATTCGAGGGTGAGAGGCGGATTCATTGCAGGATGGTCCTGAAATCGGAAAAGAGCTGAATGGTGAAAGCGGCCAGATGACGCAGCATCCACGGAAGGAGAAACATGGCGCTCAAGGCGGTAGCGAGTAGCCGCGGAACGGTTGAAACCGTCTGATCCTGAATGCTGGTGAGCACCTGGAGAATGTTGATCAAAACGCTGACGATGGTGGCGACGGCCAACAGTGGCAGGGCCGCCAGAATAGCGTACTCGAGGGTGGTGCGTCCGAGTTGGATTACCTGTTCCAGGGGCATGAGATCACGCGAAGCTACGCATTAGAGAGCCGACAAGAAGGTTCCATCCATCGACCATGACGAAAAGTAAGAGTTTGAGCGGGGTGGAGATGACCACCGGTGGAAGCTGCATCATGCCAACCGAAGTAGTAATCGAGGCGACGACCATGTCGATGACGAGGAACGGAAGAAATAGAACCGCGCCGATCTGAAATCCGGCCTTCAACTCGGAGAGAATGTAGGAGGGAACAACGACGCGCATGGAGAGCTCTTCGGGAGTTCTGGGGCGCGGCTCCTTGGCGAGTTCGAGAAAGAGCGCGACATCCTTCTGGCGGACGTAATGGAGCATGAAGGTCTTGAGAGGACGCGAACCGGCTTCGACCGCGGCCATAGGCGTGATCCGTCCCGCTTCAAGGGGAACGATGGCCTGCTGCTGAATAGCAATACCGACCGGCTGCATAAGAAAAAACGTGAGCACCAAGGCTAGTCCGATCAAGGTCTGGTTGGTGGGCGTGCTCTGGGTGCCGAGTGCCTGGCGGAGGAAGTGAAAGACGATGAGCAGGCGGACAAACGGCGTCATGGAGAGCAGCAGCGCGGGGATCAGGGTCAGCAGCGTCAGCAGGACGACAATGGTCCATGGAGCCTGCCCGCCGCCGAGGCTGAGCAGAGGAGCAGCCATGCCGCCCTCGGGTTGCGCCGAGGGCAGAGGACCGGCGAAGGCTGTAGAGGCCATCAGCAGCATGACGATCAAGACGAGCGGACGCTTCATGCGCTTTCCTGACCGAGGGGACGAGGGACGACGACCGTGGAGTTGCGCCCATGGATCTCCGCCAAAAGAGAGACAGAGGCTGCGGCCCCACCGATGAGAAATTTCTGCTTTCCAATGCGGACGATCGCGAGGAAGCGCTTTTCTCCGAGCTGCTGAATTTCCTGTAACTCCAGCTTGCGCCGCCGCGAGTTTCGTTGGAAGAGCCGCCTGATAAGACGCTGGATGCACTGGGCAAAAGTGCAATGTGTGAGCCAAACCCAAGGGCGTCCGGGCGGCGCGAGAGCAGGCGGAGCGGTGGGCTGCGCGGCGAGCCGCCGTGCGAAGGAGATCGGTTTGCGTCCACTGATGGCAGGGTTGTTGTGGGCGTTTTTTTTTCTCTCTTTGCCAGGTGTACTCATGCAATTTGGGTCAGGCGCGCGGCCAGATGGTCATCGATAACTTCAAGTTCGGTCCAGCCAATCAGTTTTCCGTTGGCGTGCAGCGGCACATCGGTTCCCTGCAGCCAGTGCGCGTTGATCACGTCATTGGGGGCAAGACGCAGCAGCGTGGAGACGGTGAAGCCGGGAAGAGGAATCTCCAGTGAGAGCTGACAGGGGAGATGCAGAAATGCGTTCCAGTTCTTGGGCCTTGGTGGAGCCGGAGCGCTGCCGTTGGCGATCAACGCGGTGCTGCTTTCTGCGGTTTCGCTCATGCGACTCACGCCAGTGTGGGGATGGGAATGCAAGTGCTTCAGTGCAGGTAGGTGCAATCGGCTGACCGAAGCAGGGAAGAGTTGGTGAAAATGCTCTCAGGAAGTGAAAACAAAACGAAGGCCTCGCGCCGGGAACGCGAGGCCGTGAATTGAGAAAGCTCTAACGAATCAGGTTGATGGTATCTTGCGCAATCTGGTCGAAGGTAGTCACCGACTTGGCGTTGGCTTGGAAGCCGCGCTCGGCGATGATGAGGTTGGAAAACTCGGTGGACATATCTACGTTGGAGAGCTCAAGAGCGCTGCCGGTAAGGCTTCCCAGGGAGCTGGTTCCGGGGGCGCCAATTACGGCTGAGCCGGAAGAGATGCTGGCGGAGTAGTTGCTGTCGCCCTGCTTGCTAAGGCCCTGGAGATTGGCGAAGTTGGCGAGCGCGACCTGGCCGAGGAGCTGGGTTCCATTGGTGAACGTGCCCGAGATCGTGCCATCGGAATTGATGGAGAAGCCGGTCAAAGAGCCGGCGGCATTGCCATTCTGATTGGTGGAATTGGTGGCGCTGCTTCCGGCAACCTGGGTGATGAGCCCTTGACCGCTGGAACTCGCCAGCTTCCAGTTGAATGCGAGAGTGCCTGCGCCATCGGCGAGATTCGGAATACTGAAGGCGATGGGAGTGGTGCTGGTGAGATTTCCATTGTCATCGAAGGTAAGAGTGCCGCTCTGCACTGTTGTGCTGGTGCCGGTGGCGCCCGTGATATCGCTGCTGGGCAACGATGCGGTGTAGCTCCATCCCGAGCCGGTGTTGGTGAAATCGACGTTCAGCACGTGAGCGGTGCCCAGCGAATCATAGACCGTGACGCTGGTGTTATAGGAGTTTCCGACGGCGGCGCTGGCGCTGAGGTTGGCATCAATCGAAAGGCTGGTAGTTGCAGTAGGCGGACTGGTCTCACCCATCGGCAACTGAATCGGAGTGAGTCCGCCGTTAGTGTTTACCACGCCATTGGTGGCGGGATAGCCCATCACCTGATAGCCATCGGCCGTGACCAGGTAGCCATTGGAGTCCTGGGTGAAATCGCCGGCACGGGTGTAGTAGGTGTTGCTGCCGTCCTGTACCACGAAGAATCCGTTGCCGGTGATGGCGACATCCGTATTGACTCCGGTGTCTTGCACGCTGCCGCCGCTGAAATTGGTGCCGATCGAAGAGACGGAGGATCCCGATCCGACCTGGAGATTATCACCCGCGCTGTTGGTGCCCAGCAGTTGATAGAACATGTCCTGAAAGTTGACGGTGGTGTCCTTGTAGCCGGTGGTGTTGAGATTAGCAAGATTGTTGGAGATGGTGGCGAGCGCCGTGTTGCTGGCATCCAGCCCGGAGAGCGGAATGGAAAAATTGGGCATTAGTTGCCTCCAAGAATATTGTTCGCTGCTTGGCTTGTAGCGGGCGCAACCGCACTGACGGCGTTGCTGGTTGGACCGCTGATCGCGCTGGTTGCGTCGCCGCTCGCCGTGCTGGTGGTGCCGCCTCCCTGGAGAATTGAATAAATGCCAGCCACGTCACTAAGTTGATTGATCTGTACCATCTGGGTGACCATGGTCGTGGGATCCATGGTCTGCGTCGGATCCTGGGACTGCAACTCGGTTGCCAGTAGTTGCATGAACATCGATTGGTAATCGGTTGCAGAGCTGGTTGCGCTACTGTTGGTGGTGGTCGAATCGTTGGCCTGAGCGGTTGGAGATACGGGGCTGATGCTCATGTCGTTTCCTTCTCCTTGAACTTAAACGTGAACGCTAATGCTGGAGTAATCCGGGAGAAAGCCGGAGGTGCTGGCTTCAGCGGTGGCGGAAAGTGTTGCCGCAGCGGCAAGCGATAAGGCGCCACCAGAGGGTTGAGCGGAGGAATAAGAGCTTGGCTGGCGTTGTTGTCCGGCAGACTGGCCGTGGGAATTGAAGGAGCCAAGAATCACATCGCGCGACTTGAGCGCCTGTTCGAGGCCAGTGCGTTCGGCGGCCAGCGCCGGTAACGCATCCTGACGGAAGGCGGTCAGATGCGCGGTTGTGACGTCATGCGCGGTGATGGCGCGTACCTCGACCTTGCCGAGTTCGGGAAGCTGGACGCTGATCTTGAGTTCGCTGTTGCTTTGCGTCACGCGAAGCTGGCCGGAGTCCACCATGCGCTCCGGCGCGACGCTCGCATCCGCCTGGAGTTGCGGTTGCGTCTGAGCCGGAGCTTGAGTGAAGGCCGGGGATGGCTGCGCGAAAGCAGGGGAGATGGATTGGGTTGCGGATTGCACCGCGAATTGCGTCGCGGATGGATTGGCCATTGGCGCCGCATCGGCGGCTGCCAGCGGTACTGCGGTGGCCTGCACTGAAGATGGATGTGCGCTGGCGGCAGGGGCTAGGCTTGTGCCGGAGTCGCGATCGCCGGGGGCGGTGCCGCTGCTTTTCTCCGGCACAGTTGGCGCGTGAGCTGCCTGCGACGCTGCCTGCGTTCGGGAGCGCCCCCCCGCCTGATCGGAGAAAGGCTGGAGCACGGAATGCGCAGCGGCGGAATTGTTGTCCGCGAAGTTTTCCCGTGCCGATGCCGGATGGAGATTCAGCGTGTGCTGATTTGCCTGCATTGTCGGAATCACACCGTTTGCAGCGGTGGAGCCGGAACCGATATCGCTTCGCGCGGAGCAGAGTTGGGCTTGTGGTTTTGACTTGGGAAGGTCGACGATGGCGGACGCAGCCGTAGAAGATGCGGCGCGCGTTGCCGATTCCGCCGCTGGTGCCAAGATCGTTGCAAAGACTGGGGAAGCCTGGAGCTCGACGGCGCGAGCGACGCTGGCTACGGCCGAAGCGGTTGCCGTCGCCGCCAAGCCGGCTGCGTCAGAGGATGCCGTGGCAGGCTCAGAGGTGAACGCGGTGAGCCGATTGGATTCCGCCCCGGACTGAGTGCTGATAGCTTGCTGAGCCGTGCCAGTGGGCTTGGACAGAAGAGATAGGCTGGAGAGCACAACTACTTCGGGCGCTGTTGCCGAAGTGGTGGCAAGGATAGCTGCCGGAGCGGCAGAGTCGGTGCTGTTTCTTGGCTCTCTTGACGCGCCAGCTTGTTTCGCTTCCGGAGTTGGGTTGCGCAATACGCTCTTGCCGTTTGCTCCTTTTCTTGGTGAGCCGGAAAAGACACCGGAATCGTCGGAGTACGGGCTTTCCGCGCTGGAGCAAACGGGAATGTTGTCAGCACTGGTTTCCGCCTTGACTCCACTGGGGGCTGCGCAGGAGTTTCCTCCGCAAATTGCGCTGCGGCTGATGGAGGCAGACCAGTTGCGCAGGAGCACCGGTTTGTCTTCCGTGAGCAGATCGGTAGAGGTGGAGGCCATTGGGCTGGCGGATGCCGTCGGCTCAGCGGGAGAGGTGCCGGAGCTGAAGTTTGCGGTGGAAGTTACTTCGGAACCTACGCGTGTACTCGCTTCGGGAGTCATTGCACGCTGCGTGACGGCGCTCAATTGCTTCAGCACCTCGTGAAACTCGGAGGTCTCGGAAGAGGCGCTTTGGCAGGCACCGGGCTCTGCGCTGGGCGGTAACGGGAGCAAAGCGGCTGCGGCGAGAATTGGCGAAGCGTTCATGCGCGGTGTGTGAATGCACTTGGGCGGCCAATCGCGCAACTCTCAGGTTAGATTCCTGTCATGGATTCGATGGAAAGTTCGGGCCGTTGCCCGCTGGCGGCGCGGCATTGCGGGAGTGAATCAGCTTTGCCAGGAAAATCTCATCCGACTCGGATTGCTCACGGCGGGATTGTTCGAGCTGGAACTGGCGCAGAGCGTTTTCGCGCAGGATACTCACGGTTTCGCGCTCGCGCCGCGCCTCCAGATAAGCCGATCGGAGTTGGTCGGCACGCTGCTCCTGCAACTGCTTCCGGCGCTGGCAGTCAGCGATAGCTTGTCGGGTCTGGCGCAACACGGACTCGATAAATTGCACCTCGGCGGCGGGAAGGCGCTTCTTGGAGGAGCATATTCTGGCGGTCTTTTCGCTCCACTCGACAGCTTCGGCAAGGCTGCGCTCGAGGGCGCGAAGCTGCGACATGGCTTCATCGAGGCGCTGGCACGCCTGTTCTTCAAGCAGGCGGCGGACACGAAGAACTCCTTCGAGCTTAAAGCGGAATCGCATTACTCGGCCATGGTCAACAGAGCCGCGATGGTGCGCTCCAGTTGCGGGGTCTCCAGCGGCGCTTGACGGGCGAAGGCGCGCAGGTTGGGTATGACCTGCATGGCGTGGTCGAGATCGGGGTCCGAGCCCTTCTGGTAGGCGCCGATGCGAATTAGGTCCTCCGAGTGGGTGTAGTCGGCAAGCATGCGGCGGAGGCGCTGCGCCTTCGCGAGGTGCTCCGGGGCACAAACGGCGGACATGAGGCGGCTGAGACTTTCCAGCAACTGAATGGGCGGAAAGTGGCCCTCGGTGGTGAGCCGGCGGTCGAGCAGGATGTGCCCATCGAGCAGCGAGCGGACAGCATCGACGATTGGGTCCATCTGATCGTCTCCTTCCATGAGCACGGTGTAGAAGGCGGTAATGGAGCCGGTATGAAAGTTTCCGGCGCGCTCGACGAGCTGCGACAACAGGGTGAAGACCGAGGGCGTGTAACCCTTGGCGGTAGGCGGTTCACCGGCGGCCAGTCCGATCTCGCGCTGCGCCATGGCGAAGCGGGTAATGGAGTCAAGCACGAGCAGAACGTGCTTGCCGCGGTTTGCGAAAAACTCTGCAATCGAGTGGGCCGACTGGGCGGCGCGCAGACGCAGCAGCGGCGACTGATCGGAGGTGGAGACGACGACGATAGAGCGCCGCCGTCCGGCTTCGCCGAGAGCGTCTTCCAGGAACTCGCGCACCTCGCGTCCGCGTTCGCCAACCAGCGCGACGACCGTGAGATCGGCGGAGGTGCCGCGGGCCATCATGCCCATCAGCGTGCTCTTGCCCACGCCACTGCCACCGAAGATGCCAACGCGCTGGCCACGTCCGCAGGTGAGAAAGGCATCAATGGCGCGGACCCCGGTGCCGATGGGGTTCCGGATGGCCTCGCGCTGGAAGGGATTGGGAGCGGCTCGCACGATGGGCATCAGGTCGCCGCCGCTCAACGGCGCGCCGCCATCGATGGCGAGTCCGCGGGCATCGATTACGCGCCCGATCATGCCGGCGTTGACGGCGATGCTGGGACGCTGGTTCCAGGTGGAGATGCTGTCGCCGAAGCGGACTCCACCGGCGGGATAGAGCGGCATGGAGAGAACCGTCGCACCGTGAAAGCCTACGACCTGGCCTTCCACCTGGTTGCCGGCATGGTCCCTTATGATGCAGCAATCGCCAAGCGAGCAGTGCGGACCAACGGATTCGATCAGTCCGGCAGCGGCTTTCGAGATGCGCCCGCTCCACAGACGTCGTGGAATCCGTTGCAGTGCCTGGTGGTAGCGGTCAAGAATCATTGCACGCGAGCCGTATCTGTTTCGGCGATAGCGGGGCGGTGAGAGAGCAGGTCAAAGAAGCCGCGCTCAATTTCCTTCAGTTCGCGCTCAAAGTTGATGGAGGTAGAGCCGAGAGCGGTTTCAATGCGGATGCCGCCGGGGGCGAGCGACTTGTCGCTGTCGACTTCGACGGCGCGCGCCATGGAATGAGCGGCAACGCTCCAATATTTCAACGTCTCAGGGGAGACAACTAGGCGCACGCTGGTTGCGGCTTCCAGTTGCTCGAGCTCGTAGTTGACCAGGCCGGCAAGCAGGCCGGGATCGATCTGGCTTTCGCGATGGATGAGGCGGCGGGCGATGGCCAGCGCGAGCGCGACGACCTCCTCTTCGGCGAGATGGAAATATTGGTCGCGCTGGCCGGCAAATTGCTCGATAGCGTTGGCGATCCCAGCGCGGATGATATGGATTTCGCGCTCCGCTTCCTGGCGTGCCTTGGCGGTAATAGCGCAGCGCTCCTCTTCAATGCGTGTAGCCAGAAGCGCGGCGGGGTCGGCCGCCGGCTCACTTTCCTCGGTGGCGGGTGGCTGCCTGGTGCCGGTTGCGGGCCGCTCGTCTTCGATTTGAAACGGCCCGCTGCTCTCGCGATATTCCAGCGGAACGTAAGGAACAGGCTGGGTTCGAAGCTGGGACGCAAGCTGGGACGGCTCAGACGACGAGTTCATCTTCATTTTCCTGCTTCAATTGAATTTTTCCCTGGGACTCGAGTTTGCGCGCCACGGCGACACACTCCTGCTGCGCCTTGGTCACGTCCTTGGAGCGCACCGGGCCAAGCACTTCCATGTCTTCCTTCAGCATGTCAACGGCGCGGGTAGACATCGACTTGAACAAATGATCGCGTAGCTGGGTAGAGGCGCCCTTGAGCGCCTGGGCGAGAGTTTTCTTATCCATCTGGGCGAGCAACTCGCGGATACCGACCTCCGGCACTCCGAGCAGATCGTCAAAGGTAAACATCAGATTGCGGATGCTCATCGCCAGCTTGGAGTCATCGCGCTCGATGAGCTCGAGAATGACCTTGCAAGAGGATGGCTCCATGCGGTTGAGCAGGTCAGCTACGCCCTTGAATCCGGCGTAGGCGCGGCGGCTCTGTTCGCCGAGTGTCTGCAAGCGCTTATGCAGCACAACGGAGACCTTCTGCGCCATCTCAGGCGAGAACTGCCGCAACTCGGCCAGGCGCTTGACGGCTGCAGCACGCGTCTCCTCCGGGAGCTTCATCAGCAGCGCCGAGGCCTGTTTGGGGTCGAGGTGAGCCATGATGAGAGCGATGGTCTGCGGGTGCTCACCCTGAAGAAACTTGGCGAGCTGCTGGGGATCGGCCTTCTGCAGTGAGTCGAGCTTGCTGGCGCTGAGTTCCTGGGCACGGTTTACCGCCTCCAGCATGTGGTGCGCGCCATCCGGGCCGAGCGTCTTGATCAGCAGGCGCTCGGCATACTCGGTGCCGCCCTGCGCCATGTACTCCTGGGCGATGCTCAGATCGTGGTATTCGTTCAGGATCGCGGTGGCCTCGACGGGAGCGATGATTCCTACATCAGAGATTTCCTGGGTTACCTTTTGCAACTCGCTTTCGTTCAGGTTGGAGTAGATAAGGCTGGCAATCTCCTCGCCCAGCAGTACAAGAAGAATCGCCGCCTTGCGGATACCGGAATGCGAAGCTCTAGGAGCGGGAGTCATCAGCCATCACCATTCCTGATCCATTCCTGGACGAAGCGCGTCGCGCTGCCGGGCTCGTGTTTGACGCGAGCGGAGATGTCGTCTCTGAGAGCGGCCATCCTGGGGCGTTCATGTTGGGCGGCGCCGGGAACACGATTCAGTAGCTCGTCGTTCTCAGGGAGCGCCGGTGCATCAGCCCCGGATTTGGATGCCAATCGCCGGTTGCCCTTCTGGCGCTCTTCATTCAGCGAGCGGAGGAGCTGTTTTTTTACCGGGCGCAGGATTGCCAGGTAGGTAATGTAGAAGAGCAGCAACAGGACCGCCATGCGGATGAAGCCGCTCCACTGCTTCAACTGGGTGCGTATCTTCTCCACGCGGGTGGGAGGCGGTAGAGCCTCGACCGGGGAGAGCTGGAAGCTGATGTTGCGCACCGTCAGAATATCGCCGCGAGTAACATCGAAGCCGACCGACGCCTTGGCGATGTCCTCGATGCGCGCCAGCTCTTCGGGTGAGCGCTTCTGGCGTGGACTGGCCTTGTCGCCAGGGTTGTAGCTGTCATCGATGAGGACTGCGACGGCAAGACGTTTGAGGCGTCCAGCGGGCTGGGTGGAGTGACGGATAATTTTGTTAACCGCGTAGGTTCCGTTCTCGGATTTGGATAGCGCAAGATTTTCGTTGGAAGAGGCTTTGGCCGGGGCACCGCCGCCAGGAACATTGCTGGCGGTTCCAGCGGCGCCGCCGGGCTGCGCCGCGCCATTCGATTCCTCACTGCGCTGCATGGTGAGCGCGACCGTCTTTTCAGGATCGTAGCTCTCCTGCTGTTCTTCCACGGTGCCGGGGTCAAACTCGGCGTGGACGGTGGCGCGGATATGGTCGGCTCCGATGACCGGTTCGAGAGTATGCAGCAGGCGGTCGGCAAGCTGCTCTTCGGCACTGCGCTCCTCGCCGGCCGATTGCGCGTCGGCCCCAGCCGATGAGACGCCCGCTTCGGCATCAACCACGGTGACGCTTTGCGAATCGAGTTTGTCTACCGCGCTCGAGACCAGGCGCTGCACGGCCAGCCGCATGGCGGTGGAGAGATGACGATCGCGCAGCTTCAGAATCACTCCCGCCTTGGCCTGGCGATCCTGCCCGGAGTAGATGGAATCGGGAGGAATGGCCAGATGCACGCGCGCGGCTTCGACGCCGCTCATGGCTTGGATCGTGCGCTCGAGTTCGCCTTCGAGGGCGCGCTGATAGTTCACCTTATCGTCGAAATCGCTGGTCGCCCAGTTGGTCTTGTCAAAAAGCTCAAAGCCCAGGCGTCCGCTGTGGGGCATGATCTGCGAAGCAATCTCAAGGCGCGCGCTGTCAAGCTGATCGGCGGGGACGAGTACGGATTTACCGTCGGCCGAAAGTTGATACCGGATGTTCTTCAAGGTGAGATGCTCGCCGAGCGACTGCGCATCGGCCTGTTCCATGTTGGAGTAAAGGACGGTCATCTCCGGTTTGGCCAGCAGGCGTACAAAGGTGAACAGAACCACGGCCACCAGCAGGGCTCCTCCCCCCAGCAACAGGCGCTGGCGCGAGGTGAGGCTCGAGGCGAAGTCGCGCACCTGGCTTACCGCTTGCCCGAAGCTCTTGGGTTCACTCATGGCATCACTCGTGGCGTCATTCGCAACATGGTCTTAGAACTGGAGCCGGGAAATTTCCTGGTAGGCGCTGACGACTTTGTTGCGCACCTGGAGCATGAGGTCAAAGGCGAGCGAGGCGCGCTCGACCGAGAGCGCGGCGGCATGAACGTCCTGACCGTTTCCGGCGAGCAGGCTTGTGACCTTTTGATCGGCGGTAGCCTGAAGGTCGTTTACCTGCTTCATGGCTGAGCCAAGTGCGCCGGCAAAATCGCCGGAAGGCGCGGCAGCTCCGGTGATGGCAGTGCCGGCAATGCTTCCCAGTGACGATGGCGTGATGCCCATGACTTCACCGCTCCTATTTCAACAGCTCGATGGACTGCTGGATCATCTGCTTGGCGGCTTGTACCGCCGAAGCATTCATCTGATATGCGCGCGCCGCATCCATCAGGTCGGTCATCTCCAGCACGGGATTGATGTTGGGATAGGCGACGAAGCCGCTGGCGTCGGCGTCAGGATGGGAAGGCTCATAGCGCATGATGGGCGCTGAGGTGTCGGAGACAATCGAGCGCACAGTGACCCCTCCGGCCTCGGCCGCAGAGGCGGTGCCCCCAGCACTAACCAACTGCATGCGGAAGCTTGAGGGCGCAGCGCTCTGGAATACGACTTCCTTGCGCTGATAGGGGCCGCCTTCCGGAGTATGCGTGCTCTCGGCATTGGCCATGTTTCCAGCCACAACTTCAGCGCGGGTGCGCTCGGCGCTCAATCCCGAGGCGCTGATGCCCATGACGCCAAACAGGTTCATTGCTGAGCTCCTTCATGAATGGCCTGGCTGAGGCGGTGAATCTCCGACTTCATGAGCGCGACGCCGGTCTGAAATTGCAGTTGCATCTGGCCGAGCGCGAGACCCTCACGATCCATGTTCACGTTATTGCCGTCGGGACGTTCGGTGAGCCCGGCGACTTCGGTGACGCGCGGTGGGGCAGCCTGTGCGTCACCACTCATCAGCGAGTTGAGCTGGCTGCGAAAGTCGAGGTCGCGTGCGTGATAGCCGGGAGTATCGACGTTCGCGATGTTATCGGCGATGATGCCGCTGCGGTACGCCGTCGCATCCAGAAATCGGGAGAGGCGCTGCATCATCGGAGTATCGATCAGGTTCATTGCAGGCTCCGGTTCTGGGATGGGGGGTGGACAGAGAAGCTGCCTCCGCATTGAGATGGAATGACGCGGTTGGTTCCCTGCAGGAATCCAAAGCAGCTCTCATCGCGGCATATCAGGTCGGCAAGGTGGCGGACGTCGAGAAGTCCGCTGTGGGGCTGCAAAAGCAGACGCCGCAGAACTGAACGCAATTCGGTGACGTTGCCGGGCCAATCATAGGCGCAGAACCTGTCGATGAGCGCCTGGGAGCAGCAGATTTTTTCAAACGGGGAAGCGTTGTGCAGGAACGTTTCAGCGATGGCGCGAATATCCTCGACCCGCTCGCGCAAGGCGGGCACGCGCACCCGCATCAGCATGCCAACAAGATCAGGATGCAGCGAAAGGGAGAAATCGAGCGTGGAGGTAGCCGTGAGCAGAAGCTGAATTCCCTCTCCGCGTGGCCGGAAGAGTTGGTTTTCAAGGGTTTGCGCCAGCCGCACCTGGCTCTTGCGGGGAAGATACTCGGCGTGCAACAGCAGGAGTCCCCCACCCATGGCCAGTCCGAGTTTTCCAAGATGGATGGTTGCGTGGGCGCTGCCCGTCGAGCGCTCGCCGAAGAGAATCGCTTCCGCGCCATCGTCGCCCATCATTCGGCAGTCCAAAGTGAACAGCGATCGGGCACCGGGACTGCGCCTGCACCAGGCGCTGCGCGCCAGCAGGCGGCGGCCGCTTCCGGCTTCGCCTTCCACTACGAAGTGACGGCCCTGTTCAACGGCATCGATTGCCTGCATTGCGGCCATTCGCAGGGTAGAGTTGCGGCCTACGATCTCAGGAATGGTTTGCCAGTCTCTCATTCGCGCCCTCGATTAAGCTGAATCACCATGCATCCTGTGCGTGTGCACGGGAAGTGCCAATCAACCAACGCGGAATTAAGAACTTTCTGATGCGACGCGGACCGATGCGCAAGGCTTGCGCATCATGATCTGTTCCGGCGCGATCATGGTGCGCCCGCCGGCCAGCACAAAGGCGCGCTCGATCACATTGCGTAGCTCTCGGACATTTCCGGGCCATGAGTGCGCAACCAGTTTTGCCTCGGTCTCCGGGCTGAGCTTCACCTCGGCGCTTCCGGTAAGCCGCTCCATGAAGTGCCGCGCCAGCAGAGGTATATCTGCCAGGCGCTCGCGCAGCGGCGCCAGTTCAATCGGAAAAACCGAGAGACGATAAAAGAGATCTTCACGGAAGAGTCCCTCTCGCATTCGTCTTTCCAGATCGACGTTGGTGGCAGCCACGACGCGGGCATCAAGACGGAAAACATCGCTGGTTCCCAGCCGTTGTACCTCTCCGCACTCCAAGAAACGCAACAGCTTGGATTGGCTGGCGATCGGAAGTTCGCCGATCTCGTCAAAGAAAATAGTTCCGCCCTGGGCCGCGTGAATTTTTCCCAGGCGCGACTGCACCGCGCCGGTGAAGGCGCCACGAGTATGACCAAAGAGCTCGGCCTCGATCAGCGTTTCCGGTATCGCCGCGCAGTTGATGGTAATGAAAGGCCGTTCAGCGCGGGTGCTGAGCTTATGTACAGCCGCGGCAACCAGTTCCTTTCCGGAGCCGGTTTCTCCGGTGATGAGCACCGAGGTGGAGTGCCGGGCAACTGCGCGGACCGAAACGGCAAGTTGCCGCATCGCCTCGCAGGCTCCGACTATGCCCGGCAACAGCATGGAGGCGTTCTCCGGGGCAGCACAGGCTGAAGCTTCTGCCGGCGGCGGGGCAAAGTGCTCTGGGCTGATATTAAACTCCTGCAAGCAGCGGTAGTCGGCGTTGGCTCGCAACTCCTCTGGTATTTCAATGGTGCCTCTTCCGCTATCCAGTAAGACGACATCTGTGCAGGGGAACTGCCGCTCCACGACGCCGATCAGTTCGTCGGAATTCAGGTCAGGAAGTTTGCGGTCCAGCACCAGGATACGGGCGCCACGACGCTCCAAAATACTCAGAGCCTCGGCTCCCGAACTGGCGTCCTCCACCAGGGCGGCCTTGCGTAGAGCGTCGCCCAGTCGCTTGCGTAGAGATGCGTTCGGGGTGGCAATCAGTATGGTTGCGGTACCGCGCAGAGCGGGAATGGGAATAATATTACGAGCGGCTGTCATCAGATGCCTTCTACCCGGTCATTCTTTGATTGAGATTAGTTCAACGTTAAGAGTTGCTCATCCGTTATCGCTGTTGCCGGAAACTCCCGGTGGAAGCTTTCGCGGAATATTACAAAGATGCCGCCGGCGGCAGAGCCCGTAGCGCTGCCGCCAGCGAACTGCATGAGCTTGCAGCACAGCTTTTGGCGCTGCCCTTGAGGTGCGCCGAAAGGTATCCCGAGCATGTATCCATCTTCACAGCGGTGTAGAGAAATCGAAATTTTACGGTTGCGTTCGGCATGGGCGATCATTCCGTCGATTAGAACGAATAGCGCCCGCTCCAACATCGGCGCATGGCAGAGAATGAAAGCAGGCTCCGCGTCGAGCTGCAGAGCGACACCACTGGCCTCTGCGACCGGCGCCATCTCCTCCACCGAGGCTTGCAGCAACGCCTCGCCATCGCAGGACTCGAGCTGCGGCGCTTCGGCGAGGCTGGCGATCTCGCGCAGGAGGGCCATATCCTGCATCAAGTGATCGGTCAGCCGCAGGCAATCCTCAAGCACCTGGCGGGCCGGTTTGCCGGCATCTTCGCGGAGTCCGAGTTCGACGGTGACCCGCAATGCGGCAATGGGCTGCGCCAGGGTGTGAAAGGTCTCGCTTATGAACTCGCTTTGCGGAGTCATGCGACTTCTCCGGATTTGTCGCTGAGTTCGTAGCCGACGCCGCGGACGGTGTGGATGAGACGGCAAGGCGCGTCCTGGTCCACCTTCTTGCGAAGGTAATTAATGTATACGTCGACCACGTTGGTGCAGGTATCGAAGCTGATATTCCAGACGTGCTCGATGATCATGGAGCGGGTGATGCGCCGTCCGGCGTTGCGCATCAGGTATTCCAGCAGCGCAAACTCCTTGGCGGTCAGTTCGATGCTGCGCCCGGCGCGCTGCACCTTACGTTCCACGCGATCCAGCCGCAGATCCGCAATCTGAAGGCTGGATTCGACCGACGGGCGGCCGCGCCGCAGCAAGGCACGCACACGGGCGGAAAGTTCAGAATAAGAGAACGGCTTATTGACGCAGTCATCGGCTCCACAATCGAGGGCGTAAATGCGGTCTTCCACCCGCGGGCGAGCGGTCAGCACCAGAACGGGTAGCTGCGGTTTGTTGGGGCGCACGTTGCGCAGGACGGAGATGCCGTCGAGACTGGGAAGGTTCAGATCGAGAATAAGGAGGTCATAGTCGAGGTCAGTCGCCATTAGCGCGCCTTGCTCTCCATCCAGTGCTACATCCACGGCATAATGTTCCGCCTCCAGACCCTTACGAACGTAGGAAGCTAGCGCCGAGTCATCTTCAATCACAAGGATTCGCATAGATCGAACTCCGATTAAGATTGCTGCCATCCAGCATGACGCGGCGAGCTTCGCTTGTTGAGCGCTCATTTGAATTTCAAGGCGTTACCGGCGGGTGTAACTTCCCGTTCCGGATAAATTCCCATTGCGAGCATTTTGCCCTGGCAAAAAACCAAAGCCTTCCTGCGCGAGTGCGAGCCAGCTTCGCTGCCGCTCTGGCTGCGCGCAATGGGGCCTTAACACCAGCAGGCTTCCAGCGCAAGAATATGCCCATGGAACTAAGGCCACACTAGCCGGAGCTAGTTGCTCAACCTGATTGTGATTGGCTTGGTTCACATCTATGCTTGCTCGACTGCGAATTCAAGGCGACGTGACTTCCATGGATCGATCACCTGCGAAGCAGGGTGCTAATCCGTCTCTACTGAGAAAAGTCATAAAAGTGGCGCGCCCGTGCTGGCCTCATCTGGCTGGAATCAGTCTGCTCTACCTGCTTTCCACGCCGGTAACGCTGCTGGCGCCGCTGCCACTGAAGATTGCCGTAGACAGCGTGCTGGGAACGCGGCCCCTGCCCCACTGGCTGCATGCGCTGCCATTGCCGCAGCGCTGGTTCAGCGCGGCCAACGGCGGACTCGTAATATGCGCGGCGCTGCTGGTGATCATCGCTCTCTTGAACTCTCTGCAGTCTCTAGTAAGCTGGCTGCTCTCCACCTACACAGGAGAGAAGCTGGTTCACGATTTCCGCGGTCAACTGCTCTTCCACGCGCAGCGTTTGAGCTTGTCCGTACATGACCGTCGCGGCGCCAATGACATTGCCTACCGCATTCAGTATGATGCGCCTGCAATCCAGAACCTGCTGTTGCAGGGGGTCATTCCCATTCTTTCCTCTGCCTTCACATTTGTTGCGATGCTGCTGGTAACGGTGCGATTGAGCTGGCACATCGCATCGATCGCGGCCATTCTTTCGCCGGTGCTGTTTGTGCTCGCGCGCAACTCAAGCCGCAAGGTGCGGCAGCGCTGCGACGAGGTCCGCGTACTCGACAGCTCGGCCATGCTGGTGCTGCACGAGGCGCTGAGCTGCCTGCGTGCGGTGAAGGCCTTTGGACAAGAAGCGTTTGAAGATGCACTGTTCCGCCGGAAATCACGCCAGCGAATGACCGAGCAGGTAAGATTGGCATCGATCCAGGCAGGCTTTCATGTGCTGATCGGATTCTGTGTGGCGATCGCGGTGGGCGTGGCGCTGGTAATGGGCGTGACCGAGGTTCGGCAGCAGACCATGACCGTGGGCGAGTTTCTTCTGGTTATGGCCTACATGGCGCAGCTCTACGAACCGCTGCACACCATGAGCACGAAGATTCCCGAACTGCAGTCGTCGGTGTCCAGCCTGAATCGCGCCTTTGCGCTGTTGGAGGAAACTCCAGAGCTGGAAGAAAGCCACGAAACTGCGGATCCGGTGCATGTTCGTGGCGAGGTCGAATTCCGCAATGTCTCATTCCAGTACACGGCTGGAGGGCGCAGCGTTCTGAACGACATCTCGTTTCACGTTCGTCCGGGAATGCGCGTGGGAGTAGTGGGGCCGAGCGGCTCCGGCAAGAGCACGCTGGTGAATCTGCTCACCCGCTTCTACGATCCGACCGATGGGGCGATTCTGATCGACGGAACGGATCTGCGTGAATACGGTCTGGCGGAGTTGCGGCATCAATTCTCAATCGTGCTGCAGGAACCGATGTTGTTCTCGACGACTGTGGCGGGCAACATCGCCTATGCCGATCCGCAGGCTTCGCGCGCGGAGGTGATACGAGCCGCCAAGCTGGCGAATGCGCACGAATTCATCGAACGGCTGCCGCAAGGCTACGACACGGCGATGGGAGAAGGCGGGGCCGGACTTTCCGGCGGAGAGCGGCAGCGGCTGGCCATCGCCCGTGCATTCCTGAAAAGTACCTCCATGCTGATTCTCGACGAACCGACAAGCGCGGTGGACTTACGCACCGAGCAAATGATCATGGAGGCGCTGGATAAGCTGATGGCCGGACGCACGGCCTTCATGATCGCGCATCGCCTGAGCACGCTGGAGCGATGCGACAAGGTGCTCGTTCTGCAGAATGGGTCTTTGCAATCGATTGCGAGCAGCCTGGACGAAGCCAGAGAACATTTGCTTGCCTACCCTGGGGCGCGCCGATTTGAAATGTCAGAACCAGGGCCGGTGCTGGTGCGATCTGGAAAGTAACTTCTTAAGGATGCGACTCCTTCGTCGTCAACACGAAGGGGGGCTGGAGGTTCCTTTCAAGCCGACTAGTCATCTCGTGCGGGATGAAGCTGAGGTTCTCGGAGAAGTCCGGAAAACGGCAGAGAGGTGGACTGGCAGCTTGGCCGTCAGGAGTGCATCTTCTGAGCTTTAGCGCGCTTGCACGCATACATCTCCTGGTCGGCGGCATCAAGAACTTCATCCAGCGTTTCTCCGTCTGTCCAGGAGGCAATTCCAACGCTTACGGCCAGCGGAAAATTGTCCAGGTGCAGTCCCTCGTTCCAGCGTCCCAGATAATCTGAAATCCTCCGAACCACATTGCCGGCATTCTCCTTTGATGTGTTGGCCAGGATGATCAGGAATTCATCGCCGCCGTAGCGGACGACTGCATCGGAGCCGCGGGTCGAACTCCTAAGCAATCCTGCCACTTCTGCGAGAACAAAGTCGCCGGTGATATGTCCGAATCGCGTATTCACCTCTTTGAAGCGATCCACATCCACAACCAGAAAGGTAAGTGGCTCCTGCGAACGCCGGGCGCGGCTGATAAATCGCGCGGCCATTTCATCGAGTGAACGGCGGTTATAGACCTCCGTTAGAGGATCGGTAAAGGATTGCAAGCGCACCAATTCGTTCTGGATCGTACTGGCGACTGACGTCCGGCGCACCCGACGCGATTCCGCGCGCCGCGTCACAACGTACGTATTGAGCAGCATCAGCAGAGTCAGCGCTACGAAGAATAGCCGCTTGGAGATAGTAGTTTCCAGGTGGATTTCGCCCCCCTGAAGAAATGTACTGGGAAAAAGAATGCAGAGCAGCGTACACCCGCCCACGATGCCACTCATGCCAACAATCAACCAAAGCTCCCAATCGCGCTTTTCCAACCGGGTAAGCTCCCGGGTAAGCTTCGCCGCAAGATTATCAGCTTCGAGTGGAATTGTTCCGTCAGGCTTGGAACCCATGAATCTGTGTCTCTTCTCAATTAGGAAGTCTTCGATACCGCTTGTCGCGAACTGCATCATTCACTCTTTAAGCAATCCTATTTATTACTATTCTATGAACGTACTCTGCTCGCCTCGATTCGCCTTTACAACTTACGTTGGTAACGTGCCTGCGGTTATTGCGATGCGCCGATTGAACTCAAGGCGGTCTTGCAGTGTTTCCCGGATATGCGAGATCCCCTTGACTAGATCGAAAGCCGTAGCCAGGACCAACCCTACACCGGCTCCAGCTTTGCTGTGAAGTGGCGAAGAAATGGAGGTTCGTAGGTGAGGCGGAGGCCACGGATCTGGCTCCGTTTCTGCCAGACCTCGGTGATGACCTCGATGACGTAATCAATGTGGCTCTGGGTGTAGGTGCGGCGAGGGATGGCGAGGCGGACGAGGTCCATTCTGGCGGCCTTGCCGAACATCAGAGATCCGATTTCAACGCTGCGGATGCCGCCTTCGAGGTAAAGTTCGGCGGCCAGAGCTTGGCCGGGGAACTGATCCAACGGGATGTGCGGGACAAAGCCGCGGGCGTCGAGGTAAACGGCATGGCCTCCAGGGGGCAGGACAATTGGGATTCCCTGGTCGGCGAGGTGGTTGCCGAGGTAGGCCGTGGAGGCGATGCGGTAGCGCAGGTAATCCTCATCCAATGCCTCCTGCAGGCCGACGGCGATGGCTTCTAGGTCGCGTCCGGCCAGTCCTCCATAGGTGGGGTAGCCCTCGGTGAGAATGAGCAGATTTTTTTCCTGCTGAGCCAGCATGTCGTTGTTGGTGCAGAGGAAGCCTCCGATGTTGGCCATGCCGTCTTTCTTGGCGCTCATGGTGCAGCCGTCGCCCAGTGCGAACATCTCCTGGGCGATCTGCTTGGGAGTTTTGTCCCCATAGCCGGGCTCGCGGAGCTTGATGAAGTATGAGTTCTCGGCAAAGCGGCAGGCGTCAAAGTAAAGCGGAATGTCGTGCTTGTGGCAGAGTTCGCTCACCTGGCGGGCGTTATCCATTGAAACAGGCTGTCCGCCACCGGAGTTATTGGTAATGGTAAGCATGACGAGGGGAATGCGCTCGCGTCCAACGCGGCTGATGGTCTGTTCCAGGGCGGCAACATCCATGTTGCCCTTGAAGGGGTGGATAAGTTCGGGCTGTTTGCCTTCGGCGATGACGAGGTCGACGGCCTCGGCGCCGGCGGCTTCAACATTGGCTCGTGTGGTGTCAAAGTGCGTGTTGTTGGGAACCACGTCGCCTGGCTTGAGCATGACGCTGAAGAGAATACGCTCAGCGGCACGGCCCTGGTGGGTGGGGATGACATGGCGGTAGCCGAAGATGCTCTGCACCGAGTCCCGGAAGCGAAGATAGCTGCGGCTGCCCGCATAGCTCTCATCCCCCTCCATGATGGCTCCCCATTGGTAGGTGGACATTGCTCCGGTACCGGAGTCAGTCAGCAGATCGATCAAGACATCATCGGCCGCAAGAAGAAAGAGGTTATAGTTCGCTAGCTGAAGGAACCGTTCCCGGTCCTTGCGCTCGGTCCAGTGAATGGGCTCGACACTCTTGATACGGAAAGGCTCGATGATGGTGCGGATAGCCATGGTGACCTCATCAGGAACTCAACATTGTAGTGCGACGAGGCGGGCGCGCCAAACAAAAAACCCGCAGCCACCGTGGCGGCTACGGGTAAGGACCTCAAGAGCGCGCGAAAAAGGCTAATCTCTGACATCCTTGAATTCAAAGGTCGCGATGCAGGCGTCACCGCCATCGAACTTGGCTTGTCTTACGGCTTCCTGTGCCGCGGACACCAGCAGAGGATTGCCACCCAGTACCTTGGAGTCACGAACGCCCCCCGAAGGCGTGAGCCGAAGCTCGAGACGAACGACGCCAGCGATCCTCATCCGGCGGGCAAGCTCCGGATAAGCGACTTTGAGAGCCCCACCTTTGCTTTTACACGGGGGTTGCTGGGCAAAAGGCGCGCAGGAGAAAAGAAGAAGAGCCGCGCACAGAAGTGCGAGTCTTCTTACAAGAGCGAGCGCCGTCCTCACATCTGTCGTCATCATCACTGCGTACCGGGGGTCTTCAATGCACATAGTACTCGATTATCCGCATACCCCGTAGTTACTGAAGGGCGACGTCCCTCGGGTTTAATTCTCGTTCATCCCAGGCAGTGGCTATTGCATAACAACGCCGCAGGCAACACGGTCTCCGGCATTGCCCGCCGGATCGCTGACTTCGTCGTCGGCCTTGGCGTGAATGACGAGCGCGGTGCCTCCATTGGCGAAAAGTGAATTGGGCAGACCGGGCTCAAGGGTTACCCGCTCGTCCAGAACCGTTTGTCTTGTTCTCCCATCAGCCGCAACAGTGATGTTTTCCATATCTCCGGCGTGGGGACCAAGGGGATTATGCAGACCATGGTGTGCGCCCGTGGGATTGAAGTGTCCGCCAGAGGACTTGAAGTCCGGAGCATCGCACTTGGCAATCTGATGGAAGTGGATGGCATGAACTCCAGGGGTGAGGTTTCTCAGGGCAAGATGAATTGCAACCCCCTGCTTTTCCTGCTGGATAGTTGCGCTTCCAATCTCAGCTCCCTTGGCGTCGATGACGGTGACAACCTTCGAGAGTTTCTTTTCGTGGGCAGATGCTCCCATGCTCATCAACGCGATGGCGATGGTAAAGCAAATCAAGAGACTTCTCTTCATGGCCGATCCTTTCGATTGAAAATCTCTTACAGTTCGCCGGTTGCCAGCGCCTGGTATTGCGCTTCGGTCAGCGGAACAACCGAAAGGCGTCCTTGGCGCAGCAGTGGCGAAGCGGTAAACAACGCACTCTGTTTGATTTCAGATAGGGCCGCAGGGTGTGCAATCGCCCTGCCGGCGCCAATTTTCACCACGGGGACTTTGGGATCGGAAACGTCAACCGACAGCACGCGGGCCGTCCCGGCGGTGCGGCGCTCCTCGCCGGTATGGTAGATGATCAGTTTGGCGCCCTTGGCCATCTCACGCAGATACTTGACGGCCTGGGGATTGGTGACGCCGTCCCAGACGGTCTCACGCTCCTGCTGCAATTGCTGGAAGGAATAAACGGTAGGCTCGGTCTTGAGCAAATAGTACATGGCGACGCTCCGCCCGCGGGCGCAATGGCATTTGTAGCACAGTTTGCATCGCGGCGCACCTTCCGGCATCTTTGTACTGAGTAGTGAACTATGACAGATGAACGATTTTCCGAGCAGGCGATTCGCCGGCGGTTGATGACGATTCCCACTATGACCACCTTTCGCTATCGGGTGGAAGAGCTGAGCCCTGGCCGGGCGGTGATTGTGGCTCCCTACGACGCCACTCTTAACGGCATCTTTGAATGCTTCCACGGAGGACTGCTGGCCACTCTGGCCGACTCGGCTGGAGGTACTGCGGCGATGACGGTGACCGGAGCGGAGGTTCTGACCCCGACCACCGATCTGAGCATCCGCTTTCTGGCTCCCTGCCGCACCGATGCCCGCGCCACCGCGAAGGTGATAAAAGCCGGTAGAACGCTCATCATTTCCGAGATCAATATTCATGATATGCACGGTCGCCACGTTGCCGTAAGCCAAGTCAGCTATATGCGGCTCGGACGAAAATTTTCAAAAGACGGTTGAAGCGCGAGGACTATTGCACCGGACTCCTGGGTGTGGATATTTCCAGCATTAGGCGCTGCACCTGGGGGACAAGAATCTGGAGCTGACATTCCAGCCGCTTCCATTCCTGCCGCACCCGCCGGACGCGTCTTGCATGCACCGCCGCCTCAAGCATTTCCGCGGTGCATGAAACCGGACCGGAACCAAACAGAATCAAGCAGTTGCGCAACCGCTGCAGGGCACGTTCAGTACCCGCTTTATGGCCAAGTTTGATGGCCGAGCGCAAAGACTCCATGCAGATGGGAAGTTCATGCAGAAAGACGTTGCAGAGCTGCATCAGCAGCTCTGGATCGCCTCCAGCGTGCGTCAGGGCATGATCGCAGTCGAGCGTAACGTCTTCTATCGGTACGGCATCGGTTGAGCGTTGCATCGGCTTCGAGGAAGGCTGGTTCATCGCAGATTCCATTCAAGCCCCGCCGACGGTTTCCCCGGGGGGAAAGCCTGACGTGTGTGGCGGATGGCCGTCTGCTGAGTTATCGGCAGGTTGGAGAAAAATCTAAAGCGGGCAAGCCGTGGCAGCGGTAATGGCAAGGTCGAGAGCCCCCGCCCCGGCTATACTGTCCGCATTGTGCGATTCACCCAGCCCGCCCCGGTAGACCCTGCAGCCCGCCCCAAAGGTGTCGCTCTCACCACGCTCGCCCTGGCCGCGCTAACTGTGATCTATCTGGTCAGAGCCCTGCTCCAACTGTTTAGCGGAACTCCGGCGGCCTTGCCCCTGGAGCTCCTGCATTGCCTGGGTCTTGGCGTGGTGCTGCTTCTCGTCTGGAATTACTGGAAAGGGCAAAACTGGGGCCGCATCTTCGTTCTGCTCACGTCGTTCGTGATCGCCGTCAGAGAAATCTCCTCCTTCATCGATCGCAACGGCGATCTCGCCTCGCTGATGAGCCGGCCCCTGCGCTTCTTTAATGCGATCCTCGCAGTTTTCCTGCTCTATTTCCTCAACACCCGTCCGGTGCGCGCCTGGTTCAAAAAGATGTCGGCCAGCGCCGCCGATCTAATCGCGGATCACCTGGTGGGCAAGCTTTGCACCGCCGTGGAGCGGCGCGACCTCTCCAGAGATCTTTGGAGTATTGCCTTTGAACATGACGCCGAGCTGACCCTCAATTGTCCCTGGCGAATTGTGCTCGATAACAACCTTGCGTTTGCCAGCCGCCCCCCGCCGGAGATTGCTTCCGGCGGGGAGATGCCGTGGCAACTTGTGCAGAATCTTCGTGTCAAGGACGTGCGCGTAGCGCCACATACCTCAGACCTTTTCATCGCCTTCGAAATGGGCATCGAACTCCAGAGCTGGAGCGCCGACTCTCACACGCAGCAGTGGAGGTATTCCGACCCTCTGCTCACGGTGCTTGCAGACTCCGATGGCCTGACTTCACAGGCCATCGCCGCGCCCGCTCCCGGCGAGGAGCCGGGCAACAGCGACTGAGCCGCGCCTGTGTGCTAGGATTTCAAAGTGCGGCATCTTCTGCCGTGCGGAGTCGGGGCGTAGCGCAGCCTGGTAGCGCACCTGCCTTGGGCGCAGGGGGTCGTAGGTTCGAATCCTATCGCCCCGACCATTTTTCCTTCGTTCGGCGCCAGTCAGAAGCGCAACCCTGGAGGGTCCATGCATTTAGGGGAGACTGAGCTGCCCACACCGGCGAAGCGCCTTTTGCTCTCGGGCAAAAAGTTGAGCTCGCTGAATGGACTGCGCGCGCTCGCCATACTCCCCGTCTTTTTTCACCACATGACCTGGGCAATCCCTCACACCAATCGCGCCGTGGACTGGCTCGCATATTTTCTCTCCCAGGGATGGTTCGGCGTTGACCTGTTCTTCGCGCTCTCGGGATTTCTGATCACGGGAATTCTGGTTGATACCAGGGTGGCGGAGAATTACTTCAGCGGCTTTTACGCGCGGCGCATCCTGCGAATCTTTCCGCTCTACTATGCGGTACTGATCGGAATCCTGGTGGCGGCCAGCTTCATTCATCCTTACCCCACGCAACTGCCGGTCGCTGCGGATCGCAAGCTCTACTTTCTCTTTCTGGCCAACTGGCTGTGTCTCTGGAAGGGGCAATGGGGGCCCAATGTTCTGGGCCATTTCTGGTCGCTCGCGGTGGAGGAGCAGTTCTACCTTTTGTGGCCTCTCTGCGTTTGGCTGGTGCGTCCCGTAAAACTCAAAGCCATAGCCGTATCCCTATCGATTCTGGCGCTGGTGATTCGAGTCGTATGGGCGATGCATGGCGGGTTGGGCCAGGGCATGACGATGATGACCTTTGGCCGGATGGACGCTCTGCTGCTGGGAGCGCTTGGCGCAATTCTCTTTCGTGACGCGGCGGCGCTGGGACGCATCCGCCGCTGGCTGCCGTGGATTTCGTTGGCCATGCTTGGAGCTTTCCTCGCGGCGATGGCGCTGCTCTTTGGCCGCAGCGAGTTGGCTACTTCATTTTTTGTTCAAACCGCGGGCTATTCCATGCTTGCATTGGGCTTCGGCGCGCTGGTGCTGCACGCCGCCGTCACCGAGGGAACGGCCACTTGGCTGCAACGCATCCTCCGCCATGCCGCGCTCACCAGGCTGGGGGCATACAGCTACGGTTTTTATGTCTTTCACGTACCCATCATCGGAGCCGCCAAGCTGGTGATCTTGCCGCATCTCTCTGCTGTTGTGCAGCAAAATCCTTGGTTTTTCCCGGTGTTTATTGTCGTCCTAGGCTCGATTACCTTCGGAATTTCGGCGGCGAGTTATGAGCTCTTTGAAGCGCCGATATTGAGTTGCAAACGTTATTTTGGACCTCGTTTCGCAAGCTCTTCCGAGATAGGCGATTTGCCTGCTCCACTATCGGAGCCGGCTAAGCTCTCATGAGGAAGGGAAGGCCCAGGTTGACATTCCAATGCGCTTCCCGCAAAATTCAAAGTCGATGGCGATCCGTGGCATAAACCCGCACCCGCAGCCGCGACCGTCGCTCGCAGGCCCGCGTGCATGGAGAGAGCTTCCGTACTTTTGATCGCAAAGCAATCATCTCCAGGCCCGCAGGCATAATGCCTGCGGGCTTTTTCGTGAGATCATCATTGTTTTCACCTCGGTTTACGGACTCCTGCCCGCCGCCAGCTATGGCTGCCTGCACAGGATGAAGAAAAGGACCCATGAATTCATTCAGTGAAGAAGTTACCCTCGAAGGACACATTATCGATTCCTGGACCCTCCCACGCGCCTTTGACACCATCATGGACATGGGAGGCACGTTCGAGGTTCAGGAGATACAGGTCGGCCGCGCCAAGGATGAAGTTTCCTTTGCCCGTCTCAAGGTTCACGCCGAAACCGAGGCCAAGCTGGAGTCGATCCTGCTCGAGCTGCAGTCCTTCGGCGCGGTGCTTGCCTCGCGCGACGATGTCGCTTTTCTGCCCGCGCCCGCCGACGGCGTTCTGCCGCCGGATTTTTACTCGACCACCCACCTGCCCACACAGGTGCGGCTCAACGGCCGGTGGGTCGATGTGCAGAACACCGAAATGGATCTCGTCATCGTCGTCAGCCCGCCTCGGTCGGAAGCTCAAATGATCCCCTCTTCCGCGGTCTGCCAGGGAGAGCTCGTGGTGGTTGGTCATGAAGGCATCCGCATATTGCCGCCGCAGCGCTCACGTGAGCGCGAAATTTTCAGCTTCATGGGCAGCAACGTATCCTCCGAGCACCCCAAGCGCCTCGTCATCGAGGAAATTGCCAAACAGATGCGCGAGATTCGCGATCGTGGCGGCAAGATACTGATCGTCGCCGGCCCGGCCATCGTTCATAGCGGCGCAGGCCCCCACCTGGCAAAGTTGATCCGGGAGGGCTATGTTCAGGTGCTCTTCGGCGGAAACGCCATCTGCACCCACGATGTGGAGAGCGTTCTATTCGGCACCTCGCTCGGAGTCGCCCTCCACAACGGCCGTCCCGTCCCGGGCGGCCATCGCAACCACATGGCCGCCATCAATACCATCCGCTCCGCCGGATCGCTCCGCGCTGCCGTCAACCGCGGAGTCCTGCGCGAAGGCATCATGTACGAGTGCATCAAGCAGAACGTGGACCTGGTGCTTGCCGGCTCGGTTCGCGACGACGGCCCGATGCCTGATGTCATCACCGATACGATGCAGGCGCAGCTTCGCATGCGCTCCGCGCTCGTCGGGGTTGAGATGGTGCTCATGATCGCCACCATGCTCCACTCCATCGCCACCGGCAACATGTTGAAAGCCTCGGTAAAGGTTGTGGCCGTCGATATCAATCCAGCCGTGGTGACCAAGCTCGCCGATCGTGGAACCTTCCAGGCTCTCGGGCTGGTGACGGACGCAGAACTTTTCGTTCGCGAACTATCGAGCGCCATCGATGCCTGTGGCCCTCAGCTTTAGCCCGGCTCAGCAGCTCCGTTTCCGGGCGGCGCTTCTTGCGGCTCTGGAACGGGGCAGCCACGCTTTTGCCTGACCGGAACCTGCTCCGGCGGAAGCTGATGCTCTGATCCCCCGGCTGCCTTATAATGGAATATCGTTTTGCTACATTCGAGGAGCGCGCAATCATGCCCGTCAAAACCACTGAAAAAATCTGGCATAACGGAAAACTCATCGCCTGGGATGATGCCAGGATTCATGTCATGTCGCACGTCGTCAACTACGGTTCTGCCGTCTTCGAGGGCGTTCGCTGTTATGAGCTGCCCACTGGCCCTGCGATCTTCCGCGCCCAGGAGCACATGCAGCGGCTGCTTGACTCCGCAAAGATCTATCGCATCCCGGTGAACTACACCTGCCAGCAGTTTGTCGACGCCATGGTGGAAACCATCGGCGCCAACGGCGTGTGGCCCTGTTACATCCGTCCTCTTATCGTGCGCGGCTATGGCGAAATCGGGGTCAACCCCATCGGCATTCCAACCGAGTGCTACATCGCCAATTTTCCCTGGGGCAAGTATTTTCCGGGCTCTGAGGATGTGGGTGTCGATGTTTGCGTCTCTTCCTGGACGCGTCTTGCGCCGAACACTCTGCCTTCCATGGCGAAAGCCGGCGCTAACTACATGAACTCCCAGCTCATCAAGATGGAGGCCGTGCTCAACGGTTACGTCGAAGGCATCGCGCTTGACGCCAATGGCTACGTCAGCGAAGGCTCGGGCGAGAATCTCTTTTTCGTGCGTGGTGGCAAGCTGTTGACGCCGCCACTCGGCAACTCGGTGCTGGCCGGCATCACCCGGGACTCCGTCTTGCGCGTGGCCCAGGATCTCGCCATTCCCGTCGTCGAACAGGTCATACCCCGCGAGCTTCTTTACATTGCCGACGAGGTCTTCTTCACCGGCACCGCCGCTGAAATCACCCCGATCCGCTCGGTCGATAAGATTACGGTCGGCGATGGCGATGTCGGCCCGGTCACCAAGGCAATCCGCAAGGAGCTGTTCAGCATCATTGATGGCAGTAAACCCGACCGCTACAACTGGTTCACGCCGGTTCCGGTGCGCCAGAAAATCGGCGCGTAGTTAGTCCGTTGCAGACTTGGAGCGCGGGCCTCATCGCCCGCGCTTCAGCCGTTTAGAGCTGGCGTGGCAAAACCCGCTTGCTTCCACACAGCCATCGCGCATATTCTCTTTCCGCAACTTTTTTCCGCTACCATCGCGTCGGAGGATTCATGTCTGCCCAGCCTACTCCCGAATTTGCCGTGCTCTTCCGTGACTTCATGGTGGAGCGCATTCGCGACGAACACGCCTGCACTGGTCGTGTCTTCGCCGAACTCCATGATGGCGACTGGCGCCCCGATCCCAAAGCCCGCTCGGCCCGTGAACTCGCCTGGCATCTTGCCCACAGCGAGCGCTGGTTCCTCGCCTCGCTCGCCAAGCTCAGCTTTGAAGGCGGAGGCGATGGCCCGCTGCCGGCCACGCTCGCCGAGATCGTGAATTTCTATGATTCCGGCTTTGAAGAGGAGCTCACCCTTATCGGCGCCCTCACCGGCGAACAACTCCTGCAGTCTGCCGATTTCTTTGGCATGAGTCTGCCGGTCTATACCCTGCTCAACTTTGCCCATATCCACACCATCCATCACCGCGCCCAGCTATCAACCTACCTTCGTCCGCTGGGCGGCAAGGTGCCGGACATTTATGGCGGCAGCGCCGACACGCCCTGGCAGCCCTGAGTGCGCCACCCGCAAGTCCCCGCAAGTCAACGCCGCGCCGGGTGATTCGGGTGACTCCGGTGGTCCATGGGTAATCGTGCATTGCACCTGTCCCGGCAACGTGGTAATTTCGGGATGCTTCTTTTGTTAGAGAGATAGAGCCGATGGGCATTGACGATCTGTTGCGCATTGCGGTCGAGCGGAAGGCGAGCGACCTTCATCTTAAGGTCGGCAACTATCCCCACGTGCGCATAGACGGCGAGCTTGTGCCTCTGACCGATCAGCCCCGCATCACCGGCGAGGACATGCTGAACATGGCTTTCAGCATGATGTCCAACCGCCAGAAGCAGAAGTTCAAGGAGTGCGCGGAAATTGATTTGGCGTACGGCACCGCTGGTTTAGGGCGCTTCCGCGTCAACGTATTTCAGCAGCGCGGCAATGTCGGCATCGTTCTCCGCGTGATTCCCACCAAGATTCGCGCCCTGGAAGAGCTGTATCTGCCTGCGGTCACCGAGCGGATATGCGAAGAGGCGCGCGGCCTTGTGCTGGTCACCGGCATCACCGGTTCGGGCAAGTCCACCACGCTTGCCGCCATGATTGACCGCATCAACTCGTCGCGTCCCGAACACATCATCACCATCGAAGACCCCATCGAATTTCTTCATCGCGACAAGAAGGGCTTCGTAAATCAGCGCGAGGTGGAGGTTGATACTCCATCGTTCGGCAGCGCTCTGCGCGCCAGCCTCCGCCAGGATCCGGATGTCATTCTGGTTGGCGAAATGCGCGATCTGGAAACCATCTCAACTGCGCTCCACGCCGCCGAGACCGGCCACATGGTCTTCAGCACCCTGCATACGCTGGACGCCGTGGAGACCGTGAATCGTGTCATCAGCGTCTTTCCGCCGCCCGAGCAGAAGCAGATCCGTCTGCAGCTTGCGGCGACGCTGCGTGCCGTCATCAGCCAGCGCCTGGTCAAGCGATGCGATGGCGCCGGCCGCGTGCCGGCCTGCGAAGTGCTCATCACCACCGCCTACATTCGTGAGTGCATCATGATCCCGGAGAAGACCCGCAATATCAAGGAAGCGCTCCAGCAGGGAACCTCGCAGTACGGAATGCAGACCTTCGATCAGTCTCTCTACGAGCTGCTCCAGCGCGGGCTGATCTCCTACGAGACCGCGATTGAAAATGCCAGCAACGCGGACGATTTCAAGCTCCGCGTCCAGGGGATTTCCGGCACTGCGGAATCCACTCGCGACCAGCTATCGCAACAGTTGGGCCGCTTCTAGGGCGGTTTTCTAGGAGATGTATCCGCGGGTGCCCCACCTTCGACGCGCTGTTCTTGCGCGGCTAAGATGTGATGGACAGCCTCGCTCCACGAATCTTTCAACCCCAGCGCCCCGCTTTTGCTTGCGTAAATTCTCCAGCGGTCTGAAACTGTTCTAGCGATGGCATGGAAGAAAAGCGCGGCCAGCAGGATCTACACCGAGAGCACCCTGTACGAGTACGCGGTCGGCGCCCTCGGGCGCAGGATGCGTACGGTTGCCGAGATAAAACGCCTGATGCGCACTCGCGCCTGTCGCCAGCCGGATTGCGATGCTCTCGTCGAGGCCGTCACCGCGCGTCTCAAGGAGCAGCGCTATCTCAATGACACCTTCTATGCAACTTCCTACTCCGCTTCCCGCCGCGACACCGAGAAGTTCGGCCGCATCCGCGTGGTGCAGGATCTGAAAGCCAAGGGCGTGCATCCCGAGGTCATCGGCAAAGCGGTCGGCGAGACTTACGGCGAGATCGATGAACAGAAGCTCGCGCGCGAGTTTGCCGAACGCAAGCACCTCACCCAGCCAAAGGATCAGAAGGCAGCCGCGCGCACCTTCCGCATGATGGCCCGCGCCGGA
Organism: Candidatus Korobacteraceae bacterium; assembly: GCA_049521655.1. GTDB lineage: Bacteria > Acidobacteriota > Terriglobia > Terriglobales > Acidobacteriaceae > TOLSYN. The sequence continues at coordinate 48,015 of JBEKOO010000002.1, forward strand.
TTCTCCAGCCGCGTCATCATGAAGATGCTGCGCAACTGGAATGTGGAAGACGAAACCCTCTCCGCCCTCGAGCAGGAGCGCGAGATGGCCGAACAGATTCCCCCTGGCGAGGATGAATCGTGAAAGTGCCGTCGCAGCCCGAGTGGTCGCAGGCCGTCGAACATCTTTCCGCCGCCGATCCTAAACTCGCCGCTCTCATTGCGCAGGTCGGCCCCTGCACCATGGAAATTCCCCACCACTTCAGCATCTTTTACTCGCTGGCCCGCTCGATCGTTTACCAGCAACTCGCAGGAGCCGCCGCCTCCGCCATCTTGGCGCGCCTCGAAGAGCTTTTCCCCAGGAAGCGCATGACGCCCAGAAAGCTGCTGGCTATCGACGATCTCCAGCTCCGTGGCGCCGGACTTTCGCAGAACAAACTCGCAGCCCTGCGCGACCTTGCCGCCAAGTGCCTGGATGGCACCGTCCCCGGTAAGCGAGCCCTCGCCCGCATGGCCGACGAGGAGATCATCGAGCGCATCTCGCAGGTGCGTGGCATCGGCCGCTGGACGGTGGAGATGATGCTTCTCTTCCGCCTCGGACGTCCCAACGTCCTTCCCGTGGACGACTACGGCGTACGCAAGGGCATGCAGCGCCTCTACAAGCTGCGCGAGCTTCCCACCAAAGACGCGATGCGCCGCCGCGCCCGCAAATGGGAGCCATGGTGCTCGGTTGCCAGTTGGTACATGTGGCGATGCGCCGAACTTCCCGGTCGCAAGCCCAAAGCCAAAGTCGCCGCGCCCGGCAAAAAGGCCGCGACGAAGAATCTCGTTCGCCTGGCTACGCCAATAAAGAAAGCCGCAAAGAAAAAGACCGGGCGATAACCGGCCTTGCAAATCCGATCGCGACCGGCAACTATTTCAACCGCACGTCAAACGTTGCACGGCAATGCACGTCCGGCATGAATTCCACCGTCTCCAGCTTGTCGTCTTTGCTGATGTAAAAATACACCGGCTTCTTGGGAACTTCCGGCAGCTTGACGAACTTTGCCTGTCCATCGGCGCTGGTGAAGGTCTCTAGGTCGAGCTTTTTCAGCCCCATCACGCCATAGTGGATTCGCACGGAAATCTTTGCGTTGTAAACCGGCTTGGAATCCGCTCCGGTCACGTTAAACAGTGCCGAGCAAGTACCCAGCTCAGCGGATATCTCCGTGGGAGCCACTACCGCCTGGCCGTTCTGGGAGACTCCCGGCTGCGGCCCAAAAACCATCAATGTCAAGATCAGTAAAGTGGAAGCAAATAGGTTGCGCATATCCTCAAGCCTACCGCAAAGCCGTTAACTCTGCACGCTCTTCAGCGCTTCCGTCAGCTTCTCTTGCGCGTCGGCCAACCGTCCGATCAACTGCACATCCGCCATGGTGTGGTTACTTTCCAGCCGCTCGCGAATCGCCACTATGAGTTGATGCAGTTTTTCCACCTGTGCCAGCGCCTTCACTTTGCTGGCGTTGGTTTCGGTGTGGTTCAGTGCAAGTGTGCGCAGAATACCGTTGAGCTTTTCCTCTCCATCCCAGCCCAGATCGCACCATTGCAATCCCATGCCGACGGTGGGGCGCGAAGAATGTACCTCCGCCACGCCGTTGATCTGCACCCCGTTCAGGGTGAACTGTCCGCTCACGATTTCGCCCTTGGCAGCGACGTTCACGCTTTGTACGTAGCATCCGCTCGCGCTGATATCGCGCAGCGTACCCCAGATTGGCATCGTATAGCTCGGCGCATGCAGCGAGACCGAGCCGTTGCAGGGATAGCGGTCATTGCCGCGGCGGTCGCCCGCCGTGCTCTGCTGCATCGTTTCACGCCACGGGCTTTTGCCCTGTTCCTGGCAATGCAAGCCGGCTAGGTGCGTACCGTCCGGGTTCTTGGTAATCCATGCCACCTTGAATCGGCATTTTTCTCCGCCGCTCTGCAGGCCAACAACATCGCCTGGGTTGAGCGTCGCCGCCAGCCCGCTCACCCGCGCGCCTGACATGCTGATATCAACCGTCATCGCCGCCTGATGAAACGCCTTGCCGTTGGCGTCAATACCCAGCAACCGGACATTCAGGGTAACGGGCAAACGCGCTTCGCGCCGCTTGGGGAGCACCGAGATCTGGCTGTTGGGTTTAGCCGGGTAATCCATCACCTGCACCTGCCTCAATATCCGGTCGCTATTATGGCTCCGCGTCTCTAAATTGTCGCGGCAATTTTACAACGCCAAGAACTGCTTGTTGCTGGATTGGATAACCCACCATAACACAGTTCCATTTTAGTTTCCTGCTCAAGGGCCGATCCCATTGGGATGCTAAAATCATCTTTTCGTCTCCTTCGGGCGTCTGTCGCCGCGCATCAGCCGCGGTTTTGTTTTGGCGGCCCTGGGATTCACCGAAAGTGACTCGAATGCCTACCGGAAACGATGTTCGACGCATGTTCCTGGACTTTTTCGTCCACAAGGGCCACCGCCAGGTGCATAGCTCCTCGCTGGTTCCCGCCAATGATCCCACACTGCTCTTCACCAACGCCGGGATGAACCAGTTCAAGGATGTCTTTCTTGGCGCCGAAAAGCGCGACTATCTCCGCGCCACCACCTCGCAAAAGTGCGTGCGCGCCGGAGGCAAGCATAACGATCTTGAAAATGTTGGCTTTACCAATCGCCACCACACCTTCTTCGAGATGCTCGGCAACTTCAGCTTTGGCGACTACTTCAAGCAGGATGCCATCGCCTACGCCTGGGAGCTGATCACCTCGTCCCAGTGGTTCAACATGCCGGTGGAGAAGCTCTATGTCACCATCTTCCAGGGCGAAAACGGTGTCCCGCGAGACAGCGAGGCCCACGATTTCTGGCTCAAGGCCGGAGTCGCCCCCGGGCGCATCTTCGAGCTCGGCATGAAGGAAAACTTCTGGCAGATGGGCGACACCGGTCCCTGCGGCCCCTGCTCGGAGATCCACTATGACATGGGCATCGCCTCCAGCGACCGCAAGCTCCCCGGGTGCGCCGCCGGAGAGTGCAAATTCCCCTGCGAGTGCGGCCGCTACGTCGAGCTCTGGAACCTCGTCTTCATGCAGTTCGACCGCAGCTCCGACGGCGTCCTCACCCCGCTCCCTAAGCCATCCATCGACACCGGAGCCGGACTCGAGCGCGTCACCGCCGTCTTGCAGGGCGTGGTCAGCAACTATGACACCGACCTCTTCGTCCCGCTCATCCAGCGTGCCGCCCAGCTAACCAGCGCAGAACTGACGGGTGCTCCAGCTTCGGCGGGTGGCCCATTCAAGCCATCCTTTGGCTTGAGTGGGGTAGTTGATTCAGCCTTTCTCTCCGAGGCCAAGGAAGAGAAGGCACACCAGGCCGGTTCGCTCAGAGTCATCGCCGACCATAGCCGTGCCGCCACCTTCCTCATCAGTGACGGCATCCTCCCCGCCAACGAAGGCCGCGGCTACGTTCTGCGCAAGATCATCCGCCGCGCCATCCGCCACGGACGCCTTCTCGGCCAGAGCAAGCCCTTCCTCTACAAGATGGTCTACGCCGTCATCAACGAGATGGGCGGACCCTATCCCGAACTCATCGAATCCGCCGCGCGCGTCGCCAAAGTCGTGGAAACCGAGGAGGGGCAGTTCGCGCGGGTGTTAGAAGTTGGTGCCCGTGAGCTCGAGAAGAAGCTGCAGGAGTCGAAGGATCGGCATGAGGAGGCTGAGGAAATTGTTTCGGGTATAGAGTCAGGCCTACTCGATGAATACATTGGCTCTGCCGAATTTGGCGGCTTTAAGTTTTTCGAAGTCGACAGATTCGGATACAAAGACGAATTGGAACTAGAAGGTGCGCCGCGCGCGGCCGCGACAAGGGAGGCATCTGGCACGGTCACCTTACTGGGCAAAGACGCTTTCTACCTTTACGAGACCTTCGGCTTGCCTGCGGACTTCATTGCCGATGCTGCTCACGATGCCGGCGTGAAGTTCGACGAGGCAGGCTTTGAGGCAGAGCGGGTTGAAGAGCAAACCCGCGCCCGCGCCTCCTGGAAGGGCGGCTCGCAGAAGTCTGCGTCCCCGGTTTTCGCCGCCCTCCCACATACCATATTCGAGGGCTACACGCAGGAGCAGTCCCCGAACTGCGAAGTCCTCGCCATCGCCGTCGACGGGCAGGGCGCTCAACAATTGCTTCCCGGCCAGCAGGCCGAACTCGTCCTCGACCACACTCCCTTCTACGGCGAGAGTGGCGGGCAGGTTGGCGACAAAGGCTGGCTCTACTCCGCCGACCACACCGTCGTCGTCGCTGAAGTCGAAGGTGTGCATTCGCCGGTGCAGGGGGTCCGCGCGCACAAAGTCACCGCGCGCCAGCCCATCGCCGTCGGAGAAAAGCTTGTCGCCGTCGTCAACTCTGAGCTGCGCAGCGCCACCCGCCGCCATCATACCGCAACTCACCTGCTCCACGCCGCCCTCCGCCAGGTTCTCGGAACCCATGTCAAACAGGCGGGTTCGCTGGTTGGGCCAAACTATCTGCGCTTCGATTTCTCCCACTTCTCCTCGGTTGCCGACGAAGAGCTGCAGGAGATCGAAGACATTGCCAACCGTGAAGTCCTGCGCAACCAGCGCGTCCAGACCATCGAAGACGTTCCCATCGACGTTGCCGTCAACCAGTACCACGCCATGGCTCTCTTCGGCGAAAAGTATGGCGAAAAGGTGCGCGTGCTCAAGATCGCCGACTTCTCCACCGAACTCTGCGGCGGTACCCACGTCTCCGCCACCGGAGAAATTGGCCTCATCAAGATTCTGAAAGAGGGAAGCGTCTCCAGCGGCGTGCGCCGTATCGAGGCCGTCGCCGGCGAGCAATCGCTGCGCCACTTCCGCCAGGATCACGAACTCGAAGGCCTCGTCTCAACGCTCGTCGGGCGCAGCGACCTCAGCCCCGCCGAAGCTCTCAGGCAGGAGCTTGACCGTCGCGAAGACGAACTCAAGCGCCTCCGCAAGGAGCTCGATCAAGTCCGCATGAAGTCCGCCGCCTCCGCCGTGGCCAGCGCCGGCGAAAACGTGAAGGAAGTGAACGGCGTCAAGGTTCTGGCCCATCGCGCCGATAACCTCGACCGCTCGCAACTCCGTACCCTGGTCGATAACTTCCGCAACAAGATCGGCTCCGGCGTAGTCATCATCGGTTCGGTCACCGATGGCAAGGTTGCTCTCATCGTCGGCGTTACCAAAGACCTCACCGCAAAGCTTCCCGCCGGCAAGATCGTGGGCCTTGTTGCACAAAAGGTTGGCGGCTCCGGCGGAGGCCGGCCCGACATGGCCGAAGCCGGTGGCAAAAATCCGGAGGCACTCGACCAGGCGCTGCGCGAAAGCTATGCCGCTGTCGAAGCCTTGCTCGGCTAGTTTGAATTGCACAACGGGCCGGACGCACCCTGCGCCCGGCCCTGCGCTTTTCATCGGCGGCTTCATCTCTCCGCCCTTGCTCTGCCGCTCCCAGACTGTCAATCCATCTCTGAAAGTCTCTTTCCTCATCCAGCCATGACCCGCCGTAACCATGTATGGATGTTTTCAGTCTTTCTCCTGTGTTTGTATGTGTTTTACCCCGTTCACTTACTGGATTCCCCTTGTCTCATTGATTGCTGTGCGCCTTTCATCGGCCTTATAATCTAGTCATATGGGCTAGTGTTGCTGCGTCTGCGCCGGGCCGAGTGGCCCTTCAAAGGTTTATGAGTATTGATGTGTGGACAGTTCGAACTTCGGCGCGACGCCTCTTCACCTCCACGGTGCTGGCATGGGTAGTGCTTGCGCTAGCCTCTTCGCTCTCGGCGCAGTCGCCTCAGCCCACCTCGGAAAACGGGCGCATCGTCTGGACCAATGACGCTCCGGAGCGTCTTACCAGCCACCAACCGCAGTTGGCTTACTGGAGCAACGTCGAACAGCGCTGGATTCCGCTTCGGGCTGCCACGCCCAGGGCCATGCGCTCCGCCCGTGCCGTCGCGGGCCAGGTGTCCAGCTACATCGAGTCGCACCCCGCGCTGGATTCGGGTAGAGCGAAGGTCAAAGGCAAACTCGCCGCGCAGAATCCCAACGACTCCGCCGCCGCGCGCAACCGCTCGGTGAGCGCCGCCAAAATCGACCGCTTTATTGAAGAGGCAGCCGCGCGTCATCATGTAGACCCCAATCTGGTGCGCGCCCTGGTGCAGGTCGAGTCCAACTTCAATCCCGGCGCCGTCTCCAGCAAGGGCGCGATGGGACTGATGCAGTTGATGCCCGAAACCGCGCGCAAGTATGACGTAAGCAATCCCTTTGACGCCGCGCAGAACGTCGAAGCCGGGGTTCGTCATCTGAAGGGATTGCTGGAAAATAATAAGGGAAACGTTTCCCTCTCGCTGGCAGCCTACAATGCAGGACAGGCAGCCGTCGAGCGCAATGGGGGTATCCCGCCATACACGGAAACGCGCAACTATGTTAAGCGCATCACCAATATCATGGGGAGTGGCCCGGATCTAGCCGACCACAGGCTGGCCTTCCCCATTGAAGTCCACCGCGATGATCGCGGCAGACTGGTGATCACGAACACGGACTAGCTATCTACCGGCTTTCAGGATGATGCAGTCGATGACGGGACAAACTTACAGGCGCGCATGGCAACATTGGCTGACCGCATTCTCCCTGCTGTGCCTGCTGGCCGCGCCCGCCTTCGCCGCTAGTGTTCAGGTCAGGAAGCAGCAGGCGCGCTCGCAATTTGAAAACGCAGAGCGAATGAGGGAAGAGCTCAACGGCCTGCCTCAGCACGAGCGTTCCCGCCGCGAATACCAGCGCGTCATTGACGCCTACCGACGTGTCTATTTCGCCGCGCCCACCAGCAGCAAGGCGGATTCCAGCGTGCTCGCCGTCGCCGAGTTGCTCGCCGAAAGCGGGCGCTTCTTCGACGATGAGAAGACCCTGCGTGCGGCCATCGCGCAATACGAGTTCCTTCGCCGTGAGTATCCCGGCAGCAAGTATCGCTTTGACGCCCTCTTCACCATTGCCCAGATATATAAGGATGATCTCGAGGAACCTGACAAGGCGCGGGCGGTTTTCGAGGAGGTGATTCACCGCTATCCTCATCTGCAACTCTCCGCCGACGCGCGCGAAGCCCTGGCTGAGATGGATCAGCAGGCGCGCAATCGCCAGAAGCCGTCGCGCACCGCGGAGGCCAGGAGCCAGGAAGCAAAGCCGTTCGAGGCCTCCACCGAGCCGCCTCGCAACTCTCTGCCGCTGGTCACTGGAATCCGCCACTGGTCCACCCCGGATTACACTCGCGTCGCCATCGATCTTGAGCAGGAAGTTAAGTATGAGGCGGGACGCATCCCCGATCCCGACCGGATTTTCTTTGACCTGCATGACACCAAGCTGGCCTCCACCCTGGTCGGTAAAACCTTTGAAGTCTCGGACGGATTTCTGCGCCGCGTGCGCATCGCTCAATTTCAAAAGGGCATGGTGCGGGTGGTGCTTGAGGTCGATGATGTCTCTGACTACTCGGCTTTTCTCCTCCCCAATCCCTATCGCCTGATCGTCGATATCCACGGCCGCAGGCCCAATGCTCCGCAAACGCTGGTGGCACGTGCCCAGCAACAGGGCGAGCAGCGAACTCCGTCTCCGCCGCCACAGGAGCTGAAGCCGGCAACTCCAGAGTCCTCTGCCCCTCCGGCGAAAAGCAGGCCGGATGCTGTGCCATTGCCTTCCGCTTCGCTTCCGACTTCGCCTGCGGCTAAGCCCGCTGACGGCTTCGGACCGAAGATGGCCGATGGCAGCTTTTTCTCGCATCCCTCTGCGCCTGCGGTAAACGCCAAGGTAACCAGCAAGCCTTCGTCCTTCGCATCGTCCTCCGCATCGTCTCCCGTAGTCCCCGCTCCCGCCAGCAAGGGCGAAACCTCGCACGGCGCTACCGAGGCGTCGTCTCCGGCTTCATCCCTGGAGTCCACCCGCAGCGAAGTCGCCGAACTTGGCAGTCCGGAATTGAAGGCCACCGACAAGCCCACCTCCCAGCCCACCGTGCAGGTGGTAGCGCCGCGCGGCCCGGAGAAACCCAGCCTCGCCGCCGGTAAGAAGAACCAGCGCTATCCGGAGATTCGCCAGGCCCAGCCCACCTCCGAGGGCCAGCGCTCGCTCATCCGCGCTCTTGGCCTCAAGGTCGGCCGCATCGTCATCGATGCCGGACACGGCGGTCACGACACTGGAACCATCGGCCCCAACGGCCTGCTGGAAAAAGATCTCGTGCTGGACGTTTCGCTGCGCCTCGGAAGGCTGCTGCAGGGCAAGATGGGAGCCGAGGTGATTTATACCCGCGACGATGACACCTTCGTCCCCTTGGAGACGCGCACCGCGATCGCCAATCAGCAGCAGGCCGATCTGTTCATCTCCATCCACGCCAACTCCAGCCAGGACGCATCGGCCCTCGGCGTGGAAACCTACTATCTCAACTTCAATCCCTCGCCGGACGCTCTCGAAGTCGCCGCCCGTGAAAACGCCGTCAGTGAGAAATCGGTTCACGAACTCGGCGACCTGGTGAAGAAGATCGCATTGAAGGAAAAGGTCGAGGAATCGCGCGAGTTCGCCGTCGATGTGCAGCACTCGCTCTATCAGGGACTGGCCGGCAAGGAAAAGACCATGCGCGACCGTGGCGTGAAGAAGGCTCCCTTCATCGTGCTCATCGGAGCCAACATGCCCTCCATCCTCGCCGAAATCTCCTTCGTCTCCAACCCCGGCGACGCGCGCAAACTGCAAACCCCGGAGTATCGCCAGAAGATTGCGGAAGCTCTCTACCGGGGAGTCGCCCGCTACATCAACGGTCTCAGCGGGGTAAAGGTAGTCGCCAGCAGGGCCGGCTCCGGCGAAGGCCAGCAGTAACCAAGCCCCTCGCACCCAATCGTCTCTGATTTTGTTCTTGCCGTTGCTCTTGCTTTTGCTCTTGCCTTTGCCTTTGCTCTTGCCTTTGCCTTTGCTCTTGCCTTTGCCTTAAGCGTCATCCTGAGCGTCAGCGAAGGACCCCTACGATGCTCATATCTCCCGCGACGCCCCAAGCTTTTCAGCCAGCGATCGATTCATCAAGCATCGTTGACACTGTAAACTAACAGGTTTACAGTAAAAAAATGATCGGCGGCTTCCGGCATAAAGGACTTGAAGAGATTCATCTCACCGGCAAGACGCGCCGCATCGGCTCCGGTTATATCGGGAAGTGCGTGCGTATCTTGCAATTGCTGGAGGTTGCGGCGCAGCCCGAGGACATGAACATCGCGGGCTTTCGCTTCCACGGCCTGCAAGGCAGCCCAAAACGCTGGTCGGTGCGCGTGTCGGGGAATTACCGCATCACCTTTGGCTGGTCAGGCGAAGACGCCTTGGAGGTCGATTTTGAAGACTACCATTAAGAAGGAAGTTGTGCAGAGAAAGAACGGACTCCCACCCGTCCATCCGGGCGAGATTATCAAGGAAGACATCCTCCCGTCCGTCGGCCTCTCCGTGACCGCAGCGGCGAAAGCTCTGGGCGTCTCCCGCCAAATGCTTCACGACATTCTGGCAGAGCGCAAGCCCTTGTCTGCCATCATGTGCCTGAAGGTATCCCGCTTATTTGGCAGCTCACCGGAAGTATGGATGCGATTGCAGGCAGCCTACGACCTGAAAATGGCTGAACAAAACAAGAAGGTCATGGAACGTGTCGCGCGGATCGTGCCCGTAAAGCTGATCGACGAAATCCGGGCCTGAACGCAAGTTGCCATCATCCGTCCCACATCTGCTAACCGCGGCAGATGCGGTGCACCGTCGAGAAGAAAGATGAGATGTCGGCAACCAGCCGATGCCATACAATTGTCATTCGACCGTCTGTTCGCATTGTAGCCTTATGACCGCCGAGAATCGCCACGGCGTGGAGGATACTGATGAAGCGTGCAGTCGAAGTATTTGCATGGACCCTGGTGGCTTTCTCCGTCGCATACACGATTCGCGTGCTTCGGCCAGCACCCCTGGGGAACGACGCCTATCAATACCTGAGCGTCGCGGATAACTTTTGCAATGGCCATGGGCTCGCGACCTCGCTAGTCTATTTCGATACGGAACGTTCTCATGGCTTGATACCCGCACCGATGACATGGTTCCCTCCTGGTTACCCAATGCTTGTTGGCAGTTTATGTCGCCTGGGTGCCGACCCAGTGGGCGCAGCTAGGCTGGTATCGTGCCTCTCCTTTTCAATAACCGCTGGCCTCCTGGCATGGACTCTCAGCCTATTGCAGATTGCGCCGCTTTGGCGCTGGGCCAGTTCAATACTCTTCGTGGCGAACGCCGTCGCTCTCCAATACGCGTCGTCCGTCTCAACGGACTCGTTATTCATGATGCTTTCAACTGCCTCCGTTGCTGCACTGGTTTGGGCTGAAGATCGCGCGCTGCCCGGCCGCGTCGCGGCAGCGCGCGTGGTAATTGCGTTCTTCGTGGCCGGTGTCTCATATTGGCTTCGGTATGCAGGCCTGTTTCTGATTGCTGGCTTGGCTGGTTACGCCCTGTGCATCCTGACGCAACGTGGCAGGGGCCCACGGGGATCAGTTTGGTTTTACTCCGTTCTGCTTTCTGCCGTGATCGCCGCGTCCCTCATGCTCCGGAATTGGAGAGTAGTCGGAAGCTGGATGGGCGGAAACAATATGCCAGCACACCATCCGTTCAGAAGCGTGATGAGTGCCTGGATGTACTGCAATCTACATTTGATTCTCGGGGAGCATTCTCTGCGCAGCCTCGGCGCGTGGCCGGTTTTAGTGCTTTTGGCCGGGATTCCGCTAGGCGTGCTATTGATTGTGGGCGCTCGCGAGCAGTGGATGGCGCCCCCCCCCCGGTACGGCTGGGATGCGCAGCCGCGATAAGCGTCCGATGCTGTTGCTGGTGGTTTACATGCTCATCTATTCGAGCGGCATGATCTACGTGGGACTGCGGACTCTGATCATCCCACAGGTTCGGTACTTCCTGCCTATGTTGCCGCTTTATCTGCTCTTTCTGGGAACGTGTGCAAACTGGTCCATACCGCCTACATGCGGGAGAGCGCGGAAGGCTTTAGCCAGCGCACTGCTTGTGATCTTTGTGGGGGGCTACATCGGAACTGGCCTACGCGAGCTCGCGGCACCGTGTGCACCGGCGCGGCATGAGATTTTGGCCTCGCTTTATGCTCAGCCCACCGCCGACGGCCAGCCTCTATTGAAGTGGGTCGAGTCGCACCTCAGGGCGAACGACCCGATTGTCGCTGCGGACGGCCAAGCAACGGGTTATCTGCTCCAACGTCCGACGATCGGCATGCCCAACTCGGACTACACTCTCGTGCGGTGGGAATGCCAAGAGGTCGCGAGGCTAATGAGGCAATTCGGAGCGGGCTACCTGATCGTTTACAAGCCCGATCCCAGGGCAAATGACGATTGGCTTCTGACTCAATCCCGATTTATCGCCAGCTCTGCCTCAGGGAAGCCATCGTGCGGATTTGATATCGCCGCGGAGAATTCCGGTGTCCTCGTCTTGGCACGTGGTAGCGCGACGTGGTAGCGAGGAGACAGTGAGGCGGGCGTGGCCCATTCAAGCCCGCCGTTGGCTTGAGTGGGGCAGTTCCTTCGAGCGGCGGGGAAAAATTCCGAAAGAACCATTAACCGAAAAGGCAATCGTTTCTAGAGCCAAACCGTAACCACTCAGGCAATCCTTCCAGACTTCCCCAAACGATGTACTACTCGGTAACGGGTGGCCTTCCAACGATTAACCGATCTGCCAATCTTACGCCAGCACCGACTGATACTCCTCGTACGTTCCTTTGAAGTCGGTGATCTTGTGATCGCTCTCGAAATGCCAGACTCTGCTTGCAACTTCATCGATCAGGTCGTGATCGTGCGTGGCGATCAGCACCGTGCCAGAATAGCGCTGAAGTGAAATGTTCAACGCGTTGATCGACTCCAGGTCGAGGTGATTGGTCGGCTCATCCAGCACCAGCACGTTCGGCTTCTGCAGCATCAGCTTGCAGAAGAGCAGGCGCGCCGTCTCTCCGCCGGAGAGCACGTCGGTCCGCTTGTTGGCCTCGTCGCGGGCGAACATCATCTGCCCCAGCAGTCCGCGAATCTCCTCATCGGCTGCTCCCGCGTCCCACTGGTGCAGCCACTCGAAGGCCGACATCCCCGGCATGATCAGCGCCCGGTGATCCTGCGCAAAGTATCCCACCGAGGCTTCATGTCCCCAGATCACTTTTCCGGCGCTCAAGAATTCGCCCTCGTAGCCGCTGCAATCGCGCAGCTCTTTCATCGGCGTGGTCGGCGAATTGGCCAGCAACGCATTGATCAGCGTTGTCTTTCCGGCGCCGTTCCGTCCCATCAGCGCAATCTTTTCTCCGCGCGTCACGCTTGCCGTGAAGCCGCGCACCACCTCGGCCTCTCCGTAAGACTTGCTCACGCCCTCCAACTCCAGAATGTGTTTTCCGGAGGGGCGCTTCTGCTCGAACTTCAGGTACGGGCGCTGAATGTTCGACTTCGCAAGCTCGGTCACCTGCAGCCGTTCCACTTCCTTGCGGCGCGATTGCACCTGGCTGGAGCGCGTGCCCGCCGAAAAGCGCGCAATAAAATCGTTGAGCTGTGAAATCTTCTTCTCGCGCTGCGAGTTCTGCGACTCAATCTGCGAACGCACCTGGGTCTTGGCCAGCACCATCTCATCGTAGGTTCCGGTGTAGGTGATGATCGTCTCGTAATCGATGTCGGCGATATGGGTGCAGATGCTGTTCAGGAAATGCCGGTCATGCGAAATTGCGATCAGCGTGCCGTCGTAGTTGTTCAGAAAACTTTGCAGCCAATGAATCGAATCGAGATCGAGATGGTTCGTCGGTTCGTCCAGCAGCAAAGCTCCCGGATGCCCGAACAGCGCCTGTGCCAGCAGCACGCGAACCTTCTGCCCGCCCTGCAATTCGCCCATCTTGCGCTCATGGAGTTCATCCGGCAGGTCGAGTCCCTGCAGCAGCAGCGCCGCGTCGGTGTCAGCCGAGTAGCCGTCCTCGTCGCCGACCGTGCCCTCGAGCTCGCCCAGTCTCATGCCGTCGGCGTTGGTCAACTCCGCCTTGGCATAAATAATCTCGCGCTCTTCCATCGCGGCCCAGAGCCGTTTGTTGCCCATGATCACCACGTCGATTACGCGATAGGCATCGAAGGCAAACTGGTCCTGGCTCAGAACGCCAAATTTGCGCGGGCGCACCACCGTGCCCTTCTGCGCCTCCAGTTCGCCGGTTAACAGCTTCATAAAGGTCGATTTACCGGCGCCGTTCGGACCCGTCAAACCATACCGCTTGCCCGGCGTAAACACCGTGGACACTTCGTCGAACAGAACTTTTGCGCCGTAGCGCATGGAAACATTGGAAACTGAAATCATAGTTTTCTGGATAGTGCTGGAACTGCCGGGGGGCGGGACGCACTCAATGTATTAAGGATATCATGGCATCGGCTTCGGCCCATGTAACCTCTGCGTTCCGCAACTTCTCGCTCTCCGCCGTGGTCTAATAGAAGTGGAGCCCATGAAACCTCTGTACCGATCCTTGTGTGTCGTGCTGCTGGCAATGATTGTTGCCACGCCCGCTCTGTTCTGCCAGGCCAAGGCTCCCGCCGCGATTCTACCGCAGGCATTTGCCGGCTGGGAGCTTAGCGGCGCGCCCCAACTCGGCGCCGATCCGCGCAAGATCGATAGCGCCTCCTCCAGCGTTCTCAAAGAGGATCGCTTCACCGACTTTGAAGTGGCTACATACAAGCATGACGACCGCACCATCACGGTGAAGGCCGCGCGCTTTGAAGATGCGGCTGGCGCCTATGCCGCCTTCACCTTCTATCGCCAGCCGCTCATGCGCGGCGAAGAGATCGGAACCCTGGCCGCCTCGCTCAATGAGCGCGTACTCTTTTTCTCCGGCAACATCCTCGTTGATGTGCAGTTCGATCACGTCACCGGAATGAGTGGATCGCAACTCCGTGAACTTGCCGCGCAACTGCCCGAAGCCAAGGGACCGGGCGCAGTCCTGCCCACACTTCCCACCCACCTGCCGCGCAAGCCGCTGGTTGCTGAGACGGCACGCTACCTGTTTGGCCCGGCCGCATTCTCCGCGCTCAACATCAACCTCAGTCCCGAACTCATCGATTTCAGCAAGAGCCCTCAGCTTCTCTGGGCGCGCATCAATGGAGAAGATGCGGGCTCAGCCGAAATCCTCCTTGTCGAATATCCCACGCCTCACATCGCCATGGACAAGATCGCCGCCTTTGAGCAACTCGCTCCACCCTTCGGCGGAGGCACCAGCATGGCCAGGCGTAGCGGTCCCATCATTGCCCTCGTTCGCGGCAACATCTCACCCGGCGATGCCAAACGGATTCTCGCCAGCGTGAACTATGACGCCAACGTCACCTGGAATGAAAACGCTGGCCAAGGTAAACGCGACAACATCGGCAACGTTGTGGTCGCCGCGCTTACTTTGGCAGCAATTCTTTTCCTCATTTCGGTCGGCGCAGGAGCCGTTTTCGGCTTCGGAAAGTTTTACCTGCCACGTTTCCGGGCCAGAAAAGCGGGAGAAACTCGCGACGATGGCGAGATGATCCGCCTCGACCTTCATTAGCCCTAAGCACCCGTAAGCTGGCTTGAGGCAATAAGTTAGGCCAAGGAAGAGAAAAAAAGTGACATATTTTGTCATAAATACAATCTTGGGGCAAAATGTTAAGTTATTGATAATAAAGACATTTGTTTCCGAGAATTCCCTTGACACCCTGTTTTGAGGGCTCATAGTATTTCTTCAGAGAGTTTTGACGGTCTAGCCTCCGTTGGAACTATTCTCCCTTGAAGGAAAGGTCGCCCAGTTGCCGGGCGGCCTTTCCGTTTGCATCGCACAAGGCGCGTCAATAAATTTTCAGAGCACCACACTGCAATTTTTTGATCTACTCTCCCATCGATCTTCTATTTTCAAACTCGAATACAACTCTTGCTCTTGCTGTTGCAGAGGACGAAGCGAGTGAGTTTGAAATATTCTGCTCGCTGATGTTGGATGAGAATTTTTTACCGTTGAGATGCGCGCTCACTCCCAAGAGCTCTGATCTGAGCCCACGCTGATGCTGTGATCGACTGCGTGGAGGCATCGCAGCTCAATCAAAACCCGTGGTTTGCTTCGCATCGCGAAATAGGCGCGCCGATCAATGCCCATTGCACCTGCTACCATAATCCTATCGCTCGTTTTCGGAATCCTACAGTGTCCTCAAACACGCTCTCCATCCGCTTTTATCATCCCGAACTCGACGTGCTTCGTTACTTCGCTTTCTTTCTTGTATTCCTTCACCACTCTCTCCCGCACGACCCGGCCTTCTATGCCGGGATGGGCACAGGCCCCATGCTTGCATCCATGCTGGCCGCCCTCGGAGCCACGGGAGCATTCGGCGTCAATCTCTTCTTCCTGCTCAGCTCCTACCTCATCACCGAACTTCTCATCCGCGAGCGTACCCGCTTTGGCCACGTCGATCTCAAGTCCTTCTACATGCGCCGAATCCTGCGCATCTGGCCGCTCTACTTTGCCTTCCTCGCGCTCGCCTGGGCCATGCAGTGGTTCGTCCCCGGACAGCATATCGGATGGCGCGCCGGACTAGCCTTCACCCTGCTCGGCGGAAACTGGTGGCTTGTCTTCGTCGGCTATCCATCGTCGGTGATCTTTCCCCTCTGGAGCGTCTCCATCGAAGAACAGTTTTACATCTTCTGGCCCGCGACCATGCGCAAGCTATCCCGTCGCGGACTGCTCACCGCCGCCGCTCTGATGCTCGCCGTTGCCAACCTCACCCGCTGGTATCTCGCCTCGCGCCACACATGGGAATCCAAAATCTGGGCCAACACCTTCGTTCAGCTCGACGCCATCGCGCTCGGCATTCTTCTCGCTGTCCTGCTCGCCGGACGCGCTCCGCGGCTGGCTCCATTCGTCCGCGTCGCGCTCCTCACCGGGGGCTTTGCCTGCCTTGCCCTTGCCGCAAATTACTTCCAGATCAAAGGCGATCCGCTCACCACTGCACGCGTTCTCCTCGGCTATCCCCTGGTCGCCATCGGAGCCGTCGCCATCTTCCTCGGCACTCTCCGCGAAGAAGGAATCACCGGCCCACGTCCCGACCGGTGGCCCACATTCGCCCGCATTTGGCGAGCGTGGGGCTTGAGCCCACTCATCTACCTGGGACGCATCTCATACGGCCTTTACGTCTTCCACGTCCTCGGCCTGATGATCAGCGACTACACGGTCCACAACCAGGAGTCGAGCCTTGGCCGCTACTTCTTCCGCGATGCCGTGGCCTTGGCCACCACCGTCGCTCTCGCAGCCATCAGCTACCGCTGGCTGGAGACGCCATTCCTCACCCTCAAGCAGCGCTTCACCCATATCCTCTCCCGCCCCGGCGGGTAGCAGACGCCGCGCTCGCCGCAAACAGAACGGCGCGAGCCGTAGCCCGCGCCGCGCGAAGCAATCGTTTTCACTCCTCGTAGATCGGCCACCACGGTGAGGCCGACTTCAGTCCCGCGTTCACGTTCTCGATGTTCTTCACACCTTCGACTTCCAGCCATTTGCGGAAAGCGGGCAAGCCTTTTTCGGCGAAGATCGGAACGCCGTCAGCCCAGGTAGCGCGGCCGCACAGCACGCCGTTGTACTTCACGCCGCTTTCACCTGCCAGTTCCAGGCTCTCGGAAAACTCCGCGTTGCTGACTCCCGCCGAAAGATAGATGAATGGCTTATTGGTCGCTTCGGCGGATTTACGGAAATACTCGATGGCTTCGGCTCTGGTGTAGGCCCTCTCGCCCTTGAAGCTCTTTGTGCCTGCGACGAATTTCATATTGATCGGCACCTCGAGCTTCAGCACGTCCACGCTGTACCTTGGGTTGGTGAACTCACGCATGTAGGCCTGCACAATCTCCGGCTTCTTCTTCGCGTAGGCGAGGCTCTTTTCGTCGAGGCCCTCTTCGTAACCGATGATCTCCAGAAAAAATGGAATGTCGTTGGCCACGCACTCATCGCCGATGCGCTCGGTCCAGGCGTGCTTACGCTCGTTGATCTCCTTCGGGTCCGAGGGCGCGTAGTAGAGAAGAATCTTGATGCAGTTGGCGCCCGCCTGCTTCAGCCGCCGCACACTCCAGAGATCTAGCAGATCGGGGAGGCGTCCCGGTACCAGCTTGTCATAGCCGGTTTTTTCATAGGCCAGCAGCAGTCCTGCCCTCGGATTGCGCACCTCCGCCGCAGGCAATCCCCACTCGGGGTCCAGCAGAATTGCGCTGGCGTAGCGGGTGAGCACCTCGCTGACCGCAATCTTGAAATTGATCATGTCCCGCTCGGTTGCCTTGGCGCCAAGGGCTTTTCTCAAAGAGCCGCGCTGATCCATGGCCGCGGCGGAAATCACGCCCCGCTCGTTTGAGACCGCGTTCAATCCAGAAAGTTTTCCGGCCGTCAATTTCACTTATCTCCTCCTGCAAAACTTTCAGATGCGAATCATCCACGGCGCGAACCCTGCGCGGCCCCGCCGTAATTCAACAACCGCAACGCAACGGGCGCGACGCAAACGGCGCAGAGGCCAGTGCGCGCGCGGTGTTTACAGCTTCATGCCTGCTGCGGAGAGCAGCTCTCGCTGCCTCGCCGTCAACTCGGTGATGCCCTTGCGAGCCAGCACGGTCATCTGCGCGAGCTGCTCATCGCTGAAGGGCTCGTGCTCTGCCGTCGCCTGAATCTCAATGAACTTGCCGGCGCCGGTGAGAACGTAATTCATGTCCACCTCGGCGCGCGAATCTTCCTCGTAAGCCAGGTCGAGCATTGGCTCGCCATCCACAATGCCCACGCTGATGGCGGCGACCGTGTCCTTCAGCGGAAGCTGCTTCAGAGTTCCCGCCGCGACCAGCTTCTGCATCGCCAGGGCCATGGCCACAAAGCCTCCGGTGATGGATGCGGTGCGCGTTCCGCCATCGGCCTGGATTACGTCGCAGTCGATCCAGAGCGTGCGCTCGCCGAGCTTCGCGGTATCGACGATGGCGCGCATGGAGCGGCCAATCAGCCGCTGAATCTCATGGGTGCGTCCGCCCTGCTTGCCACGGGCGGCCTCGCGCGCGGTGCGGGTGAGGGTGGCGCGCGGCAGCATTCCGTACTCGCTGGTGACCCAGCCCCGGCCCTGGTTGCGCATCCATCCGGGAACGCTCTCCTCGATGGTCGCAGTGCAGATGACCCGCGTATTTCCTATCTCGATCAGGCATGAGCCTTCGGCGGTGCGAATGAATTCAGGAGTGAGGGTCAGTGCGCGCATCTGGTCGTGCGCGCGATTGTCGGAACGAAAAATCATCTTGGTTTCCTTACTTCCCGCAGGTAGGCGCCGGTTGCGGTGCCTGATTTGATCCTCGGCAACGATTTACCTTCATGTTAATCGTTTCGCGGGGGGATGTAACTCCGAAGATAATGGTTTCAGATAATGGTTTCGCAAATTGCAAACGATTGACCATCTGTACATCCACCCCGTTCCAAGGATTAACCAGAACGGCAATGGTTGGCTCTCCCGCGTCCGGCGTTTCGCCGGCTGCACTCTAACGTCCGCCATCGAGATCGGCTCGCTCGACGGCTTCGGCGGCAAAGCCGAGGAAGACGGGAGCCTGCTTGCGGAATTTTTCCACCGAATCGGTGACGAAAAACCTATAGCCCGGCTTGCCTGCCGCAAGGTTGTGGCCCTCCAGATGAGGCAGCAGCGCCCGCGCCGTGGCTTCGGCGGAATCGACAATTTGAATGCGCTGCGGAAGCACCCGCCGCAGCAGCGGGCGCAGCAGAGGATAGTGGGTGCAGCCGAGCACCAATACATCGACATTTGCCGATGCAGCGCGCAGCGCCTCGATGGTGTAGATGCGCGCCACCTGCTCGGTGACGGGCGAGTCCAGCCAGCCCTCTTCGACGAGCGGCACGAGCAGCGGGCAGGCCTTCTCGTGGGTGGCAAAGCCGCGCCGGGCGAGGGCGCGCTGATAGGCGTGGCTGGCGCAGGTCGCCTCGGTGGCAAAGACGATGGCCTCGCGGCTGGTGGAGATGGCGGCAGCGGCGTCGGCTCCGGGTTCGATGACGCCGATGACGGGAAGTGAGACCGCCGACTTTACGTCATAGAGCGCCAGGGCCGAGGCCGTGTTGCAGCCGATCACCAGCAGATCAATGCCGCGCGCGGCGAGGAATTGCGCCGCCGCGGCAGAGTAACGGGCGACGAACTCCTGCGACTTGGTTCCGTAGGGAAGGCGGGCGGTGTCGCCGAAGAAAAAATAGTCGGCGTTGGGGACGAGTCGGGCAATGGCTCCGAGTACGGTAAGCCCGCCGACGCCGGAGTCAAAGACTCCAATGGTGGGACGATGTGAGTTGGCAGTCACCTGAATCAATGTAGCGCAAAAGAGGGAAGCGCGGGGATTTTATGGGTATGAAAGTATCATACTCTATGGTAGATTTGCGGGAACGCTGGAGGAGGATTGCGGTTATGGCATCGCAGGAGAAGCGCACGTTCAGTTTGCCGACGGCCCTATCGAAGTACATCGATAAACTCGTGAAGTCGGGGGCCTATGCCTCGGGAAGCGAAGTGGTAAGGGCGGGGCTGCGTTCGCTGCAGGAGCGCGACGAAGCGGTGGAGCGCTGGCTGCGCGAAGATGTCGCCTCCGCATACGACGCATTGCAGGCGGAGCCGGGCCGTGCGGTGCCCGCGAAGGAGGTCTTCGATACTTTTCGCGCACGCCATGCGGACAGGAAAAAGAGCGCGTGAAGTATCTGGTGTTTCTTACTCCGGAGGCGAGGGGATGCAGGGCAATGTTTATGCGGCTTCCGGAGCCACTGGAGGGGCCGAGTGGCATTTTTTCCAGTGCGAGCGACCTTCCGGCTGGCAGGGAAACGATTGCCTTTTAGGGTAATGGTAGTTAAGTAACAGTGTTATGCATTAGTTAATCAACAGAATGGCTCAAAACGGTGGGTGAGAGGCGCGTTCGCACAGCGTGAAGTTAATAGCTAATCGATCAAATTTGTAAGCAACAGGTTACTATTATGATAATGGTCTCAGTGCGGTAGAGAGATTACTAAGTAGTTAATAGTCTTCGGCGGGGCGAATGTTGGATGCCGGAGGGGGTATGAATCAGCGGCCCTTCTTGTCCGGCGCCGCCTTCTCTCGATCATGTTGAGATCGTAATGGTCTTTTCCCGATCTTTCGCCGATGGGTCATCCCAAGTGAATCTAATCGTCAAAACTGGGGTGGAATTCATACCCCTCACAGCGCGTAAATCGACGTATTGATCTGGTTCTAGCACTAGCACTGGAAACAGGCAATCAATGTTTAGAATGGGGAGGTGGTCATTCCCTCTGGGAAGATCAAGACGGACATTTTCTGCTATCGCTTTTCCTCTGTTGGACACTCTGAGACGGTGGTGAGCCCTATCTACCTTCGTGAACTCTGCTGAGATATCAGCTTGTTTTAGCTCTGAGGTTTGTTGCTGTTCCTTGGCAATCAAAAGTTGGTTCAACTTGTCCTGACGCTCACTAAACCGAATCGTCCTCATTGTTGAGTAAACAGCCAGTACCAATGCCGTTGCTGAAATGCCATCGCTCAGACCGACGTGAAAAACCATTTAGCTCCCTCACGACTTGCGCCGTCTAAGAATTTCGCCGCTTATCACACGCTTGAACGTGTTTTCATCAATCATGTGATGCGCTCTGCCTTCAAGCTCGGAGCCTTGCGAAACTCTCTTTTGCTCTCACTAATTAAATCTCCCCAGACTCCACTTTGCTGATTTTGGCAACTCGTTCGTGATTTAAGGCCAAGAGCCGCTCAAGAATCTCCGCATCCGTGAGCACGGCGGGCCAGCCGTAGGCGGCAAAGACGGCCTCATCCAACTTGCGGTGGGCGTCTGCCAGCCATGCGGGGCGGGCGTTGTAGAGATTCGTGAGCGTGCGCTTTTTCAGATCGTCTGCGCTTGCGCCGGGCGGATTCAACCAGGCATCGCGCTTGGCTACCAGTTCGCGCGCCGCCTCTGCAATGGCTTCCACCAGCGGGGAATCTTTCGGCTCGTGTCCAAGTGACCACGGGAAGGAAAAGGTTTCAAAAGTGGAGGAAGGAGTATAGCGCGGACGATCTTCTAGGGCTGTCCCCATGTGTAAGCCCCAAACCTCATGGATGCGGGAGTGCAGCACTCCGAAGAAATAATCATCCTCGCGGGCAAAGACCAGGGTGCCCTGATTGCAGAGCACTCGTTGTTCAACCCATGAGTAGATGCGATATTTCGAGAGTGCTGGGGTAGCGATATATCTCTTGATTCCATTCATGGCTCTACGCATACCGGGCCGTGCTTCCGCATACTGCCACCACTTAGTTGCATAGTTCGCTCTACGGTTCTGTGAGCGAATTGGGTAAACGTTCTTGCGCAGATGCTCAAATGGCATCTCATACTGCGCGGCTTCATCTTCCGACATCAACCCAAAATCAATAGTCCACATCTTCCTTGACGCTCGAACCAGATCAACCCCGCTGGTAACAGGGCGCACGACGTCAGAGTTAGGCTGCCCGTTGATGTTTAGAGGAGCATTAAGCATCAACCTTGCAACTTGCTCGCTAATGTCAAAAGGGCCTTTTGGCGATGGCCCCATGAAACAAATCCCGGCGTTCTCTGCGAGGCCAACAGCAGAGGTCGTTTCTGCTTCGCTGGTGAGATTTGCATGGATCACCGAAACTGGTTTGCCGTCCAACGTTCGTTCCATCTGCGAGCCATCATCGAACCCCAACATTGAAACGCGCACCGCCGCGCCTTCAAGTACCCAAGGGCGGTCACTCCATGCCATGAAAATGGAACCGGATTCCTTTAATCGCTCCAGGACAACGCGGCTTGCTCCCCCCCGAATCCCCTGTGTCGCTAGAAGGCCAGCGCGCTTGCATTTCCCGGCTTGAATTTGAGCGCGGGCTTTTTCAAACCAGTAGCAAACCAAGTCCGCGAAGGGCGGAACCCTTTCCGAATAGAGGCGAAAAAGGTCTTCCACATATTCATCACCAAGCTCTTTTCTGACCTTGTTCCCGCCCAGGAAAGGCGGATTGCCGATAATGCAATCCACTTCCGGCCATGCGGGTTCTATGGCGTTGCCGTCCGCGTCATGCGTCAGGATGGCATCGCGGTTCTGGATGTTATCGAGCTTGCGCAGGATCGGCTCTGTGGGCCAGCCGATGCCGTTCTGATTCAGCCATTGGAGGTAGCCAATCCACACCACCACGGACGCAAGCTCCTGCGCGTAAATGTTGGTTTCCAGGCCGTAGAGCTGTTGCGGGTGAACCTGCTTATCAAGAAAAGTTGGAAGGCCATGATGCGCGGCAAAGATACGAGCTTCCTGCCACAGGTCCAGCATCCGCCGTAGAGCGATATACAGAAAATTTCCACTGCCACAAGCCGGATCAAGCACGCGGATGCCGGAAAGGGCCGCTACCCAATCGAGCAATATCTCTTCCAGATCGGCGCGGAGCTTGGCGTATTCGCGGCCCTTGGCCTTCTCCGCCGCCTCTGCCTTCGCCGTGGCCTCCGCCTTCACCTGTTGCCAGCGGCGCTGCAATGGCTCAATCACCACGGGTTCCACTATTAGCAGAATGTCTTCCTTGCTGGTGTAGTGCGCGCCAAGCTGCGAGCGCTTGCCGGGGTCTAAGCTGCGCTCAAAGAGTGTGCCGAAGATGGCGGGTTCCACCTGTGACCAATCCAGCCCGGCGGCCACGTTCAGCACTCCCAAATCTCGCCAGTCCAGCTCAAAGACTTCATCATTGGCAAAGAGACCGCCGTTGAAGTAGTAAATATCGTGCATTCCAAAGGTGCTGCCGCTGGTGGACATGGCGGCGAAGAGCTGGCGGAGCTTGCGCGCGAACTTCGGGGGCGCGCCTTTGTCGGCTTCGATCATGCGGCGGAAGAGACGATCGGGCAGAAGGCCGATGCTGTCCGCAAAGAGGCAGAAGAGCAAGCGCATAAGGAAGTGCGCGGCGGGCTGCGGATCAACGTGTCTGGTTTCCAGGCTGTCCGCGAGCTTGGCGAACTCTGCCGCCACTTTCTCAGTGACGCGGGCTTGCGCGGCTTCCGGGCGCAACTGGCTTGGGTCACTGAAGACCGCTCGGAGCACTTCAAGTGGAGTAAGGGCGCAGTTGGCCGTGGGCTTGCCTAGCAGCAGTTCATCCAGGGTGAAGCTGTAAACCTGCGGGCGGGTGTTCTCAAAGTTCGTGTGAACCTCGAACCGATCCTGGTCGCAGGTGACGAGCAGGCGCGGGTTCTCCAGGTCTTCGCGGTAGTCATTGAGCTGGAGGTAAGCGGCGTGCAGGTCTTTGTGCTTGACCTTGTACTCCCAGGCGAAGAAACCGCGCTTCCAGACATCGGCGAAGCCCCTGCCGCCTCTTGTCTTCGCCACGGCCTTTTCAAAGGCGAAGCTCTCTCCAGTGTGATCCGCCGCCGCCGGGTGCGGATGACCTAGCACCTCGCACAGGTCAATAAAGTGAGATTGCGCGGCGGCGCGCTCGGTGAGCGTACTTGCTTTCCAGCGCTCGACAAATTCAGGCAGAGATAAAGACATGAGCGATTCAGTTTATCTGAGATTGATTGCGAAGCCAGTATAGACGGGGAGGATTTGCGCTGGTAGTGCCTATGTGGAGGACTATCAGGCGCAGGTTTCTGGCGGAAAAGCCTCTGGGGCGGCGCTGGAGATTTGAGCGGTGCTGGGGTTCCTCGCTGCGCTCGGAATGACACCTCCAGGGTCTAATCCGACCAAAATAATCGCCATTCGGTAACTTATTGCAGCCGAAGAGGCTAGGGGATTCCCAATTCAGTGAGATTTGTTGCTTTTTCTGATTTGGTGCATCTATACTTGCATAGGCGACTAAAAAGGTCGTAGATTGTTTGGAGAGACGCTGGTTCCATGCTGAAGCTTACCAAGAAGGCCGATTACGGATTGATCGCGGTGCGGCACCTGGCCGAGCACGCCGATCTGGGAGCCTGTTCGGCAAAGGATCTGGCGGAGATGTATGGGATTCCGCAGGAGGCGCTGGCGAAGATTCTGCAGCGGCTGGCGCGGCACAAGCTGCTGACTTCGCAGCAGGGAACGAACGGCGGATACGTGCTGTCGCGCGACCCGCGGACGATCTCGGCGCTGGAAGTGATCCGGGCGATTGAGGGGCCGCTGTTCATTACCTCGTGCAACTCGTCGACGAAGGCTTGCAACCAGCAGACGAAGTGTACGGTGCGGGAACCATTGCAGAAGGTGAGCCGCACGATTGAAGAGGTTCTCGGCAAGCTGACGGTTTGGGAGCTGCGCGAGGGGACGGAAGAGGGCGTCATCGCAGATTCGGCAAGTGCGGGCGGATGTGGATCGCCGGGGTCGTCGGCGGGAGTGGGGAGCGAGCTGGTGAGAATCGAAGTTTCTGGAGTTGGCGTTTCTGGAGGAAATTATGGGAAGTGACGGGGCAGTGAAACTACCAATTTATATGGACAACCATGCCACTACGCGGACCGATCCGCGGGTGCTTGAGGCGATGCTGCCTTACTTTGACACGATTTATGGCAACGCGGCGAGCCGCAACCACGAGTTCGGCTGGGTGGCGGAGTCGGCGGTGGACAACGCGCGCGAGCAGGTAGGCAGGCTGATTGGGGCCAGCGGGAAAGAGATCGTGCTTACCTCCGGCGCGACCGAGAGCAACAACCTTGCGATCAAGGGCGTGGCGGAGATGTATCGCGAGAAGGGCAACCACATCATCACCGAGCTGACCGAGCACAAGTGCGTGCTGGATACCTGCAAGCGGCTGGAGAAACACGGCTTCCGGGTCACGTATCTTCCGGTGCAGAAGGACGGGCTGATCGATCTGAATCAGTTGCAGGACGCGATGACGGACGAAACGATCCTGGTTTCGATCATGACGGCGAACAACGAGATTGGAATTCTGCAGCCGGTTCGCGAGATTGGAAAGCTCTGTCACGAGAAGGGCGTTCTCTTCCATACGGACGCAGTGCAGGCGGTGGGGAAGGTTCCGTTCAACGTGATTGAGGACAACGTGGATCTGGCGTCGATTTCAGCGCACAAGATTTACGGTCCGAAGGGGGTGGGCGCGCTGTACGTGCGGCGGCGCAATCCGCGGGTGCAACTGGTGGCGCAGATGGACGGAGGCGGGCACGAGCGCGGGATGCGCAGCGGCACGCTGAACGTTCCGGGAATTGTGGGTCTGGGCAAGGCTTGCGAGCTCGCGCAGCAGGAGATGGGCGAGGAGAGCAAGCGCTTGTTCGCGCTGCGGGAGAGCCTGCGGGAGCAGATCACGTCACAGCTCGACGAGGTTTACGTCAACGGCAGCATGGAGCACCGGCTGCCGGGAAGCTTGAACATCAGCTTCGCATATGTGGAAGGCGAATCGTTGCTGATGGGAATCAACGACATTGCGGTATCCAGCGGTTCGGCCTGCACTTCGGCAACGCTGGAGCCTAGCTACGTGCTGAAGGCTCTGGGCGCGGGCGACGACCTGGCGCATAGTTCGATCCGCTTCGGGCTGGGCCGGTTTAATACACAGGCCGAGGTGGACTATGTGGCGGCGAAGGTGGTGGACGTGGTGAGACGTCTGCGCGAGCTTTCGCCGCTGTACGAGATGCACAAGGAAGGCGTGGATCTTTCCAAGGTGAAGTGGGCGGCTGAGCCGGCAGCACACTAATGGTTAGATCCCACATCTGCTAAAGCGGTAGATGTGGGGCACCCGGCAGCGAGGGAATTTTGGCAATCCCACCTTAGCCGCAAAAGCGGCGGCGAAGGTGGGGCACCAGTAAGTTACATCGAAGAGATTTCGGGTTCCGTGGGGGAATCCGGATGATGGAAGAAGGAGAACAGGGATGGCTTACAGCGATAAGGTACTGGATCACTACACCAATCCGCGCAACGTGGGCACGATGGACAAGAGCGCGGGAGAGGTTGGCACCGGGCTGGTTGGCGCTCCGGAGTGCGGCGACGTAATGAAGCTGCAGATCAGGGTGAACCCGCAGACCAAGATCATCGAGGATGCGAAGTTCAAGACGTTCGGCTGCGGCTCGGCAATCGCGTCATCGTCACTGGCGACGGAGTGGGTGAAGGGCAAGACGGTGGATGAGGCTCTGCAGATCAGGAACACCGACATCGTGAAAGAGCTCTCACTGCCGCCGGTGAAGATACACTGTTCGGTGCTGGCCGAAGACGCAATCCGCGCCGCCATCTCCGACTGGAAGAAGAAGAACGTATAGCAGAACGAAACTGAACGACTGGACAGGCGCATGACGACAGAACAGACAGCGGCAACACAGGGAATCAACATCACGGAAAAGGCGCTGGAACACATCCGGGCGGCAATGCAGAAAGAAGGGATTGCGGCGGAGTTGGGCGGATTGCGCCTGGGCGTGCAGGGCGGCGGGTGCTCCGGCCTTTCCTATAACATTCGCTTTGACACGCAGCCTCGCGAGCGCGACCGGATATTTAATTACGGAGACATTCGCGTGTTCGTTGACCCGAAATCATTCATTTACCTGAATGGCATGACGGTGGAGTGGGAAGAGACGCTAATGCACCGCGGCTTCGTCTTCCAGAATCCGAATGCGAAAAAGAGCTGCGGCTGTGGCAGCAGCTTCTCGTAGAGTGGAGTCAATCCCACATTCTGCTAACGGCGGAAGACGTGGGGCAGCAGCAGTAGCAGAGGAATGCGGAAGGATGCGGATTTGAGCGATCTGACGAATACGGGAGTCAAGGCGGCGCCTGCGGCGAAGGGACATTTGCAGGTA
This sequence comes from Candidatus Korobacteraceae bacterium, assembly GCA_049521655.1. GTDB lineage: Bacteria > Acidobacteriota > Terriglobia > Terriglobales > Acidobacteriaceae > TOLSYN. The sequence goes on from JBEKOO010000002.1 coordinate 74,783, forward strand.
ATCCAGGGGCGGCCGCATCCGCATCGCTGCTGGTCGTGCGGCGACATGCGAGCCGAACATTTCTGCGGCGAGTGCGGACATGTGCAGCCGGCCGAGCCTACCGATTTCTTCTCCTTCTTCGGGCTGCCGCGCAGGCTGGAGCTGGATGAGGCCGCGCTGGAAAGCGAATTCTACGCGCTGAACCGGAAGCTGCACCCGGATGTGTATTCGCGGGCGAGCGCGCGGGAGCAGCAGTGGAGCCTGGAAAAAACTTCGCAGCTCAACGACGCATACCGGACGTTGAAAGATCCGATCTCGCGCACGGAATACCTGCTGATGCTGGAAGGCATTCAACTGGAAGAGCAGAGCAAGATTGCGACCGAGCAGGCGCGCGCCTTCGGACGCGAGAAGAAGCAGATGGTTCCGGCGGAGTTGCTGGAAGAGGCTTTCGAGCTGAACATGCTGCTGGAAGAAGCGAAGCTTGGCGGGGTTGACGACAACCTGCGCGGGCAACTGAACGGAACCCGCGTGGAGCTGACGGCGCGACTGGATGCGATGCAGGATGAGCTGCGCGCGGCATGGAAGAAATGGGACGACGGAGAGTCTGAAGCCACGGCAACGATGGTGGATGTGCTGAACCGCCGCAGCTACTTGAGCAATCTTGTACGCTACATCAATGAAGTACTGAATTAATTTGGCCTAAATAAAAATGGCAGACGACAGAGTTGTAGGAATCGATCTCGGGACTACAAATTCACTGGTGGCCTACATGGGCTCCGGGCCGACGCTGGCTCATCCGGATGCGGTGGGCAAGGGCGTGTTCATTATTCCTGGGGAAGACGGTTTGAACCTGGTTCCCTCGGTGGTGGCGCTGGACCATGATGGCCGGATGCGGGTGGGCAACGCGGCGCGCGAGGTGCTGCTGAGTTCGCCGGAGCGCGCCGTATACAGCGTGAAGCGGTTGATGGGACGCGGCGTGGAAGACGTGCAGGAAGAGCTGAAGCTGTTTCCCTTCCATCTTGCCGAAGACCTTGCTCCGGGCGAAGTGCTGCGGATCCGCCTTGGCGAGCGGAGCTATACGCCTCCGGAGATTTCGGCGCAGATTCTACGCCAGCTCAAGCGCAACGCGGAACGCTTCTTCGGCGCTCCGGTAACGCAGGCGGTGATCACGGTGCCCGCTTATTTCAACGATGCGCAGCGGCAGGCTACGAAGGACGCGGGACGCATCGCGGGGCTGGAAGTGCTGCGGCTGGTGAACGAGCCGACGGCCGCTTCATTGGCCTACGGACTGGAGCGGAAGCAGAACGGCACGATTGCGGTGTATGACTTCGGCGGAGGAACATTCGACGTTTCCATTCTTAAATTGCAGGATGGAATTTTCGAGGTGATTTCCACCAACGGCGACACGCACCTGGGCGGCGACGACATCGACAACCTGCTGATTGCGGTTGCGGTGGCCGACATTGCCGGCGACCTGAAGATGGACGTACGCCAGCATCCGGAGGCGATTGAGCGGCTGCGCCGCGCCGTGATCGAAGCAAAGATTGCGCTCTCATCGCAGGAGGCGGCCGAGCTTGAGGTTGAGCTGCCGGAGGAAAAGAGATACCAGCGCAGAATCACGCGCGAGATGTTTGAGGAGATGGTGCAGCCCATTGTGAATCGCACGCTGGGGCCGTGCCGGCAGGCGCTGAAGGATGCGGAGCTGACGGCAGAGCAGGTGGACGAAGTGGTGCTGGTGGGCGGCTCGACGCGGATTCCGCTGGTGCGGCGGCGGGTGGAAGAGCTGTTTGGACGCAAGCCTCACACGGAGCTGAATCCCGACGAGGTGGTGGCGCTGGGCGCGGCGGTGCAGGCGAACATTCTGGCGGGCGGCTCGGCGGAGACCAAGGACATGCTGCTGCTGGACGTGACTCCGCTGTCGCTGGGAATCGAAGCGCTGGGCGGAGTAACGGCAAAGATCATTCATCGCAACTCGACGATTCCGGCGAGCGCGACGGAGCAGTTTACGACCGGGGTCGAGGGCCAGGTATCGGTTGCGATTCACGTACTGCAAGGAGAGCGCGAACTGGCGAAAGACTGCCGCTCGCTGGCGCGCTTCGACCTGAAGGGAATTCCTCCGATGCCGGCGGGGTTGCCGCGCATCGAGGTGCGCTTCCTGATCGACGCGAACGGAATCCTCCACGTTTCGGCACGCGAGCAGCGCAGCGGCAAGGAAGCCGAAATCCAGGTGCAGCCGAGCTATGGGTTGACCGACGAGCAGGTGGAGAACATGATCCTGGACTCGTTCGACAACGCCGAAAAGGACCTGGCGGATCGGCAGTTGATCGAGGCGCGCAATGAAGCCGAAACGATTCTGACTGCCCTGGTGAAGGGACGGCGCAACGAGGCGTGGGAGATGTTGAGCATGACCGAGCAGATCAAGGTGAGCGAGCTGGAGCGGAAGCTGCGGCTGGCGATGGGAGGCGAGGACTACCATCAGATCCGGCGCTCGATCGACGATCTGAACCAGGCGACGATGCGCCTGGCGGAGTTGATGATGGACGCGGCGGTTGGCAGCGCCCTGCGCGGCAAGAACATGGACTCGACGGGCATGGGCGAGGGACCGGCAGCGCCGCATCCGATTGGCAAAGCCGAGTTCAGCTAAGTGAAAATCGACATATATCGATATATAGAATAGGACAAGAAAATGTTACAGGTGAAGAGCGATCCCGCCGAGAAGACTGAACTGGGGCCGGAGACGGTGCGGCTCACCTTCCTGCCCAGCGGAGAGAGCGTGGAATTCGAGGCGGGCAAGCTGCCCTACCAGGAGCACGGCAAGCCGCAATCCATCCTGGACGTTGCGATAAACTTCGGCGTGCACCTGGAACATGCGTGCGGCGGAAACTGCGCCTGCACTACCTGCCACGTAGTGGTGAAAAAGGGCAGGGAACTGCTGAGTGAATGCAGCGAGGAGGAGGCGGACCGGCTGGACACGGCCGCGGATCTGCAACTGAATTCAAGGCTGGGCTGCTGTGCGATTATTGAAAAGCCAGGCGAGGTTGTGGTCGAAATTCCATCGTGGAACCGCAACTATATCTGCGAGGGCGGCGCCAGCACGCTGTAAGGATAACGATGAAGCGCGAAGCGCTTGCGCCGCAAACCTTGTTGTTGCCGGCAATTGCGGAGGAGCAATGATCGAACTGCACTGGGGCGATGCCGACGATATCGGAATCGAACTCTATGAGAAATTTCCCAAGATCGATCCACTTTCGGTTCGCTTCACGGAACTGCTCCGGTTGGTGATCGAGCTGAAGAGTTTTGGCGACGATGCGCAGGCCTCAAACGAAGCCAAGCTGGAGGCGATCCAGATGGCCTGGTACGAGGAATGGAAAGAAAATCAAGAGTAGAGTTTTATTCTCATTATGGCGAGGCCGGGTGAGGCAACTTCAGGTGTCTTCTGAGATGAATCGCAGCAGCGGCAATGTATCTTGTTGTGCGGATACATATCTCATACGTCCTGAGTAGAACCCGCTTGGGTGGAAGTAAGAATAATTCCTTCAACAAAGTTCTGAGTGGATGACTCATAACAGGAGAGAGCTCTTAGAACTGCTGTTCCCTCGACCTCCATTCCGATTACGGCTAGATTGCCGGAAGTTGGAATAACACCATTATATAGCTCAGGTGGGGTTCCATGTCAGTGATGGGCTGGCAACTCTCATGTGACAGCCTCGAAACTTCAAGCAGCCCGCGATGAACCGGAGTCACTGATTCGTGTTGCCGAACGGTTGCCGAGCTGCCCGGAGCGCGGTATTCCCGAGCGGATGGTCACGTGTGCTGGATTCTAATGCTGCGCGAACCGAGCCGGAGGGGTGTATTATGGTGCCGCTTTCGAAACCAAAAAGGAAATTTCGCAATGAGCAATCTATTCATTGATAAGTCGAAGACGGCGCTGGTCGTCATTGATCTGCAAAAAGGTATCGTGGGACGGCAAGTTGCTCCCTATGCGTCCGGGATCGTAGTAAGAAACGCGGCGACGATTGCCGCAGCCTTCAGGAAGAACGGCATGCCTGTGTTCCTGGTGCGGGTCACTCCGTCACCGGACGGAAAGGACGCTCTACGTCCTCTCGCCGATGTGGCAATGCCGGCGCAAACTCCTCCACCGGATTGGGCAGAGATCGTTCCGGAGATGGGGCCGAAGGAGGGTGATTTCGTGATCACCAAACATCAGTGGGGCGCTTTCTACGGCACGGAACTTGATTTGGAATTCAGAAGGCGCGGTATCACCACCATGGTTTTATGCGGCATTTCAACAAATGTCGGCGTCGAGAGCACCGCTCGCTTCGCTTATGAATACGGGTACCAGCAAGTTTTTGCGGAAGACGCCATGTCTGCCATGTCGGCGGAAGAACATACGTTCACGGTCACCAAGACGTTTCCGCGCATCGGGCTTGTGCGGAAAACCGAAGAGATATTGGCAGCTCTATAAAGATATGGAGCTGCATTAGACAAGCAGAATGAGCCGACGGCGACGGCGAAGGAGGGAAAGCCTAATAGAACCCATTCAATCCTCCGCGTCAGGCTGCATCTGCGAATCTATTCCCGTCAAAAGGCCGCCGGCACTCGTAATTTGCCATCCACGGTTCCGCTGATATCACCTGCAACTTTCACGGGCACATCAGCATCTAGATACATAACAGATTGAACACCGGGCGTTTTTCCGCAAACCGGGCAGCCTGTTCGTTGGACTGCTCCTTCAAAAGTTGAGACCTTCCACTCTGAAGTTTCCCCGTTTTTTTCCAACCTGACCTCCCAGCCCGAGGTGTGTCCAGCCGCGCAAGGAAGTTCGAGCAGGAGCACCGGCTCGTAGCGAGAGACGGCATCCCACCAGAGCTGCTGCGCATCCATTCTCCACATAGAGCACCGGCGCTTGCCGCAGAATCGGCAAGTCTTTCGCCGGGTACTCCTTCCGGGAGCAGAATGGACGCGAGCGTTCCAAGGCAATTCGGCGAGTTGTTTTTCGAAAATGCCACGCTGGGAGCTATCTATGCTCACGGCCTTTTGACCGTCCTCGTTATCCTGCTTCTCGTCTTTGGCTTACATCAGGCATGGCGCATGAAGCAAGCATTTCGCATTCTGGATGAAAGCACAAAAGATCATCAAGCCAGGGATAGAGCAGCATCCTATGATGCTCTGCGCGATCAGAAGAGAGGCGTCTGAAAGCTCCACGCTCGTTGTCAGTTCAGCGAATTTTTTCGCTGTTTCATGATTGCAAGATCAGTCACCGATACCTCGGTTCCGATGTTGCTACCGTCCAACGACTGCGACTCGGAAACTTTCACGAGAGTGTTCGGGAGTGTCCAGTTTGCTCTGCGCAGTTTGACGATTGCCCCGATGGCATTTTGACTGGTTTCCACATCCTGCTGTGGCTTGGCGTTCAACTTAGCGGTCATATCTTCCACAACATCGTTGAATGGCGCTTTGACAACGAAGCTGACCGAGGCCAAGCGGCCAGCGACGAACTGTGCGCTCCCGCTGCCAAATTCCGCGGCAAAGCGCAGGTCGACCTCGACATCCTGCCCGGCGAGTGCTGCCCGAATATTATGGCAGCCTTCCACGGTCATCACGGCCACCAACGCCGATGGGTCGTCCTTACCCTTCTTCTTGGCTTTTTCAATGGCCTTCTTCACTTTCGGGTCGTTGAGATACAAACGGCAGTAATCGGTCGAAAGCATCCCGTTCTTCTCGGCAATTCTTGCAATCGAGAAGAACGCTTGCACCGATTCTCCAATTTGGTGCTTTTTGAATGTGGGCTGAGTGTTCTGAGGGTGTTCACTATTTTGCGGCTGAGCCTGGACAAATGCCGCAGTTACTACAACGGCTGCAAAGGGAACGAAAAAGCGTCTCCATGTCATATGATAACTCCGGGCTCTGGGATTCTGCCTGCCAGCAGTGTACACAGAGCAACGCCCAAGTGATAAGGCCGCTTATCAATAAAATACAAGCGCTGCAAACGAGTTCAATTCGCGAAGAGCTGAACGATCAAAGCGAGCAGCCACTGATTACCCTCATCCTGGTGGAAGCGGGGATGCCACCAACAGTTGATCGCCAGCGATGGCAGGCGAAGCGGCGGCGAGATAAATTCGAGGCCAAAAGGAGCAGCGGCAGCTTCGGCAAATCTCTCCGGAACAGTTGTGACACAATCGGTGGCCCTGACGAGATAAGGCACGGCGGTAAAGTGTGGAACCTGGAGGGTCACGGTCGCCATGATTCCCGCTCGTTGCAGAGATCGATTCACGCGGTCATACGGACTGTCGGCGGTTGAGACGAAGAGGTGACGCGCGGAGAGGAAGTTCTTCAAAGTTATTTCTCCGCGACCGAACGCATGGCCTGCCCGGAACATCGTGACACAGGATTGCTTAAACAGACGCCGGCGAAAGAGAGTCGTAGACATATCCTCGAACGCTCCGAGCGCCAGATCGACGCGCCCGGCTTCCATCTCCCGGGTGAGGTCGGTGGCCCCGGCGCGCACCGTACTGATTTGAATCCGGGGCGCAAGGCTGGTGCACTTGTTTGCCAGGGTCGGGATGAGGTCGATCTCTCCCAATTCCGATACCGCAATGGAAAAGTGCCGCCTGCTGGTTTGCGGGTCAAAGCGTTCCTTATAGTTTATGGCGCGAGTGATGTTGCTTAGCGCGAGAGTAATGGGCTCTGCCAGACGCTTGGCGAGCGGCGTGGGTTGCATGCCTGCACTGGTTCGAACAAACAAAGGATCATCGAGGGTTCGCCGGAGGCGGATGAGGGCATTACTGACGGCCGGTTGCGACAGCCGAAGGTTCCTGGCAACAGCCGAGACCTGCCGTTCCTGTAACATCTGCTCAAAAACAATCAACAGATTCAGGTCGATATCCTGGAGTCGAATCATGTTCACTGCATTGTAAATCACTATTCACAACGTGAATGGTAACTATTCATCTATTTTTGTCGACAAGAGCACTTGCGTTCCCTAAGAATGATACGCACTAGAACGCGGACACGATCATTCGGGCGCAACCGGGGCACGTTCAGGCAGCAGTTGCGGTAATTCACAGATCGCGCGTAGAGTTAATGATCCGGCCGGTAAGTGGGGCATCAAGATAACGGAATTTATCTGAAGACACAGAAACGGGTTTCGAAAAAAGCCCCGCTTTTCCCGCCGCAGTCAGGAAGAAACGCAACTCATTGTTGAAGCGCTCACGGAGGGTGTAGAACTCATGGGACAAACGAGAGGCGACAAAACGGTTCTGAGATCCCTCAGCCTTGGGGGATTCTACGGCGGTGGCACGGAAGGAATGGTGGATGTTAAAGACGGCAGGATTCTCCGGGTAAGGCCGTTTAGCTTCGACTGGAAGTACGAGCGCGAATCCCTGCGGGGTTGGCATTTCGAGAAGGACGGCAAGACCTTCGCGCCACTCTGGAAGTCGCTTCCGGGGCCATTTTCCCTGAGCTACAAGAAGCGTGTCTATTCGCCCAACCGCATCACGTATCCTCTGATACGCGTCGATTGGGATCCGAAAGGCGAGCGCAATCCGGAGAACCGCGGCAGCAGCAAGTACCGCAGGGCATCGTGGGATGAAGTGACGACCGTTATCGCCAATGAGATCAAGCGCGTTCACGCCGAGTACGGACATAACGCCATTCTGTTCCAGGGCGACGGTCACGGCGAGTGCAAGACGGTCAATACGCCGCATGGTCACCCCGGGATTCTGCTTGACCACATGGGCGGCTTCTCGCTTTCCGTACGCAATCCCGATAGCTGGGAAGGCTGGTATTGGGGCGCCAAGCACGTCTGGGGACAAGGCGCACAAGGCATGTATTCGCCGGCCCACAACACCGTCTACGACTGCACCCAGCATGCGCAACTGGTGCTGTTCTGGGGATGTGACCCGGAAACCACTCCCTGGGGTTTTACCGGGCAGGTAGCCAGCCGGTTGTTGTATTTCTGGAAAGAGATTGGCATCAAGCAAGTCTATATTTGTCCCGACCTGAACTACGGCGCCGCGATCCATGCCGACAAGTGGATACCGATCCTTCCGAATACGGATGCAGCCTTGCAGTTGGCGATTGCCTACGTCTGGATCATGGAAGGAACTTACGACAAAGAGTACGTTGAAACGCATGTTTCGGGTTTTGACAAGTTCTCCGACTACGTGCTGGGCAAAGAGGACGGGATTGCCAAGACTCCGGAGTGGGCCGCGAAAAAATGCGGCGTGGCCGAGTGGACCATCAAGGCATTGGCCCGTAGCTTCGCGAAAGAGGTCACCTCGATCGCCCATTATTTTGGCGGCGGCATGATTCGCGGTCCTTACTCCCATGAACCGGCGCGGTTGGAGGTCTGCCTGCTTGGCATGCAAGGCCTGGGGAAAGCCGGCGTGCATCAACTGCAACTCACGTACTTTGGAATGCCGCGCGCTGATGGTGTGAGTGGTTCAATCTGGAACTCCGAGAGCCTGGACCGGATCACGATTCCGGTGATGTCCTCGATTGCCAACTGGCAGGAATCGTCGATACCGAAGGCGCTGATCGACAAGTACCTGATGTCGGATGAAACCCTGAAGTTCAACGGCATGGGCGCGATCGAAGCGCCGCTGGCGAATCAGTTCAAGGAATATCAGTTTCCCCTGCCCGGCCAACCTGGCATCCGCATGTTGTGGACCGACAGCCCTTGCCGCACTACCTGCTGGAACGGCGGCAACACCACTGAAGACGGGCTCCAGAGTGCGAAGCTGGAATGCATCATCGCGCAACATCCCTGGCTGGAAAATGACTGCGTGTTTGCCGATATCATTTTGCCCGCCAACACCCACATGGAAGTCGACGACATCGTGACGAACTTAAGGCAGGGCGGAACGTTTGCAAATATGATGCTGTGCGACAAGGCCATCGAGCCGGTTGGAGAATCCAAGAGCGACCCGGAAATTGTCCTCGAGATTGCAAAGAAGCTTGGATATGAAGAACAGGTTTCGGAAGGGCTTACTAACGAGCAGGTGCGAGAAAAGGTATTCGAATCCATGGGCCTCCACAAGCTGATGAGCTGGGAAGAGTTCAAGGAGAAGAAATATCATCTCTACCAGGCTGCCGAGGGCTGGGAGAATGATTCTCCTGGTTTCAGGAATTTTGCGGAAGATCCCGAGAAGTATCCTCTGGGCACACCTTCCAAGAAACTTGAGTTTTACTCGGAGCGGCTGGCCAAGCACTTTCCGGAGGATAAAGAGAGACCGCCCTCTCCGCAATGGATTGAAAGCGGCGAGATGCACGATGAGCGTCTTTCGAGCCTGCGGGCAAAGGAGTATTCGCTGCTCCTGGTATCGAATCACGGGCGCTGGAGGACTCATGCGCAGTGTGACGATATTACCTGGACGAGAGAGGCTCCCACCTGCAAGATTACCGGCCCTGACGGATATGCTTATGAGCCAATCTGGATCCACACCTCGGAAGCGAAGAAGCGCGGCATCCGGCACGGCGACATTATCAAGATTTTCAACGAACGCGGCATAGTTCTCGGCGGCGCCTACGTTACGGAGCGTTTGCGGCCGGGGGTAGCGTACATCGATCATGGCGCCCGCATCGATCCGATCATTCGGGGCAAGGTCGATCGCGGCGGTGCGATTAACACCATCGCGCCGACCGGCACAATCTCCAAGAACTGCGTAGGACAAGCCACCAGCGGCTATCTGGTCGAGGTTGCCAGAATCAAGGGCGAAGAATGGGACGAATGGAGAGAGAACAATCCCCTGGCCTTCCAGCGTTCGTACGACGCCGGTGCAGGTCTGCGCTTTGAGTCCTGGGTGGTAAAACCGTAGGTCCTCCAGGAGGGCCTATGGAAATGCAGTCACCGAGTCCATATCCATCGATCTTTTGGTGGACGCGATAATACGGCCCAAGGCGACACAAAGAGCATGGGGATCGATCTCCGCGTTCTCCAGCAAGTCGCGGTCCGTGATGAGGCCTTCGAGTGCATTGGCCCCGTTCACGACCGGCACGCGGCGTATCTTGTGAACTGCCATCGAGGCCATCACCGGTTCAATCTCCTCTTGCGCCTTGCAGCACACCGGGTGGCTCGTCATACACTCCTGCACCGTCATATGCTCGGGATCACCGTTAGCGGCGAGCACCCGGATGCAAAGGTCGCGATCGGTGAGAATGCCCAACACCTTGCGGCGCTCGAGATCGTCAACGATTACCAGAACTCCGGTATTGAAGTGGCGCATGAGGACGGCAGCCTTCTTCGCACTCGTCCCAGGTACACAGCAAACCGGATTGCCGCTCATTACCTCTGTGACACGCATTTAATTGTCTCCCCTGCGCAAAGGATCGCGCCTACCCTCGTCGTGCAAACAGCGAACCAAAATCATCAAGCCGAATGTGAGCAAGCGCGCAGGCTTCCCCCCGGACAAGATGGCGTGGAGTGTACTTCCGGACGGGCTCGGAAAGCAAGGAATTACTGCGTATCGGCGGGTTTGTGGCAGCTTGCTTCTAGCATCCTGAGTTGGCCCAGCTCGGCGATCAATCAATGTAAATGGCTCTGCATCAACGATTGTGGCGGGCAGCGAAGGCGGTAGGCGCTAAATGCAGGCTGCGGGACTGAGGGCGGCAGAAAAGCGGCGCAGCGGAATTTTGTTGACATCAATTATGAATTTCTCATAGAGTGCGATGAGCTACCAAAGAATGGGACAATGTGTGCGCTTGATTCGACTGATTAGGCATAAGAGCGCAATTATAGGTATGGCTGTCTCATATAGTGGTACGGAACAGAGTCGAGCGAGCAAACCAGCAGACCACTGGAGGAGCAGATCAAGCGCCGTGACAGGATTGCAGGCAGGTGATAAATGGGATTGAAGATAGCAGGCAAGCAAGGACGCCGTTGGGATGAGGTCAGTCTCGGCGAGGTAATGCTTCGTCTTGATCCGGGCGACAAGCGGATATGGACTACACGGACCTTTGCAGCATGGGAGGGCGGCGGCGAGTACAACGTGGCTCGCGGCTTGAAGCGCTGCTTTGGACTGGATGCGGCGATTGTGACGGCGCTGGCGGATAACCCGGTTGGGCGTCTGATAGAGGACCTCATGTACCAGGGTGGGGTTGAGCAGCTTGTGCATTGGACGGAGTTCGACGGCGTAGGGCGGAAGGTGCGCAATGGGTTGAACTTCACCGAGCGCGGCTTCGGCGTGCGGGCGGGGTTGGGCTGCTCAGACCGCGGACATACGGCAGCCTCGCAACTTAAGAGAGGCGACATCGATTGGGAGGAGATTTTCGGGCGCCAGGGAGCGCGGTGGTTTCACACAGGTGGAATTTTCTGCGCGCTTTCCGAGACAACGCCGGGGGTGGCCCTGGAGGCGATGCAGGCGGCCAAGCGGCACGGCGTTGTGGTCTCTTACGACCTGAATTACCGTGAGTCGCTTTGGAAATCCATCGGCGGCAAGAAACAGGCGCAAATGGTGAATCGGCAACTGGCGCCGTTCGTGGATGTGATGCTGGGGAACGAAGAGGATTTCTCTGCGGCATTGGGCTTTGAAGTGCCGGGAATGGATGAGCATGCGTCGAAGCTGCCGGTGGAAGGTTTCAAGCGCATGATCGGAGAGGTCGTCAAGGAGTTCCCCTTCCAGGTAGTAGCGGCGACGCTGCGCAAGGCGAAGACCGCAAGCCGTAATGACTGGGGTGCGATCTGCTACTACGACGGAAGTTTCTATCAGGCAAAAGATCGCGACGATCTTGAAATCTATGACCGCGTGGGAGGGGGTGATTCCTTCGCCTCGGGGCTGATTTATGGTTTGCTCTCCGGGCAGGAGCCGCAATGGGCTGTGGAATGCGGGGCGGCGCACGGTGCGCTGGCCATGACCACTCCGGGCGACACCACGATGGCGACCTTCAAGGAAGTTACTCAGGTGATGCGGGGAGTAGGCGCCCGCATTGCGCGGTAAGAGGCAGGGATCATGACAAAGTCAGAGGCGATCAAGAGAGTTCTGGAGGTTGGGATCATTCCGGTGGTGCGGGCCGAATCGGCTGCCCAGGCGCTGGCGGCGGCCGAGGCGGTGTGTGCCGGCGGTGTGCCAATCGTGGAAGTTACGATGACCGTGCCAGGTGCGCTGGAGGTGATTGCGCAACTGAGCAAGAGCGTGGGCCAAGAGGTACTGATCGGCGCGGGGACCGTTCTGGATGCCGAGAACGCACGGAGATGTTTGGATGCGGGAGCGCAGTTCCTCGTCAGTCCCGGCCTGAATCTGGAGACCGTGAAACTCGCCCAGAAAGCGGGAGTCATGGTGATGCCCGGGGCTCTGACTCCAACCGAAGTGATCACGGCATGGCAGGCCGGAGCGGATTTCGTCAAGGTGTTTCCGTGTGGAGCGGTGGGAGGGCCCCAATACATTAAGGCGCTGAAAGGGCCATTGCCGCAGGTACCGATGATTCCGACCGGTGGAGTGAATCTGAAGACGGCGGCGGAGTTCATCCAGGCCGGCGCGGCCGCGCTAGGCATTGGCGGAGAGTTGGTTTCGCTGGCGGCGCTTCGCTCCGGTAACACCCAGGAAATTACGGAAGCGGCGAAGCGGTATGTGGAAATTATCCATGAGGCGCGCCACCCGAAACCGGCTGCGGCCTCCGTGGCAGTTCGATGAAAGATACAGGCAAACTTACGCCGTCTGAGCTAAAGCCCGCGCTTCAGCGGCTTTTCGAACTCGCCTCGGCGAAGACGGCCGGGTTGGAGCGTCGCTGGAAGGCTGCGGACGGAGCGCCCGTGTTTACCGTTGCAGGGAAGTACACGGCGCGTGGTTGGACGCAGTGGACGCAAGGCTTTCAATACGGCAATGCCCTTCTGTGCTTTGACCTGACCGGCGATCAAAGCCTGTTGAAGGTTGGCCGGGAGCATACGGACGCGCAGATGGCGGAACATCTGACGCATACGGGCGTTCACGACCATGGATTCAACAATCTGTCTACCTACGGCCAGCTTCGCCGCTTGATGCTGGAAGGCAGGATTCCGCGGAATGACTGGGAGCTGCGCTATTACGAGTTGGCGCTGAAGGTGAGCGGAGCGGTGCAAGCCTCGCGCTGGACGACGCTGCCGGAGGGTCAGGGATACATATACTCATTCAACGGCCCGCACTCATTGTTTATCGATACGATGCGGACACTGCGGGTCTGCGGAGTGGCGCATATGCTTGGCCACGCGCTGCTTGGCGAACAGGATGTCAGGATCAACCTGCTGGGGCGCTTGCTGACGCATGCGGCTACCACGGCCAGATGGAATGTCTACTACGGCCAGGGACGTGACGCCTACGATACTCCTGAACTTAGCGGACGTACCGCGCATGAAGCTATCTTTAACACCGTTAGCGGCAGCTTCAGGTGCCCATCCTCGCAGCAGGGCTATTCACCTTTCAGTACGTGGACGCGCGGGTTAGCCTGGGCGATGCTGGGATTTGCGGAGGAGTTGGAGTTTGTCAACGCTCTTCCGGAATCCGAATTTGGTCACTCGGGAGTGATGGCGAAGTCCGCGGCCGTTTCTCTTTTGGCGAAGACCGCGCAGGCGACCTGTGATTTCTATCTCAGCCAAGGCTCTGCATCCGACGGTATCTGTTACTGGGATATGGGCGCGCCGAATCTTTATCGGCTTGGAGATTGGCGCGATTCCGCGGCTGACCCTTACAACGCCTACGAGCCGGTTGATTCCTCGGCGAGCGCCATAGCCGCGCAGGGATTAATCCGCCTTGGAGTGGCACTGGGTTCGGCAGGAGATTGCTACCTTCAGGCTGGACTTGCGCTCACACGAACCTTGTTGCAAGAGCCATACCTTTCGACCGACATCAAGCATGAAGGTATTTTGCTTCACAGCATCTACCATCGTCCGAACGGTTGGGACTATATTCCACCGACACTGAAAATCCCCGCGGGCGAATCCAGTATGTGGGGAGACTATCACCTGCTTGAACTGGGTCTTTTGGTGGAACGCATGAGCGCAGGCAGGTATTACAGTTTTTTTGATTACTCCCCCGACAAGTAAGGGGCAGGCGGATAGAAAGGAAGAAATCAAAGATGATTTCATTGGTCACGGGTGGACATCGCGGAATCGGACTCGGCATTGCAACTGCACTTTCACGCGAGGGATACCAGCTGGTAATCACCGGACGGAGCGATCCGAGCAAGGCTTGCGACGCCTTGAAAATTCTGCGTCAGAATGGGGTCGATGCCGAGTACGTGCAGGCGGACGTATCCAAAGCAGCCGACCGTAAGCGATTGGTGGAGACCGTCGCAAAGCGCTTTGGGCGGCTTGATGTGCTTGTCAATAACGCCGGCATAGCGCCGCGCGTCCGCGCCGATATCCTGGAAGCTTCGGAAGAAAGTTTCGATGAGTTGATGTCGATAAATTTGAAGGGGCCTTACTTTCTGACGCAACTGGTTGCCGGGTGGATGATCCGCCAGAAGCAGGCCGATAACTCCTATCGTGGGTGCATTATCAACGTTAGTTCGTGTTCGGCTACGGTCGCAAGCGTGAACCGCGGTGATTACTGCATCTCCAAAGCGGGCATTGCCATGGCTACGAAGCTGTGGGTAGTCCGTCTGGCCGAATTTGGGATCGATGTTTATGAAATTCGTCCGGGAATCATCCAGACCGACATGACCAAAGTTGTGCAGGAAAAATACAATGCGCTGATACAAGGCAATCTGTTGCTGGAAAAGCGATGGGGAACGCCGTCGGACATCGGCAAGGCGGCAGCCATGCTGGCGCGTGGCGATCTTCCTTATGCCAGCGGGTCGGTACTGTCGCTTGATGGAGGCCTGACGGTTGATAGGTTGTGAGTAAGTTGCTATAAGAAGGTTTTATTAATAGATAAGTTCGTGACGAAAAGAGGTTCATCAATGTCGCCGGGACAAGGAGCTAATCCTTCGCTGTACAAGGTGCAGGTGCTGGACCGCGCACTGGCGATTCTAGATGCTTTGGCGCTTCTGCGGGAAAGTGCCAGCTTGGCGGAGATTGCCGCCGAAGTGAAGCTGCACAAGAGTTCCGTGCATCGCCTGCTGATGAGTCTGGTGCGGCATCGTTTGGTCGATCGCGATTCGGAGGACGGTCGTTTCAGCCTGGGAGTACGACTCTTCGAACTAGGCACGATTGCAATTGCAAGATTCAACATTCGCGATCGTGCCCGGCCTTACCTCGAACGGCTTATGTATAACTCTCACGAGACCGTACACCTTTGCGTACTTGATAATGGCGAATCCCTATATGTGGACAAGATCGAACCTGACCGGACCGTTCGGCTCTCTTCAACGATCGGACATCGCAATGGGGTTCACTGCACGGCGGCGGGAAAGGTGATGTTGGCGTGGCTGCCTGAATCAGAAGTTGATGCGATCCTTCAACAGCATGGCATGCGATGTTACACGGCGAATACATTGACCACCCCCGCCGAGTTGAAAGCCGAGCTGAAGATCATTCGCGAACGAGGCTATGCCATCGATAACGAGGAACACGAAGAAGGAGTTCGCTGCGTGGCCGCCGCCGTACGAGATCACTCCGAGCGTCCGATCGCTGCGATGAGTGTATCGGCGCCGTCGTTCCGATTGCCCATGGAGAAGATTCCGGCGGTGGCAACTCTAGTGGTCGAGACGGTTTTGGCGCTGTCGGCCGACTGCGGACACCGCGCGCAAGAAAATTCGATTGAAGACGTGCGAGCTTTGCACGTCAGAGGGCAAGCTGGGCGTGAAGGCTTATGAGTTACCGAGGACCTGCTTCTCCGGGTTTTAGGAGGCGAGGTTGAATGAAAGGAATGCGGTTATGGAGAGGATGGACGGGCGGCGGCAAATCGCTGATTTATAACGTCCACCCAGGGGCGCACCGACTTTCCGGTAACTGGCTCAGTTCGTTGTAACAAGTGCATCGCACTCACGAGAGTATTCAAATAGATTTGGAGGGTTGGCATGACACAGCACGCTAGATTTCATTACAAGAAATTGGATGAGTTAAAAGAGGACATCGCGAGGCTGGGACTCGATCTTCCTGTTTCTTCCGACTTAAGTGTTCTCAGTAAACCCGTAAGTATTGGAGCCAAAATAGTACCGAACCGGCTAGGCATCAGCCCGATGGAAGGATGCGATGGTGATACTGGCGGTAGACCGAGTGAACTTACTCGGCGGCGATATAAACGTTTTGGGGCAGGTGGCGCAGGTCTTGTGTGGTTTGAAGCTGCCGCCGTAGTGAACGAGGGACGGGCGAATCCCCGGCAGTTATTTATAAACGATGCTACTAAACATGACTTTGCTACCTGTTTGGAAGAATTACATAAGGCGGCGAGCGACGCAGGGCATAGTCGTCCGTATTCGGTTCTCCAGCTTACCCATTCGGGGCGTTATAGCAAGCCGGGCAGCACCATGGCGCCAATCGTTGCCGAGAGCAATCTCTACCTTGATAAAGACCCATCTCGGATGCACATAATTACCGACGAGGAACTGGAGCAACTGGAAGAGAAGTTCGTCGCCGCAGCCGAGATGGCAGTGGAAGCTGGTTTTGATGCGATAGATATTAAGGCATGTCATATCTACCTTTTATCGGAACTGCTGTCGGCTCGCACAAGGGAGGGCCGCTATGGAGGTAGTTTTGAAAATCGCATACGCGCGCTCTGCAATATCGTTGACAAGGTAAGAAATAAGGTTGGCGACAGAATAACGTTGGCAGTGCGGTTGGGAACTTACAATCAGCTGCCTTATCCCTATTCGTGGGGTGCCGAGCGGGAGGATTATCACAAGACGGACTATACCGAACCGATCCAACTGATCAAGATATTGTGGCAGAAGGGTGTGAAACTCTTCGGTATAAGTCTCGGGAATCCCTATTACGCCCCGCATCTAACACGGCCATACAACCAGGGCAGCTACATTCCTCCAGTGCATCCTCTGGAGGGAGTTCAACTGCTATTGAGCTCGGCAAAGGCGATGCAGGAAGCGGTTCCGGAGGCGGTGATCATGAATGCTGGAATTAGCTGGCTCCGCCAATATGCGCCGAATGTAGCGGCCGGCTGCATAGAGCAGGGTTGGATGAAAGTGGCCGGCTTTGGCCGCCAGGCAATTGCTTATCCCTCCTTTGCAAACGATATTTTGAAAACGGGGGTGCTCGATCCGGCTAATACATGTGAAAGCTGCGGCAACTGCACGACAATCATGCGCGACGGCGGATGCACTGGCTGTGTAATTCGGGATAAAGAGGTGTATGCCCCAATTTACAAAAAAGGTCGGGAAGGCAAGCCGCCGATAACGCATAACAAGGTTGTGGCGGAACACCTTTAAGGGTCCAGCGAACGACGCATTGTCAGGCTATCGAAAAAGTTATGGCGATTCTGGCTGCTTGGTATTGCTTATAGGAGGATGGAAATTGTGAAGTATCGAATGGCAGTTCTTCAGACGCCCGGCCTGGCGCAGATTGTTGAGCGCGATCTGGCAGAGCCAGGTGCAACGCAGGTGGTGATTGCGATCAAAGCCAGCAGTATTTGCGGCGGCGATCTTCATCTTTATAAGGGAAAACACCCGTCGGCGCCGTTGCCCGCAGCCCTGGGTCACGAATTATCCGGTGACATCATCAGCATTGGCTCACAGGTAACTTCGGTATGCATCGGCGATCGAGTAACCGTCGAACCAGTTATCGCCTGTGGTGTGTGTCCTCCCTGTCTGAGGGGAGAGTACGGGTACTGTGACAATCTCAGCTACCATTACCGCCAGGGCCAGGGAGCCATGGCTGAGTACTTTGTGGTTGACCAGCGCTATGTGTACAAACTGCCGGAAAGTATGTCCTACGAGGCGGGGGCGCTGATCGAGCCGCTGGCGGTCGCAGTGCATGCCGTGAAGAGGGCAAAAATCGGTTTACGCGATGACGTTGTGATTATCGGCGCAGGCCCTATCGGCATCCTGGTGAGCGCGGTGTGTAAGGCGGCAGGCGCGAGAGAGATCATTGTCGCTGACATCGCGGAGGTACGGCTGGAGATGGCTTTGGCCATGGGTGCGACAAGGACAATCAATTCATTGCAGGAATCGGTGGTGGATGTAGTGCGCCAGGTAACTGGCGGTCGCGGGATCGGCAGATCTTTTGAATGTGCCGGCAACGAGAAGACCTTTGAACAGGCCATGAGATGTCTCTGCAAAGGCGGCATCGCCACCATGGTGGCTATTTTTGAACAACCTACCATTCAGATTCCGGTGACCCTAATTGTTTCTCAAGAGATTACGGTGCAGGGGGCACAAGGGTATTGCTGGGATTTCGAAACCGCTTTGGCGCTGACGAATGTGATCGACTTAGGCAGGCTTGTCTCGCATGTGTTTCCACTGTCTGAGGTAGACAAGGCGCTGAACGTAGCGTTGAACCGGGAAGAAAAGCCGGTGAAAGTAGTGCTGAAACCGTAACGAGTAGTTAGTAATAAGTGGCAACGGAGCAGTGCGCATTGCAACGTGTGGCGCACAAAGAAGACAAGAGCTGAAAATGGCAGGATACAGCGGCCAAAATGACGGCGAGATGTTTACAGGCTTTGAGCATGCGGCGATTGCTGCCAATGACAGTAAAGGGCTGGCCGATTGGTACAGGAAAATATTTGGCTTGCAGGTTGTTTACGATAACGGAAAAACCCCTCCGACCTACCTTTTGCAAGCTCCGGATGGGACCGTGCTTGAAATTCTTCCTGCCGATTGTGGAGAGATGGCGCAGTATGGACAACGACAGATGGGATTGCGCCACCTCGCGTTAACTGTAACTGATTTCGACGAGGCTCTAGGTTATTTGCGGAAGCAGGGAATTAATAAGTTTTTTGATTTGCGACAATCAGAAGAGAGTAGATTGATTTTTTTCCGAGATCCCGAAGGCAATATTCTTCACCTGATGTGGCGGATAACTTCGCTCAGGCGGCGTAAATAACCGAGGTTGAACTGTGATGTTAGAAGGAGTTACCAATGGCGCGTGAATGGGCTGAGGAAGCCAAAGATCATAGAAATACGCTGCTTTATGCAATGGGTATCACTGAAAAAGAGGCTGAGCGCCCAGTAATAGGAATCGTCAACTCGTGGAATGAGATGAATCCCGGGCACTACCCTTTCAAGAAGGTCATCGATCTGATCAAGGATGAGATCTATCAGTGCGGCGCTCTGCCGCTGGAGCTTCCGGTGATCGGCATCTGCGATGGGATGTGCAGCAATACCGCCGGAGATAGGTACACCCTCCCAGCACGGGATCTTGTGGCCTCCGAAGTGGAAACCGTAGCCGAAGTGAATATGCTTGACGGCATGGTGATGCTGGCCAGCTGTGACAAGGTAGTGCCGGGCATGCTGATGGGCGCTCTTCGAGTAAACATACCAGCGGTGATGTTTACAGGCGGATACATGGAACCTGGACATTCCCACGGGAAGATGATTACCCTGACACATCAAAAGCAGGCCTATGCCGCTCATATTGCCAATCTGATTACTCGCGAAGAATACAAGGACGTTGTGAGACATGCGTGTCCGACACCGGGGGTATGTCCCTTCATGGGAACGGCTAACACGATGTGCGCAACAGCGGAGATCCTGGGTTTTTCTCCGGATGGAAATGCTAGTGTCAAGTCCGGCAGTGAAGAGTGGAGGAATATGGCTGCGCTTTGCGCCCGCAAGGTGGTAGAGCTGACTTCCAAAGACACCAAGCCGCGTGAGTTTGTAACCAAAGAGTCGTTTGAAAATGTCATAAGTTACGTCATGGCTACAGGCGGATCTACCAACACGCTGCTGCATCTGCCAGCCATAGCCAAACAGGCCGGAATTGAGATTACCCCGGAACGATTCGGCGAACTCAGCATGAAAGTACCGGTTATCAGTACCATCTACCCCAATCACAAGACGAACACGATGGTGGAGTTTTCAAAGGCGGGGGGCGTCTCGGCGGTAATGAAGGAGTTAGCCGCGGCAGATCTTATTAACCTGGATGTCCAGGGAGCTTATGGCTCTATTGCCGATAAGGTCAAGAGCGCCAGGAACAGAGATACATCGATCATTAGGCCGGTGAGCGACCCAATCCATGAACATGGCGGACTCGCGGTGCTCAAAGGCAACCTGGCTACCAAGAGTTCCATAGTTAAGTTTTCCGCGGTGGACAAGGCCGCCTGGGTATTCAAGGGTCCGGCCCGGGTTTACGAATCCCAGGACGACAGTTGGGCAGCTTTGTTGCGGGATGAGGTAAAGCCTGGAGACGTAGTAGTGATCAGGTATGAAGGGCCGAAGGGATCGCCTGGAATGCCTCACTTAGAGACGTTTATGGCTGCGGTGCTGGGAAAAGAAATGGGAACGACGATCGCGCTGGTGACAGATGGAAGATTCTCAGGCGCGACGGGAGGCCTGGCCGTCGGACATGTTGTTCCAGAGGCTTACGATGGTGGTAACATCGCGCTTCTCAAAAACGGGGACATTATTTCAATCGACATAGAACAACGAAAGCTTACGGTTGATGTGACGGATGAAGAATTTGCCAGGCGGCGTACCAAGTGGCAGCGTGTTGATAAACCCGCAAGCGGATGGCTCAACCTATACAAGAAAATGACTACATCCGCCCATCAGGGAGCCACAGTGTACTGGGAGTAGTCGCCTGTCATCGATGGGACTTTGATGTGAATTGCAGGTTACTGGGTACTGAAATGCAGGTCCGAGGTGTAAAGCTGTTACGGAAAAGAGGCTAGTAACTTAGGCACAATAGAAGGAACTTCGAGAGGAAACCCATGCTCACACTCGCGCAACAAAGACGAACAATTATTACTTGCTTTCTTGGTTGGACGCTGGACGCATTCGACTTCTTTGTAATGATCTTTCTCATTACGGATTTGGCCGGGGCATTCCACGTTGGTGTTACTTCCGTTACCTGGGCAGTGACCGCGACACTTGTGCTGCGTGTTGTCGGCGCGGCGCTCTTTGGCCGTTTGGCCGACCGGTTAGGCCGTAAGCTGATCCTGATCATAAACATTTTGGCGTTTTCTGCCGTCGAACTCGCCACTGGTTTCTCGCCGACCTTGACGGTGTTCCTGATCTTGCGGGCCTTATTCGGCATTGCAATGGGAGGACAATGGGGAGTTGCGGCATCGTTGACGATGGAGAGCATCCCAGCTCACTGGCGTGGCTGGGCCTCTGGCCTGTTGCAGTCCGGCTATTCTGTCGGCTATATGCTGGCTGCAGTTTATTATGGCTTTGCCCATGACCTCCTGGGTTGGCGCGGCATGTTCATCGTAGCGGTTGTACCCGCTTTGCTTGTCGTTCTTCTCGCCTCCACCGTTCCGGAAAGCCCAGTGTGGCAACAACAGCGGCTAAAGAAACAAGCCAGCCTGGCGACGGTCGTCCGTACCAACTGGAAGCTGTTCCTCTACGCCATGATCCTGATGTTCGCCGCCGCCACCATGAGTCACGGCACCCAGGATCTATACCCCGTCATGCTTAAGGTTCAGCATAGGCTGTCAATCCACCAGGTGGCGACAATCGCGACTATCTACAACATTGGCGGTTTGCTCGGCTGCCTGTGCGGCGGGATACTCTCCCAGAAAATTGGCCGCCGATGGGAGCTGGTAATAGCTTCCGCCGCTATGTTGGTCTTGATGCCGTTCTGGGGTCTCTGCTCCAGTGTTATCGCGGTCACGGTGACGGCCTTCTTCATGCAGTTTCTGGTGCAATGTAATTTCGGTGTCATGCCGGCCCATCTCAACGAGATGTCGCCACCGGCCGTTCGCGGCACCTTTCCGGGTTTTGCCTTGCAGTTCGGCAATATGTTGGCCGCGGGTAATGCCACGGTCCAGTCGATGCTCGCCGACAGTCTCCATAAGAATTATGGTGTAGCGCTGTCGCTCGTCGCCGGACTTGGCGCCATCGCGTTCTGTCTACTAGCGTATTTCGGCCCCGACGCACGCGATGTCAAAATGAGTGATGAGTCAGTTCCTGTATCCGCCACCGCTGGGGCGGCGCGCGGCTGAGGCGGTGGGTGTGGCTTGCTGGTACCGCTCCTAGAACCTCCGAGGGGTGAGTCTTGCTCGGCGCGGTACTGGCAGGGGTTTCCTGGCTTTTGGTTTTAATCTTGAGCTGTTTGCGAGTGGGTGGATGCTGATGTGCTTCCCGGCGTGAAGCCGCCGGAGCCTGCACAATCGCGTCGCTCTGGCAGCATCGCTTATTCGAGCTCCGGGCGTTTGGAGACGGAGATGACCTGGGGCTCGGATAGAGGGCGGCCCATGCTGTAGTAGTGGAAGCCAGCCTCGGCCATTTTTTTCAGGCTAAAAAGGTTACGTCCGTCGATGACGACGGGATAGCGCATGAGCTGGCGCAGGCGGTCGAGATCGAGCGCGGCAAATTGCGGCCACTCGGTCACTACCAGCAACGCATGAGCGTCACGAGCCGCGTCGAACTCGTCGCCGGCATAGCGCAGAGTGTCATGCGGCGGCAAAGCGATCCGTGCCTTCTCCATCGCGGCCGGATCGTAAGCGGAAACCACGCATCCCTCGGCAAGCAGATTCTTGATCATGCTGATCGAGGGTGATTCGCGAATATCGTCAGTGCCTCCCTTGAAGGCCAGGCCGAGAACGCCGATGTGCTTGCCCTTGAGGGTCCAGAGAGCGCTGCGAAGCTTACGGAGAAAGCAAAGCTGCTGTTTTTCGTTGATTTTTTCGACGACTTTGAGCAGATCGAAATCGTAGCCGACGGATTCGGCAATCTTGTAGAAAGCACGCACATCCTTGGGAAAACAGGAGCCTCCATACCCGATTCCCGCACTCAGGAAGCGCGGGCCGATGCGCGAGTCGGTGCCAATGCCGTTGGCCACCTCTTCCACATCCGTGCCGACCAGTTCGCAGATGTTGGATACGGCATTGATGAAGGAAATCTTCAGCGCCAGGAAGGCATTGGAGGCGTGCTTGATCAGTTCGGCGCTCTTAGCGCTGGTCTCCAGGTAGCAAACTCCGCCGCTAAGATCCCGCGGACCGGGAACGTGATCGTGGCGGGCGAAGTAACTGCCGTCGATGAGCGGCTGATAGACCCGGCGCAGCAGGGCGCGCGCGCGCTCGGTTTCCGCCCCGACGACGATCCGGTCGGGATAGAGGAAGTCCTCGATGGCCGTGCCCTCGCGCAGAAACTCCGGATTGGAAACCACGTCGAAGTTCGCGTCGCTGGCGCCGTTGAAGCGGAGAGTGCGGCTGATCCACTGGCTGGTAAGCACGGGAACCGTGCTCTTCTCAACCACTACCTTGTAATCGTGGAGTTCGGTGGCGATTTCACGAACCGATGCCTCGACGTAGGAAAGATCGGCTTCTCCGGTTGCGGACTGCGGCGTGCCGACGGCGATAAAGATCACCTGCGCCTGGCGCACCGCGGAGAGAAGATCGGAGGTAAAGACCAGGCGATGGTCGCGGTGGCGGGCCAGCAACTCAGGCAACCGCTCCTCATAGATCGGAACACCGCCCGAGTGCAGTTCTTCTACCTTGGTCCGGTCATTGTCCACGCAGATTACCGAGTGACCGATCTCTGCAAAGCAGACGGCGGCGATCAACCCGACATAGCCGGAGCCGACGACCGCGATGGTTAACGAGGGACTGAGTTGAGGCAGAGACTCCACACATTTCCTTGTATACGAAAAGTGGTACGCCCGCAAGCCTCGCACCGCCGCCTGCGGGCCTGGAGTTCAATCTTGCGAGCGCAATATAAGCTACTCGCAAAGAAAAACGGCGCCTCATCGGATGCGATGGCGGCGCCGCTTCTGGTCTTGCCTCGAATGCTTGGCTACTTCTCCAACACAATCAGCTCAAATGCGCCGGGCTTGCCGGAGGCGTCGGCTGCGGCGTTGGCCACCGTGTACAGCACATGCCGGCCAGGGTCGAGCGCCATGGTGCGTGCGCCCTTCTGGGTGGGAACATTGGCCAGGCTGGTGTACTTGTCCGGACCTTGCTGCCGAATGACGGAGATGTTGCCTTCGCCGTTGGAGGTAAAGACCAGCCCTGCCTGTTGGTCGTAGGCGGCGGCATCCACGCCATTGCCGATGGCAAGCGTCTGCACCACCCGGCCTGAGTCTGTGTCCATCACCACCAGGGTAGCGTTGTGGCAGCCGGAGAAGAGACGGTGGTTGACGAGGTCCACGGCGAGCCCGGTCGGCTCCTCGCAGCCGGTCAGCGGCCAGCTCGCCAGCACCTTGCGCGCCGCCACGTCGATGACGGCAATCTCGCTCTTGTCTTCCAGGTTGACGAAGACTTTGCCCTTGCCGTCGGAGATGCCGGTCTCCGGCTTGCCCGCCAGCGCGATAGTGGCGACGGTCGCGGCCTTTGCAGGATCGATCAGGGTTGCGTCGTTGCTATTTCCGTTGAAGGTGAGGACCAGGCCGCTGAAGGGGTCGAAGAGGATGGCGTCGGGTTTGCCGCCGGTCTTCACTTTGGCGATAAGCGCCAGCGTCTTCAGGTCGAAGACGGTCGCCGTGTCCTCCTTGCCGTTGCTGGTGACGCCGCGTCCCAGCTTTTGGACCAGCGCCACGCCATGCACGCCGGCCGTGTTCGGAATCTCGCCCACCTGCTTGCCGCTGTCGGCGTCAATCACCATCACCCGCGTCGCCCGCGCGATGTAGATGTGGCGCGCCTGGCTGTCAAAGGTGAGGTAATCCCATCCACCCTCACCGCCCAGCGTGATGCGGCGGAAGACCTTGTAGCCCGAAGGATTTTGCGCCTGGGCTAGCGCGCCAACCAACGCCAGCAAGAGAAGTGTAAGGCAGAAATTTCGCAAGAAACGCATGCATTCTCCTAATGAAATGATTCAGACTCTAGTTTGCCACATCGCCTGAACATGCAAGTTCAATCCCTCTGCAATTCATCATAGATTGATAAGACTGGCGTACGATATACGATTGAAGCTGCGTAGAAATTTCATTTCATCCGCCGCCTTTCTGCCGCTGGTGCGGATCGCACTCCGGCATGGCGATGCCGGCAGGGAATCGTTTCACTAGTTTAGAAGCGGAGAGATGCGTAATTCTGATGGCTGCTACTTTTTTTGTCGGGAAAGAAGTTTCTATTCACCCAGCTTTGTGTTTTCGCCGAATGAGCGTGGCGGCACGTTTCTTGCTGATGGCGGCGCTCCTCCTGGCTCCACTCTCGTTGCTCGCCCAGGGCGGACCACCGCTGCTGACCGACGATCCGGGGACGCCGGGGCGCAACAACTGGGAGATCAATCTCGGCTACACCATCGACCGCCAGCCCGGCGACAACTATTACGAGACTCCCATTCTCGATATGAATTACGGATGGGGCGATCGCGTCCAGCTCAAGTATGAGATGCCGTACATCTACAACAGCACGGGTGGCGGAGCGCTTGCCTCCGGCCCAGGCGACTCGAAGTTCGGGGTCAAGATCCGCTTTTTCGAAGACAAGAAGCTTGACCTGAACATCGGCACCTATCCGCAGATCGAAATAAACAACACCAACAATTCGGTGCACCGCGGTCTGGTCTACAAGGGACCGCTCTTCCTGCTTCCGCTTGAGGTCACCAAGAAAGTCGGGCCTGTCGATGTTGATCTGGAGGTGGGACACTGGTTCACGCAGCAGCAGGGATACTGGATCAGCGGTCTGGCCCTCGGCCATCAGGCAACCCGGCGGCTGGAGCTTCTGGGCGAGGTTTACAGCAACGGCACTCCCCAGGGCGAGCGCGATAATACCTTCGACTTCGGCGGCCGCTACCGTTTGAACCGGAAAGCGCTCTTCATCTTCATGGCCGGGCGCAGCTTCAGCCCGCCAAGCAGCGGCCAATCGCAGCTCATCGGGTACTTCGGAATGCAGTTCCAGCTTGGACGACACCTGCGCGACGACCCTGAAGTAGAGCAGCACAATGCAGCGCCTTCCGCGGGAACCCTGCAAAGAAAACTTCCCTGATCAATCCGCTTACCATGGGCTGAGCCGGATTGCAGCCAGAGTAGCAGCTCCAATCTTTTGGCTGGGAAGCATGCCATCGATGGGCTGCGTCAAGTAAACTGGAGTGTATGAATACAGGAATCGAGAACATTCGCAAACGCGGCAGCCGCATTATTGCCGAAGGCGCTCACATGCTGCCGGCGGCATCGCTGTTGATGGCCGAAGGCACAATCAGCTCGTTCGACGATCTGAAGAAGCCCTTCGTCACCGTCATCAACTCCTATACCACCCAGATTCCGGGACACGCGCATCTGGACAAGATCGGCGCGATTGTGCGCGACGAGCTGAAGGCGCTCGGCTTCAACGTCTGGTACGCCAACGTGGGCGGCGCCGTATGCGACGGCATCGCCATGGGGCACTTCGGCATGAAGTATTCGCTGGCCTCGCGTGAGCTTATTGCAGATGAGATCGAGACCATTATCGGAGCCCATCCGTGCGATGCGTGGATCGGAATCGCCAACTGCGACAAGATCGTTCCGGCGATGTACAACGCAATGGCGCGGATCAATATTCCCGCGGTTTACCTGAGCGGCGGCCCAATGCTGGCAGGCGAAGGCGGCACCGACCTCATCACGGTCTTTGAAGGCGTGGGCAAACATAGCGTGGGCAAAATGAGCGACGCGCAATTGCGCCACCTGGCTGAAAAAGCCTGCCCCGGATGCGGAAGCTGCGCCGGAATGTTTACCGCGAATTCGATGAACTGCCTCGGCGAGGCCATCGGACTGTCGGTGCCGGGAACGGGGACGATTCCCGCCGAGCGCTGGGCTGACGCTGCACACAGCCGCACCGAGCCGAATCCGGAGCGCATTGCGCTGACCAAGCAGGCGGCACATGCGCTGAAGCGCTGCCTGGAGCAGAATGTGCGGCCGCTGGACATCATCACCGAGCAGTCGCTCACCAATGCCTTCGTGCTTGACATGGCGATGGGCGGCTCCACCAACACAATTCTGCACACCCTGGCGCTGGCCTACTCGGCGGAAATTCCCTTCAAGCTCGACCGGCTGAACGCGATCTCGGCAAAGACGCCGAATATCTGCAAGGTCTCGCCGAGCCGTCCCGAGATTCACATCGAGGACGTGCATCGCGTGGGCGGGATTCCGGCGATTCTGAAGGAGTTGAATCGCGGCGGCAAAACCGAACTGAAGCTCGATGTGCCGACCGTGACCGGGCAACTGGCCGACGCCGTAATGCGCGCGCCCGATGCCGATGGCAACGTCATACGTACGGTGGAGAATGCGTTCTCGCCGACCGGCGGACTGGTTGTGCTCTTTGGAAACCTGGCGCCGAAGGGCGCGGTGGTGAAGGTAGCGGGCGTGGCGCCGGAGATGATGGAGTACGAGGGACCGGCGCGGATTTATGAGTCGCAGGAAGATGCGTTGCAGGGGATTCTGGCGGGCGAAGTAAAGGACGGCGATGTGGTGGTGATCCGCTTCGAAGGACCGCGCGGCGGCCCGGGAATGCAGGAGATGCTCTCGCCGACGGCGGCGCTGGTGGGCTCGGGTGTTCGTGCCGCGCTGATCACCGATGGCCGCTTCTCGGGCGGCACGCGCGGCCTCTGTATCGGCCACGTTTCGCCGGAGGCCGCGGCGGGCGGCCCGATTGCGGCGGTACACGAGGGTGACCGCATCTACATCAACGCCAAGAGCTGCCGGATTGAGTTGAAGGTGAGCGACGAGGAGTTGGAAAAGCGGCTGAAGGCTCTGCCCAAGTTCGAGCCCAAGGTGAAGCGCGGTTGGCTGGCGCGCTACCTGCACTTCGTAACCAGCGCCGACACCGGAGCGGTATTCGAGATATAGAGCGCTTGCCGGGTTGGTCTATCCGGCTATCGCTGCAAGCCCGCACTTGCCAGAAGCTGTTTCATAACCCGGTTTTGAAAGGGCATGGCTTCAGCCATGCCGCCAGGGAGCAGGAAGATCGCGGGCTTTAGCCCCTGAGGTAGTGCGGCGCGGAGTTCCAAGCCGGTTAGGAAATAGCTTCTAGCTGACGACGGCAAGTGTGGGGTACCCGCGCTGAATTCCAAACATCTATGGCGTGCGCTGGGTCACTGCCATACGGCGGCGTGGGCGTGTATCGTTTTGCAGTCTCCCCGGTTGGCAGGCCAGTGAATGATTGGGCCGCCTGTTCCGTGGCGCAGCCTTACGATGAAAGGTTCGTTGATGGCCGCAGAAGCCGATACAAATTCACTTCCACCCAATGCCTACAAACCTCTCGGCGAGAATGAAGTTTACTGTCCGATCATTCCCGCCGCGTCCCGCGAAGCGGAGCTGACCTGGCGCTCGATTCTGTGGGGCACCTTCCTGTGCGTCGTCTTTACGGTCGCGTCGGCATATTCGGGATTGAAGGTGGGACAGGTGATGGAGGCGGCGATCCCGATCTCGATTCTGGCGATCGGACTGGCGCGGGTCTATGCGCGGCGCTCCACCCTGCTGGAAAACGTGATTATCACCGCCATCGGCGGCTGCGCTGGCGCGGTAGTGGCGGGAGCCATCTTCACCCTGCCCGCGCTCTACATCCTCAAGCTCGATCCCAGACCGGTGCAGACCATCTTCATCTGCGTGGCGGGCGGATGCCTGGGCGTGCTCTTCCTGATTCCGCTGCGGCGCTACTTTGTACGCCAGATGCACGGCGTCCTTCCTTATCCGGAGGCCACGGCAATCACCGAGGTTCTGGTGACCGGCGAACGTGGCGGCTCACAGGCCAAGCTGCTGCTGCAAGCAACGCTGATCTCGGGGATCTACGATTTTTTCGTCACCACTTTTCAGGTCTGGAAGGAGTTCCTGGATTTCCAGTGGATTCCGCTGGTGAAGACCCTGGGGGTGAAGGCGCGCATCGTCGTCAGCTTTGACGCCGTCAGCTTTATCCTCGGCCTTGGCTACGTAATGGGGCTGCGCAGCTCAATGATTCTCTGCGCCGGCGGCGTGCTGGCGAACTTCGTGCTGGTTCCGCTGATATTTTTTGCCGGACAGCATGTGCTTGGCAGCGTCTATCCGGGAACGGTGCCGATTGGCGCAATGTCAGCCGTGCAGATCTATCGCAGCTACGTGCGTTTTATGGGGGTGGGCGCCATTGCGACGGCGGGAATCTTCGGCATCTTCAAGAGCCTCAAAATTGTCGCCGCCTCATTCACGATTGCCTTCAAGGCGTTTACCCGCGGCGAGGATAAGGACGTGCAGCGAACCGACCGCGACCTGCCGCTGATCTCGATTCTTTTGGGCGTTGTGGTAAGCGCAATTGCCGTGGCTGTGCTGCTGGGAAGTTTGAAGGTTAGCTGGGCGGTGCTGGGACTGGGGCTGCTGTTGACGGTGGTGTTCTCGTTTTTCTTTACGTCGGTTGCGGCCAACGCAATTGCCACCACGGCTCGCAATCCGGTCAGCGGCATGACCATGCTGACGATTATCATCTCCGCGGTTGTGCTCCTTCGCTTTGGACTCTCGGGCACCACGGGAATGTTCTTCGTGATGGCGATTGCGGGCATGGTCTGCACGGCGCTCTCGGTGAGCGGACAGACGATCACCGACCTCAAGGCGGGCTACTGGATCGGCTCGACTCCGGCGGCGCAGGAGAAGGTGAAGTTCCTGGGCGTGATCGCGGCGGCCATCGCCGCCGGATTGACCATCGTCATGCTGGCGCGGACATTCCAGTTCGGTGAAGCGGCGATGGGCGACTTGAGGCCGGTGCTGGCTTCTCCTCAGGCTTCCATCATGAAGGCGCTGGTCGAGGGATTCATGAGCCGCCAGCCGGTGGCGTACATGCTCTTCGGCGTCGGCGCCATGATTACGATTGTGCTCGAGATGCTGGGCCAGCCATCGCTGATCTTTGCCCTGGGAATGTATCTCCCGCTGGAGCTGAACACTCCGGCGCTGGTCGGCGGCTTCCTCTCGCATCTGCTGAACAAGAAGGCAGAGAAGCGGGATGGCGAGGCCGGACGCACGATCCGCGAGCGCGGCGTGATCATTGCCTCAGGGCTGATGG
This sequence comes from Candidatus Korobacteraceae bacterium, assembly GCA_049521655.1. Classification (GTDB taxonomy): domain Bacteria; phylum Acidobacteriota; class Terriglobia; order Terriglobales; family Acidobacteriaceae; genus TOLSYN. The sequence goes on from JBEKOO010000002.1 coordinate 104,656, forward strand.
CCGGAGGCGCGCTGGGCGGAGTATTCGGCGCTGCACTGCGCTTGTTCCCGTGGTTTCGCGAAGACCTTGTGAAGCTGCCGTGGTATGACACCATATCAGTCTCCGAATCGGTCTCGGCGCTGATGTTCGTCGCGCTTTGCGCGTATGTCTGGTTTGGTTCGCTGAAGAAGATTCAGGAGTAGGAAATCATGGATGCAGCAGGGCGTTATTGCGCGGATGCGGTGCTTGGAATTGACACCCTGTGGGGCGGCGATGTGATGTGCGCCTCAGGTACGGGACGCTTCATCGCCGACTCCTGGTTCAGCGATGATCCGCTGCCGCTGGCTTACACGGCTGCAGTGGCAAAGCGGGTGCGGGAGTCGGGAGGCGTAGGGGCAAAGCTGATTGACCGCAAGGCCATCGATGTTTACTTGAACGTGGTCGATCTTCAGGAGGCCATTGAAGGACTGAAGGCCGAGGCGCTCAGGGTCGGAGCCCTGCGCGGCCGCTATCTGGCGGGTCTCGCCGTCTCCATCCAGGTCATGTTCGATCTGGCGCTGGAGATGCTTGGCCGTGGCCCGGCGGTGCCTTACGAGCGCTGCGTGCTGGCTTCGGCGGGGCGCGCGCCGGAGCCTTCACAGCCGCAGGCCAAGCGCGAGCGGGTTGCGGAGCTGCTGGCTCGCGCCGGGCACACCTCGCACGACGGCGCTTCGCTGCTGTTGGCGGTGGACGCGTGGCGCAGGGATCGGGTCACGCCGATGGCCAGCGTGCGCACCCTCAGTTCGGCGGTGATCGCCTACTTTGACCAGCTCAGCGCGAAGCATCTGTCGCCCTATCTTCCAAAAGAACTGGCCGGCGTTCCGCGCGCCAACATCGACTTCCTGGCGATCAAGGATGCGTGGTTTTCAGGCTCGATGAACTATGTGGGCCGCGCCCGTAACGCCGACGGCTCGCCGCACTACGAGGCGACCTATGAGATCAACGCCTCGCTGCAAATCTCCGTGCCGGAGTTCTATCAACTCATCAGCCACGAAGTTGTGCCCGGTCATGTGACTACCTTTGCCTATCTGCAAAACCTTTATGTGCGCGGGCTGGCGGGCTTTGAGGCGACGGTGCTGACCATGAACACCAGGGCCGCCGCGCTCTTTGAAGGCATCGCCAACAACGCCATCCTCATCGCCCACGGCGCAACCGAGCTGGAGCAACTCCCCGACGAAGATATGCAGATCGGAGCGCTGCTGGCGCTGCTACAGGACGACGCGAAGAATCAGTCCAGCTTTTTGACCTGGGGTGAAGGCCGTCCGCAGCCCGAGGTCGCCGGTGTGCTGCGCAATGACTTTCTGGTCAGCGAGGAGCGCGCCGACAAGCTGAGCGGCGCATGGGGAAGCCATCCGCTGCTGGGGCGCATGTACCTTCCTGCCTATCGTGCGGGCACGGAGAAGGTGGCGGAGTGGCGCAGGAAATATCCGGCGGAAAAAGTGCTGCCGGTCATCTACGGCTGCGCCGGCATTGTGGATGTGTGTACGGCGGAGGAAGTGCTTGAGGGCAGGATATAGTTCGGGAAGCAGAGGAAAGCATCTAGGGGGAAGACAATGCAATATCGCAATTTTGGAAAGCTTGATTGGAAGATTTCGGCCTTGGGATTTGGCGCCATGCGTCTGCCAACCACCGACGGAGGGCGGCTCAGCCCCAACATTGTGGAAGACGAAGCGGTGCCGATGATTCGTCACGCCATCGATAACGGTGTGAACTACGTGGATACGGCCTATCCCTATCACGGAGGGCGGAGCGAAATTGTCGTGGGCAATGCTCTGCTGGATGGCTACCGGGAAAAGGTGAAGCTCGCGACCAAGCTTCCGATGTGGACGCTTGAGAGCGCGGCGGACTTTGACCGGCTGCTCGGCGAGCAACTGCAAAAGCTGCAAACCGATCATATCGATTGCTACCTCTTCCACGCGCTGAACCAGAGCCGCTGGCGCGACCTTGTCCTCAAGTTCAATCTGCTGGAGCGGGCCGAGGCGGCGCTCGCCGATGGACGCATCCGGCATCTCGGTTTCTCCTTCCACGACGAGTACGAGAGCTTCGAGGAGATCGTCAAGGGAAGCGACCTGTGGAGTTTCTGCCAGATTCAGTACAACTACATGGACACAAAAAATCAGGCGGGAACGCGCGGCTTGAAGCTGGCGGCAGACAAAGGACTGGCCGTGGTGGTGATGGAGCCGCTGCTGGGCGGCAGGCTGGTGGATCCGCCGAAGGACGTGCGCGAAACCATGGAGCGCTCGCCGATCCGGCGCTCAGCCGCCGAGTGGGCGCTGCAGTGGCTGTGGGATCAGCCCGAGGTTTCCGTGGTGCTGAGCGGCATGACCACGATGGCGCAGGTGGAAGAAAATCTCCTTTCTGCCGATCGCTCGCGCATCCACGGCTTCGGCGAGGCGGAGCAGGCGCTGATCGCGCGGGTGACGGAGCAGTACCGCGCGCGCACCGTGATTCCATGTAACCGCTGCAACTATTGCATGCCCTGTCCGAACGGCGTGGACATTCCCGGCAACTTCGACCAGTTCAACTACGCGCATCTCTTCGACGACCTGGCGGGAGCGCGCTTCAAGTACCAAGCCTTTCTAAAAGAGGCGGAACGTTCGAGCGCCTGCATCGCCTGCGGCACCTGCGAAGAACTTTGTCCGCAGAAGATTGCGATCAGCGAGTGGATGCCCAAGGTGACGGCGTTGCTCGGGTAATGCACGAACGGAAGCACGTCGCTGGTGTCCCACATCTGCCGCCGTTGGCAGATGTGGGACACCAGCTTTAGCGATTGACCATCGAGTTACCGGACGCCAAAATTTAGTGGCGGGGAAGTCAATCCTTTCAAATTCGAAAAAGGATTTACCATTCAGCCACTCCCACCCCAGAAACCATTATCAGATTAGTCAATCGTTAGCTGGCCGGCTGGCGGTCCACATTTGGCAACAGCTGGCTGCCAAAACGGCCGGAGCCCTGCGTTTTAGCCTCCCAGACACGCGATGATCGCCTCCACCACGCGCTTGGTCTCATGCGTGTCGCGAACGCAGATGGAGGGCACGCCGATTTCTTTCGGCGGATAGTCATTGCCACCGGGGAAGATTGCGTCGCCAATAAAGATCATCTCTTCGATGGAGATGCCGAGGATGTCGCGGAGTTTGCGGATTCCGTAGGCTTTGTCGATGCCGGGCTTGGTCACGTCGATGGAAGTTGTGCCGCCCATGCGCACCGAAAACTCCGGGATATAGCCTTCGAGGATGGCCTTGATCTTGGTGCGCTTGGCGTAATCCGGATCCCACTTTTCCTTGGCTGCCAGCGGCGCCTGCTGGCCGAGGGCGGAGAATGTGATCTGGCTGCCGCGGTCCTCGATGATCTCTCCCCAGGTTTGCTCCGGCTTGAAGCCTGCAACTTCGAGAGCGCGATGCAGTGACGAGATGATCTTCTTTTTCTCGGCATCGGTGAAGTCTTCGGCGTAAAGTTTTTTCCACTCGCCGGTGAACTGGAAGAACTTGGTTCCGCAGGTGGGCAGAAGCAGAAGGTTTTCCATGCGCTGGCCTTGGGGAAGATTCGAGACCAGTTGCTTTTCAAATTGCGGCCAGTCGCCGCCGGAGATCACGGCGACCTTGGCGACTTGGAGAAGAGCGGCCAGCAGTGCGGACATCTCGGCATCCAGAGCGGATTTACTCTCGGCGAGCGTGCCATCCAGATCGAAGACGATGAGCTTCTTCAAAGTTTTTCCCCTTGCGTCTTTGATCTTAAATCAAAGTTTCAGGTTTACCGCGGGATTCACTCGGCAGGCGAGAGCTTCTGCGGTACACTTTTTCGGCAATGTCCATCGGAAAAATTCCCGAGCTGATTACGGCGCTCCTGGAGCGCATGACGCGGTTGTTCCGGCGCGAGCGTGGCGGCCCGGCACACCTGCGCACGGGGCGCAAGGGCGAGGAGATGGCCTATTACTTTCTCCGCCGCCAAGGCTACACGATGATTGCACGCAACTGGCGCTGCCGGGGACAGAAGGGCGAAATCGACCTGATCGGCTGGGAGGGTAATACGCTCTGCTTTATCGAGGTGAAAACGCGGAGCAGCCATGCAGTGAAGCCGGCCGAAGCTGCCGTTGATCATGCCAAGCAGGCTGAATTACGGCGGATGGCGTCCGAATTTTTGCGCGGGCGAAGGCCGCGGCCGCTCTCCCGTTTTGATGTGGTCAGCATCTATGTGATTCCGGGAATGGCGCCGCAAATTGATCTATTCAAGGAGGCGTTTTCTTGGCGTAGTATGAGTGGAAAGCGCCGCCCGTGGTTTTAACGGCGCAAGGGGTATGCATGTGCCTGAACTGAGAAAAGATCCAGTGGTTGGACGGTGGGTCATCATCTCCACGGACCGCGCCAAGCGGCCCAGCGATTTTCTCCATAATAAAGTGGTGCAGAAGGGCGGCTTCTGTCCCTTCTGCCCAGGAAACGAAGCGAAAACGCCTTCGGAGGTGCTAGCCTACCGTCCGAACTCAAACGGCAACGGGCAGAAGAACGGCCCAGGGTGGACGGTGCGGGTTGTGCCCAATAAGTTTCCAGCCCTTGGAATTGAAGGCACCCTTAATCGGCAGGCCGAGGGCATGTTCGACAAGATGAATGGCCTGGGCGCGCACGAGGTGATCGTCGAGACGCCGGACCATGCCTCTCATCTGGGACTGCTGCTGCCGAAACACATCGAGAGCGTGCTGTGGGCATGGCGCGACCGCATCGTCGATCTGAAGCAGGACCGCCGCTTCAAGTACATCATGATTTTCAAAAACCATGGCGAGGCAGCAGGAGCTACACTCGAGCATCCGCACGCGCAGTTGATTGCGCTGCCGATCGTGCCCAAGCACGTGATTGAGGAGTTGGACGGCGGCAGGCAGTACTTCACCGTCAAGGAGCGCTGCATCTTCTGCGACATCATGCGGCAGGAGATGGAAAACCCGATGCGCGTGGTCATCGAGAATGATGATTTTCTTGTTTTTGCTCCATTCGCGCCGCGCTTCCCGTTTGAGACCTGGATTATGCCCAAGCGCCACGAATCGGCCTTTGAGAATCTTTCGTTGCATCAGATGATCAACCTGGCGGCCGCGCTGAAGCAGTTGCTGATGAAGTGCGAGGTTGCGTTGGACAGTCCCGCCTACAACCTGGCTCTGCATACGGCGCCGTTGCAGGAGGCCGCGCTTGACTATTACCACTGGCACATCGAGTTCATACCCAAGCTGACCAACACAGCCGGCTTCGAGTGGGGTTCGGGCTTTTACATCAATCCAACGCCGCCAGAGGAGAGCGCGAAGTTTCTACGCGAGGCCGAGGTGCCGGCTGGATTCCAGTACATAAAGTAAGAAAAAGCCCCTATCGAAACCGATAGGGGCTTTTCCGCCATTTGCCTTGATGGGTAAGTTCGTCTGGCACCAGGGCAAAACAGGAGCAGTCCCCTAAAACCGCACCCCATAGCTATGCCACAGTGAAGTTGGCTAGGAGTACCAGTCCTCACGGGTAAGCGGCAACTGGCAATCGCCATGATCAGGCTTGCTAAGAAGTACCTGGTACACGCTGATCCGCCCGGTCTTGAATCCATGAACCGAACCAGACATATATAGCCGCCATATCCGGTAAGCCACCTCGCCAGCTATTTTTCTTGCCTCGTCAGCTTTCTCTTCAAGTCTGTGGACCCAGTGACGCAGGGTAAGCGCGTAGTGTTCGCGAAGGCTCTCAACGTCCCGCACTTCGAAGCCGCAGGTTTCAGCTGCTCGCAATGTGCTGCTCACAGGAACCAATTCGCCATCAGGAAATACATATTTTTCTGTGAAGGATGGTCCCCTGCCTTGCACAGTCGCCGAAGACGCAATGCCATGATTAAGGAAGACTCCGCCGGGACGCAGAGCTTCCCAGGCACGCCGGAAATACTCTGGCAGTAATTTTTCTCCGACGTGCTCGAACATCCCGACGCTGACGATCTTGTCGTACCGCTGCGATGGATCGAGGTCGCGATAGTCGCGCACCTCTACCTTGCAGCGATCCTCCAACCCTGCCAGATGGATGCGTTCACGCGCCAGTTTCGCCTGCGCAGTACTTAAGGTAATGCCGAACGCTTCCACGCCGTAGTTCTTGACAGCGTGCATCAGCAGGCCACCCCATCCACAGCCGAGGTCGAGCATTCTCTCACCTGGCCGGAGTCTCAGCTTCTTGCAGATATAATCCAGCTTCCGTGCTTGTGCGGTGTCGAGGTCATCTTCCGCAGACTTGAAATATGCGCAGGAGTACACCATCGAACTGTCGAGCCAGAGCGCGTAGAAGTCATTGGAGATGTCGTAGTGATATGAAACTGCGTTCCGGTCGCGTTCCTTGGAGTGTACTTTCCCTTTGAGGTCCGCCCCTTGCGCACGACTGCTACGGTTGTCAGCGGTAGGAAGTGTCGCGATCATGCCGCCAAGCTTCAGCTTCTCGATGATCGAGTAATCTCGATCCAGCAGAAAGTCCGCGAAACCAAACGCAGCCTCGATATCGCCTTCGATGTCAAAGTCGTCGTAAATAAACGCCTCGCCCAATGTCAGTTCATTGGGAGACATAAGCATACTTCGCAGTGCGCCCGGATGTTTGAGGACGAGCGTAAAACGCGGCCCATGGATATCCCCCCACAAAGTTCCGTCCCAAAATCTCACGGCAAAATCTTTTTGCCGATAGGTAGCAGTCAGGGCCTCCAAGAACTGGATACTGCTACGGCAGCTTCGATCGCTTATGATTGCTGGTTGTGCGTTCATTTGTTTTTTCCTCGCTCAAATGGACTTGCGTTTCAATGACTGCCATTGAGCCCAGTCAGGCCATTCCTTCTTTTATGGACTTAGGTGGCAGTAAAACAGCTTACTCGATTTGGTCGCCAAGGATTAAAAGAAAATTCTTATAGGCTAGCTACGGATTTGTTATGGGTTTCACGCCACAGCTCCCCAACCCGCCTAGGATGCATTAGAAACTCCAGAAGCTGTCTCCTGCCCACTTTCAATGAAACAGCTTCCAGAGCTTCTGCGGCCTTTCAATCGGACCTCCGGATATCAACGATCAGCTCCCTTTGCGCGCGGGAGTCACATTGAAAATAAAGGAGATGCTTAATAGAAAATGGCTGTCGCAGGTGTCGTCGAGTCTCCCGTTTGCCGAGGCAAGACGGTCATTCGTCACATCCAGCATTGCCGCTCCGGTAGTACCCTGCCAGCAGGAGGATATTCATGAGCAACGCCGCCGCCCCTGCACTCCAGAGCTTAACAAACCTGCAAGCCGCCTATGAAGGCGAGAGCAACGCCAGCATCCGGTATATTGCATTCTCAATCAAGGCCCAAGTTGAGGGCTTCGCTCGCGCCGCCGCGCTGTTTCGTGCCGCCGCCCGAGCTGAAGAGGTCCATGCCGCGCATCACGCCCGTGTTATTGCCAAACTGGGAGGTGCTGCCCACGCCACCTTTCACCCGCCCGAGGTGAGGAGTACCCGCGAAAACCTTGCAGCGGCCAAAGCAGGAGAAGAATACGAGCGCGATGTGATGTATCCGACGTTCATCAAGGAGGCCGAAGCCAGTGGCCACGAGGATGCGGTTCGCAGCTTCAGCATGGCCATGAAAGCCGAAGCCGTTCACGCGCAGCTCTACGGCGAGGCGCTGGCAAATCTGGAAGCGCAGCGCGCCCAGACAACCTTCTATGTCTGCCTGATTTGCGGTGAGGTCACTGACAACCCTGAGGAAACAGAGCACTGCCCAATATGCAACGCCCCGAAGGAAAAGTTCGACGCCATTCGCTGAGCTTTCGGGATGACCGAATCCCCTAACGGAAAGGCCAGCTCCGCGCTGGCCTTTTGCACGGGGCGGGGATGAACTCCGTCGCGCTCAGCACCTGGCAGGGAATCACTTGTGCTCTGCCTGGTCCAGTCGTAAACGGATCCCATCGGCTGAGTTAAAATGAGCGTTGGAATCGAAGCAGGCAGCATAGTCCGCGCCGTCTGTCTGGAGCAACAAAATGGCAATTGCCGACTTTCGATCCGTGCTGCGCTTCCGAGTGCCGTTCTGTGATGTGGACATGTTGCAGCATGTGAACCACGCCTCCTATGTGATATGGGCGGAAACCGTTCGCTCTAATTATTTCGAAGAGGTGCTCAAGGAAAAGCTAACCGGGGCAAGCGGCGTCATTCTGGCGCGATTGGAATTTGACTATGAACAGCCCCTCGACTATCGCGAGGATGTTGTGGTCGGGTGCCGGATTTCGCGGGTGGGGCGCAAATCCTTCGACTTCGCATATGAGATCTGGAGTGAGACTCATGGGAAACGCGCTGCACGCGGACTCTCGGTGATGGTCGCTTTCGACTATCATGCCAAAGCGTCCATCGTGATCCCGGAACGATGGTGCAAGCTCATCGCCGCTTACGAGATAGTTGCACCGACCGTGGGGTAGCAGAAGTCTATTCTCGTGCATCAACTACTTTGGACAGGATACATCTGCCTTTTTCGCATTGACGTTGGCGGATCTCAAAGCGCAACAGAGTCTTGGACGAAATCCATGAGCAGGCAGTCGGGAATCGCGTAATCACGGACAACAACCCGCCTTAATCAAAAAAGCGGCCCGGTTGAGGGTCGCTTTCTGAAAGAGGCAAGGGAGGGTGGGATCGCTAGGCAGGAAAAGTTAGGCGCTGCTCCCCTGAACCAGAGCGGCTTTGAGAAGTCGGTACTTCATGAGAGGGAATTGCATCTTGAATGTCACGGCCTCTTTGTTACTTTCTTTGATGCACGTTCCGTGCCAAGCGGAGCAGAATTTCTAGGCGTAATCAAGAAAATGTCTAACTTATTCACCTTAGAGGAATTCGGCGAAGTCGAGAGTTTCTAATTCAGAACCGTCGAGCTGGAAACAGAGAAAAAAATCGTCGCTAGTGGAATTCATCTACTACTATTAAGTAATTGTAGTCTTCTTGTTGCTACGATCCTGCCGCTCCATCAACTTCATTTTATTGAGCAGCGCCTTGTAACTCACCTTCAAAATCTTAGCCGCCTGTCGACGGTTCCAGCGCGTCTCGGTGAGCACTCGCTCAATCGCCACGCGTTCAGCCTCCATGGCAGCGCGCCGACCGATTTCCAGAAGCGAGAGCGAAGCCGATTCAGGTGAGGCTGGACGAGCGCCCGGCAGAGTTGAATCTGCTGAGGAGATGCCGGAGGTGCTGTTTTCTTGTGGCTCCAAAACAATGCTGGCACTGCCAATGATGGACGAATTCGGCGGCTTATGGGAGGAGAGTTCACGAATGATCTGCGGTTCATTGCCCACGATGACGTATCGCTTCACCAGGTTTTCCAACTCGCGAATGTTGCCTGGCCAGCTATACTCCAGCATGCGGCTCACCGCATAATCGGTAAACGGAGGAGGCTGCTTTCCATAGTACTCGCTGTATTTGCGCAGCATAAAATCTAGGAAGATGGGAATTTCTTCCTTGCGCTCGCGCAGCGGCGGAATGTGAATGGTCACAACGTTCAGCCGGTAGAACAGGTCTTCGCGGAATGTGCCTTCCTCCACCGCGCGCTCTAAGTGCTTGTTGGTGGCCGCCAGGACTCGGACATCGACCGCGATATCGCGCTTTCCGCCAAGGCGGGAGAATTCTCCATCCTGCAGAACGTGCAGGAGTTTTGCCTGCAGCGCCGGATGCATCTCGCTGATTTCATCGAGGAAGATCGTTCCCCCGTGGGCGAGGTCAAATTTGCCCAGCTTCTGCCGGTTCGCTCCGGTAAATGCGCCCGGTTCATAGCCGAACAGTTCGCTCTCCAGCAGTTCATGGGGAATGGCTGCACAGTTTACCTTGACAAATGGTTTCTCGCGCCGTGACGAATGGGAGAACACCATGCGCGCCACTACTTCCTTGCCGGTGCCGCTCTCTCCCCGGACGAGCACCGTGACATTGGTGTCTGCCACCTGCTCGATGGTGTTCTTTACGTCCTCCATTTTTGGGCTGGTGCCGAACAACATGCTGAAGTCGTTTTGCCGCCGCATCTGGTCGCGTAGCTGCGTTACCTCGCTGGTCAGCCGCTGTCCGTCCAACAGGCGGGTCATCCGCTGGTCCAGGGCAGTCAAGTCAAGCGGTTTGGCGATGAAGTCATCGGCTCCCAGCTTGGAGGCGCGAAAGACCAGCTCGGGTGCGCCGCTGCTGGCGGTCATGATCACCGAGACCTCTGGCTTCATCTGCTTCAGCCTCTCCAGCGTTTCCATCCCGTCCATGCCCCGCGCATCCGCATCCAGCAGCACCAGGGCGGGATCAAAGACCCGGAACATCCGAATCGCTTCATCCCCGGTTGAAGCCAAACTTACGTCATAGCCGCGTCGGGTCAAGTGCGTGCTCAGGAAGCTCGATTGGGCGCGATCATCCTCCACAATCAATACCCTCGTCCTGCCAGTCTGCATGATGGCGCCCTTATCGGAGTTCAGTTTCACATTTTTCCCCGGCCCAAAAGAATCCCGGACAATCAGATTTGCAACGCTTATGAGGACTGCCGAACTCGGCGCTCCGAAATACACGCTCTTTCTAAAGAGCGGGCGAGAAGGAAAACAGTTGCCTGCAGAGTTGCTGCGATCGATGCTTTTTCTAGGTCCCTTACGCCATGAAAGTGGTGTACCTATGCAAACATCACCTGGAGTATGGTAGCGTGAATTCCTAGAGTTAGCACAATTATATACACGATATGTACATAGATTCCACTTTTGCCAGCTCTGCATCTACCCATGGATGCCCCGCCAGAATGGCGTTAGCGGTAACACGACCGGAAGGCTATTGCTCTCTCATCCCGCAGGAACGGCTTTGGCAAACGCCAGATGACGCTTCGTGACCTCGGTGCGAGAGACGCGCCGGAGGGCAAGAACGGGGTGGAAACCGCACAGAAACTTATGCTACCAGTTGCGCTATTCAGTCTGGCGAGCCTAAGCTGGGCAGAATCACATGGCTGCAGGACGTCGTGAGCATTCCTGTCTGACTTCGGGAACGTAAGGAGTTAAAGATGCTCGAGGCAACCTCGGAAAACACACTGGGCCTGGTGATGACAGGCGGGGGTGCCCGCGGCGCATATCAAGCGGGTGTCCTTAAGCGCATCGGCGAGATAAAACGGGTTCGGGCACGCGGCAATCCCTTTCCTATCATCGGAGCTGCTTCGGCTGGAGCAATCAATGGTGTCGCCCTGGCCGCCGGGAGCAACAATTTCTCGTTGACAACCGCAATACTCGCGCGGCTTTGGTCGAATCTCCGGCCTTCGGATATTTTTCGCTGCGATGTTTTTTCCCAGGCCGCCAACTCCGTCGCCTGGATTCTGGATCTTTCTTTTGGGGCCATTCTTGGAGGAGGCAGTGCACATTCACTGCTCGATGCGAAACCATTACGCCGCTTCCTGAATCGTCATCTGCACTGCGAGCAGATAGAAGTCAACATTAAGCAAGGGCACCTTTACGCGCTCGCGATTTCTGCGACGAACTATACCTCGGGGAAATCCTACATCTTCATTCAAGGCAAAAAAGGTCACCCGATGTGGAGCAGAAGCCGGCGAGTGACTCTGGCAATGCCGATTACCGTTGACCACGTGTGTGCATCCGCTGCGATTCCGCTGGTCTTTCAGCCAATACGGCTTAAGACTTCGGAAGGGACGGCTTTCTATGGCGACGGTTGCGTGCGACTTCAGCAACCGCTCAGCCCGGCTATCCGCTTAGGCGCAAATAAAATTGTGGCGATCGGTGTCAGATGTGAAAATCTTGAACATCAGGAGGATACTGGGGGGCGGGAATATCCTTCAATTGCGCAGGTCATAGGCGTTCTTTTGAATGCGATGTTCCTGGATCATCTGCCCACGGATGTCGAGCATCTGGAGCGGTTGAATCAACTGCTCACCGCTGGCGATATAAGTCAGTCCGGAATAGAAGGTTATGAAAGGATGCGCCCTCTCAGGTCGCTGATCATCACGCCGTCGGTCAATTTATCGGAACTGGCCAAACAACATGCCAAGGACATGCCTTATCTCATCCAATATTTCGTTAAGAGTTTAGGACGAGACGTAGCTTCATGTTCGGACTTGATCAGTTACCTGCTGTTCACATCGCAATATACGAATGCTCTCATCGAGATTGGCTACAGTGACGCCAGCCAGCGCATCGAAGAAATTGAGCAGTTTCTCTATGCTTCCGATCAGGGAGCCCCGGCAGCGGCGGGAGCTTAGCTCACACCTAACGTCCGAAGTGCTTCGCCTCGTAGGCAGCGATTTGCGGCTCGTATTGCAATGTAATTCCGATGTCGTCCAGACCTTCCAGAAAGCAATGCCGGCGAAATGGGTCCACCGAGAAAGAGGCTTTGAACCCGGAATCATCCCGTACTTCGCACTTCTCAAGGTCAACCGTCAATTTGTAGCCTTTGACTTCCTTGGCCCGACTGAGCAACAAGTCAATCTTTTCCTGGTCGAGCGCAACCAGCAGGATTCCATTCTGCGCGCAATTGCCCGCAAAGATGTCGGCAAAATATGGTGCGATGACCGCGCGGAACCCGAAGTCGCCCAGCGCCCAGGCAGCGTGCTCACGCGAGGAACCGCAGCCAAAATTCTTGCCGCCGATCAGAATAGACGCTCCCGCGTAGCGCGGATCGTTCAAAACAAACTCCGGATTTGGCGATCCGTCGGGACGAAGCCGCCAGTCAAAAAACAGGTACTGGCCAAAGCCAGTGCGCTCGATCCGCTTCAGGAATTGCTTGGGAATGATCTGGTCCGTATCGACGTTGACAAGATCCAGAGGTGCGGCGATGCCAGTATGTAAACGAAAGGGCTGCATGGTTTCCTCGTACAGGGCGTTACCCTGGAATAGAATCAGCACTTGCCGACGAAAAGACAGTCGAGTTACTCAACGAGCTTAGTTTCCGCTCACCGTAGTGCCTTTGAACTCCCATTTCCTGATATCGGTGAAGTGACCCGCAATCGCAGCGGCTGCGGCCATGGCCGGGCTCACCAGATGGGTGCGGCCGCCGCGTCCCTGGCGACCTTCGAAATTGCGATTGCTGGTGGAAGCACAACGCTCGCCGGGGCTGAGTACGTCGGCATTCATCGCAAGACACATCGAACAGCCTGCCTCGCGCCATTCAAATCCGGCGTTGAGAAATATCTTATCGAGCCCTTCGCGCTCCGCCATTCGCTTGATTTCCTGCGATCCCGGAACAACCAAAGCTCGCACATTGGGCGCCACATGGTATCCTTCTGCGACCCTTGCGGCTTCGCGAAGATCCTCAATGCGGGAATTTGTGCAGGAACCGATGAAGGCCACGTTGATCGTGATGTCCTCAATGGGAGTGCCTGGCTGCAGGCCCATGTATTCCAATGCGCGCGCGATGGACTTGCCATCGGCCGCCGTTTTTGCCGTCGCGGGATCAGGAACGGAGCCGCTTACCGCCGTTACCATGCCGGGGTTTGTACCCCAGGTAACCTGTGGAGCAATTCTACTGGCATCGATCTCAACCACCTTGTCGAAAGCGGCATCGGCATCGCTGTTCAGGGTGCGCCAGTGTGCCAGTGCCTTGTCCCACTCCGCACCTTCGGGGGCAAAGCGACGCCCCTTCACATAGGCGAAGGTCGTTTCATCGGGTGCTACCATTCCGGTGCGCGCGCCTGCCTCGATGGTCAGGTTGCACAGCGTCATGCGACCATCCATGGACAAGCCTCGTACGGCTTCGCCCACATACTCGACCGCACAGCCGGTAGCGCCGCCACTGCCCATCTGTCCGACGAATGCCAGGGCAAGATCCTTTGCGCCTGTTCCTATCGGCAGTTGGCCATTGACGCGGACCTGCATCGAAAGTGGCTTGCGTTGCGGGAGGGTCTGAGTCGCCAGCACGTGTTCCACTTCTGACGTTCCAACGCCGATAGCCAGCGCACCAAAGGCACCATGGGTGCTGGTATGGCTGTCTCCGCAGATGATTGTCTTGCCCGGCTGCGTAGCTCCGGATTCCGGACCGATGACGTGGCAGATTCCCTGGTCTGGAGAATCGATATCGAAGAGTGTTATGCCGAATTCCGCGCAGTTGTTGCGCAGTGTTTCAAGCTGTTTGGCCGCAACGGGGTCGGTGATGGGCCGATGGTTCAACGTGGTCGGCACGTTGTGATCCGCCGTCGCCAGCGTGCGCTCAGGTCTGCGCAACCGGCGGCCAGCCGCGCGCAGACTCTCGAACGCCTGCGGAGAGGTCACCTCATGCACGATATGCAGATCGATATAAAGGAGCGGCTGCTGCCCTTCAGGCTCGCAGACAACGTGTTCTTCCCAGAGCTTTTCAAACAGACTCTTGCCCATAATCTCATCTTCCCTGAACGCCGTGCGTTATTGAATTCAGAACTACTCAGGTTGAACCTATACGCCTGCCGGACACGTACTACCTGTGCTGATTGCTTCCAGCACAAGTCTGCCCATCTCTTCCGTGCCTGTCAATCGCTCGCTCGACCCACGCTTCAGGTCTGCTGTTCTATATCCAGCTCCTAGCACTTGCGTGATGGCCTGTTCGATGGCTCGCGCTTCCTTCTCGCGCTGCATGCTATGGCGAAGCAACATGGCCGCAGTCGCAATTGCTCCCAGAGGATTGGCGATTCCTTTGCCTGCAATGTCTGGAGCGGAGCCGTGAATGGGCTCATACAAATTGACCTTGCCGCCTACCGTCGCCGAGGGCAACATGCCGAGCGAGCCGGTCAAAGCGGCAGCCTCATCGGAAAGAATGTCACCGAAGAGGTTCTCCGCCAGCACGACGTCGAAGCTGTTGGGCGCGGTTACAAGGCGCATGGCGCAGGAGTCGACGAGCTGGTGTTCGAGCTTTACGTCGGGATACTGCTTGGAGACTTCGACTACGACCTGGCGCCATAGCTGCGAAACTTCAAGTACATTGGCCTTGTCGACCGAGGTCACCTTCTTGCGGCGATCCCGCGCCACTTTGAAGGCGACGTGCGCCACGCGTTCAACCTCCGACGCCGAATAAATCATCGTATTGAAGCCGGTGCGTGAAGCGCCTTCGCCGGCAAATCCGCGGGGCTGGCCAAAGTATGCCCCACCCAGCAATTCGCGTACGAACAAAATATCAGAGCCCTTGAGCACCTCGGGCCGCAGCGGCGAACACTCGGTCAGCATCTCGTATGCAATCGCCGGCCGGAGATTCGCAAAACCTCCAAGGGCTTTCCGTATGCCCAGCAGTCCCGTTTCCGGCTTCAGCGCGGGCGGCAGTGAGTCAAAATCCGGTCCACCGACTGCGCCCAGCAGCACGGCGTTGGAAGCAAGACACCTTTCCAGTGTCCTCTCCGGCAGCGGTGAGCCGAATTGCTTGACGGCATTTCCGCCGATGGGAAGCTCCTCGAACTTAAGCTCGAATCGGCCGTCACTTACGGCGCGCAAAACTCGCACCGCCTCACGCGTAACTTCGGGACCAATGCCGTCACCAGGCAGCACTGCAATTGTGAATGTCATGATTCTCTCTTATAGCACATTTGGCTCAATCGCCAGAAGCAAGGTTTGCTCTGCAGTTTAGTGTTTGTGGGCGCCTATGTATGCGGGCCCCCTGCAACTTGACCCCATGTTTGTTCCCCGTTGTGGAGCTGCCGCCTGAGCTCCACATAATTGAGCATGCGTACGGCCGCATTCATTGCCGCAACAAGCTGATCCGGAGCCACGGCGCGGGTTGTGAAAAGCCTCTCACCGCTCCGCCAGGTAATCGTTGCCTCAGTGAGCGCTCCGCTCGTCCCCTTGCGAGAGATCCCGATACGATAGTCCACCAGCTCAGGCATATCCTTCCAGACGGTGCGCAGCGCCCGAATGAATGCGTCAAACTGTCCGTCGCCCTCGCCTTGCGCCGTAAGAATCCGGTCATTGCAGCTCAGCTCAAGCATGACCCTTGGAGGAGCCCCTTTTTTCAAGGCAAATTCGTAGTTGACCAGCTTCACCCCGTTCTCCTCTGCCCCGAAGATCTCGTGCAGCAGGAGAATGATGTCGGCCTGTGTGACCGTGACCTTGTCGTCGCCCAGTTCTTTTACCTTGGCGAGCAGCATGCGCTGTTGTTCCGGACTGATCTCGATTCCAAGCTCCTTGCAGTTGTGCTCGATCGATGCGATTCCGGCAGTCTTGCCGAGATCGTAACTGCGCTTCAATCCAAAGCGTTTTGGATCGAGCCTGTTCTGATATAGCTTTCCCTTCTTGTCTCCATCGGCATGCACGCCGCAGCCTTGGATGGCACTGATTTGGCCGACAACCGGAGCGTTGGGGGCTGGAGCAATACCGCTGATTCCGGCCACAAGATCGCTGAGCATGGCAAGGGTTCGCTCTTTCACGTTGCTGTTCATGTCAAACAGATCACGGGCAGCCACGACAAAAGTCGCCAGGTTGGTGTTGCCCGCCCGCTCGCCGATTCCGTTCACCGTAACATGCACGCGCCCAGCTCCAGAGCGCAACGCGGCTATTGAATTCGCCACCGCAAGACCGTAATCGTTATGGCCGTGAAAATCGAACTGCATGTCGCTGCAATCGCGCATCATGCGCACATAGGTTTCGGTTTGCTCAGGGGTCAGGACGCCTAGCGTGTCGCACAGCATGACGCGTTTGACGGGCATCTTGGAGAGATCACCGGCAAGCGTCATCACGTAAGCCCTGGAATCGCGAATCCCTTGCGACCAGTCCTCCAGGTACACGTTCACGCTCAGATTCTTCCCGATCGCATATTCAACTGTGCGCTGTATGTCGCCGAGATGCTCTTCGACTGCCTTCCCTAGCTGCACCGAACAATGGTGTTCCGATCCCTTTACGAGCAGGTTCAGAACCCTTCCCCCGTGCTGCACCAGCCAATCCACCGACTTGGTTCCATCCACAAAGCCCAAGACTTCGACCTTTTCCGCAAGTCCATGGGCGCCCGCCCAATCGGTTATGTTTCGAACTGCTAGTGCCTCTCCATGAGATACTCCGGCCGATCCAACTTCGATAGCATCGACACCCGATTTGAGCAGAGCTTCAGCGATGACCAGTTTTTCATCAGCCGTATAGCTGATACCCGGCGTTTGCTCCCCATCCCGGAGCGTCGTATCCATGACTTCGATATTTTGCACTCTGTTCCCCTGCTCACATTCCCAAAGGCACTAACCAATATTATGCAACAACGCATCTCCCAACTGAACAGAATTGACCGCCAAGTCAGGTTCTGCTCTTGGTCGTTGCCATTAGCCAGGTGATGCGTGCTGTCCAAAACTCCCACACGGAAAGATGCGTGGTCGAGTGAAGGATGGAATTTCAGCGAAAGTTCTTCTTTGGCGTCCTCAATATTTTCGCAGTACGGCCACTACGCGTCCCTGCACCCGCACTGCATCGGCAGGAACCATGATCGGTTGCATGGCGGCGTTCGAGGGTTGCAGGCGAATCCTCTCGCCGGCGTGGTAGAGGCGTTTCAGCGTGGTCTCTGAGCCGTTCACCAATGCCACCACGATTTCACCTTCGCGGGCGCTTTCGGTTTTCTCCACCAGTACGTAGTCACCGTTCATGATGTGTTCGTCCTGCATGCTCTCGCCCACCACCTGGAGTACAAAGACGTCTTTGGCGCGGGTGAAATCGGTAAGCGAGATTGTTTCCGGAGTCTCCACCTGTTCAATCGGTTTGCCGGCGGCGATTCGTCCCACCAGCGGCAGGTCAAAGGAGCGGGTATCCGCCGCGCGGTCGCGCTCCGGAATTCGGTCGGGAAGCGGCAGTAAGTCAATCGAGCGGCTGCGGTTATAGTCGCGGCGCAGCATTTTTTTTGCTTCAAGGTTGTTAATGTGCTTATGTACGGTCGCAAGCGAACTAAGACCTAGCGCCGCGCCGATCTCCTCAAAGGAGGGAGAGTAGCCGTTGCTCTGCACGAATTCAGCGATGAAGTCGTATATCTGCCGCTGCCGCCTTGTCAAAGCCATGGCCGACCTTTCATCAACCCGTGAACTTCTCACCAGTTTGGCGAATAAAAAGCGAAGTGTCAACCTGCCTTTCTGGGGGTGGGCTCTGGGTCGATACTCATCGAGCGCATTTTCCCGGCCAGCCGCATGTGCGCCGCTCTGCATTGCGGCTTAGAATCGCTAAATAACCATGAGTGATCCCGCCAAGCATATCGAGCGAGCCGAGAAGTTCCTGGAAAAGGGCAAACCGGAACTTGCTCTGGAGGAGCTCCGTTCAGCGGTTGAGTTGCAGCCGCGCAACGAACGGCTCCTTCAGAAAATCGCCGACCTGAGTCTGTCGATTGGCCAGCTTGGGTTGGCGACGGATATGCTGCGCCGCCTCTTTGCCATTTTTATTGAGAGCAAGCAGATCAGCAATGCTGGTGTGGTCTTCCGCAAACTGCAGCGGATCAAAGCTCTGGATCCGGAGATGGTGAGCCACTACGCCGAACTTTGCGTAAGCACCAACCGAAAGGACGCTGCCGAGGCCTATCGAATCGCCTTCCAGGATTTTCAACGCCTCGGCGACCCGCTCCGAGCCCTGCAATGCATCACAGCGGCGCTTGAGCTTGACCCACGAATCGAGGATTTCCGCGAGCAGGCCCGCATCGCGGAAGCTCTGCACCAGCCGTCGCTAGCCGCCGTCGCGCTGGTGAATCTCGGCGTTATTCTGGAGCGGATTGGCCAGGATGCCTCCGAGGAATATGCGCGCGCTCATGCCAACGATCCTTCCAACATGGCGGCTCGTCTTGGGCATGGCCGTGCGCTGATCGCGAAAGGCCATCCGGCCGAGGCCATTGAATTATTGCAACCGCTCGCCACTTATCCCTCCAGTCCGGAAGAGGCGCGCGAACCTTATGCGCTGGCCCTGATGGCCGTGGGGCGCGTCGAAGAGGCGGAGCCCTTCGCGTGGGGGCTGTTCGAGCGCAACCCCGCGGGAAATCTCGCAACCCTTCACTCTGTAATTAGCGGTTTGAT
The DNA here is from genome assembly GCA_049521655.1 of Candidatus Korobacteraceae bacterium. Classification (GTDB taxonomy): domain Bacteria; phylum Acidobacteriota; class Terriglobia; order Terriglobales; family Acidobacteriaceae; genus TOLSYN. Next base: position 123,587 of record JBEKOO010000002.1, read on the forward strand.
GGACCGGGACCGTCCTGACCGTGCGCTGGGGCTGGCACGCCGTCTCGAGGAGTTCTATCGCAAGGCCGGACGCCGCAATGAATTCATGCAAAACATGGCCCAGCTTGCCGAGAAGAGCAAGCCGAGCATCGCGTTCTTCGAGTATCTCGCGGAACTTTACAACAGCGCCAACCGCGAGTCCGAATATGCGCAGCAGCTCTCCCGCCTCTTCCAACTGTATTTTGCGGCAGGCAACTTCCCCAAGGCGCTCGATGCGCTGGACCGCGCCGTCGATATCGACCCTTACGAGGCCGAGCACAAGGAGCGAATGCAGCAGCTTGTGGGCCATGCTCCAGAAGACCGATTGCAGGCTTTGGCCAGGCGCCTTGGAATTGATACCCCAGTACCCGCTGCGGATACGCCTAGGGAAGTGGGAGCGCCGGAGACAGTCGAACCAAGCCTCTTCGAAGATCTAATTCTTCAGGCTGAAATATTTCTGCAGTATGGAATGCGGGAAAAATCGCTGGAGAAGATCGATCAGCTCAAACAATCCTTCGCCGCTGATCTTGAAGACAATCCGCGGATGCGGCAGCTATTCATTAATGCCGGGCTGCCAATTCCAGCTGCGCAGGAAGAGCCCGTCCTTCAAAAGCGCGCCTCTGACGGAGTGGAGCGTGCCGCCGAAGTCAGCCGACTCATCGCGCGCCAGGGAGACATTCGCTCGGTGCTGGTGACGGCGGTCAACCAGATTGGCACGCGCTGGCATTACAGCCGCTGCATCGCCGCGCTGGCCACGCCCGGTAAGCCGCCTTCGATGGTGGTCGAGTACTGCTCGAAAGAGGTGCCCAAGTCAGAGCGCGTTGCCATGGTGCGTCTGCTCGCACTCAGCCAGCGCCTTACATCCACAGAGCCCGTTTTTCACGCCCCTGACGTGCAACTCTCCGAAGCGCTTTCGCCGATTCGCCACGAGCTTGCCAGCCTCAACGTACACTCGCTGGCCATCCTCGCTCTGGTCAGTCAGGATCAGCCCATCGGATTGTTCATCGTGCAGCAGTGCGGAGTGCGCCGCCGTTGGTCCTCCGACGACATTGCTCTGTTGCGCTCGTTGGCGGACCAGGTTGCGCTGGCCGTTCACGGAGCGCGCTTGCGGTCATTGGTTTCAACCCTCGGTGTGGCCGAAGAGAATACAGGTCTTTTGAAGCGCTCATCTTACATCGATGCAGTGCTGGCCGAACTCAACCGCCATCGCGCAGGAGCAGAGTTCCACAGCACACTGGCCCTGCTCCAGGTTACCTCGCTCACCTCGGAGTTGCAGACTGAGTTCGCGGTTGCCGAACTGGTGCGCACTCTGCGCCCTATGGCCCAGGATCAGGCAATGTGCTTCCGCTATGATCGCGACACGATCGGGCTGTTGTTTCCACAGCTGGGGGACGCCGAGACCGAGGCTCTGGTGGATAAGTTGCGCGAAGCCCTTGAGCCTGTTGCCCTCACCATCACCGCCGGAATCGCTCAGGCTGGCCACATTGACGGCTTTGAAGCTGAAGACGCTGCCACCGAATGGATCAACCGCGTGGCACGCGCCCTCATTGTGGCCGGAACCCTTCCCGATCGCCTCTGCATTTTGCCACCGGCTTCTGCGTCCATCTCATAGTGCGGCCCCTGTCTGCGTGCTAAACTTACTCGGCATCGATTCACCAATCTATGAGCATAATGAGTATACGGAATGCAGACTAGCGCCATCCTCCAGCGCTTCCAGGTCGCCGTCAGCCGCTATCCGGATCGTCCGGCGATTATCGGCACGGACTATTCAATTTCCTATTCCGAGTTGGAACGGCGTGCCGCCAGCGTCGCCCACCGCATTGCAGAGCGCGTGCCGGGACCAACCGTCGCCTTGCTCTATTCGAACACACCGGAGTTTGCTCCGCTCTTCCTTGGGGCTATGTGGGCGGGCAAGACGGTTGCCGTGCTGCCCACTCTGGCACCGCCGCCGCTGCTCAAGCTCATGGCGATGGAAACCGGAGTTGAACTGGTCATCACCAGCGAGGAGTTTGCGCCCTCCCTGCTGAGTGTAGGAATGAAATGCTGGATTGGCGACGCCTCCGCTGAATTTGAGCCTGGCGAGATTCCCCAGCAGCCGAATCAATCTGGCGTTGCGGCCCTGCTCTATACCTCAGGCACCACGGGACGCCCCAAGGCCGTCGCGCTCAGCGAGGCGAATATCATCGCCAATATCGACGGACTCAAGCAGGCTACTGGTTACGACCAGTCCCAAGTCATGATCGCCGCGTTGCCGCTCTTCCACGCCTATGGGCTCACCGTGACCACCCTGCTTCCAGTCACAACGGGAGCCCAGGTGGTTGTGCCCGACCGCTTCGTTCCGCGCCAGATCCTGCAACTCATCGAAAAGCATCGCGTCACCTGTCTGATTGCCGTGCCGGGCCAGTACCGCGTTCTGACCAAGGACAGCACCGTGATTGACGCCACTTCGCTATGGCTGTGTATCGCAGGAGCCGAGCGTCTGCCCGAGCACATAGCCCAGCAATTCCAGCAGCGCTTCGGACACCCCCTGCTCCAGGGTTATGGCACCACCGAGCTTTCGCCGGTGGTCGCCTTCAGCCCACCGGAGGACTATTGTCCCGGTTCGGTCGGCAGACCGCTGCCGAATATCCAGCTCACGATTCTTGGCGAAGACGGCCAGATCCTTCCAGTGGGAGAGATCGGCGAGGTCTGCGTCTCCGGTCCCACGGTCATGCTCGGCTATGTGAACGATCCCCAGGGCACCGCGCAAAAGATTCGCAACGGCGTTCTCCACACCAGCGATAAAGGTTATCTCAACGCAGACGGCTTTCTCTTTCTGCTTGGCCGCGCCGATGATCTGGTGAAGGTCTCCGGAGAACGGGTTTATCCCTCTGAAGTCGAAAACGCTCTGGAGACCATTGACGGCGTCGAAGAATGCGCCGTGATTGCCATTCCGGACGAGAAGCACGGGGTGCGCCTCCATGCCTTCGTCCAGCTTCGCCCCGGCGTCGAACTCACGGATGTTGCTCTGCGTACCCTTTGCCGGGATATGCTGGAGCACTACAAAATTCCGCGTACGATTTCGTTTGTCCCGCAGATGCCGCGCACCCTCTCCGGCAAGACCGATAAACGGGCGCTGGCCACCGCAGCAGCGGGGTAGCGCGTTCATTCCTATCGCAAGGGCGCGGAGATCTGCTCCGCGCCCTTGTTCGCTCCTGAGAAGCGCTGAAACCTTGAAACTCGCCTGATGGAACCAACCGCTGCGCCGCTGCGTACCATCCAAAGAGGCGGCTCATAATGACTTTCTTTCTCTGGCTGATCGTGTTGTTCTTCTGCTGGCCGCTGGCTCTGGTCGCTATTCTGCTTTATCCCATCGTGTGGCTTCTTCTGCTGCCCTTCCGCATCATCGGAATCGCCGTCGAGGGTGCGCTCGAACTGGTGCGAGCCGTGATCTTCCTGCCCGCGCGAATGCTCGGCGGCGGACAGAGGCGGTGTTAGAGCGTTATCGCGTCATCGGGAGGCCCGGCGGAGTTGATCAGCCGCCGACGCGTTCAAGGAATCGCTCCCGATGCTCCTTGGACCATCGTCCACAGAAGGCTGGCTTCTGCAACATGACCCGTTTCTGGCAGATTGCGCAAGTGGGCAAGCACGGATTGATCGGTTCTTTGTTCTCGCCGCGCACTTTCCGCGGCCACAGCGTATCGGCGAAGAGAACCCTGGCCAGGCCCACGAGGTCGGCCATCCCGTTTTGGAGAATGGTTTCTGCCTTCTCTGTGCTCTGGATACGCCCCGCCGCAATGACGGGAACGTTCGGCACAGCCTGCTTGATGGCATGGGCAAACGGCGCCATGAACGCTTCCTTCGCGTCATCCTCGATGTAGCGCGGGAGCGGGAAGGCGTCGTAGCAACCCGTCATAACCGATAGGTAAGCAACTCCGGCACGGGCGAGTTCCTTGGCGAACGGGACGGTATCATCCAGGGTCAGCCCGCCGGGCACATATTCGTCGGCGATGAAGCGGTAACCGACCGTGTAATCCTCGCCCACTTCTTTGCGCACCGCGCTTAAGACTTCAAGCGGGAAGCGCATTCGCCGCTGCGCGTCGCCGCCGTAATCGTCATCGCGGAGATTCGTGCGCGGCGACAGGAACTGCGAGAGCAGGTAACCGGTACCGCCGTGCAACTCTATTCCGTCGAAGCCAGCCTCGCGTGCGCGTCGAGCGCCGGCAGCGAAGGCGCTGACGACCCGCTCGATGCAAGCCTGATCCATGGCTTCCGGCCGCACGCCCCAGGTTTCGATCACCGATGGCGCGATCCGATCGGGGCGCTTCGCGTAGCGTCCTGCGTGGTGGATCTGCACCACGGCGGGTACGCCGTGCTGTTTGATGGCGCTCGCAAGCCGGGAGAGCCCAGCGACGAAGCGGTCTTCGGAGACCAGCATGGTCCGGGGATTTCCCAGCCCGCACGGCTCGACGGTCACGTTCTCGACCACAACGAGCCCCGCACCCGAGACCGCAATCTCATTGTAGTAATCGAGCACGAGGTCGTTTACCTCATGGTCCTCGTCGGGATAGGCGAGATACAGCGGAAGACTGACGATCCGGTTTGCAAGCGCAATACTGCCGATGTGGAACGGAGTGAAAAGCAGTTCATTCATCTTGTTTGTCCTGGCGAGGCTATGCAGAGATGTTATTCAGCCAATAGGAGAGTGTCAACGAGTTTGGAAGAGGCGATCGCAAGGAATGGAGCGCATTCAATAGGAAATACGCTTTCTTCCGCACCGTTCAGTGGCTGAACGCCAGCGAATCATCAGAGCGGCAGCAGGGACTGTTACCGCGTCAGTCGGCGGAAGGTAATCGATTGGTGCGGGCGCTCAGCGCCTGTCCGGTGTAGCTCTTCTTCACCTTGGCGATTTGCTCCGGAGTTCCCTGCGCCACAATTCTTCCCCCCTCTTCTCCGCCCTCGGGACCAAGGTCGATAATCCAATCCGCGTTGCGAATCACGTCGAGGTTGTGCTCGATAATGATGACGCTGTTGCCCAGATCGGTGAGCCGGTGCAGTACTTCCAGCAACCGGTTCACGTCTTCAAAGTGCAGGCCCGTGGTCGGCTCATCCAGCAGGTAGAGGGTGCGTCCGGTCTGCCGTTTACTCAGCTCACGCGCCAACTTGATGCGCTGCGCCTCGCCGCCGCTCAGGGTCACTGAAGATTGACCGAGGTGAATATATCCCAGCCCCACGTCCACCAGTGTCTGCAGCTTCTGGCGCGCCTGCGGAAAGTTTTCCAGCACGGCGAGGGCTTCGCTGATGGGCGTATCCAGCAGATCTGCGATGGTGTATCCCTTGTAGTGTACGGCCAGCGTTTCGCGATTGTAACGCTTGCCGCCGCAGACCTCGCACAGCACGTATACATCCGGCAGAAAATTCATCTCTATGCGCCGCTCGCCCTCGCCCTGGCAGGCTTCGCAGCGCCCGCCGGAGACATTGAAGGAAAAGCGCCCCGCCTTGTAGCCGCGTTCGCGCGATTCCGGCAACATGGCGTACAACTCGCGAATCTGGGTAAACACGCCGGTGTAGGTAGCGGGATTCGAACGTGGAGTGCGGCCAATCGGCGACTGGTCAATGCGGATCACCTTGTCGATTTCTCCGGCTCCGCTGATCGACCGGTGCGCGCCCGGCTCCTCCCGCGATTTATATATTTTCTGCGCCAGCGCGGCGTACAGAATGTCATTCACAAGTGTCGATTTACCCGACCCTGAAACGCCGGTCACCACCGTCATCACCCCCAGCGGAAAGCTCACGTCAAAGTTCTTGAGATTGTTGGCATGAGCGCCCAGCACAGCGATGGAGTGACCGTTGACCTTACGCCGCTGCTCGCGCACCGGAATCGTTTTGCGTCCGGAGATATACTGCCCGGTCAGCGAACCGGCGATCTCCGCGACTTCGGCGGGAGTTCCGGCGCCCACCAACTCTCCGCCCAGTTTGCCCGCGCCCGGTCCCAGGTCGATTACGTAATCGGCGCGGCGGATCGTCTCTTCGTCGTGCTCCACCACCAGCACGGTGTTGCCCAGATCGCGCAGCGATTCGAGCGACTGCAACAGCTTCTCGTTGTCACGCGCGTGGAGTCCGATGGAAGGCTCGTCGAGCACGTACAACACGCCGCGCAGCTTGGAGCCAATCTGCGTTGCCAGCCGGATGCGCTGGCCTTCGCCGCCGCTCAAGGTTGCCGCCGAGCGATCCAGCGACAGGTACCCGAGCCCGACGTGGTTCAAAAAGCCGAGCCGCTCCTGGATTTCGCCCACAACGCGTCCCGCGATTTTTTCGTCGCGCCCGGTCAACCGGAGCTTCGCCGCCGCTTCCACCGCGCGGGAGATAGCAAGCGAGGTGAACTCCGCGATGCTCATGCCATTGACCTTTACCGCAAGGCTCTCGGGGCGCAGCCTGCGTCCCTGGCACACCGGGCAGGGAGTGGCCGACATGTACTGCATCAGGTACTCGCGATAACCCTCGGTGGTCACCTCCTCCAGTGTTTGCTTATGGAAGGCGAGAATGCCTTTGAAGCCAGAGCGCGCGCGCCGCGACGGATCGCCGTTGAGCAAAAATTTCTGCTGCTCATCCGGGAGTTGCTCGAATGGCGTGGCCAGGCTGATGCCCTTTTCCTCAGCGGCGCGCTTGATCATGGCCTGCAGCGAGGCCGAGCCGGCGCCGGGTCCAAGTCCGCCGTCCAACAGCGGCTTGGACCAGTCGACGATCACCTTCGCCGGGTCAAAGTCATATTTTGAGCCAAGCCCGTTGCACTCCGGGCAAGCACCGTACATGCTGTTGAAGCTGAAAGATCGCGGCTCAAGTTGGGCCACGTTGACGCCGCACTCCGGGCAAGCCATGCGTGAGGAGTACATGTGCTCCTCGCCCCCCACAACGCTGACAACCAGCAGTCCGGAACCCAGCTTCATCGCAACCTCAATTGAGTTCACCAACCGCTTCTCAATCCCCTCTTTCACAAGCAGGCGATCCACCACAACCTCAATGGTGTGATTGCGCCGCTTGTCCAGCTTGATCTCCTCGTCGATCGGGCGCAGTTCGCCATCGATCCGCGCCCGGGTAAATCCGTGGCCCGCCAGCTTCTCCAGTTCCTTGGTGAACTCACCCTTGCGGCCGCGCACGATCGGCGCAAGCAGCATGACACGAGGCTCGGCTCCCGCCTCAGCAGCTCCGGTCAGTTCCATCACTCGCGCCGCAATCTGCTCCACCGACTGGCGTGTGATCTCCTTGCCACAGTTTGGGCAGTGGGGAATGCCCACGGAGCTATAGAGCAGACGCAAATAGTCGTAAATCTCGGTGATCGTCCCGACTGTGGAGCGAGGGCTGCGCGAGGTAGTCTTTTGCTCGATGGAGATCGCTGGGCTTAGTCCATCGATGGAGTCCACGTCGGGCCGCTCCATCTGGTCGAGAAACTGCCTGGCGTAAGCCGAGAGCGTCTCGACATAGCGCCGCTGTCCCTCCGCATAGATCGTATCGAAGGCCAACGACGATTTGCCCGACCCGCTCAACCCGGTAATCACCGTCAGCGTGTTGCGCGGAATTTCAACGTCGATGTTTTTCAGGTTGTGCTGGCGCGCGCCGCGCACCGTAATGTTGCGGATACCCATGTTGATCGGTTCCAGGTGAACCACGCTACTGCCCGGACCGCCAGCGCCACGTCTGGTGCCTGGCCGCTCGTAATTTGCTGCAGCGCCCACGGACGGGTTAAGAACGGCAGGAAGATAGTTCGACTCAGGTATCTTATTTGCCAATAGCGGTAGCGGTCAAACCGCATCATATTCGTTCTGGGCTCGCCAAATGGCATGCCGGAGCGCCTGTGCGGTGAGTTCAGCGCCATGAAGTTCATGAATTTGCGGTATTTCCGTGTGCAGAATCACAACTTCGCAACTGTTTCCGAGGTACCATAAAGACATTCCCCGGCATGGTTGCCGGCGCAACCTGGGCACTGAGCCCAGTATCAGAGTAGAAGGTATAAAGTGATATCGCTTTTCATGATGCTTGCTTTGTTTGCCGTAGTTGCTTTGTCTCTAGCTGCCGGGGTCGGGCTCGGCTATGCCATTATTTTTGGCATTCTCCATGCGTTTGATCGCAGCCGACAGTCGGTCAAATCCGCTTCTACACGTGCTCTCACCACATCCGCAGGCAACGATTAGGCGCGGCACCGGTGGCTGCTCGCCGTGGAAGGTTCCGTCCCGCAAACTAAAAAGCAAAAGCCCCGCCGTTTCTCCCGGTGGAGCTTCCCATTTTGAAGTTTCATCCCCCTGCTTCCTGAGCTATTTCTGCTGTTTCTGCTGTTCCAGTTGTTGCAACTCCTTTAAGAGCTGATCTGGAGATTTTGCCGGGCTCTGTTGCGGCTGCGGCGCCGGCTCTGGTTCGCTTTCCACGCCCGGTTGCGCCTCCACGTCTTCGGAAGCCGGGTGGTCTGGCGGATTATTCCCCAACTGTCGCGGACGGAATCCCCGCTGCGGGTGGTGTGCGGAGACGCCCGATGACTCCTGCGCTGGTTGGCCGTCTCCCGAGGCAGATTGCGTCAGCAGCACACGCGTCACCACATCCTGGCTGCCGAGCGAACCGAGAATTACATAATCATATGGCGTGCCGTGCAGCAAAGCAGCGATCACCTGTTCTGGATCGCCCGGGCCCAGCTTTACCGCGACGCGCTCGGTGGGCGACTCTCCTTCAATCGCCGCGCCGGTCGCCTTCTGAACCTCATCCAATACATCGCTCAGCGTGCAGTTCGGCGCATCGATTGTGAGCAGCCCGCTCGCCATCGTCACAGTTGGCTTTACCGGGTTGCTGTTCATCAGGGTAGCCGGAACTGGCGGCATGGTTTGCGCGGGGAGCCGCATGGCCGGAGCTGCAACCGTAGTCTTCGTTCTTAGGGACGCTCTTTTCTTTTTCCCAGGCTTCTTTGCCACCGCCGCCTTTTGCTGCGGAGGCGCCTGTGGGCTGGGCTGCTGTGCCCACACACCACTCGTCAGCATTGCCAGCACACATATTGTTGTGATCGCTCGTCTCATTGCAGGCTCCGCTTTGCAGGCCAACTCATTGCCGATTCTAACGCGTTCCCCCGTCTTGATGCATCCTGCGGGCTCTTCCCGCTTGCGGATATACATTTCCGTCTCCGCAATCGGTGGCCATGCTCCTCTGAGAGAGCATCCCAGCCAGCATCATCGCTTGCTGGCCCAGGATGGCGCATTCCGCCTCGCTCTGTGCACGCATCTGTCCATGCACAACGGACGTCTGTTCTGCATGGGCTTAGTTGCAGCGAGGATGTATTCTGTTGGCGTAGCCCAGCATTCGATGCTTATCACCGGAGAGACCATGTCTCGCAATTCCTGCTTCGCACACTTGTTTTGGAGGATTGTCTTCCCGGCCTGCCTGCTATTTTCTGCCACAGCCTTTGCGCAGGAGTGTTCCCAGGCCGGTGAGATTGAGTCTGCCACACGTGCTGCCATCGATGACGCCGCCACGCACTTCATTCAGTCTGCAGCTCATGGCGATGTGCAGAGTCTCCGCCAGGCGGCGATTCCCGAGCTTGCCTCCGCCTTTGACGGCATTCAACGGGCGCTCGCCCACGACAAGGGTCTGATCGGAGACCAGGTTACAATCCGCCGCGACTACTTCCTGGACGCTTCAAAAGCCACTGTGCGTCAACCCCAGGCTGAGTTCTTCTGCGGTGTCTATGGAGCAAGCGGACACACGCCCTCGACCGCCAGCTTTACCATTCCCGATCTCGATCCGGGCCTGTACGCCCTCGTGCTGGCCAACGCCACCGGTGGCAAGGTTCCCTACATGGTCACCGTTGTTTTGCAGAAACTGCAGAGCCAGTGGAAATTGGCGGGCTACTATCCCAAACCCAGCGAGGTCGCGGGCCACGATGCGGCCTGGTATCGGCAGCAGGCGCGCAAGTTCAAGCAACAGGGCGAGTTACACAATGCTTGGCTCTACTATGTACTTACCTGGGAGATTTATTCTCCGGTGGACTTCATGAGCAGCCTGCAATTGGATAAGCTCTCGAACGAGATTCAAGAAGCGCGCCCGGCCGACTTTCCCGTTGGCGCGCCGGTGCCTCTGGTGGCGGCCAACGGGCGCACCTACAGCCTGACGCAGGTATTTGCCGTCCCCGACGAGAAGGGTCAGCTTTCGCTGGTGGTCAAGTATGCGGCCGCCGACGTAAGCAATACGGCGCAGTCATTTCAAGATAATACTGCGGTGATGAAAGCGCTGGTCGCCAAGTTTCCGGAGTTGCATCGGGCCTTCAGCGGAATTGTGGCTCGTGCCACCACGGCCAGCGGCCAGGATTACGGAACCCTGCTATTGATGAAGAACATTCGGTAAATTAGGAAGGAAAATCAAGGATTTGTGGTTGAAGCCAAATTACCTCAGCCGATGCGTCCCTTCAAATCCCGGCACAGTTCGTCATTCCCTCTTGACTTTCGGGACGCCCAAGTTAAAATACCCGCACCTACCGCTTCGGCGGATAGTCCCCTATGCCTTCACCGCAACCTCAGCGCAACGCCGTGCAGTCAGTGAGTCGTCCCATGAATCAGAAGTGCCGCCACCCCCGCGTGCAGATCGTTGCCCGCGAAGAGGATTCGGAATTCGTAGAGTGCCTGGAATGCCGGGAGGTATTCGAAAGCAGCGAGTTCAAGGACATGGCTATCGAGGATTCCGCCTTCGGCGAAGTTTGACCGCGGCGGGAAACCGGTTACTTTTGGAACTGCGTCGTGGTGTGTCATCTGGCAGAAGCGCTCCCCGCTTGAGGCGCAACCGGTCAGGAAGTGCTATACATAGAACTCGGAGCATGCCGAACCCTCCGGCACATCAATGTCTATCCAGCCCTCCATTCCGAAGACCGCTCTGGTTGTGGACGACTCCATGCTTATACGCCATAGTATCTGTCGTTTCCTCGAGGAGCGCAGCTTCATCGTGGAGTCGGCAACCAACGGCGTAGAAGCGCTGGAGGTCCTGAACAATTTTGTCCCGGACATCATTATCACTGACCTTTCCATGCCGCGCATGGGCGGGGCTGAGCTGGTTTCCAGAATAAGGCAGATAGATGTCTTTTCTGATACTCCCATCATCGTCTTGGCGGCGCGCCGCAGCGCCACTGAGATGATCGCGGAACGGCCTGCCGGAGCCGCAGCCGTTATATTCAAGGACATCGACATCGAAGTGCAGCTTGGCCATGCTCTCGACGCTACCCTGGTTTAAGGATGCATCCTCCCTGTTTTTCCTTTTTCCCGGTCACGATTCTGGCATCTGCTTTGCATCCCGCTCCCTTTGCCTTAGCTACATTCGTGAAATGGTCGTAATCTTGCTATTCTGCTGAAAATAGTTCTAGGACAAGAGAGTGGAACCAAGACATTCGGGCAACCTCCCGGCGCTGCTGGACCCGCTTTATGACGCGGCGCTACAGCCTGAACTATGGAAGGTCTTCCTGCAGAAGGTTTCCGAGGCGCTGCGCGCCGACAAGGTGGCGATTCTAGTTGTTTCTCCCGGACGCCAGCGGACCGACATTCATGCTGATCTTGGATTCAGCAATGAGATGCGCCACGACGTGGAAGAGCTGGCGACCATTAGTCCATGGCTCGTAGAGATTGAGAAGCACAGGAGTGTTGGTTGGTACGTCGGTCGCACACAAGACGAGCTATCCATGGAGAGCTTCCGTAAGTCGAAGTTCTATCTTGAAGCGCTTCACAAGCACAATGTCGAGTGGAGCGCCGCAGCGGTTCTCTTCATGCCTGGGGGCGCAATGCACGGCCTGGTGACGTCGCGCCCGAAGACAGGGCGACCGTTCAGCGCCATTGACAAGGAACTGCTGAAGCAATTGGTGCCGCACCTGCGCCGGGCCTTCAATATTCACGGGACGACGGCGGCGCTGCGCCATTGCAATGCCGCCAGCCAGAGCGCCCTGGATCTGGTTGGCGCCGCATGTATCTTCCTCGATGCCAATGGTCGGGTTCTGTCTACGAGCCGGCGCGCCGAGGCCTTGATTGCAGATGCTGCAACCCTGCGCATTAGAAATCACCGTCTGCTGACTTCGCTCTCCGTGGAGCAGAATGCGTTGGAGGCATGCGTCCTTCCTGCCTGTGCCTGCGGCGCAGGCAAGTCTTCGGATCCCGGCGCGGGCGCTATTGTGTTGCATACCAGCCACGGAACTCCGCTCTACATATCGGTCCTGCCCTGCCATTCGAGCCGCGCCTTCCTGGGGAACAATCCGGCGGCGCTGCTTTTCATCACCACCCCGGAGCAGCAGGGGCGCGGTGAGCATAGGCTTTGGCAGTCAATGTTCGGATTGTCTCCTGCCGAGTGCCGCGTGGCGGAGATGATGAAGCAGGGAATGGAGGTCGCTGAGATCTCCGAAGCGATAAGAATCAAGGTGGACACCGTCCGCTACTATCAGAAATGCATCTATCGCAAGACCAGCGTGCGCGGACAGGGACAACTCATGCGGCTGCTGACCAGGCTGCCTTCCAGCCTCCCATAACAAAAGTTCCTCCCGTTTGGGAGGTATCCTTCTGTCCAGAGTAGCCCTATATTGCTAATCAAGGCTTACACGGCGGCTTGCCTCCGGGGGGAGGAGTCTCAAGCTTAAAGGTGGCCCCATTCTAGATCCCGAGGCGGAGGCGGTCTAAGAACCGCCTCCGCTTTTTGCCGCCAGACCCTTTCCTGCAATTCAGGACTCCCCTTACCGCAATTCCAGATTTGCCTGTGCAGAGAGCTCCAGTCCGGCGAATTCCCCAGACATCCACTTTGAATACGCCGCGGCGGCGATCATGGCGGCGTTGTCGGTGGACATCAGGCGCGAAGGGAACTGAACCCGCACGCCGCTGTGCGGGCCGCACCGCTCAAAGCGGCTACGCAAGGCGCTGTTGGCGGCAACGCCGCCGGTGACCAGCAGGGTTTGCACTCCATACTCTTCGCAGGCAGCCATCGTCCTTTGCGTCAGGTCTCCGACCACTGCCGCCTGGAAGCTGGCAACCAGGTCAAGGGTCCGGCGATCGCAATGGCTCTTGTAATCCTCGTCGGTCGGCGCTGTGATTTGCAGCAGGGCGCGGCGGCGCGCTTCGATGGCAGGGAACATCCCGTGGGTTTCCACGTAGCGCAGCACCGCCGTTTTGATTCCGCTGTAGCTGAAGTCAAAGCGTTTGTGGTCCGGCTCGATTCTCCCCCCGCGCTTGGATCCATGGCGCGCTTCATGCTTGAACTGCGCGAAGGTGAACTTGACCGCCTGCGGGTCGCCGAATTTTGAGATGCGGTCGATAATCGGTCCGCCGGGATAGCCAAGGCCAAGCAGCTTTGCCGTCTTGTCGAACGCTTCCCCTGCGGCGTCGTCCCGGGTGTGCCCGACGTTTTCATAGTGCCAGCCGTCGCCTCGCAGCTCGGCCAGGAACAAGTGGGTGTGTCCACCGCTAACCACCAGCGCAAGCACCGGAAATTCGAGAACTCCCGCTCCCTTCTGGCGCTCTTCGAGCAGTACGGCGTGAATGTGCCCTTCAATATGATTGACGGCGATCAGCGGTTTTTCCAGCGCCCAGGCGAGCGACTTCGCAAAACTGACCCCGGTCAGCAGCGCGCCCGCCAGTCCGGGGCCATTGGTCACGGCGATTGCGTCCACCACCGCATAGCTCAGCCCCGCTTTGGCCAATGCAGCGCGGGTCACGGGCACCAGATTCCGCAGATGTTCGCGGCTGGCCAGCTCCGGCACCACGCCGCCGTACGGAGAGTGAGTTGCGATCTGCGATGCGACTACGCTCGACAGCAGCTCTTCGCCGCCGCGCACAATGGCCGCAGCCGTTTCGTCGCAGGAGCTTTCAATTCCAAGAATCAAAACACGCTTGTCCACCCTTAAAGAATACCGCCTCCGATCTACAATGTCCCTATGCACTTCGTCCCTGAACCCCGCGACGCCGCGCTGCAAGCGCTTCGCCTTCTCCGGGAGCAAGGCCATCAGGCCCTGTGGGTGGGCGGCTGTGTACGTGACCTGTTGCTGGGCCGCGCTCCCGCCGATTACGACGTTGCCACCTCGGCCACTCCCGGCGAGGTGATGCGCATTTTTCCCCAGAGCTCCGCCGTTGGCGCAAAGTTCGGAGTCGTGCTTGTTCCCGTGAAGGTTTTGGGCGATGCCGCCGCTTCAGGCCACATCGAGGTCGCCACCTTCCGCTCTGACGGCGCATATCTGGACGGACGCCACCCTGACTCTGTGCGCTACACCACCTCGGCGCGGCATGACGTCGAGCGCCGCGACTTCACCATCAACGGATTGCTGCTTGATCCGCTCTCCTCGCGCCCCAACACTCCGCACGGAGAGCTGTTGGACTACGTTGAAGGCAGACGCGATCTGGAACTCGGAATCGTCCGCGCCATCGGCCTTCCCAGGCAGCGTTTCGCCGAGGATAAACTCCGCATGTTGCGCGCGGTTCGCTTCGCCGCGCGCTTCGGATACGTGATCGAAGCAGCCACCGCGGAAGCGATCCGCAAACTCTGCGCGCAGATCCACCAGGTATCGTGCGAGCGAATCCGCGATGAGCTTTCCAAGATGCTGACCGAAGGCCGTGCGCAACAGGCCTTCCAGCTACTGGACGAAACCGGTCTGCTGCGCCAGCTCCTGCCGGAGATCGAACGCATGAAGGGTGTGGAACAGCCTCCGCAATATCATCCCGAGGGCGATGTCTTCGTTCATACTCTATTGCTCCTGCGAGACTTGCCGCCGGGCTGCTCGCTGACCCTGGCTTGGGGCGCTTTGCTGCACGATGTGGGCAAGCCCGCTACCTTCCGCCGCGCCCCCGACCGAATCCGCTTTGACGGCCATGTGGAGATTGGCGCACGCATCGCCGACGATCTGCTCCTGCGGCTTCGCTTCAGCAATCGCGAGCGCCTGCAGATCCTCGCCTTGATTGACAATCACATGCGCTTTGCCGACGTGCGCAAGATGAAAGACTCCACCTTCAAGCGCTTCGTGCGCCTGCCGGAGTTTGATGAGCACCTGGCACTGCACCGGCTGGACTGCCTGGCCAGCCACGCCAATCTCGATCTCTATGACTACACTCGCGAGCGGCTGGCATCGCTCCCAGCCGGAGCCGTACGTCCCGTGCATCTCATCAGCGGCCACGATCTCATCGCCGCCGGATACACGCCGGGGCCGCGTTTTGCCGAGATCCTCGCGGCGGTCGAAGACGCACAGCTCGAGGGTACGATTGCGACTCGCGACCAGGCCATGGGATTTGCCGAGAGCAACTTTCCCCGGCCATAACAAGCGCCGAGGACGTCAGCCTTCGGTAGCGAATGAGTATCAGAGTGGCCTACCCCTCATTCAGAATTTCTCGCTTCTTTCGCTGTCGTTTCTGCGGTGCGACTCACGCCTGTGGAGGAGTATTCTGACGGCAAGTCACAATGGAAATGACTCGCGCCGGCTCAAACCGCTGCTGATTGTGTGCGCTCTGCTGGCAAGGCAGGCTCGATCGGAAGAACAACCGAGAAGACCGCTCCCGTGTGCGATCCGCTTGTAGTGGAGCGCATCCGGATGGTTCCGCCGTGGTTACCGACAATTCGTTTGCTCACCCAGAGGCCAAGGCCGGTGCCGATTGTGCCCTTGGTGGTAAAGAACGGCTCGAAGATATGTTTCTGCAAGCTGACGGGGATGCCCTTGCCGTTGTCGGCGATCGTGACTCTGACACAGCGGTATCCCGTCTTGGGCGCTGTGCTTGCAGACACTCGCAACCTAATCGTGCCGCCTTCGTCTATAGCGTCCAGACTGTTGGCCAGGAGATTGGAAAAGACCTGTCGCAATTCCCCTGCCACGGCGGTGATCTCCACGTCCCCATCCCATTCTTTCTCGATTACCGCTCGCTTCGCTTCGATCTTGTTCTTCAACAAGTCAACCGCAGATTCCAGTACCGCATTGACCGAGGTGAGCGCCGGTGCATTGCCCTCGCGATAGAAACCCAGCGATTGTCGTGTGATATGCGCCACCCGCTTCAACTCCCCGTCCGCAATCTCCAGATACCGGCGCGCCGATTCAGGCAGATCCTTGATTTCCTGGACCAGGAACAGCAGGTTCGTCACCGCTCCCAGCGGGTTGTTGATTTCATGCGCGATGGATGCTGCCATGCGGCCGACTGATGCCAGTTTCTCGCTGCGCAGAAGCGCCTGTTCAACCTGCTTGCGCTTTGTGATATCGCGGAGAATGACCGTGTAAAGCATCTCTCCGCCCGTTTGTACTCGAGAAATGGTGGCTTCAATCGGAAATTCCTCCCCATTGGAACGAACGGCTGCCAATATGCCAGGGGAGTTCATGGAACGAGCGGTTATGCCCTCTCTTCCAAACCGCCGAATGTGCTCGCGATGGCCCTCACGCAGCGACGCCGGGATAAAGCGGTCAAGAGCAGAACCGACCGCCTCGGATGCCGCACACCGGAAGACTGCTTCCGCGGCTCGATTGAAGGCCACAATACGCTGCCGCTCATCAACCGAGATAATCGCGTCCATTGCTGAACCGATGACAGCCTGCAGTTTTGCCTCGCTGGCGCGCAGCGCGTCTTCAATCCTTCTGCGTTCGCTGATGTCGATGTGCTCGACGGCAACTCTGGGAACTCCCTGGTTGAGGAATCGTGTGACCTTGCATAAAAACCAGCGTTGTTCCCCGGGGGAATGACACGCATACTCCGTCGAAAACAACTCGCGCACGCCTTGCAGAACCGCCCTGATCCCGGCAGCGACCTCGGCGGCATCGGCGCTCTCCGGGCCCTGTACCCCATCGCACACAGCCAGGTAATTGACAGGATTGTATAAGTCCCCACCGCTCTGCGAGCCAAGCCCAGGCTCATCGCACTCCACCCGCTGGTTCGCTTTTCCAAAGTCAACCCAGGCCCGGTTCACCGCAACGATATTGCCTGCCTCGTCCAACACGCAGATGTGTGATGAGAGTGCATCAAACGTGGATTGGGCAAACGACCGGGTTTCGCGTAGTGCCCCCTCCGCTCGCTTCTGTGCGCTGATATCGGTGTTCGTGCCGAACCAGCGGATTACCTTTCCCTGCTCGTCTTTTATCGGCACAACGCGCATCAGGAATGGACGATAGACGCCATCGGCTCCGCGCATTCGTAACACCATCTCCATCGGTTCGCCCTCCCGGATGGAGACTTGCCATCGTGCCAGCGCCTCGGATTGCTCCGCCGGGTCATAAACCGACTTCCACCCCGAGTTCTTCATCTGCTCCGGGGTTGTCCCCGTATATTGATACCAGCGCTGGTTCCACCAGACTCCCTGGCCTTCAGCGTCGGCTATGAAAACCATATGCGGAAACGAATTGGCCAGGATTTCAAACTGCGATTCACTCCGCCGGAGCTTCTCCCCGCTTTCGTTCAGCGCTACTTCTTGCTGGCAAACTTTCAGCTTGCGGCAGTGCTCGGCCATCAAGCTCATGAAAACACCCATGGCGAAAAAGATACCTAGAGCAACGGCCCGCGAAGTGTTCGCGATTGCATATGTTCCGATTGGCGGCGAAGTCCAATAACCTGCCAGCGCCGCGGCCAGTGCAGTGGCCAACAATCCGGGCCAGAGCCCGAAGAGCAGCGCGACGAC
Source organism: Candidatus Korobacteraceae bacterium (assembly GCA_049521655.1). Taxonomy (GTDB): domain Bacteria; phylum Acidobacteriota; class Terriglobia; order Terriglobales; family Acidobacteriaceae; genus TOLSYN. The sequence continues at coordinate 141,209 of JBEKOO010000002.1, forward strand.
CAGAACGGCAGGATAGAACGTGATGAACGCAGGAAGATCGAGGGCAAAATGCAGCACCAGTGTCTGCCGAAGCAGAAATGCTACTAAAACAACGGCTGCCGCAAGAGCGAAGCCAACGTAAGGCCGCTCAAGCATGCGTTTTTCGGCTCCTGGCATAGCACCAACCCGCGATAGGCTCATTCTTAATGCTAAGCAAAAGGAAGTGGAAGAACTACAACCCCACGATCATGTACTGCTAGAGTACCATCCAAAGGGTCAACCGGACAGCGATCAATTTCCTGATGCGATATGAGATGTCCCTTCTCGAAAGGCGGAAGTTTCGTTCGCATACCAGCGAAGAAGGGACAGGCAACCCGATGAAGTACCCGCTACCCAGTCCCGGAGGGAATTGCTCTCCGTTATAATCGATCGATGGAGCGGGTTTCCAACACATTGCAGCGCATCATGGCCGAGCTCTTGCAGCGTTTGCCTGCCGAACAGTTGCCCGAGGCCGCATGGGACTTTGCCGCCGGAAAAGCGGTCGCCGAAAAGACGCGCGTCCTCAGTTGCGAAAAGGAAATACTCGTGGTCGAGGTTCCCGACCCCAACTGGCGCGCGCAGCTTTACGCCATGTCTCCGCAGTTTCTCGCGCGCCTAAACCAATTCATCCGGATTGAGCGCATCGAATTCAAACTCGCAGCTCCGCAGGACGCGAGAAACTCAAAGTCAACTACCCCACTCTAAAACTCGCAAAGAAAGTGAGTTTTAGAGGGCACCCGCGAGGTTTTGCTTTTCAACCTTGAAACCTTGAAACTTTGAAACCTTGAAACCTCGTAGGAAAAAGGAACTCATGAAGGTCACCGAGAAAGACGTAGCCTACGTCGCCGATCTGGCTAATCTCGAACTCACGCCCGGCGAGAGCGCCCGCATGGTCGCCGATCTGAACTCCATTCTGGACCACATCGACAAGCTGAACGAACTGGATACGAGAAACGTGGAACCCCTCGCCGAAGTGGTTTCTGCGTTCGCCTCCTCCAGTAGCATGGGCAGTGAGAAGTTTGCCTACGCGCAGCGTCCCGATGAGGTGAAACCAGGATTGAACCGCGAGATTGCGCTCTCCAACGCACCGGACACCGACGGAACCTGCTTCAGGGTTCCCAAGGTAATCGAGCGCTAAGGCCAGCGCCTGTAGCCGGAGCGGCCCGGCGTCAGCGACCGGAGGGCCATCCGTTGGCCCATACCCGTCGTTAACCCGTCGCCGCCTACCCGGCTGCGAAGCTGAGGGAGAAAGATTGATGGATATCGATACGAACACAATTGCCGCTCTCACAATTGCCGCCGCTCGCTCGCTGGTCGCAAGCCGGGAGACCTCCGCCGTCGCGCTGGCCGAGGCGCACTACGCACAGATCGAAAACCGCGACGCGGCCATTGGCTCCTTTCTCACGCTGACCCGAGAGCGCGCCCTGGCGCAAGCCGGCCGCATCGATCGGCTGGCCGAAAAAGGCGATCCACTGCCCCCGCTTGCCGGTGTTCCCGTCGCTATCAAGGACGTGCTGATGACGCGCGGCGAGCGCACCACCGCAGGTTCGCGTTTCCTTGAGCATTTCGTCGCGCCCTACGATGCAACCGCCGTCGAAAAGCTGGAAGCCGCAGGCGCCGTCTGCCTGGGAAAACTCAATTGCGATGAGTTCGCCATGGGCTCGTCGAACGAGAATTCGGCTTTTCATCCAGTGCATAATCCGCGTGACCTTACGCGCGTTCCCGGAGGTTCTTCGGGCGGCTCCGCTGCGGCCGTTGCCGCAGGTTTTGCGGTTGCAACCCTGGGCTCAGACACCGGAGGCTCGATCCGCCAACCCGCCGCCTTCTGTGGTGTCGTGGGACTGTTGCCCACCTACGGACGGGTCTCGCGCTATGGATTGATCGCCTTCGCCAGCTCGCTCGATCACGTGGGGCCGTTTGCGCGCACGGTCGAGGATTCCGCAACCCTGCTCGAGGTAATCGCCGGACGCGACCCGCACGATTCCACATCGGCCGACGTGCCAGTGGGCAAATACTCACTGGAGTGCGGGCGCGATGTGAGGGGCCTGCGCATCGGCATTCCAAAAGAATATTTCGGCGAAGGGCTGGACCCGGAGATTCGCCAGGCCATCGAGCGCCGCATTGACGGCCTGCGCCAGGCTGGCTGCGAAATCGTCAGTGTTTCGCTGCCCCACACCGAATATGCCATTCCGGTTTACTACCTCGTCGCCACCGCCGAGGCCTCGGCCAACCTGGCGCGCTTTGACGGCGTGCGCTACACCACGCGCTCGCCGCAGGCCAAGACGCTCTCGGATATGTACCGGCGCAGCCGTGACGAGGGTTTTGGCGCCGAGGTCAAGCGCCGCATCATCCTCGGCACCTACGCGCTCAGCGCCGGTTACTACGACGCGTACTATCTCAAGGCCCAGCAGGTTCGCACCCTGCTTACGCGCGACTTTCAGAACGCATTTACAAGTGTCGATGCGCTCGTGACTCCCGTTACGCCGACCGTCGCCTTCAAACTCGGCGAGAAGGCCGATGATCCCGTGGCGATGTACCTCAGCGACATCTACACCGTAACGGCAAACCTGGTCGGCGTGCCGGGCATCTCGCTGCCATGTGGAAATAATCACGAAGGCCTGCCAATCGGGATTCAGATTCTGGGCAGGCACTTCGATGAAGCCACGGTGATCCGCCTGGCGCACGCCATGGAGCAGGAGCAACGCTAATGAAAGAGAGTGCGATGAGCGCGGAGAAAGGCGCAAACAACGGCGATCACTCCCACATTCATCAACCGCCGGCAGAGGCGGGCCGCAGCGGGATGCGGGGCACCGTTCTCGGCTGCTCTTCTTTTTTCCTCGCCCTCGTCGAATCCCTCTGTGCGGCGGCGGTTGCGCTCAGTGGAGTCCGCGTGCTGCTGGGCATGAGTTCGCTGATTGCGGCCAGCGCCGCGGGTCCGGCGCAAGGCTTCCACCGCGAGGCGTTGCGCGTGCCTATCCTGTGGGCTTCCGGAGTGCTGGCGCTGCTCACCCTTCTGCTGCTCTGGAATGAAAACCGGATCCGGCAGAACCCCTCCGCGCAGTGGCGTCTGCAGCCGCTAACGCCCAAGCAGCGCCGTCAACGCTGGATACAGCTTGCAACCTCGATTGCCGCGCTTCTGCTGATCCTCGCCGAAGTCGTCACCCATCCCTGGTTCCATCACGAGCTGTAGAGCCTTTGCCGCCGGATTGCATCGATCCTGGCTCACCCTCGGCCTTCCGCTTATTTTCTCTCGTTAGTGCGCCGCGCTCACTGCGCCTTTCCGCGCAATCACCCTGCGCAGCAGGAAGACGATCGGGATGCAAAGGAAGCAGACGGCGGCGAGGTACTGGAAGTCATCGACATAGGCGCGGAGCCGCGCTTGCTGGGAGAGAATTCCGTTGATGAGCCCGTATGCCTGCAACGGTGAGCCGCCGGTGCGCGCAGTCAGCGCCGTGGCCCCGCTCAGCATCTGCTGGAAGGCGGTGCTGGCGGCGTTGATGTGACCGGACATCTCCACCCGGTGGAGCTGCTCGTGGCGGGAGATGATAGTGTTCACAATGGAGATTCCGATCGAGCCTCCGATGTTGCGCAGCAAGTTGAACAGGCCGGCCGCGTTGCCGATCTCCTCGTTGGGCAGGCTCGCCATCGTGGTAGTCGCCAGGGGGACGAAGACCATGCCTGCGCCAAAGCCGCTCAGGACAACCGGCCAGAGCATACTCCATTGCGACAGATCGAGATTGACCCGCGCAAACCACAGGCCGCAGCCGCCGAAGAGCGCAAAACCGAAGGCCATCGGGTACCGGTTGTCGACGCGGCTGCTGATGATTCCGATCAGTGGCATGGCCACCAGTGAGCCAATCCCGCGCGGACTGACCGCCATGCCGGCGGTGAGCGCATTGTAGCCAAGCAATTCCTGATAGAACAGTGGCAGCAAGGTGATCAATCCATAAATGACGCCGCCGAACAGCCCAATCAGCAGGCAGCCGAGGGTGAAGTTGCGGTTGAGGAAGACGCGCAGTTTCACCAGTGGGTCGCGCTGCTTCAGCTCCCATGCCAGGAAGGCGATAAAAGACACCACCAGCAGCGCGACCGCCCAGCGAATCCAGGTTGCGCCGAACCAGTCGTCCTCCTGCCCCTTGTCGAGTACGATTTGCAAGGTTCCCAGCCAGATGGCCAGCAAGCCAAAGCCGATTCCGTCAAAGCGCCCCGGCTTCGCCTCACGGATGTAGATGGGATCATGCACGTAACGCATGATCATGAAGATGGCAAGGATACCGATTGGAATATTGATGTAAAACGCCCAGCGCCAGGAGTAAGTCTCGGTAAGCCAGCCTCCGACGGTGGGCCCAAGAACCGGGGCAACCACCACTCCCAGTCCAAACAGGGCCATGGCCTGGCCGCGCTTCTGCGGCGGAAAGCTCTCCAGCAGAATGGACTGCGAGAGCGGTTGCAAAGCTCCTCCGCCTGCCCCCTGCACGGCGCGCGCGATCAGGATCATCGCCAGGCTGTCGGCGGCGCCGCAGGCAAAGGAAGAAACCGTGAAGATAACGATGCAGATCAGCAGAAAGCGCTTGCGTCCAAAGCGTTGCGAGAACCACGAGCTAGTCGGAAGGATGATGGCGTTGGCCACCAGGTAGCTGGTGAGTACCCAGGTGGCTTCGCTGTCTGTGGCGGCGACCGAACCGGCGATATAGGGCAGGGCGACCGACGCAATCGAGGTATCCAGCACCTCCATGAAGGTCGCCAGCATCACCGAGGTCGCAACCAGCCAGGGATTGGAAACGGCGACGGGCGCTGCTGCCTGGGGCGTTGCCGGAGAATCACTCATCAGTCGGATACTTACCTCTGCTTCTCATGAATGCCGCGCGATACTCGCAGGGTTGGCGCACACGAGCTCGAATTTCATAAGTATATCAGTCGATTTAATCCCTGCCGGGCCCGTCAGCTTCGCGGCCCGCAATTCTGTGACGCGGATCATAGCCTCCGGGCAGGGCGCGCGTAAACTAGAAGTAGGTAATCTCGATTCATGAATTACTTCGTCATCACGAACAGGAAGCGGGCCATCGTGGCGCTGGCGCATTCGATTGCCTTTCTGGCCTTGGCGATTGCCATGTACAAGCCTCCGAAGGCAATCGGCTTTGCCACCACGGCGAGCACGATCGTGACCGTGATCTACTTCATCGTGACTTCGATTCTGCTCTGGCTCACGCTGGCCTCCAAGGCGCCAAAGGAGAAGCTCTATTTTGGACTATGCACCACCAGTGCCTGCTTCGGGTTGCTGCGCATGGTGATCGCAAGTCCGCTGCTGGCGGTGCTCGCGGTGTATGTGCGGGTTTCCATGCTGGGAATGGCCGTCGTTGTGGGTGTTGGATTGCTCCGTACCCACGGACGCCCGGAAACGGCAGCAAAGGTCGAGCCTCTGGGCGAATAAGGCTCTCGCATCGAGATCCAAAGCCAGTGTGCTTCCGGCAATACTCTGCGCGCAACCCTCTTCTCCATTAAGATAGTTCCATAGCCGGCGAATACCGTTAGACGAGGCGAGAGCGTGCTGCGAACGATTCGAGAAGACATTCAATCCGTCCTGGAGCGTGATCCCGCCGCAACCGGCAAGTTCTCAGTATTGCTGAATTACCCGGGACTCCATGCGGTGTGGATGCATCACCTCAATCACTGGCTCTGGCAGCATGGATGCCATTTGCTGGCGCGCCATCTTTCGCAGGTGACCCGCTTCTGGACGGGAATCGAGATTCATCCCGGCGCAACCATCGGGCGCAGACTATTTATCGACCACGGCATGGCAGTGGTGATCGGCGAGACGGCGGTCGTTGGCGACGATGTGACCATCTACCATGGCGTGACCCTGGGAGGAACCAGCCTGCAGAAGAGGAAACGCCACCCCACTCTCGGCAATGGCGTCGTCATTGGCAACAGCTCAAGCGTGCTGGGAGACATCGTCGTGGGAGACAACTCGCGCGTGGGTGCCGGCTCCGTGGTGCTCCAGGATGTGCCCTCGAACTCCACCGTCGTCGGAGTACCGGCGCACATTATTTATCGCGATGGTAAGCGCGTGCTCATCACAGATCCGCACGAGATCAAAGACCCGCTGAGCGATGCGCTCATCGCGCTCTCCAGGGATGTGAATGGGCTGCGTCTGCGTCTGGACAAGTTGGCTCATCTGGAGGTAAGCGTGTCACCGGACGCCTCGGTGGCCGGGTTGGCCAATGAGGACGAAGAGCGCCGTGATTACCGCAGTGAATTTGATAAGAGCGGATTTGCCGATTACGGCGCAGGAATTTAGACGGAGCTTGCGCCCAATCCCTGCTCACGATAGCATCGAACTGTCGAACTCTCCGGCATGACTGCGGTGCAGTGAGGCGCGGTCGCCAAGTGGTAAGGCAGAGGTCTGCAAAACCTCTATCGGCGGTTCAATTCCGCCCCGCGCCTCCAGATTCTCCATTCCGTCAAAACTCCGCTCCAGGGTCTTTCTTCCGGCTTGCTCTTCCAGCTCACTGCCGCTCTGTCCGTGCCTCGGCCACAGCCGAATCCGCCGGTCAAGCAAACGTCAGGGCTAAGTGAAAATCTAAGAATGAAATGCTGCAGTCTGCGTGCCCTCGATGATATACATTCATCTTGGCTATGGAACGATTGAACTATCATCACCTTCTGTACTTTTTCACCGTCGTACGCGAGGGATCAGTGGCAAGGGCAAGCGCGCGGCTGGGACTCAAGCAGCCCACCGTCAGCGCGCAGATCCACGCGCTGGAAGAAAAACTCGGGCGCAAGCTGCTCGAGCGCAGCGGCCGCGGCCTGAAGGTGACCCCCGCCGGTGAGATTGTGTTGCGCTACGCGTCCAGTATCTTCACCCTGGGTGGGGAAATGGTATCCGCCCTCAATGGCCACGCCCTCGATGGCCACGCAGAAGCAGCGCAAGCGCTCTCTGTGGGCGTCACTTCGTCGCTGCCACCGGCGCTGCTGGCAGCCCTGCTGCAAGCAATCTTCAACATGAAGCCCCAGCCTCTGCTGACCGTCGCTGAAGCCGAAGCCGAGTCGCTCGCCGCACAGTTGGCTTCGCGCTCGTTGCACTTTGTTCTCTCCGATGTTCGTCTTGCAAACTTAAAGCTCGAGCGCGCGGCGGATGCTCTCCACAGCCGTGTGCTGCTGGAGAGTGCAGTTGAGGTCTTTGCGCCCCCGCTGCTGGCTTGTAAACTGCGCAGGAATTTTCCGGCGAGGCTGGCCGATCTCCCCTTCATGCTTCCCAGCGCCGGGGCGTTGCACTGCGAGGTTGAGCGCTGGCTTGCCCGCCACAAGCAGCACACTCGGAAGCTGCCGCAAATGCCGCATCCGGAGCGGTATGCGGTCACCGCTGGCGCAGCCGTCTTCGCTCCGTCACTGCTGCGCGAACCGTTGAAAAAATCTTATGGCTTGCTGCCGGCAGGCAAACTGGAAGGTGCGCGCTGGCGCCTCTTCGTGGCAACCGGCGGCAAGAACTTCAGTCATCCAGCTCTGGATGCCGTCGCCGCTGCGACCAGGGAACTACAGTGAAAAAACCGGCGCTGACAATTGTGTTGGCCCTGCTGCTCGCCGTCACTGCCGCCTGCAGGAGCGCGCACCAGCGTGCGGTAGCCGAGGCCATTGCGCGCGTCGGCGGCGATCCCGAACGCGGTGCGTTGTTAATCCAACGTTACGGCTGTGGCGGATGCCATCGCATTCCCGGTGCGACGGAGTCAGGGGGAAAAAGAGCACCCTCGCTGGAATTTATTGCAGTCGAGCCGTACATCTCTGGAAACCTGCCAAATACGCCGGAAAACCTGATGCGCTGGATTCAGTCGCCGCATTCCATTCGGCCGCAATCCAGGATGCCGGAGCTTGGCGTAAGCCCTGCTGAGGCCCGCGACATCACAACTTATCTGTACTCTCTGCGTTAGCCCCAGGATTTTTCATTTGACCTTGACGCGCCATACGTCGTAATCTTTTTGAGTGAGCATTGCAATTCCATCCTTCTTGGCCTGCTCCTCCCGTCGATGGTGGTCCTACACCGTCGTGTGCCTCTAGTCCAGGCACGTCTCTCAGTTCCCCCTGGCAATTGAATAAAACATAGCTGCCGCAACGCATCTGCGTAATGCGCTGAATCTCAGGACAAAACACATGCCAACTCCCGCAAATGTACCGGTAACGCTCATCGTGAGCGAGTTACTTCCCAAACTGCTGGCAGGGCGCGACCTTACCCGTTTTCAGGCCACGCAACTGGTCGATGCCATGCTGGCCGTCGAAACCCCGGATGCCCAGATCGCCGCGGCCCTTGCCCTGCTGGTCGCCAAGGGCGAATGTCCGGACGAGCTGGCTGGCTTTGCCGATGCACTCTTCCAGCGCGTGCATCCCATAGAAATACCCTCCGATCTGCTGGACACGGCAGGAACTGGCGCCAGCGGTATAAAGACTTTCAATGTCTCCACCGCCGCCTGCTTTGTAATCGCCGCAGCCGGATGCGCCATCGCCAAGCACGGTTCGCGCGCCGCAACCAGCCTCAGTGGCAGCGCCGACGTGCTGCATGCCCTGGGCGTCCGCATCGATTGCAAATCCCACACCGCCGTCCGCTGCCTGCGCGAACTCGGAATCTGTTTTCTCTTCGCCCCGCAGTATCACCCCGCCCTCGCCCGGGTCGCGCCTATCCGCCGTGTCCTCGGAATCCGCACCACATTGAATCTGGTGGGTCCGATGGTCAATCCAGCCCGTGCCCAGTACCGCCTGCTCGGCGTAGCCGATCAGGCGCGCATGTCCGACGTGGCCGGTGCCCTCAGCCAGATCGGAGTTGCCTGCGCCTGGGTGCTGCGCGGCACCGATGGCCTCGATGAAATCACCACCGCCGCTGCCACGCAGGTGCTGGAAGTTCGTGCCGCTCAGGTCAAGCCGCTCTTCACCGTCTCGCCGCGGGATTTCGGCCTTGCTGCCACGCCCACCGCGGCGGCGCGGGCCGGCAGCAAGGAAGAAACGGTGTCCATTATTCGTGACGTGCTCTCAGGCCGGCGTCGCGATGTGGCGCGCGATCTGGTGGTGCTGAACGCCGCCGCCGCTCTGCATGTCCGCACCGGAGATGGCTTACTCGACTGTGCCGCGCGCGCCCAGCGCGTCATCGACGAAGGCGCGGCCCTTGCCAAACTCGAAGCGCTGATTGTCATGTCGCACGCGCCGGAGACCGTGCAGTGAGCGCCGAATTCCTCCAGCGCGTGATGGACGGCAAACGCCATGAGATGAGTTTGCTCCACGGCGGCGAGCGTGAGCGTGTGCGCGATACCGCGCTGGCAGCGCGCGAGGGCCGCGAAGCTCTCTTCCGCAGTCAGTTGCTGGCGCATTCCACGGCCATCATCGCAGAGTTCAAGCGCCACTCGCCCTCCGCCGGAGACATTCAGGCCTCTGCCGATCCCGTCGACTCAGCACGCAGTTACCAGGCGGGCGGTGCGGCGGCTATGTCGGTGCTCACCGAGCCGCAACACTTCAAGGGATCGCTCGACGATCTACGACGCGTGGCCGCTGCCGTGAACCTGCCTCTGCTGCGCAAGGACTTTCTTGTGGACCGCCATCAGGTGTACGAGGCCGCGCTCGCCGGAGCCGAAGCCGTGCTGGTGATCGTTGCCGGATTGACCGATGCCGAAGCATTGGAGCTGCTTGATGCGGCTAATCTTGTTCACCTCGACGCGCTGGTTGAGGTGCATACGGCAGAGGAGTTGCGCCGTGCTGCCTCCCTCGGTGCTACCTTGATCGGCGTTAACAATCGCAATCTCAAAACTCTCAAAGTCGATCTGGAAACATCGCTGCGCTTGGCCTCGCTCGCTCCATCCAATGCGATCCTTGTCGCCGAGAGCGGCCTGCGCACCCGCGCTGACATCGAGCGCCTGCAGTCGGCAGGATACAAGGCCTTCCTTATCGGTGAGGCGCTGATGCGCTCGGGTGATCCGCTGGCAGTGCTGCGCGAGTTGCAGGGACTGGAGCAGCTTCGATGAGCGCGCTGGAGATCAAGATTTGTGGCATCACCCGCATCCAGGACGCCCTGGCCGCCCTTGATTTGCGCACCGATGATTTGCGCACCGACGATCTGCTCGTTGATGCTCTGCGTGTTGACGATCCGCGCGTAATTATGCTCGGAGTGAACTTTTATGAAAAAAGTCCGCGCTGCATCCCCTTGGAACAGGCCCGCCAGATTGCCCGCGCCGTCGCCGGACGGGCCAGGCTCGTTGGTGTATTCGTAAATATGAATATAGAGGACGTGCTGCGCATCGCCCGTGCCGTGCCGCTGGATGCAGTGCAGTTGCATGGCAACGAGTCGGCTCGCGATTGTGAATTAGCTGCGCGGGAGTTCGAGGTAATTCGCGCCTTCCATATTGACGCTGCATTCAGCGCCGGGCGCGTCCCGGAGTTCGCCGCCTGCAGAGGCATTCTGCTGGACGCTCCCTGCGCCGTGCATGGCGGCTCGGGTGAGAGCTTCCCCTGGGCCAGCGTGCCGTGGGCGGAGGTGCACCGCGCTTTACCAGCCGCGAAAGTATTTCTCGCCGGAGGCTTGCACGCCGCCAATGTCGGCGAAGCGATTGCTGCTGTGCATCCTGACGTGGTGGATGTTTGCAGCGGAGTGGAGTCGGCGAAGGGAATCAAAAGTATAAGCCGGATGCGTGACTTTGTGGCGGCCGTGCGGGCCGCGGAAAGGCAGGAGCGATGAAGGACGAAGCAGTATTGGAGAGCCTTTTGAGCGCCTCTGGTGACGGTTACTTTGGCCGCTACGGCGGGCGTTTCGTCGCTGAAACCCTCGTCGAGCCGTTGGACGAGTTGAGCGCGGCATTCACTACGGCCCGTAACGATGCCAGCTTTCAACGCGAGTTGAGCGGACTGCTCGCGGAGTTCAGCGGCCGGCCGACGCCGTTGTATTACGCCGAACGGCTCAGCGAATACGCGGGCGGCGCGCGGATTTTTCTCAAGCGCGAAGACCTCGGCCACACCGGCTCGCACAAAATCAACAACGCGCTCGGCCAGGTGCTGCTGGCGCGGCGCATGGGAAAGCGCCGCATCATTGCCGAAACCGGCGCGGGCCAGCACGGTGTTGCCACGGCCACGGTCTGCGCCCGCTTCGGCCTCCAGTGTGTCGTCTACATGGGTGCCGAAGACATGAAGCGCCAGGCCCTCAATGTCTTTCGCATGCGGCTGATGGGAACTGAGGTGCGCGGCGTGGAGGCCGGCTCCAGGACGCTGAAGGATGCCATCAACGAGGCGCTGCGTGACTGGGTCACAAACGTGCGTGATACCTATTATCTGCTCGGTTCCGCGCTCGGCCCGCATCCCTATCCCACCATCGTGCGCGAGTTCCAGCGCGTCATTGGCGATGAGGCGCGGCAGCAGGTGCTGGCCCGCGAGGGCCGGTTGCCGGATGCGGTGGTGGCCTGCGTCGGTGGAGGCTCAAACGCGATTGGCCTTTTCACCGCATTTGTCGCGGACAAAAATGTGCGGCTCATTGGCGTCGAGGCCGGAGGCCGCGGCGAATCGCTGGGCGATCATGCGGCGCGCTTCCGCGGCGGAATGCCGGGCGTCTTGCAGGGAACATACAGCTACGTGCTGCAAGACGACGATGGTCAGATCGCCTCCACACATTCGGTGAGCGCCGGTCTCGATTACGCCTCCGTTGGTCCTGAACATGCCCATCTGCGCGAATTGGGACGCGCCGAATATGTCTCAGCCGATGACGCCGAGGCACTCGATGCCTTCGATCTGCTCTCGCGTCGAGAGGGAATCATTCCCGCCCTCGAGTCTGCGCACGCCATCGCTTACGCGGTAAAGCTGGCCAAAGAGCTTGGTAAAGATGGATTGATGATTGTGAATCTATCCGGACGCGGCGACAAGGACGTGGACACCGTGGCCAAGCTGAAGGAAGGCGGCGCGCAATGACCACACGATTGCAGCAGGCTTTCAGGACTTTGCGTGAGAGAGGCCGCAAGGGAGTCGTGCCATACATAACCGCGGGCGATCCAGACCTCGAAACGACTTACGAATTACTCGTGGCGATGGCGCACGGCGGGGCCACTGCCATCGAGCTGGGCATGCCGTTCAGCGATCCGGCAGCCGACGGCCCGGTGATTCAGCGGGCGTGCGAACGCGCGTTGGCTCACGGCGTAAAGTTGAATGCCGTCATCGACGTCGCAGCCCGCGCCGTCAACGCCACTGGAGTTCCCATCGTACTGTTCAGCTATCTCAATCCGCTGCTGCGCCACGGCCTTGAGCAACTGGCGCAGGATGCGGCCGATGCGGGCCTTGCCGGAGTACTTGTGACCGACCTTCCGGCTGAGTCGGCGCAGGGTTTCTCCCAGGCCTTGCAGCGCCGCGGGATGGACCTGGTTTCGCTGGTCGCGCCCACCTCCACCGAAGAGCGCATCGCCCAGATTGCGCAGCATGCGACCGGCTTTCTTTACGCCATCTCGGTCACCGGAGTCACCGGCACTCGCAACCAGCTCAGCGCCGATGCCGCTTCCTTGCTGCAACGCATCCGGCGGGTTACGCAACTGCCGGTTGCGGTTGGCTTCGGAATCAGCAATGCGGAGCAGGCGCGCCAGGCCTGGTCGCAGGGTGCCGACGCGGTGATTGTCGGCTCGGCAATTGTGCGCAGGATTGAAGAATTCGGAGCTAGTGCTCCTGCGGAAGTGGAACGCTTCGTGCGCAAATTGCTCGCAGCACAGGCCGTGGAGGCGTAGGTCAATGCTTGTATTGATGAATGTAAATGCAACGGAAGAGCAGACCCAGGCGGTCTGTAAACGCGTGGAAGAGCTTGGATACAGGCCTCATCCGCTGCCCGGCGCAACGCGCTGCGCGATTGGAATCACCGGCAACAAGGGCGCGGTGGATGCCGATGCGTTGAGCCAGTTGCCCGGCGTGGCCGAGCTAATTACGGTCTCCAAGCCCTACAAGCTTGTCAGCCGCGACATGAAGCCCGAAGACACGATCGTTGGCTTTGCCGGTAGCGATGCCACGGTCGGCGGAGCCGAACTGGCGTTGATGGCCGGGCCGTGTGCGGTCGAGAGCCGCGATCAGCTCTTCCGTGCCGCTGAGGCGGTGGCCAACTCGGGCGCGCGCTTCCTGCGCGGAGGCGCATTCAAACCCCGAACCTCGCCCTACGCCTTTCAGGGAATGGCCGAGGAGGGATTGCAGCTCATGGCCGCCGCCCGTGAAGCCTTTGGGCTGCTGATCGTCACCGAGGCTGTCGATCACGAATCGCTCGCGCTTGTCGAGCAATACGCCGACATGATTCAGATCGGCGCACGCAACATGCAGAACTTCGCGCTGCTCAAGCTGGCCGGACGCGCCGCCAAGCCTGTGCTTTTGAAGCGCGGTATCGCCGCCACCCTCGATGAATTGCTGATGGCCGCCGAATACATAATGAGCGAGGGAAACTACAACGTTGTGCTCTGCGAGCGCGGAATCCGCACCTTTACCGACCACACTCGCAACACGCTGGATGTCAGCATTGTCCCGGCGGTGAAGCGATTGACTCACCTCCCCATCATCGTCGATCCCAGTCACGCCGCCGGCAAGCGCGATAACGTGGCTCCGCTGGCGCGCGCGGGAGTTGCGGTGGGAGCCGATGGCCTCATCGTCGAAGTCCATGGCGATCCCGACCGCGCGCTCTCCGATGGAGCGCAGTCGCTCTACCCGCATCAGTTCGCGGCCATGGTGACCGAGCTGCGCAGAATTGCCGAAATCGTCGGTCGCACTATGTATCAGCCGCAGCCTGAACTCAAGCCTGCCTCTGCGGCGGTGCAGCGTTGACCGCAGCCTCGCAGTTCGCGGAGTTTTGCAGGCTCGCCTCCTCAGGCGTTCTGGTTGCTGTTGCGGAAACGGTTTCCGCTGACCTGCTGACGCCGCTCTCCGCATATCTGCGGATCGCGCAAGGTGCCGAGCCTTCGTTTCTGCTGGAGTCCGTCGAGGGCGGCGAGCATCTCGCGCGCTATTCCTTCCTCGGTGCCGATCCCGCCATGGTGGTACGCAGCCGCAACGGCGTCACCACTGTCCAGGATGCAGCCGGAGAGCGCGAAGAACCGGGCACCGCCGTGGATGTTCTGCGTCGCGAATTTGCTCATCGCAAGCTGGCCGCGCCGGAGAACATCGCCCCCATGGCCGGAGGCTGCGTCGGTTACCTCGCTTATGCCGCTTCGCGCTGGTTTGATCCCGCGATGCAGGCAGTCGCAGGCTCCGGCGACGATGCCTGCTTCCTCATCTTCCGCACCGTACTGGCCTTTGACCACGCCCGCCAGCAGATTCAGATCCGTACTCTCGCGGAAGTGCAGCCGGGCGCGAGCCTTGCCGTGCTCAGGCAGAACTTCGATGCGGCCTCGGCCTGCAATCGCGAAGTAGTGCGCAAGCTCAGCGCCGCCGTCGAGCTGCCACTGAAGGCCATGCCGGTCAGCGGTGCGGGCGAGGCCGACTTCGAGTCGAACTTCTCTCGCGCCGAATTTGAGCGCGCCGTGGCCGAGGGCAAGGAGTTGATCTTCGCCGGTGAGTGCTTTCAGATCGTGCTCTCGCAGCGCTTCCAGCACCGGACCAGGGCCAATGCGGTTGCGCTCTATCGCGCCCTGCGCGCCACCAATCCATCTCCATACATGTTTCTGCTCAACTTCGGTGCCTCTCCGGAGGGCGACGGAGAGCGGGCGCTGATCGGCGCATCGCCGGAGATGCTGGTGCGCTGCCGTGACCGTGAGTTGACCTACCGTCCCATTGCCGGCACGCGCGTCCGCGGAGCCAATGGCGATGAGGATGCTCGCCTCGCCGAAGAATTGCTCGCCGATGAAAAGGAACGTGCCGAGCACATGATGCTGGTCGATCTGGGCCGCAACGATCTTGGGCGCGTGGCCAGCTACGGCACCGTCAAGGTGAAGAAGCTGATGACCGTCGAAAAGTACTCGCACGTCCAGCACCTGGTAACCGAGCTGCAAGCCGAGTTGCGGCCTGAGCTCGATCGCTTTGATGCGCTTGGTGCATGTTTTCCAGCCGGTACCGTAACCGGCGCGCCGAAGATTCGCGCCATGCAGGGAATTGCCGATTTGGAGCGTGGCGCGCGCGAAGCTTACGCGGGCGCGGTCCTGTATGCCGATTACGCTAACAATCTCGACTCCTGCATCACCATCCGCACCATAGAACTGGCGGGCGATCAATTGAGCGTGCAAGCGGGCGCGGGAATTGTCGCCGATTCGGTGCCCGCCACGGAATGGGAAGAGACCATCAACAAGTCGCGTGCCCTGCGCCGCGCCGTGGCCTTGGCTGAGTTTGAAGAATAACGCAGAGTTTGAGGAATAACGCCGAGTTTGAGGGATGACCGTGAGGCATAACCATGCTGCTCGTAATCGATAACTACGATTCGTTCACTTATAACCTCGTGCAGTTTCTGGGCGAGCTGGGAGCAGAACCCGTGGTGCGCCGCAACGATCAGGTAACGGTGGAAGAGATTGCCAACGGCGGATATCGCGGCCTTGTAATCTCACCCGGACCGGGCGAGCCCAAGGGCGCGGGAATTTCCCTGGCGGCAATTCGCCGCTTCGCCGGCCGCCTGCCGATTCTCGGCGTCTGCCTCGGCCACCAGGCCATCGGCGAAGCCTTTGGCGGGCGAATCGTGCGTGCTCCCAGGCCTATTCACGGCAAAGCCAGCCGGGTGCAGCATGACGGACGCGGCATCTTCGCCGGCCTGCCCCAGGAGATCGATGTCGCGCGATACCACTCCCTGGTCATCGAGCCTGACTCCTGCCCGCAGGCGCTCCAGGTCACCGCATCCACCGCCGACGGGATCATCATGGGGGTGCGCCATCGCACGCTGCCGATTGAGGGTGTGCAGTTCCATCCCGAGTCCGTGCTCACCAGCCATGGAATGCAGATCCTCGCCAACTTCGTGCTTCTATGTGAGGCCGCTCCGCTATTGGCATGAGCCGTTGATGGGTTCGTTGCGAGCGGTGTCCCGCCCGCTTTGTGCTAGTCTGGCATCTCCTGAGAGCCGCTCATGCTCGCCATCCCCATCTCGTTTCCGGATAATTTTCTCTGGGGCGTTTCCACCTCCTCGCACCAGTTTGAAGGGGGCAACACGCTGAACCAGTGGCATGACTGGGAGCGTGCCGGACGCATTCGCTCCGGCTATGTCTGCGGCGCGGCTTGCGACTGGTGGCTCAACGCCGAGCGCGATCTCGAACTCTGCTCTGCGCTTGGTCTCAACGCCATCCGCATCTCGCTGGAGTGGAGCCGCATGGAGCCTGCCTTCGGCCACTGGAGCGACGACGCCGTCATCCGTTACCGCGAGATCATCCGCGAAGCCCGCCGCCGTGGCATGAGGGTCTTCGTCTCCCTCCACCACTTCACCCACCCGCGCTGGTTTGAGGCTCGCGGAGCCTTTCTGGATGCGCAGGCCCCCGAGCTCTTCCGCCACTATGCCAAGCGCGCCGTGCGCTCCTTTGCCGATCTCGTCACCGACTGGGTAACCTTCAACGAGCCCAATGTTTATGCCGCCTTCGGCTATCTCTTCGGCGAGTTTCCTCCCGGACGCCTCAACGAGCTGACTTCAACTCTCAGCGTCTTTTCCGCCATGATGCGCTCGCACGCCGCAGCCTATGACGTGCTCCATCGCGAGCAGCCGGAGGCCAATGTCGGCCTGGCCTTGAACTACGCGGTCTTCGAACCCGCGCGTGACAATGTGCTTGACCGCCAGCTCGCCTCCATCTATGACGCGCTCTTCAATCGTGCCGCGCTCAATTATCTGCAAGGCGAGCCCTTGCCTCTGCCCTTCGCCATGATGGCCGCCGCCGTCCCCGAATGTGTCGGCAAGATCGATTTCGTCGGCCTCAACGTCTATAACCGCTTGCACGTGCGCGCCCCGCTCGGAGAAAGGTTCGGCCCAGGCGGTCTCTTCGTCCCCAAAGCCGTCCCCCAGGGAGACCCTGGCATCGCTGCGCCCTACGGCGAGGCCTACCCCAAGGTGGTCTCAGCCGCCGTAGAAACCTACGCCGTCCTCGGCCGTCCCATGTACGTCATGGAGAACGGCGTTCCCGACCGCTCCGACCGTATCCGCCCCTGGCTGCTGGTGAATTCGCTATGTGAACTTCGGCGCATGTGGCAACAGGGCTACGACGTGCGTGGCTACTTCCACTGGAGTCTTGTCGATAACTTCGAATGGAGTGAGGGCTGGCATCTGCGCTTCGGCCTCTACGCCCTCGACGAAGCGACCCAGCAGCGCACCGCCCGTCCCAGTGCCGAAATCTACCGCCAGATCATCGCCGACAACGGCATCCGCCGCGAGACCCTGGAGCGCTGGGAGAAAGCTCCCGAGTAGAAATCAACCCTTTGCCCAACTTCTCAGCACAACCCGCTCGCCGCTATTTATGCGCCTCGCGCACCACAGAATTGCCTTTGATCCAGTCGGAAAATCCAGCCTCATCCATCTCGTCTGCTGCCAGAGCCACCACGTCAGCCACGGCGTCAGCCTCTGCCACCCTCAGCTCCCATCCATTGAGCTCAAGAAACGCATAAGCAGCGAGAAAACCAGTCCGTTTGTTCCCATCCACAAAGGGATGGTTTCGGATAATGCCAAACGCATAGGCGGCAGCCAAGTCGAATACGGACGGCTTACCATAAGCCGCCTGTTTTTGCGGACGGGCGAGCGCCGATGACAGCAACCCGGCATCGCGGACGCCAAGGCCTCCACCATACTCGGCAATCAGTTCGCCGTGCATGGCGTTGACCGCCTCTTCCAGAAGCCAGCGCCATGCCATTACTTGGCAAGCTCATGCAGGGCGTTGCGATATTTAGCCATGCCACGCCGCGAAGCTTGCATTTGCGCTTCAAATTCCGGGTCATAGGGCGTTACGGTATAACCATCAGGCGTTTCGGTCAAAAATACGCTGTCGCCTTTCTTCACCCTCAGCCGCGCGGCGACTTCCTTCGGCAGGATAACTCCGGTTGAATTGCCAATCTGGGTCACGGCAGCACGCATAACAGCCCTCCAAGTTAGAACATATGTTCTAACTTGGAGGACGCCAAGTCAAGTCTCTTTTCGCAGAGAATCTGATTCGGGACTTCCTAGCAGCGCAAGCTCTCGTAGCTCCCAAAGGCCGGCTCCAGCAGGCTCGCCGGATCGAGCATCTCGCCCAGCCGCAGCTGCTCGGCATCGCTCTTCGCCTCGCTCGCATACTCGTACATCGGCCCCTCGTACTTGCGCATCTGCACGCCCGCTTCATCCACCGTGAGGTACGTCGGATTCGCGTCGACCCAGCTTCCGCTGTTGTAGTAATCGATTCCGTGCCGCCTCTGGTGCGTGGCCACATGAGTATGTCCGCAGAAGATGCGCTCCACCCGTCCAGCCCGCGCGTAAAGAAGCGCTCCTTCCGCCACCCGCGATTCCATGCGCAGCCAGCGTGTATTCACCCGGTCGATCAAGCGCGAAAATCGTTTGCTGTTGCCGTCCAGTTGTTGCAGCGTATAGAAAAGGCGCTCGCCCACCCGGCTGACGAACCCATTTTTCAGGCAAAAGGGGTCGAACTGGTGTCCGTGTACAGCCAGATGTCGCTTGCCCTGGAACTCCCACACATAGCGCTGATAGACCGGAACGCCCACCAGGTGCGACATAATCTGCGAAAGTCCCTGGTCGTGATTTCCCTCCACCCACACAACCTCCACCTTGCGCTTCGGGTTGGAGAGCTTGCGGATGCGCGAAAGAAATTTCCAATGCTCGCTGGTCAGCCGCCGGAAGTTCAGGTCGCTGAAGATATCGCCCAGCAGCACCAGTCTGCGGAAGGCAGTGTCTGTCAGCAGCTCGGTAGCCTCGCGCGCCCGGCTCACTTCGCTGCCCAGGTGCAGGTCGGAAAGAATCAGGGTATCCAGTATCTGCTCTGCCATAACGTAACTATCATGATCGAGAGCGGTTACCGGGCGGTAAACCCTTCATGAATGTTGCATGAAAGATGGTGCAGGCAGCTAATTCGTCAACTGCGTCACACAACTGTTGTCCGATTCATCAAAGATTTACACTAGTGTCAACGCCCTGCAAGCAATCGCGGGCAAAATTAAGGGATGCAACTTCGCGGCGCAGTGATAGGACACTCTCCAGCTCCGTTCGCAAGACTTGGGAAGCAGATTCCCTGGGCTCGTCCCTTTCTTCCCATCCGCCGTCTGGATCGCATCTACGCCGGTGCCCTGACCCATCCCGGAGGAAGCGTCTTTGACGGCATGTTGCGCGAGATGCAGGTTACCTATTCGGTGCGCGAAGCAGACCTGAAGCATGTGCCTCTCGAAGGCCCTGCCATGGTATTTGCCAATCATCCCTTCGGTATGCTGGACGGCATATTGATGGCCGCGCTGCTCCTCCGACTCCGGCCTGACGTGAAGTTGCTGGCCAACCAGTTGCTCGCCTGCATGGAAGAGCTTTCGCCCTATTGCATCCTGGTCGACAACATGATGGGCGAAGGCCATGAGTCGGCCAATCGCCATGGCATTCGCGAAGCCTTCGAGTGGGTCAAGCAGGGACACTTGCTCATCGTCTTTCCCGCCGGCGAAGTCGCCTCCTGGAGCCGCCATCACCGCCGCGTGCTCGATCCGCAGTGGAATCGCAACATGGCGCGCCTGGCCCGCATGACTGGCGCCACCAGCGTTCCCGCCTTCATCTCCGGCGCCAACAGTGTCGGGTTTCACCTCGCGGGATTGATCAATCCCCGCCTGCGCACCCTTTTCCTGCCCCATGAACTGATCAACAAACGCGGACGGCGCATGGAGATTCGCCTCGGCGCTCCCGTCGAGCGGGAAACCCTCGGGGCCATTCGCGACGATGACAAAGCCATCGATCTCCTGCGCTGGAACAGTTCGCTCTTAGCTCTCCGTGACCGCATTGGTTCGCCCCACGTCCGTTTCTTTCCCGCCAGCTGGCAGCCCAGGCTCGCCATCGCTCCGGCGGAAAATTCCGCCCTCCTGTTGCGCGAGTTGCAGTCGTTGCCCGCCGCTGCGCGGCTGGAATCTGTCGGCAACCTGCACGTCTACGCTCTCACCTCGCGTCAGGCCCCGCGCATCGTCCGCGAGATCGGTCGTCTGCGCGAGCTCACCTTCCGCGCCGCCGGCGAGGGCACCGGCAAGCCGCGCGATCTTGACCGCTACGATGCTTATTACACCCATCTCGTGCTGTGGAATGACCAGCGCCAGGAGATCGCCGGCGCATATCGCATCTCCAATGTGCAGAGCGTGCTGCGCCGCTATGGCTTGCGCGGTCTCTACACCGCATCGCTCTTCCGCTTTCAGCCGGAGTTTTTTGCCAGGGTCGGTCCGGCGCTCGAGCTCGGGCGCTCGTTCGTGCGTCTGGATTACCAGCGCCAGTACGCGCCCTTGCTTGTCCTCTGGAGAGGGATTGGCGCCTACCTCGTGCGCCACCCGGAAACCCCCGTCCTCTTCGGCGCCGTCAGCATAAGCGCGGATTATTCCATGGCTTCGCGCGAAGTGCTCGCCAACTACCTCAGCGCCCACACCGTCGATGCCGAGCTGCTCAAGATGTTGCGGCCAAAGCATCCGCCCCGGCCGGCTGCCGAAAATATGCATGAGCCGGAGATGTTCGCGCGTGTCTTCTCCCTCGATGACATCTCCGATTGGATCAGCATCTTTGAGAGCGATGGCAAGGGTGTTCCAGTGTTGGTCAGGCATTACATGAAGCTGGGCGGCAAATTCCTCGGCTTCAATGTTGATGCCAAATTCTCCAGCGTCCTCGACGGTCTGTTGCTGGTGGATTTGCGTCAGGCCAGGCCGGAGTTGCTGGCGCGCTATCTTGGCAAGCAGGGCGTGGCTGATTTCCTGCGCTTGCACGCCGCCGCGGCTCCGGCGAATCTCTATGCGGAAGCCCCGCGTTAGTCCGGTTCCCTAAAAGATGTATCCGCGGGTGCCCCACCTTCGGCGCGCTGTTTTTGCGCGGCTAAGGTGGGACGGGCAGGACACACCAATTACAGGAACTCATCTGCGCCCTCTGCTGCGAAGCCTCGATTTGCCCCAGTCGCGCCGAATGGCGTATCGTTCCGCCTTGGTGATAGGCGAGTGATGGCAGGCGTGGAGCCAGCAAAGACAAGCCGGACGAGCACCGCCGCGTTGAGCAGCCGGCTGCTCTCTTTGCTCGAAAAATCTCCCGCCCGTAAGCAGGAAGTGCATCTCTTGCGCACCACCATCCGTCGGCTGGAGGTGCAGCTCGGCAACACTCCTTCAAAAATTGCAAAGGCCCTTAAAGATCTGCGCAAGAAAGCCGGCAGGGTGCGCGATATTGACGTGCATCTTGGGCTGCTCAAGTCGCCACTGCTTCCAAAATCGTCGGCCAGTCGCGATCGTGCCTCTGTCATGCAGGACGAGCTCCGGCAAATTCTGAAGGCCAAACGCGAGCGCCATTTAGATTCTCTCCATGACGCCCTGGCCGCAGCCGCGCCTTTGCTTCAGGCCAGGCTCCCCGTGCTCGCCGCGAATTCGACCCTTGGAGTCTCCACCCCTGCCCTCCACGCCCACCGCCAGGCCCGCCAGGCTCGTGATCACTTTCTGCGCTGGACGCGCCACGTCCCCGAGGATGCGATCAAACTCCATCAACTGCGCATCCAGACGAAGAAACTGCGCTATTCGTTGGAGCCGCTGGAGGCCTTTCCGGAGTGTGTCGAACTCGCGGCAAAGCTGAAGCAGGTGCAGGACGCCATCGGACGTTGGCACGACTGGGCAACCCTCTCGCAGTTGGCTCGGCACGAGCTGCACTCCGGTGAGGCTGAGCCATTGTGCGCCGCGCTCAGCAGGCGCTCCGGGAGCCAGTATCGAAGGGCGCGCCGTGCCGCTGAAAGCGCGCGAAGATGGATGGCCGGTGGCAAGCCCGCGGCATCTGTTTCCGCAGCCCCTAACTCTATGAAACGGATTCCTAAGGCAGGTTAGACCGATGGCAACCCTGGCCGCCGTCGATATCGGCGCAAACTCGGTGCGGTTAAAGATTGCGCGCGTCGTACGCAAGCGTCTTCAGGTGCTCCATGAGGATCGCGAGGTCGTGCGCTTGGGCGAAGGCGTCTTCCTCACCGGATCGCTGGACCCTGCGGCGATGGAGCAGACGGTGCGCGTGCTGCGCCGCTTTCAGAAGGCGGCGCAGGCTCACGGTGCCACCCAGGTGCGCGTGGTTGCCACCAGCGCCCTGCGTGACGCCAACAACGCCGCCGCCTTCGTGCAGTGGGTGCATACCGCGACAGGATGGCGCGTCGAGGTCGTCACCGGTGTCGAAGAAGGCCGCCTCATTCACCTCGGCGTCATGGCCAACACCCGCATCGGCACCGGACGCGTGTTGCTGATTGATCTCGGCGGGGGCAGTTGCGAGCTGATCGTCTCTTTCAAAGGACAGATCGAGCATATCTTCAGCCTGCCTCTGGGAGCCGTGCGTCTCACCCGCGAGTTTCTCCAGCATGACCCGCCCACCCACACCGAACTCGACCAGATGCGCAGCTACATTGGAGAAGAGGTCGGGCGGATTCGCCGCGAACTCAAAGCGCACAAGATCAACCTCACCGTTGCCACCTCCGGAACCCCAGCCGCGCTCAGTGAACTCTGGGCCGCGGGACAGCCACAGGCAGTCGCCAGCGTGCCCCGCAACGGACTGCTCCGCCTTGCCAGGAAGATCGCCGTCTTGAATGTCGAGCAGCGCCGTTCGCTCAAGGGCATCGGTCCGCGCCGCGCCGAGATCATCATCGCCGGAGCTCATGTCTTTGCCGAACTTCTCGCCGGGCTGGAGCTGACCAGCTTTCGTTACCTGCCCTTCGGATTGCGCGACGGCATTCTCGCCCAGATGGCTGCCGATGAAGAGGACATCGGCTTGCGCAAGCAACTCGAGAGCGAGCGTCGCAACTCCGTGCTCAACCTTGCCTCGCATTATCAGGTCGATCTGCGCTTTGCCACCAGGGTCGCCGATCATGCCCAGCGCCTCTTCAAGCTCCTGGCGACGGTGCATCGTCTCCCACCCGAGTACGCCAGCCTTCTGAACGCCGCCGCCATGCTCCATGAGGCGGGTTCGTTTATAAGCCGTGCCGGACGTCGCCGCCACGCCTTTTACATCCTGGCGCACTCGGAGCTGCTCGGCTTCAATCTCTCGCAGCGCCGCTTCATCGCGGCCATCGCGCGCTATCTCGGCAAGTCAAAAATTATTCCCGCCAGCCCGTCGGTCCGCGTGTTGGCTCCAGCCGACCGCATCCTGCTGCCGCGGGTAGTGATGTTACTGCGGCTGGCCAGGGCGGTTGAGCAGGGAAGACGAGGTTCGGTCCTTAGCCTGCGCGCCCGGCTTGAGCCCGGCAGCGTACGCCTCACCC
Source organism: Candidatus Korobacteraceae bacterium (assembly GCA_049521655.1). GTDB lineage: Bacteria > Acidobacteriota > Terriglobia > Terriglobales > Acidobacteriaceae > TOLSYN. Next base: position 164,569 of record JBEKOO010000002.1, read on the forward strand.
TCATCTCCCGTCCCACCGGTGCCGAACTGGAGTTATGGGCGCTGCAAAGGGAACGTGATTATTTTTTCGAAGTCTTTGGCCGCGAGCTGACCTGTGCCGAGCTATAAGCGCCCTTGATCAATCGCGGGGTCATCAGCCAGTTGAGCACGCCGCGCTTGGGCCCCAGCTCCACCCGCGCCACGCTGCCTTTTTTCATCTCGATCCCACGCTCGCTAAGCCCGCCCGTCACCAGCAGTGAAAGAAACTTGCTCATGTTCGGATTGTGGCCCACCACCATCACCGCTTCCAGCCCGCGGATCTTCTGCAGCAGCAGGCGGAAGCTCTCATAAGTGGCGCCTGGATGCAGCGCCGCAGTCCGCTCGATCCGCAGCTCGTACGCAATTTCGTTCCCGACCAGGGCAGCCGACTGCGTGGCGCGCTTCAGCGGACTCGAGAGAATCAAGTCCACGTGCGTGTCCAGCGAGTTCAGCCATCTCCCCATGTAACGGCATTGCTCAATGCCTTCCTTGTCGAGCGGACGTTTTTCGTCCTGCCCCACGTTGAGGCGCTTCTGTCCGGCATTTGCATGGCGCAGAAAATATATGATCATCGGTCTATCACCTTTGGCGCGTCACCTTGGCGCGCGGCTTGGCTATGCGGCGCAGCGGCCTGGCCGGCGCCACCGGAATCGCCGAAAGGTCGCGCTTGCCCTCCGCCGCGTCAATCAGAAAATCCTGTGCACTGAAGGGCGCAACCTTGCCCTTGGCATCCTCGCGAATGTAGCTGCCCCCGCGCTTCAACTCGCGCGCCTTCACGTTATCGGCCAGATACGCAGCCAATATCTCGTTCCTAACCCGGTCGCGCAGCAGGGCGTCGCGCAGCGGAAAAACCACCTCTACCCGCTCGTGCAGATTGCGCGGCATCCAGTCCGCGCTGCCCAGGTAAATCTCCTCTTCGCCGTTGTTCTGGAAGTAATAGATGCGGCTGTGCTCCAGGAATCGGCCCACGATGCTGCGCACCCGGATGCGGTCGCTGATGCCGCGAATGCCCGGATTCAGCGAGCAGATGCCGCGCACGATCAGGTCCACCTGCACTCCCGCCTGCGATGCGCGATACAACTCCTGCACCACATTCTTGTCCAGCAGCGAATTGACCTTGGCGATGATGCGCGCCGGTTTGCCCGCCCGCGCGTGGTCGGCCTCGCGCGCAATCAGGTTGGCCACCCGTTCCGCAAGGTCCACGGGCGCAACCAGCAGCGGATTATAGTTCGGCTGTTCGGAATAGGCGGTCAGATAGTTGAAGACGTTGTGTACCGCGAAGGTCATCTCCGGGTTTGCCGTCAGCAGGCTCAGATCCGTATAGAACGCGGCTGTCGCAGGGTTGTAGTTTCCCGTCCCCAGATGCGCGTAGCGGCGCATAGCCCCGTCGGAGTCCCTGCGCACGATCAAAGTCAGCTTGCAGTGCGTCTTCAGCCCCACCAGTCCGTGGAAGACCTGAACCCCGGCATCCTCCAGCTCCCGTGCCCACTTGATGTTCGAGGCTTCGTCGAAGCGCGCCTTCACTTCAACCACCACCGTAACCTCTTTCGTCGCGGCCGCCTGCACCAGTGCTTCCACGATCGGCGAATTATCGTTGGTGCGGTAGAGCGTCTGTTTGATCGAGAGAACCGCCGGGTCATGGGCCGCTGCTTCAATGAAGGAAACCACGCTGTTATAGCTGTCGAACGGATGGTGCAGCAGCACATCCCGCTGCCGCAGCGCGCTCCAGATGTCGTGCGTCCCCTTCGGCAGCGACCACTCGCGTGCCTGGAAGGGCTTGAACTTCAACTCCGGACGATTCACCGCGCTGTACAGGTGCATCAGCCGCGAAAGATTCACCGGACCCTGCGTCCGGTACACCTGCCAGTCCTGCAACTCAAAGACCGTCTGCAGCCGTGACACAATGTCGGCGCTCGCGTCGGATTCAATCTCCAGCCGCACCGCGTCTCCCTTGCGGCGGTTGTGCAGCTCCGTCCGCACCGACTCCAGCACCGAGCGCGACTCTTCTTCCTGTAGATACAGGTTGCTGTTGCGCGTGATCCGGAAGGCGCCTTCGCTCAGAATCTCGTAGCCGCGGTACATTCGTCCCGCGTGCAGCCCCACCAGGTCGGCCAGCGCGATGAAGGAATCGCCTCTGCTATCGGGCAATCTCACCAGCCGCGGCAGCGAGCGCGGAACCGTGACCACGCCCATGTAGTTTGCATTGGCCGCCGAGCGTCGCCGCCGCCGCAGCAGCAGCGCCTGGCACAGCGCCTTATGCAGCACGCGTGGGAATGGATGCGCCGGATCGACCGTCACCGGAGTCAGCAGCGCGTCCAGTTCGTTGCGGCAGTAATCGTCCACCACCTCGCGCTGCGCATCGTTCAGGTCAGCCAGCGAGTGTACCCGGATGCGGTGTTCGGCCAGCGCGGGCAAAAGCTTCTGGTTCCAGCAATCATATTGCCCGCGTACGAATTTGTGGGTTGCCTCGGCCACCAGCTCCTGCTCGTCCATCGGAGTCAGCCCGTCCGGTCCCGGATCGACCTGGCCTTCTTCCAGATGTTGCAGCAGCCCGGCTATGCGAATCTCAAAGAACTCATCCAAATTACTGGCCGTGATGGCCAAGAACTTTACCCGCTCCAGCAGCGGATTGCTCTCGTCCTCGGCCTCTTCCAGCACCCGGCGATTGAAGGCAAGCCAGGAGAGGCTGCGGTTGAGGTAAAACTCCGGATTGACCAGCGAGCGAGGCGGCATCGCCATTCAGTGTACCGCTTTGCGGTATAGCATCGCCATTACAGGACTGTGAACATAGCTTCTGGGCTGACGTATCCCGATGCTTCTCTCGTGCCCAAGTTGTCATTCCGGGCAACGCGAGGAATCCCTGCACCGTTCAACTCTTCGATGACGTCTCACAGTCCCTTCAGCCCGGAACTGCCTTTGGTCGCGTGCCCAGCCAGACCCTCCTTTGGTCTCTGTAGGTAGTCGGCAGTAGGACAGTTTGGGGGATGCACCAATGGCCTATGCCAACCAGCCGATTGGCGAAGCTGAGATGGCCAAACGCAGAGATCCTCCACGAGCCCCGCCCAGTCGTCGGGCGCAGGGTGATCCGTTCAGGCTTCTTTCATTTTCAGGGGGTGCTGCCATCCATGAATCAACTGATAAACCCACAAGCCACAAGTGTTAACTAGTAAGACAATCGTCTTCCATTCGCGAAAACGATTACCCAGTCAGTAACCTCCTGTCTCCAAACGATTAACCCATTCGCCAATCGTTCCGAAAACGGAAGCGAGGCGATTTTTCGCCTGCTCAACTGAAAACACCCCTGAAAAGCGGCACTATGGACTGTCGCACTCACCTTCGCACGGCTCTGTGAACTCGATGCTGCAGAACTCCTGAAAGAGCCAGAAATTGCCCTCGATCTCGCAACCCCGCGAACAGAATACCTTGGCGCTTTGCAGCGGCATCACGTTCTGCCCAAGCCGCGCGCCGCACCAGGTGCAGGTGGTCAGCTCGCCCTCTTCCGGTAGAGATCGGTCGGATCGCATCATGGCAGCCAAAGTAGTCGCGCGCTGTCGATCGGCCAATCCGGTAATTCGCTTAAGGATAATTAAATTTCACTGCGGATCAGATCCTCGAAGCTCTCGCGTCTGCGCACCACCCGCACCTTCTTGCCCTCCACCATCACCTCTGCGGCGCGTCCACGCGTGTTGTAGTTGGAGGCGAGGCTCATGCCGTAAGCGCCCGCATCCAGAATCGCAAGCAGGTCGCCCGGCGCCACCGCGGGCATCTCGCGCTCGCGGGCAAAAAAATCTCCCGTCTCGCAGACTGGTCCCACCACGTCCATCACGCCGCCGTGCGCGCCCTTCGAGCTTTTGCGCGGCGTCGCCGGCACAATCTCGTGATGCGCTCCGTAGAGCGAGGGCCGGACCAGATCGTTCATCGCCGCATCCACCACCAGAAATTGTTTGCCGCCGTTTTCCTTTGTGTAGAGCGTGCGCGTCAGCAGCGCGCCGGAGGCGGCCACGATCGAGCGTCCCGGCTCCAGCAGCAGATGCAGGCCGCTGTGCCGCAGCGGTTTCATCAGCGCCGCCGCGTAGGTGTTTACGCTGCGCTGGAAATCCCGAATGCCCGCATCCCCGCCCTCTGCGCGCTGGTAGCGAACACCCAGGCCGCCGCCGGCATCCACGAAGTTGATGTTCAGCCCGTCGGCCTTCAACTGCCGCACCAGCGGAAGCACGCGCTCCATCGTCTCGCCAAACGGCTTCACGTCGGTAATCTGCGAGCCGATATGCACGCTCACACCCACCGGATCGAGATAGCTGAAGCTTGCGGCCTTGCGATACAGCTCGCGAGCCTTTGCGATGCCCACGCCGAACTTATGCTGGCGTAGCCCGGTGCTGATGTAGGGATGCGTCCCCGCATGTACGTCGGGATTCACGCGGAAAGCGATGCGCGCGGTTTTTTTCAGTTTTGCCGCGCGTGCGCCCAGCACTTCGAGCTCGGCCTCGCTTTCTACGTTAAAGAGCAGAATTCCCGCTTGCAACGCAGCGTCCATCTCGTCGGCCGTCTTGCCCACGCCGGAGAACACGACGCCCGCCGCGGCATTTTTGCCAACGCGAATCACGCGCTGCAGCTCGCCGCCGCTCACCACGTCGAAGGCGCAGCCCAGCGAGGCCAGCAGCCGCAGCACCGCCAGGTTCGAGTTCGCCTTCACCGAGTAACAGATGGTATGCGACTGCTTTTCAAACGCCCGTTCAAAGGCCGCCACACGGGAGCGTATTGCCGTTGCCGAGTAAACATAGAGCGGCGTGCCAAAGCGCTGCGCCAGCCGCTCCACGGGCACCTCATCGCAGCACAGAGTGAGGCTGGCATGGCTGCCTCGATAGGTAAAAGCCGGGGGACGCTCCTGCAGGGAGTCTTTGCGAATGGTCACTTCGTTTTCATTTCCTTGATTTTCAAAAGCGCGGCCGTCTGGCCGTCAAACGCTTCAATCCCGGATTCTATCATCGCCATTTCCGCTCGCTGTGCAATCACGACCGCGCGTTGGGTTTAGAATGTGGGCGATGTCTCACCGCGTCGAGCGCGAACAACGGCTCTCCGCTGCAACGCAACAAACACGGTAGTGCGAGGAATGACAACAATGCCGATCTATTTGACTTGGCTGGGTCACTCAACGTTCAAAGTCGAGACTCCGGAAGGCAAAACCTTTCTCATCGATCCCTGGATCACGCAGAATCCGCTCTGCCCTGAATCCGAGAAGCACCAGGCAAAAGTGGATGTGCTCCTGTGTACGCACGGGCACGGCGACCACATCGGCGATGCAGTCGCCATTTGCCGCGAGCTTCAACCTACGGTTGTCGGAATTTACGAGCTGGCCTCCTGGCTTGGCAGCAAGGGCGCAAAGAACATCTCGCCCATGAACAAGGGCGGCACGCAGAAGGTCGCGGGCGTCAACATCACCATGGTCCACGCCGTGCATTCCTGCGGCATTCAGGAGGAGGATGGCTCCTTCATCTATGCCGGAGAAGCCTGCGGATATGTGCTTGAATTCAGCAACGGCCTCAAGCTTTATCACGCTGGCGACACCGCCGTCTTCAGCGACATGAAGATCATTCACGACCTGTACCGTCCCGATGTAGCGCTGCTTCCCATGGGCGACCACTTCACCATGGGCATCCGCGAAGCCGAGTACGCCTGCAAGCTGCTGAAGCCGCGCATCGTGGTGCCCATGCACTTTGGCACTTTCCCAGTGCTCACGGGAGACCCGCACCAACTGAGCCACGCCGCCCAGCAGCAAGGCTTCAAACTCTGGGAGATGCAGCCCGGCGTCCGGCGCGAACTCACAACCGGATAGCCGAAGCAGTTTACGCTCTGGGGCGCCTCTCTGCGGCCTGGAGCGCGGCCACTTGCCGGTTGTTCGCGCCCTTGCCGCAGCTCTTTTTTCCGGCGTGCAGACAAGAATAGTGTGAATTCAGCAACCCGCGCCAGTCGCTGTTTTGCGCGAGTTTTCCACCGCATGCTTCGTGCAGATTTGCGGCGGAGCCATCTCCAGCCTGCGCCTGCGCTCAACCATGCGAAGTAGCATTTCGCCCTGTTTTCATGCGCCCTCGCGCGAGACCGCGCTGCTTCCGTATGAGTTCCTCGCGGCAGCCGCAGAGTTCTTTTCTTACGAAACTGCACCGCTCCTATTGCACCCGCCTGTGGATGAGCTGCACTCGATTGAAAATAAAGTACATAGATTTCCGATTGTTTTCTTGACTCTTTTTTAGAATGCGGTACAACACACTCGTTCTTTGACAGTTTCCAAAGTTTTCCCGTTTGGTGGTGAGTCCGGGGCTCAAGCGAGCTCACTTAGGCCATCGACGGAATGGAAGTCATCAGCGAATCCGGCGACGGCAGTTGCTGGAGACCAGGGACGGCGGTCCCGCGACGTGAGAGCGAAAGCTCTTACATCTCCTTCTCGGCACGGCGGTGCTCAGAGGGAACCAAGTCTGGCGCCCGCAACGGCGACAGAGCCTGGGGAGCGCAACTCTTCAGGTGCCCGGTTGTCGCAAGACAATCGGACCGCGCGCCGGACGCAATCCGGCGCATGGGCAGTCAGGTCGCACTGACTTGCCCGACGGCTTGCCAGCCGCAAACTGGCAGGCCTGCTGATGGACGACATCCGACGTTGAGCCTTCGAGGGGCAGCAAGGGTCTATAGCGAGCTGCTGGTCGAGGCGAACAGGAGACTGTGAAAGGCAAGATAGGATCCCGAGGAACGAGTCGGTTTGCCCGATTGGTCGGTGAGCCCGGAGCCCGAACCGGGGCCGCACGGGGCGGCCAGCCTAATAAGCTGGAAGCAACGAGAGCAGGTCTGGTAAGGGTCTAACGCGAGCTGCTGGTTGAGGTGAACAGGTTCGTAAACCTCGGGATTCGTATTTCTGGCAAACTGCTTTGCCACCAAGAATCCATCCTGGATATCCCAATGCTGATTTCAAAAATAATTTGATGGAGTCCGCAGGGTGTTTCCGGGAATAAGGTACCGATGCAATTGCTGTCCTCCATCACGCTCAATCAGAACTATCTCAATCCCCGGCGTGATGCGGATATTAATTCTTGCGCTCCACAATGTAGCGTGAAATTTCCTTCAGAGTGTTTGCCCGCTCGCCGAAGCTATCCAACGCCGAGCACGCCGTGCGGATCAGTTGGGCCGCCATCTCCGCGGCCTTCTCCAGTCCGAACAGAGCCGGGTAAGTAACCTTCTCAGCCGCCAGATCTTTGCCGGCGGTCTTGCCAAGCTGTTCGCTCGTCTGCGTCACATCCAGAATGTCGTCGGCGATTTGGAAGGCGAGTCCAGCCGCGCGCCCAAACTCGCGCACCCGCTGTATCTCCGCGATCTTGGCGCCTGCGTAGTAGCAGCCCGTGAGCAGCGAGGAGACGATGAGTGCGCCGGTTTTCGCGCGGTGAATATATTCGAGCGTCGGCAGATCGGGCCGGACGTGTTCGGACTCGAGATCCACCACCTGCCCGCCGATCATGCCGTCGATGGTTCCGGTGCCGTGCGCCAGCTCTTCGATAATTTTCACCCGCGCCTCTGCCGGACATTTCAGGCGCGCCATGACCTCGTAGGCCTGGGTCTGCAGAGCGTCGCCGGCCAGGATTGCGGTGGCCTCGCCGAAGACCTTGTGGCAGGTGGGCCGGCCGCGGCGAAGGTCGTCATTGTCGAGCGCGGGCAGATCGTCATGCACGAGCGAGTAGGTATGAAGCATCTCGATCGCCGCGCCCAGTTCATCAACGCCTTCCGGCAGTTTGCCGCTCACCATCCGTGCCGACTCCATGCAGAGAATGGGCCGCAGCCGCTTGCCTCCGGCAAAAACGCTATGGCGCATCGCCTGGTGGATGGAACCCGGATATTGCGTGGCCGCTGGCAACAATCGTTCCAGCGCGGCGTCGGCAAGCTTCTGGCCTTGGAGCAAAGTATCTTTCAGCATGGGCGATAAAAGTGTAACAGCGCTCTGCGCCGCAAGGCTACTGCTCAGAGCTGGGATTTGGCGCGCAACGGCACGGTCCTTGTCAAAACAAAAGCCCCGCAGCGGGCGGGGCTTCAGATTCCAGGCTACTGACTACGCGGCGACGGCCAGGTGCAGCTTCGGCGCCGTGCGTGACGCGCGAAGGATGGAGCGGATATCTTCCGGATGACAGAATTCAACTGCTCCAGCATTCAATGCGGCCATCCACATCTGTTCATCTGGCGAGCGATGAGTACAGACAATCGTCAGCTCTTCAAAAACGCGCGCAAGTTGTCTTACTTCTTCCATCTCCACTAGTTCAAGATCGAGCACTGCCACCCGCGCTTCATGACGCAGCAGCATAGTGCGCAGCTCCGCTGTGCTTTCGGCTACGGCTACCCTGGCAAAATGCGCATGGAGGTGGCTCGCTAGCTCCATTGCGACGGTGGAATCATTCTGTGCGATTACAATTGTTGGCGACGGCATAATCTCTCCGTGATACAACTGCCCGCACCTTGCGGCGAGGCGGTCGGAAAGAGGGTTTTCTTCTTTGGCGTGCGGGGGATGCTTGCGCTGTCTTACTTATTCTGGCTGCTCTCGCCGAATGCTTCGGCTCGCAGTCTCTCATCATCTTTCAAAAGGATCTCAACCCGGCCTTCCGCTGCTTCCAATTCCTTCCTGCAAAGAGCCGAAAGCGATACGCCTTCTTCAAAGAGTTTCAAGGACTGCTCCAGCGGTAGATCGCCTCTCTCCATTTCCTTGACGATCCCTTCCAACCTTTGCAGAGACTCTTCAAACTTGGGCAAGTGATCCTCCGTACTCGCCCCATTCTAGCGCAATTCCTCATGCGCCGGACCGCCTCTCAGGTTAAAAACCAGCAAAAATCGAGAGCAGATGCGGAATCAATGGGACAGCGTCGAATCGCGCAGGAAATCATAATTTCCGGCAGGGGTGAGTTGTACGTTTTCCAGCCTTTGAGTATGCACCAGGACATTATCCGCCCACCACAGGTTGACATAAGGAAGCTCGCGATTGAGCGTCTCCTGTATCGCGACGTATGCTGCCGTGCGCTCTTTCTGGTCTACGCTGCGCCGGCCTTCGGCAATCAGGCGGTCCACCTCGGGATTGGAATAGTAGCCGCGGTTGGCCCGCTTGGGGGCGAAGCTTGCCGTGTCGAAGACGTTCTCAAAGATGTCCGGATCCTGGTTACTGCCTCCCACCCAGCGTAGCGAATAGATTTGAAACGCGCCCCTCACCACGTCCGCATAGAAAGTCGCAAACTCAAAACTGCGGATTTCGAGCGCAATGCCAACCTCGCGCAACTGCTGTTGCAGCACGGCACAGAGCAGGCGCGTGGTCTCGTCGGTAGAAGTTTTCATCACCAGGTGGAAGCGCACGCCATCTTTGCCGGCGCGGAATCCCGCATCATCGAGCAATTGACGGGCTTTCGCCGGATCGTACAAATAGTCCTTTGCCTTTGCATCGTAAGCCCAATGCTGCGGTGGAAGAACGCTGTTTGCCGGGCGTGCCATGTCGTGCCAGAGGTAATGAATCAGGGGCGTCCGGTCGATCGCGTACGCCAGCGCCTGCCTGACCGGCAGATTCTTCAGAATCGGATCGCGCAGGTTCATCGCCAGATACTGATAGCTGGTTCCCGGCGCCCGCTCCACAACAAGCTGCGGCTGCCGCGCCAAGACCGAAATCATGTCTCCCGGCAGCGCGTTGATTTCGGCGTCGGCCGAACCTTTACGCAACTCCAACGCCCGCGTTGTCGCATCCGGAACTACATTGAAACGAACTCGCGCCAGTTGCGCGCGCTTGCCCCAGTACTGCTCGTTGCGCTCGATCATCACCTCGCGGTCCGGTGCCTCTGATACGAAGCGGAACGGTCCCGTACCCACGGGATGCCTTGCCAACTCTTCTCCCGAGCCATTCGGAACCACTCCCATCGCCCCGTCTGACAAGTTCCAGAGCAGCGCGGCAAATGGTTCTTTGAGCCGGATTACGACGGTGAAATCGTCTGAAGCTTCGACCCGCTCAATGTAGCGATAGGCGCTGCTTTTTGCCGAACGCAGCTCTCCGTTCAGAAGCGAATCCAGCGTCCACTTCACGTCCGCCGAGGTCATTGCACGTCCGTCGTGGAAGCGTACATCGTGGCGCAGATGGAAGATGTAGGTGAGAGGGTCGGGGATCTCCCAACTCTCTGCGAGCCGTGGCTTCAGCTCAAAATTTTCATCGCGCCGCACCAGCCCCTCAAAAATCAGTTCGCCGATCCGCTCCGACTGAGCGTCTGTTCCAATTCTCGGATCGAGGTTCAGAGGCGAGCTTTCGATCAGCATGACGGCGGTTGTCGCATCCGGCCTTTGGCTCGAACAGGTGGCGAGCGTCAGGCAAAGCGCGAGCATGGGCAGAGTGGCCGCAAATCTACACATAGCTCACCTTGCCCAGAATCACCTCGCGTCCGGCTCCCGTCGCTCCTGGAAGGCTCGACGGCTCGCGATGCCAGCTCTGATAGGCCAGCACGGCGAAAGCGATGGCCTCTTTCGCCTGTGAAGGAACTCCCACTGCATCCGTCAGCGACACTTCCATGCCGAGCCCGGCAACCTCTCGGCGAATCATCTCCATTAGCGTCCAGTTGCGAGTGCCACCGCCGGAGACAAACAGATCGCGGTACTGATCCTTAGTCGAAAGCGAGCGCACTGCCGCCGCGATCGAGCGCGCCGTAAGCGCGGTGGCCGTGGCCAGCACGTCGTGCGGCTTGGCATTCCCGCATCGCTTCAAGAAGGCAGCGACGAATTCGCGCCCAAATTCCTCGCGTCCCGCCGTCCTGGACCCTCTGCGCCGGAAGAACGGGCTCTTCATCTGTTCCGCCAGCACCGCCGGCAGCACGCTACCCTTGGCGGCAAGGTTTCCCTGGTCGTCAAAGGCCACGCCAAAAAACTCTTCGCAAAGCGCGTCGATCACCATGTTGCCGGGGCCTGTATCGAATGCACGCACCTGCTCTGCACTTGCCGCCGCGGGAATCGCCGTCAGATTGCCGATGCCGCCGATGTTCTGCACAATGCGGCCCCGCCGTGGGTGACGAAACAGCAGCAGATCGAGGAAGGGAACCAGCGGCGCGCCCAGACCTCCGGCGGCCATATCCGCGGGACGAAAGTCGCTGACCACGGGAATTTGCAGGCGGTTAGCTATCACCGAGCCATCCCCGATCTGCCAGGTGCAGGCAATGCGGCGGCCAAGATACTTGGCGACCTTACCCTGATGATAGATCGTCTGCCCGTGGCAGCCCACCAGTTCGCAGGTTACGCCGGAGCGCCGCTGAGTGCGCCGCACGCAATCGGCATAAATCTCCGCCAGCAGAAAGTTCAACTGCGCCAGCTCGCTCACCGCAATCGACTGCGCGTTCATCGCCGTCAGCACCGCTGCGCGCACCTTGGCTGGATAGGCAAACGTGTCATGCGCGATCAGCTCAATGCGCGTCCGGAAGCGCCTTCCAGCCAGCCGGACAAGGGCCACGTCCACCCCGTCGGCAGAGGTTCCGCTCATCACTCCAGCAACAATCAAATCAGCACTCCCTGCTCTACAAACCAGCGCTTCCGTACGCCTCGCATACGGAAAGGCGATTGTACTATTCACAGCATCCCACATCTGAGCGAATGCGGCTGTTTGTAGAGGATGTTCTTCGACCGGAGCGCGAACTTGAGGCGGGAGCCCGCTTCTCTCTTGGAAAGTGTTCTACCTGCGCGCCAGAGCATGCGCCTTGGTTGCGCAGTCGAGGCAAAAGGTCTGCTCTTTCAGATCGATCCACTCCACGGCGTGCGAGCTGGACATTACGCAGCGATAATCGTCGCAGTGGTGCAATTCAAGGGTATGTCCGAGTTCATGGATGGATTCGATCAGCAGCCTGCGTGAGAGCAAGTTCATATCCGCGGGCAGGCCATAGAACTCCTGCCGCAGTCGCGCGTAAGATACCACCGAGCACTTTCCGCCCAACTGTGCCTCGCCGAAGACGAAGGTAAGAATCGGAATATAGAGATCGACCGGGGTTACGCCGAGCACCCGCCATGTCTTCCAATTGGAATACTGCTGCATTCTCTCCAACAGTTCGCTGGAGTGGTATTGTCCGCGCTCGGCGTGGAAGGCGAAATCCGGTCGCAACGCAGGACTCAGTACCTCACAGCGGATATGGAAGGCATCGGAGAGCTCCGAGCGCAGCCAATCCAGCATCGGTGCATGAGGCCCCCCGATTGGTAATAACTGTAATACCCTCATCGAGTTTCAGGCGCTGCCAGAACCTGTTTGCTCCAACCGTACTTCTTTAGCTTATGGTGCAGGGTTACCCGGTCGATGTCCAGTATTTCGGCAGCCCGTGTCTGATTGCCACCGCATTCATCCAGCACTCTCAGGATATGGGATTTCTCCATGTCCTCAAGTGAACGTGCATCGGCCTGCGGCGCGGCGGTGGTGGCATGGGGCTGGATCGTGAAGTCGCGTTCGCGCAGCTCGGGCTCTTGTGAAACCACCATTGCGCGCTCGACCGCATTTTCCAGTTCACGGATGTTTCCCGGCCAGTGGTATTGCTGCAGAAGGTCCATCGCGCGCGGATTGACCCGCAGGATTTTCTTATTCATGTCGCGTGAAAACTTGCGCACAAAGTGGTCCACCAGCATCGGAATATCGTCGCGGCGCTCACGCAGCGGCGGTAGTTCAATGCGAAACACGTTCAGCCGGTAGTAAAGATCGGGCCGGAAGCGTCCCTCGTCAATTAGCTGCTCCAGGGGCTTGTTGGTGGCGGCCACGCAGCGGAAGTCTACCTTGATCGAAGTATTTCCGCCGACCCGCACAATCTCGCGCTCCTGCAGCACGCGCAGCATATCCGTCTGCGTCCGCAGGCTGATGTCGCCGATTTCGTCCAGGAACACGGTACCGCCTTCGGCCACTTCAAACTTGCCTTTCTTGCGATACTGCGCTCCGGTGAATGCGCCCTTTTCGTGTCCGAACAACTCGCTTTCCAGCAGTGTTTCGGTCAGCGCTCCGCAGTGGATGGCGACCAGAGGATGATAGCGCCGCGGGCTCGCAAAGTGGATCGCTCGTGCCACCAGTTCCTTGCCAGTACCGCTCTCGCCGGTGATCAGCACGGTGGCATCGGTGGGCCCAACGGTTTCGATTGCCTCGAAGACCCTCTTCATTGCCGCGCTCTGGCCCACCATATTGTCAGGCCGCGCAACCTGGTCCACCGTTTCGCGCAGCCGCACATTTTCCTCGCGTGCCTGCCGGTGCGACAGAGCGTTCTGCATCAGATGCGCAATCTCATCTGGGTCCAGCGGCTTGGTGACATAGTCGTAGGCGCCGTTTTTCAGTGCCGCCACCGCCGTCTCCACTGAAGCATAGCCCGTCATCATGATCACGATCAGCTTCGGGTCGAGCTCGTGAATGCGACGCTGCAACTCGATGCCATCGGTTCCGCGCATCTTGATATCCAGCAGCGCGATGTCCCATGGATGTTCGGCCAGCCGCAGCAGTGCTTCGCTTGCGTTCTCGGCGATTCCCACCTCGTAGCCCTCTTCGCGGAACCATTTGTTCAGCGAATCGCGCACGCTCAACTCATCATCCACAATCAGCAGACGGCCTTTGTTCTCGCTCACATTCCCGCTCCTGCGATTAATCGCCCATTGATGCCAGTACATGCAGATTTTCCGGATGCTCCACATGCACCGGCAGAATAACCTGGAAGGTGGTTCCAACGCCCAATTCGGAGCTAACCTCGATACGGCCTCCGTGACGTTCCACGATTCCCTTGGAAACTGCCAGTCCTAACCCAACGCCTTTGCCGACTTCCTTGGTGGTGGTGAATGGATCGAAGATGTGCGGCAAAATCTCCGGTGGAATTCCCACACCGTCATCCCGCACCTGCAACTCGATTTGATCACCATGCGCAACTGATCGCGTGGACACCCAGAGATTGCCTCCGTGCGGCATCGCATCAATTGCGTTTATTACTAGCGCCAGCGCGACCTGCTCGATCTGAGCCGAATCGCATTGTATCGGTGGCAACTGCCGGTCCAGATCGACCTGAAGCTGAACTCCGCTGATTTCCGCCTTGTGCTCCGCCAGACGAATTGTCCGCGTCACCACAATGTTCACATCCGAGAGACTCAGGTTCATCGGTGATGTGCGCGAGAATGAGAGCAGGTTATGCAGCAGTTCGCCGCATCGCTTGCTCTCGGAGGCAATCAGGTCCAACGATTCAATGGCTTCCTTCTTTTGCTCCTCACCTGTAAATCCGCGTTGTATCCACTTCTTCAATAGCTTGGAGTAAGTCAGAATTCCGGCCAGCGGATTGTTGATCTCATGTGCCACCACCGCCGACATCTTGCCGATTGCGACCATGCGTTCCACTTGCAGCATCTGCTGCTGTGTGTTCTGCAATTCGCTGGTCTTCTGTTCCACCCGATGCTCCAGGGTGTGCGCCCAGTCCGTGATTTCTCGCTGTGCCGCCTGCAACTGGCTGCTCATGCCGTTAAAGGCGTTCGCTAACATTCCCAGTTCGTCCGCGGATTCCACCGGAATCTGATAGCCCAGTTCGCCCTCGGCCAAGTGCTGGGTGCCCTCCTGCAACCGCATCAGCGGAGCATGCAGCACGATACGAATCGCGATCCATACAAACAGGCCGACACCGCCAGCACCGGCAAGCAGAAGCACGATCACCCACAGACTGCTTTGAGCCAGACTTGCATCCTCGCTCTTGAGTGAGACGCCGGTGTCGAGTATTCCCAGGATGTGTTGTTCCGCCGGATGCGCGTGGCAAGCTGCGTTGGAGCATTCCGGCCTGTTCATAATTGGAGCAATTACGCCCAGCACCCGATGATTGCCGTCCTGATCCTTTGCATCGTAGATTCGGAAGTGCTTGTGCAGCACTGGCGCGTTGGCCTCCCGGTGGCACTCGATGCACTGGGTGCTGTTTCTACCAATCGGAGTTCCGGCTTCGCGCGGATCGCTTGAGAACGCCACAAGCCCATCGTGGTTGATAATACGGATCTGTTCAATCACGCTATGGTTGCCGATACCCTGAATTGACTCTCGCAGACCTTCGCGGTCATTGGCCATCATTGACCGGTTGGTGCAATCCAGTACGAAGTCGCTGATTCCGATCGCCTGGGCCAGCGAAACCTGTTCCAGATCATGCCGGTGCAGCCGGATGTTGATATAGCCGAGCACTATTGAGCCCGACGCTAGACACGCCAGCAACAGAACGAGGAGCTTCGTACTGACGTGCTTTATCCGCGACTCGAACCGCTGGAACATTGCTTCTCCAGTGAACCGTGGGAGCGCCGCCCCTCAGCAGATGCTCCCACGTCCACCATCGGTTAGTGCACCAGGGTAGGCTGATGCGCCGTCTCTGGCAGTGTTACCAGTTCCGTTGCAAGCGCGTGGGGTGCGTGATGCTCATCTTCAAATATCGGCAGATACTTCACCGCCAGTCCGAAGATAAAGAACCCCAGAGCAATAATCATCGCTGTAAGACTGGCTTCGGTCCATCTTGGATAGTAGTGATGACCGGACCAGGTCTCAAAGCCGGTGATGCTTACATTGAGACGGTTGGTTATAAATCCCAGCAGGGTCGCGCAGGAGGCCACGTACAGCCCGGTCGCGCTTAAACGCATTCTGCGGAAAGAGAGAAGTACCAGAGGAATAATCAAAGCCAGAAGCAGTTCCAACCAGAGGAAGTAGGCTTCATAGCTGGGATGCAGAATTTTGCCGAGCAACCCTCGGTGAAGGTAGTCTTCAAAGCGAAGCAGCGCGTAGACCCACAGCGTCACATACAGCGCTCCGCCAAGTTCCACGATTACGGGCAGCTCCAACTGCCGCCCAAAAGCTCGTGAACTTAACGACGACTCAAAGATGGTCATGGCCAGCCCCACCGCCACCGCCGAAATGAAGAAGAAGAACGGCAGCGCCGGCGTGTACCAGAACGGATGCAGTTTGGTCGGCATGATCAGGTACAGCGTGCCCAGCGAAGACTGGTGAAGCGTCGAGAGAAGAATACCCAGGATCACCAGCGGAATCAGGCAGGCCTTTACGATCTTCAACGGCCTGGTCAGGTTGAAGCGCTCCAGCACCGCGGTTGAAAATTCAAACATCAGCACCGTCGTGTAGAACATCACGCAGAAGCCGACCTCGAACATCACCGAGTGCGGATTCATGTAGATCAGTTGGTGCCAGATGAACCACGGACGGCCCAGATCAAACATCAGGCCCACAATGACCAGCACGTAGCCAAGGAACGCAGTCAGCACCGCGGGGCGGGCGATTGAGTGCAGGCGCTCGATGTTCAACAGATACACCGCACCGGTAACGATGAAGGCACCCGCCGCCAGCATGACGCCGCAAAGAACATCAAAGCCGATCCAGATGCCCCACGGGAACTTGTCGCTCATGTTCGAGACGGCGCCGATGCCGTAATAGTACCGGACAAATACCGAGTACAGTCCCATCGCCATGATCAGGCAGAAGACTGCCTTCCAGAAGGTCAGTTTGCTCTTCACTTCGTGCCTCCTTGCTCGCTGCCATGCGAGGCTTCGGCCAGAGCCACTTCTGCGCGGCGATGCGTGATCCAATACACGCCGCCCAACACGAGGGCCCACAGGGGAACAAAATCGGGGATCAACTTCAGGACGCGGAAGGTGTAATCCGGCATCGGTTCGGTCCCCAGTTTCGCCGGGGCCGGCAGCCCGTAGGATTCAAATGCGACTGCCGAAAGAATCAGGACCGAGGTTCCGCCGACTTCATTCAGACCATAGATATGAGGGATGTAATTATCGGGATTTTGGCGGAGCCGGTCCTTTGCCTCGGCAATCAATGCATCGCGATCACCAAACTTGGTTGCGCCTGTCGGACAAATCTCTGCGCATGCCGTTTGACGCCCCTGCTTCACCCGGTCCGGACACATAATGCACTTGCGCACGCGCGGGTTCAGCTTGCCCCACTCGTACTTCGGCTGCGAAAATGCACAAGCTACCATGCAATAGCGGCAGCCAATACATTTGTAAACCTCGTATATCACAGGGCCTTCCGCGGTCTTGTGCATTGCGCCGACGGGGCAGACGGAAGCGCAGGCCGGTTCGTTGCAGTGCATACAAAGCCTGCGCATAAATTTGTCATCATTCGCGAGAACTACCGTGTACTTGTGCTCCGACTGAATCGACTCCGCCGCAACTTTGTCATCGTAGGGCAGTTCGTTCTGCTGGGCACATGCGCTCTCGCACTGCTTGCAGCCGATGCATTGAGTAGCATCGTAGAGAATAGCCTTGCTCATAAGATCTCCTGTGTTCACCTGGCGTGGGAGTACCGCGGGTCTTTCGCGGAAGGAGCCGATAACCGGATGGTTACCTCACGCAGGCCAGCGGTTCGCGCCGCTATGGACGAGCGTGCAGAGGCTCCGACCGTCAGACGCCGGACCTCCCACATCGCACTTGCCTTGCCGCCGGGATATGCTCCGGCATTATGCTTTTCCTGGCTGCCTGACACTTGAGCGGGTTGGGGCAGGTTACCCCCGACCGGAATCGAACTGCACGCCGGAGCCTGAGACCCCGGACCTGCTTCCGCGGTCGAATACAATCCCGCCGTGGAAGCTGAATCACGCATCACTTTGCTGCAATTTTTAATTCCAAAATACGCAGTAACAATGTACTGGCTAGTTTTTTCTCACCGTGATATGCGTCACAGCGTCACGTGCGCTGGAATGGACATCACGCGTGACCAACTGCTGCATTGCGCAACAGTGAATTGTAAAAAGTTGTGACAGTGTTAAAGAAATCAGCAGATGGCGGTCAAGGAAGCTGCAAAGAATCTTTGCAGAAAAAAATTCCCAAAACAGGAAAACCCGCCATTCTCGGCGAGTTCTCCAAAAAATTCTGTCTAAAAATCTACGCTCCGACCAATCTTTCCAGAGCCGGCTTATTTCGGATCATAAGGGTCGATCCCTTTAGCACAGCAATCTGCTTCTTGCGAAAGTCGGCCAAGGTACGCGTAACCGTCTCCCTTGACGTTCCAATGATCTGGGCGATCTCCTCGTGGGTCAGAGAGACCTTGATCCGCATTCCGGCTTCGTCGGCCCCCTCCCCGTGCGACCATTCCAGGAGCAATCTTGCCAGCCTCTCTGGTGCCGAGTGCGAGAGTCCCAAAGAGCGAATTTGCTGATAAGCCGACTGGCAGTCCCTGCTAAGATGCTGAGCGGCCTTCAGGCACGCATCGCCGTGCTCCTGAAGAAAGCGCAAAAAATCTTCGCGCTTGATAAAATTCAACTGGCAAGGCTGACCGGATTCGGCGGTGATTTCATAGGGAGTATTGGACACTGTGGCGTGCAGTCCCAGTACTTCACCAGGTTGCACAATCTTCAGAATCAGCGTTTTTCCATCGCTGGATGTTGTCGAAAGCTTCACCCGTCCCTTGCAGAGCATATAAATTCCACGGGGAGATTGTCCCTCTACGAAGAGCACTGATCCTGCGGGGTATGCTGCAGTAAACTTAATATTTTCAAATGCTTCCAATGATGCCTTGGGAAGACCACAGAAGAAGCTGTCGGTGCGCAGCTTACAGATCAGGCAATTCTCGACCAGTTCCAATCCGTATGG
Organism: Candidatus Korobacteraceae bacterium; assembly: GCA_049521655.1. Taxonomy (GTDB): domain Bacteria; phylum Acidobacteriota; class Terriglobia; order Terriglobales; family Acidobacteriaceae; genus TOLSYN. The sequence continues at coordinate 183,189 of JBEKOO010000002.1, forward strand.
CGATCCCAATTCACCCTCCAAAGAGTTTATAGAAACGATAACACTCGTAACTTTGGAAGGCCGGCATGCTCCCCGCCGCCCAAGTTGAAGGCGGTCATGTGGCGAACCAGCCTGGACATCCATTCCTGCGATCCGCCGCCGCGCCTCACCGTGTGCGGAGCCTCTTGCTCGACGGAAAGCCTAAAAGTGACTTATATCACATTCTGGCTGTGACATCTATTTCAGACTAGCGCCTTGCTTTTCACTCCATCGAAACTCTGCCAATAAGTCGGGAACGTGTCGCGTAAGTGTGAGACTCAACCCGTGCGGAGATTAGCTGGGTGTCGAACCTCTACAGACCCGCCCTGCGGCGCATTGTCCTGCTATAAAGCCGGCCTGCTGGATCTCTGCACTCCCGCCCAAGCGCGGCCACCCCCGGTTTTTTGTTTTTTTGAATTTTCCCTCTTGCAACATTTCGCAATACCGCATATAGTTGCCCGCCTGTCCATTCGGGTGCATTCGTTGCAGTTTGCTAAGTGGTTTCTCGATTGGGCGATGGGGCAGCCTTGTCCGGATGTGGGGGTGGCAGGGCTGGAAACGCGGTGGGGGGTCATCGCGGCTTTTTCTAATCACAAAGCTAGTCTCTAAACTGGATGACTGGGTGTGCTATCGCGTCTTCGGGATCATATTTTCCTAGGCTCTTAGTTCTGCGCCAATTTCATGATACCGGCATCATAGACGGTGTCTCAGCTCCGTCAAATCCAGGAGGAACGATGTCGAAAGAATTAGCAACTGCAGGACCTCTGCCGTCCCACATCAATCGCTGGTGGCGAGTTTTGGGTGGGCTCTCAATGAACCTAGCGTTGGGATCCCTGTATGCCTGGAGCATCTTTGTTGCTCCCCTCGAAAAAGAGTTCGGGTGGAAGCGGGCAGAGACGTCGACCGTGTTTGGTATCGCGGTGGTGGTTTTTGCAATCTCTTTCATCGTCGCTGGGCGGCTGCAGGACAAGTTCGGGCCGTTGTGGATATCGCTGATTGGCGGCGTGCTGGTCAGTCTCGGCTTCTTTCTGTGCGCCTACACGACCAGCCTGAACTATTTGTATATCTGCTTTGGAGTGATTGGAGGGCTGGGCAACGGCTTCGGCTACTCTACCCCTATTCCGGTGATGGCCAAATGGTTCCCTGACAAGCGCGGCCTGGCGATTGGGTTGGCGGTTGGAGGCTACGGCGCGGGGTCAGCGATCTTCGGGCCACTAGCCAATTTGAAGCTCATTCCGGCGTATGGCGTGCATACCACGTTCATGATCCTGGGCGTTATCTTCCTGATCATGACGGTGTTCGGGGCGCTGTTAATGCGGAACCCGCCCGCGGGATACAAGCCAGCCGGGTGGACACCTGCGGCCTCGAAGGCGGCAGCGACCAGTTATGACTTCACTCCTACGGAAGTGCTGCGTACGCCGGCTTTCTACTTTATGTGGATCGCCTATGCGCTGGGAACCATGGCGGGGTTGATGGTTATCAGCCAACTGGTGCCCTTCGCTAAGAGCGTAGGCATCCCTGGTGCGGCGCTGGCCACCCTGGGATTGGTGGTGGGAGCTGTGGGCAATGCTTCCGGACGCATTCTGTCGGCATGGGTTTCCGATGTCATGGGGCGTTTGAATGTGTTGAGGTTGATGATCGCTGTATCGATGGTCGCCATGCCGGTGCTCTACTTGGCAGGCGGCAATGTGTCGGCGCTGTACGTGATGGTGTTCATCGTGTACTGGTGCTATGGCACCCAGCTCTCGGTCAATGCCGCGACTGCCGCAGATTTCTGGGGCACCAAGAACGCGGGGATCAACTACGGAATGCTGTTCACTGCATGGGGATTCGCCGGCTACTTCGGCGCACGCATCGGTGGCACGATGTACGACAAGTACCACAACTACCAGATGGCATTTTACACGGCGGCGGTTATGGCGCTGATCGCATTGGTGTGCGAATTCATCGCGAAGCGCCCCAGCCTTCCGGCGCATGTTCCGGCGGTTGCTACCGCCGCATCGTAGGGCGTTGGTCCGGGTGCCGGAAAAGGCTTGCAAATTCCTCCCGGACCAGCGTATTTCATTCGAATTTGATATGATGCCGGGCACGGTGAACCGGGAGCAGAAATGCGAGTACCGGGCCGATTGCGCTTGCCGGTTTGTTTCCGGGGTGGAGACCAGCCGTTTAATAGCTATTAATAACTATAAGAAGCTAACTGTTTAGTGGCGAATTTGTGCCGCCAATCCTGCCAAGGGGTGTTTTGAATGAGCAGTTCAATAGATTCGGAAGTGATTTCTCCAGCATTTTCATATGACGCGCCCGCGATTGTAAAACGCGAAGCCAATATCAAAGATTATTCAGCAGAGTACGAGCGCTCCGTTCAAAACCCAGAGGCCTTCTGGGCTGCCGAGGCCGAGAATTACACCTGGCTCAAGAAGTGGGACAAGGTCTGCGAGTGGGATGGTGCGCACCACAAGTGGTTTGTCGGGGGCAAGACCAACATCACGCTCAACGCTCTCGACCGCCATGCCAAGAGCGACCGCTTTAATCGCGTTGCCTACATCTGGCTCGGCGAAGACGGCTCCGAGCGCGTGATCACTTACGGCCAGCTCTACCGCATGGTCTGCCGCTTCTCGAACGGCCTGCGCTCGCTTGGAGTGGGCAAGGGAGACCG
>JBEKOO010000003.1:0-170181 GCA_049521655.1 Candidatus Korobacteraceae bacterium
GGTTTGTTGGGGTGGGTAGTGGGACTCGAACCCACACCATCCGGTGCCACAGACCGGCGTTCCACCATTGAACTATACCCACCATGGAACCGAGTCTGATTATAGCAGACGCAATGTATTGCTCTAGTCTCTTGCCGTCCCGCTCTGTGTGAAAAAACGCCGGGATGTGGCGAACAATTCGGCGCGCGTCAATTCCAGGCGTGCATCAAGGTGTATGGAGACAAAAAATAGCAAAGCCGCATTGCCGTGCTAGGCGTGCCCGCGCCCGATTCCAAGGTACTCAAATCCCAGGCCGCGAAGCCGCTCGCAGTCGAGCAGATTCTTCGTATCCACAATCAGCGGACGGCGCAGCAAAGTCTTTACCCTCGCAAAGTCCAGGCTGCGGAACTCCGGCCATCCCGTCGCCAGAATCAGTGCGTCCACTCCTTCCGCGGCGGTATATGCCGAATCGCAGAACGACACGACATGCTCCAACTCCCGCTCTGCCTGAATCATCGCGAACGGATCATAGGCACGAACCACCGCGCCATTCTCCGCCAGTTGCCGGGCCAGAGCAACCGCAGCCGATCCTGCCACCGAACTGGTGTGCGGCTTCATGGCCAGTCCCAGCAGGCCTACTCGCTTATCGCGCAAGGTCGGCATCACCTCGGCGATTTTGCGCATCGTGCGGCCGGCATGTTGCTGGCTCACTGCCTGCGCCGCGGCCAGCATCTTCAACTCCACTCCGTTGCGCTGTGCCAATGATGCGAGACTGGCAATGTCGCTCTCGACAAAGCTGCCGCCAATGCCCACGCCTGCCTGCAAGCAGCGCGGCGCAATCCGCTTGTCCAGCCCCAGTGCCAGCGAGAGATCGAGCGCATCGGCATTCACATGTTCACAAAGTTCGGCCATTTCGTTGATAAAAGAAATCTTGGTTGCGATAAATGCAGTGGCTGCCTCGCGCGCAAGTTCTGCTGTCTCTGCATTGGTAACAATCACGGGAGTGCCCCGCATCACCACCGGACGATAAATGATCTTCAACGCCGAGATCGCCCGCGCGCTGCTCGTTCCGAAGAGAAGACGGTCCGGCCAGTTAAAGTCCTCGACGGCGCAGCCCTCGGTGAGCGAGACGGGATGGGCCACAACTATCATTTCGTAACCTAGTTCGTCCAGCTTTCGTGCGATCCGTGCCGCCGTTCCCACTGCCGTGGGAGTGCAGATCAGCAGCAACGTTCCGGGGAGTGCGCTTGCCGCCAGCTTCGATGCAATCGCTTCGGTCTCACTGGCGTCATCCTGTGCCAGGTAAATCACCTGTGAGCACGCGGCATGTGCCTCGACCTCCGTCGAGTAGGTCAGCCGTCCGGCCCGCTCGTTGCGCCGGATGATCTCCTCCAGATTTTTTTCGTAAAACGCAATCCGCCCCTGCGCCAAGTTCATGATCTTGTCTTCTGCCGAATCGCAGCACACAATAGGGGTTCCAAAATCCGCCAGACATGCGGAAAGAACCGTCCCTAGGTATCCAGCGCCATACACCAAAATTTGCATCGTAACCTCATCGCCACACACCGGAACGTGCGGCTCTGCAATCTAAACAGTGAGATCGGCACATTCCGACCGCGCCGCTCAGTTCATTTAGCGTTGAACCAGTTGGATTTGCAATGTGGAAGATGGCCATGTCCACTCGTGCTGCATCGGCACAGCACGGCGACTAGCGCGGTAGAGAAGAGAGATCGATTTCGGCCAAGTCGGCCCAGGTGTGCTGGCTTCCGCGCACAAAGGTCATGCGTTCCACCGGAATGTGGTGTGACCCCTGGTATTCCTTCCAGCGCATCTTGCTGGTCCGCAGCACTTCCTCGGCCTGCACATCGTTGTCCAGCTTGGCTATCGTAACGTGCGGCATGTAGGGGAGAGTTTCGCTAAAAGCCAGTGGGTCGCGATTTAGCAGGTCGTGCAGCTCGCGCATCCTGTACCCAGCGTAACTCACCCTGATGAACACCGTGGGAGTAACCGGCAGGAAACTCTCCACCTCGCCCAACTCAACCTGGAAGGGAGCAACCGTCGCGGCGAACTGGCGCAGCATGGCCACAGCATCTTCTTCCGACCCTTGCAATGGGCGCGGCGGAAGCACTGTCAGATGAGTTGGCAGGTGAGCATGAACCGGATGGAGTTGGCGGCGCAACTCCTCCACAAACTCTCCCAGTTCGTTCTTTATGTATGCAACCAGCGCGTATTGGACGGGACTACAGTCGCGAGACATGACAACCTTGTCAATTATATGCGCTGTCAGGCAGAGTGCAACCCACTACTGCCTGGCAGGAGGCTTTCACTTAAGATTTCGGCGTGCTTTCTCGTTCATAATTTGCGTCCGCGCCAGTACTTTTGCCGGCTGGTGACTGCGCAAACTTGCCTGCGCCGGCACTCCGGCGGATTGCATGCACGCGCAGCGAAAGCTCTACAAGAACTGAGAACAACGAAATTAGAACCACTCTGAAGGCGAAAGGCAACAGCAAGACCGACTCCCGACACATACTTGACGGCTGAAAGTTCAGCCTGCGCGGATGCCGACACACACTTCCAGCGCGCAACGAGAGGAGATCATCTTAAGTTTCGGAACTATTTTTCCCGTGTAGTATCCAGATAGATTCAGGCTCGCGCAACCGCTCCCCGCAATTCCCAACTCTTTGCGCTACTTATTTTGCACTTCTGCATCTAATCCCTCACTGGGTCTGGGAACGGCGTTGGCAGTGCCTCTTTCTCAGAATGAATTCGCTTCTGTAGAGACTCTGATACAACGCGACACCTTGATTGTCCATCTCAGGATTTGTTGGCAGGAGGAGGCTCCCGGAGATTTGCGGGGCCAAACCATGAAAACCGGACTCAATGCGACTCTTGACCCCTCGCGCCGCTCCAGCGACGCTCAGGATTTCGACACCGCCATTAGGCGCAAAATTGTGGGTCAGGACGATGCAGTCGAAAAGGTGACCGAGATTTACCAGATGTTTCTGGCTGGGCTGAACCCTCCTGGACGTCCGATCGGCAATCTCCTTTTCCTCGGTCCAACCGGTTCGGGTAAGACTCGCGTGGTAGAAGCGGTTGCCGAGGCGCTCTTTGGAGACTCTCGAGCTATCATCAAAATCGATTGCGCTGAGTTCCAGCATTCGCATGAGATCGCCAAGCTCATTGGCTCCCCACCCGGTTATCTCGGCCACCGTGAGACCCACCCCCTGCTCACCCAGGAGGCGCTCAATCAGTGGCACACCGACCGGCTCAAGCTCTCGTTATTGCTCTTTGACGAAATCGAAAAAGCCAGCGATGCGTTATGGCAGCTTCTGCTTGGAATTCTCGACAAAGCCACGCTCACCCTTGGCGACAACCGCCGCGTCGATCTTTCCCAATGCCTCATCGTTCTGACCTCGAACCTGGGCGCAGGGGAGATGAATGAGCTGCTCAATGGCAACATGGGATTCGCGCAACCCAGCGCCGCGATTGATAACACCATCGACGTCAAGATGAACCGTGCCGCCGTCGATGCAGCACGCCGCAAGTTTTCCCCGGAGTTCATGAACCGCATCGATAAAGTTGTGGTATTCAAAACCTTGCGTACCGAGCACCTGGAAAAGATTCTGGAGATTGAGCTCGGCCTGGTACAGCAGCGCATTCTGCAGGCTACGGGGAATAACCAGTTCGTCTTCAGTTGCACGCCCAGCGTCAAGGCGATGCTGCTGCGGGAGGGGACGGATTTCAAGTACGGCGCCCGTCACCTCAAACGCTCCATTGAGAAAAATATTGTCTTCCCTCTGGCGAACCTGGTGGCGACCTCGCAGGTGCGGCTTGGAGACTTTGTCCGCATTGACCTAAACAATGAAGGTGGCATGACCTTCGTCAAGGAAGCCGAAGGCGCGTTGGTTCCAGTGCTCCTTGAAAAATACGGTCCCGAGTTCACGGCGCAGCACTCAGTCAAGGTCGGCCGTCCCGCCCGCCGTGACGTTGCTGCCTCCGGTGGTCCGCAGCTCGATCACAAGTAGATGCGCTAGTCGCCTACCCGCTCCCCACGCTGGGGAACCGCCCAGCATTGTCCTCGCGCAGATTCTGCGCCGCAGCACCGAGCTAAACCGGAATACCCAGCTGCTGCCGCAGTTGCGCCAGAGCAGCCTCCGCCGTGAGGCCGTACTTCCTTCGCAGTTCATCCGGCTTGCCGTGCTCGATGAATTGATCCGGCCAGCCGATGCGCAGTACCGGCGTGCTCAGCCCCTGCCGGTTCAGCTCTTCCAGCACGGCGCTGCCGAAGCCTCCTGCCAGCGCATGGTCTTCCAGCGTCACAAGGATTTCGGCGGAGCGAGCAAACTGCCCGATCATCTCCCCATCGATGGGCTTGGCGAAGCGCGCATTAATCACAGCCGAGGCAACGCCCTCCGAGGCCAGCGCTCCAGCGATTCCGCGCGCCGTTGGCAGCATGGCTCCCAGGGAGAAGATGACGACACGATCGTGCCCGGTGTGCTCCAGCAGTTCGGCCTTGCCGATCGGGATTACGGCTGGCTGCTCCTTGACTGGAATCCCGGGGCCGATGCCGCGCGGGTAGCGCAAGGCGGATGGCCCGCTGTGCTGCAGGGCAGTAAAGAGCATGTCCGCGAGCTCGTCCTCGTCCTTGGGGTCCATATGCACGATATTTGGTATCCCGCGCAGGTAGCTGATATCGAAAAGGCCGTGGTGAGTGGGTCCATCGTCTCCGCTCAGGCCGCCACGATCCATGCAAAAAACTACAGACAGGTTTTGCAAGCATACGTCATGCACGATTTGGTCAAAGCCACGCTGCAGGAAGGTGGAATAAATGGCGCAGAAAGGCGTGAAGCCCTGGGTCGCCATCCCGGCTGCAAACAGCACGGCATGCTCTTCCGCGATGCCCACGTCGTAAAACTTGTCCGGATGTACCGCGCGAAAGCGGTCGAGCGCGGTGCCGTTGGGCATTGCGGCTGTGATGGCGATGACGCGTTTATCGCCGGTGGCCAGCTTTGTCAGAGAGTCGGCAAAGACCTCCGAGTAGGTTCGTTGGGCCAGCGTCTTGGTCTCGCCGGTCTCTGGATCGTACGGCCCCAGTCCGTGAAACTTTTTCTGCTTTTCCTCCGCAGGCTCAAACCCACGGCCCTTCTGCGTAATGACGTGAAACAGCACTGGGCGATCCAGGGTCTTCAAGAACTGGAAGGTGCGGATCAGCGTTGGAATGTCATGTCCGTCGACTGGCCCGTAGTATTTTAGGCCGAACTCTTCAAAGATGACGGAAGGCCACAGCATGCTCTTGGCGGCCTCCTCGGCCTTTCGCGCAACCTGCGCCGCTGACTTGCCGCCTACCTTTTCCACCAGCTTGGCCGCGCGCTCGTAGAGCCGATGGTACTGCGGACTGGTGACAATCTTGTTGAAATAGGTGGCGATCGCCCCGACGTTCTTGTCGATTGACCACTTGTTATCATTCAGCACGATGATCAGGCGTTTGGTTTGCGAGGCAATATTATTGAGTGCCTCATAGGTTATGCCGCAGGTGAACGCTGCGTCTCCGGCGAGCGCGACCACGTGCTCCTTGCCCCCTAGTTTGTCGCGGGCCACGGCCATGCCCAGCGCGGCTGACAGAGCCGTGCCCGCATGTCCCGCACCGTAGCAGTCATGTTCGCTTTCCGTGCGCAGCATAAAGCCGTTCAAGCCCCCCTGGGTGCGGATCGTCGAGAATTGCTCGCGCCGTCCGGTGAGCAGCTTATGCACGTACGCCTGGTGACTGACGTCAAACAAAAAGTGATCGGTGGGTGTGTCGAAAACGTAGTGCATGGCGATGGTCAGTTCAACCACGCCGAGGTTGGGGCCGAGATGCCCGCCGGTTAGGGAGAGCACCCCGATGAGTTCGCTGCGAATCTCTTCGGCAAGCTCAGTGAGCTTGGGCAGCGGCAAGCGCTTTACGTCCGCGGGGGAATGAATGGCGTCAAGTATGGGCGTCATGCTGATCGACTATGTTACTGCCTAATGCCGTTCCGCACGGCTGCTTTCACGTGAATTGCCGAACAAAAGAAACCGAACCGGGCCGCGCCTTCCACAATTGCTTAGATGAATTATGCACTAGCTGCGCTTCTTTGCCTTGGGACTAGATACGGAGCGTCCCGGCAGGCGCCCGGAATTCACCCTTCCGAATACGCGCCTGAAGATTTTGTCGATATTCCGAAGCTGCCGGTTGAGGTCGAAGGCGCGATCCAGTGTCTTCTTTTCTATCCGTGAGGTGATTTCCGGATCGGCCGCGACGAGTTCGCGAAAGTTCTGTTCCTTGCGCCAGGCCTGCATGGCATTGCGCTGAACAATCCGGTACGCGTCCTCGCGGAGCACACCGGCTTCCACCAGGTCCAGCAGAAGCTGGCCGCTGAAGACCAGGCCGCCGGTGGAATGAAGATTGCGCAACATGCGCTCCGGATAGACCAACAAGGTGTCCACGAGGTTGGCGGTCTTGGCCAGAAGGTAATCGAGCAGAATCGTCGAGTCAGGGAGGATGACGCGCTCAACCGAGGAGTGAGAGATGTCGCGCTCGTGCCAAAGCGCTACATTTTCAAACGCCGGTTGCACGTTGCCACGAATCACGCGCGAGAGCCCGGAGATCTGCTCGCAAGTGATTGGATTCCGCTTGTGAGGCATCGCCGAGGAACCCTTCTGTTTTTCGCTGAAGAACTCTTCAGCCTCACGCACCTCGGTCTTCTGCAGGTGGCGAATTTCAGTAGCGATTTTGTCCAGCGTGCAGGCCACTACTGCCAGCGTGGCGACATAAAATGCATGGCGGTCGCGCTGAATCACCTGCGATGAAACCGATGCTGGGGCCACGCCGAGCCGTTTGCAGATTAGCTCCTCGTATTTCGGATCGAGATGCGCGCCATTGCCGACGGCTCCACTCAGTTTGCCCACGCGCATCTGTTCCGTCGCAAACTCAAAGCGCTCCAGGTTGCGCTGCATCTCGCTGTACCAGTTTGCAATTTTCAATCCAAAGGTAATCGGCTCGGCGTGAACGCCGTGGGTGCGCCCGATCTGCGGCGTGTGCTGGAACTCGATCGCGCGCCGCCGCAGCACCACCAGAAACCTTTCGATGCCCGCCCGCAGCAGCACAGAAGCCTGCTGCACCAGTAATGCCTGCGCCGTATCCACCACGTCGTTCGACGTAAGCCCGTAGTGCAGCCAGCGCGACTCCGGCGGCCCCACTTTTTCCGCGACCGCCGTGGTGAAGGCGATGACATCATGCTTCACCTCGGCCTCCACCTGGTGAATGCGCGCTACTTCAAAGGACGCGCCTTTTACGCGAATGGCACGGGCTGCGGACTTCGGTACGACTCCCGCTTCAGCGAGAGTTTCGCTGGCCGCTACCTCAACCTGCAACCAGGTGCGGAACTTGTTTTCGTCGCTCCAGATATAGCCCATCTCAGAGCGGGTATAACGAGGAATCAAGGCAAACTCCTTACCGTATCACCAGTAACGACTGGACTAATCATTGTAGCAATGCCGGCGCGCGGAGTTGAAATCTGGTCGCAACAAAAAAGACTGGCCAGGCTGCCCCGGCCTATTCAGGAGATGCCCTCTCTCCAATGGGGTTTTTGTTCCAGAGGAAAAGTAAAATCGATCGCGCAAACTTCATGAACGGAAACATCGTGATTCTTCAGCTCTTTGAAACACCCAGCAGATCGCTCATTTCCTCGTAGAGAAATCCCTGTCCCGGGCGATAGGGCTGGACCCATTTCCCATCGACAACAAACTGCGGAATGGCGCGCTTTCCGGTGTTGCTGATTACCTCAGCGGCGGCTCCGGGCGTGGTTTCAATATTGATCTCCTGGTAGGGGATCGAGTGCTTGTCAAGGAAGCGTTTTGCTTCGCGGCAATCGGAACACCACGGCGCGGAATACACGAGCAACTTCATATACGGATAGATGCGCGCTGGCTTGGGAAGTTTCAGAAAGCCGCCCGTTCAGAGGCCTGTAAATATCAAAGTCCAGTCGCTAGACCCTTGAGCTGCGGGACGTGTAAAAAAAACGCCGCCGGAATCCGGCGGCGCTTGCTGCGTACTCACGAGGTGCGCTAGTTCAACAGCAGCGCACCGTCCGTCTTTTCTTCGCCGACCTCGCGGTAGAAGAGCTGGTTGTTGTCGAGATAGACTTCGACGAACGCCGGGCGCGTTTTGATGCTGCCCTGAATCAGCGCCTCTGACAACGGGTCTTCCACGTATTTCTGCAGCGCGCGGCGCAACGGACGGGCTCCGTAGCTGCGGTCCGTGATTGTCTTCTCCAGAATCCACTTGCGCGCGTCCTCGGTCACTGTAATCGTGATCGCTCTCTGCGCCAGGTTGTGATTCAGTTGAGTGACCATTAGCTCCACGATTTGGTTCAGATCATGTTCGCTCAAGGCGTTGAAGATCACAACCTCATCGACGCGGTTGAGGAATTCCGGATTGAAAGTCTTCCTAACCTCGCTCTTCACCATCTCTTCCACCTTGTCGCTGATGCTCTCTTCCTTGCTCGATGAGAAGCCCAGTCCCTCGCGTTTGATCATGTGCCGCGCGCCGATGTTGGAAGTCATGATGAGGATGACATTCTTGAAGTCCACGGTATTGCCGAGGCCATCCGTCAACTGCCCATCCTCAAAAACCTGCAACAGAATATTGAACACATCCGGATGTGCCTTCTCGATCTCATCGAGCAACACCACCGAATATGGCGCACGCTTTACCCGCTCGGTGAGCTGTCCACCTTCCTCGTAGCCCACATATCCCGGAGGCGAACCGATCAACTTGCTGACTGAGTGCTTCTCCATGTACTCCGACATATCGAAACGGATCAGGCTCTTCTCGCTGCCGAACATGAATTGCGCCAGCGTCCGAGCAGCTTCCGTCTTGCCCACGCCGGTTGGGCCCAGGAACAGGAACGACCCGATTGGACGCTGCGGACTCTTGAGTCCGGCACGCGAGCGGCGGATGGCGCGAGCCAGCGCGCTGATCGCCTTGTCCTGGGAGATCACCCGCTTATGCAACTCTTCTTCAATGCGCAGCAGCTTCTGCGATTCTTCTTCCTTGATCGCCGCCACCGGGACTCCCGTCCATCGCGACACCACTTCCTCGATGTCCTCGCGCTGCACGATTCCGGTAGCACTCTCATCCAGGTGAAATTTCTCACGCATGATGCGCAGGTTTTCACGTTCCTTGCGCTCCTCGTCCGAGTAGAAGCGCGCCTTCTCGAATTCATGATTCGCGATGGCGTTTTCCATTCGGTGAACGATGAACTTGATGCGCTTCTGCACCTCGGTAATCTCTTCCGGCAGGGCAGATTGGCGCAGCTTTACGCGCGCGCCCGCTTCGTCGATCAGGTCGATGGCCTTGTCCGGAAGGAAGCGGTCCGGGATGTAGCGGTTCGAGTGCGATACCGCGAAGTTGATCGACTCGTCCGTATAGCTGACGGCGTGAAACTTCTCATAGCGGTCCTTGATGCCCATCAGAATCTTGACCGAATCCAGTTCATTCGGCGGCGGCACCTTCACGGACTGGAATCGACGCTCCAGCGAACGATCCTTCTCGATCGACTTGCGGTACTCGCCAGGCGTGGTGGCTCCAATGCACTGGATTTCGCCGCGGGAGAGCGCCGGTTTCAAAATATTGGCCGCGTCCAGCGAGCCTTCCGCCGAACCGGCTCCCACCAGCGTGTGCAACTCATCGATGAAGATGATGGAGTTCTGATTTTCGATCAGCTCCTTCATGATCGTCTTGAGCCGCTCTTCGAACTGTCCGCGATATTTCGTGCCCGCAACGATCAACGAAAGATCCAGGGCGAGCACACGCTTGTCAGCCAGGAACGAAGGCACCTCGCCATCGGCAATTCGCTGCGCCAGGCCCTCGACGATTGCGGTCTTGCCGACGCCAGGCTCACCGATCAGCACCGGGTTGTTCTTGGTGCGGCGGCACAGAATTTGAATCGTACGATCCACCTCGCCATCGCGCCCCACCAGCGGGTCCAACTGATTTTCCATCGCCGCCTGGGTCAGGTCGCGGGAGAACTCCGCCAGTAGCGAAGATTCGCGATTGGCGGCTCGCTGTGGCTGCTGCTGCACTTTCTCTTGCGTGGTGCGCTGCAGTTCCTCGCGAATCGCCGCGATCTTCAGCCCTCGCTCGGCCAGAATCTCCGCCGCAAAACATTTCTCCTCGCGCAGCAACCCGAGCAGCAGATGCTCCGTGCCAATGTGTTTGTGGCTGAGCCGCTCGGCTTCTTCGGAGGCGTAGGCCAGTACCCGCTTGCACTCATTGCTGAGCGGGAGGTCCACGCTGGTCGATACCTTTTCGCGAATCGTGGTGTGGGCTTCAATCTGCTTGCGGATAGAGTCCACCGACGAATGCTGGCGAAGGAAGCGATTGGTCAGAGCTTTGTCTTCGCGCAGCAAACCGAGCAGAAGGTGCTCCGTTTCAATATACGGAGAGCCAAACTGGCTGGCTTCATATCGTGCAAAGAAGATCACGCGCCTTGCTTTTTCGGTGTACCGTTCAAACATTTTGTTTCTCCAAGTTCCTCCGCCCCGGCCATTACCGGTGACGGGGAACCTTCTCCCTGCTTCACCTCTGGTTCCACCGGAGAACCAAATCCTCCGCGGACCGCGATAGGATCCTGCGCTGGACCCTCACCAATTGGCTTCAAGCCAACCGGAGTAAAACTATTTCCCTGTCTTTTCCTGCCGCGAAAAATGGCGGCCAAATCTTACTTGTCCTGCTTTCCGTGCGATATGCCAACTATGCCACTAAATCACCAATGAAGCTAAGAGAATAAATACCAGGACAGTTATACAGTTATAAAGACTCTGGTGTGACCTCGGTCAGAACGCCTGATTCCAAAGAGAGAATGCGGCTACAGCGCCGTGCAAACACCAGATTGTGCGTCACCAGAATCGAAGTAAGGCAGTGACTGGCATGCAGTCTGGAAATCAGCTCGAAAACAGACTCCGCCGTGCGATTGTCCAGATCTCCCGTTGGCTCATCTGCCAGCAGTATTTTGGGCGAGGTGACAAGCGCTCTGGCCAACGAAACCCGCTGTTGCTCACCCCCGGAAAGCTCACCCGAACGATGATGTCCGCGATCTGCCAGGCCAACTTCCTCCAGCCATCTAGCTGCCTCAGCTTCAGCCTTGCGCCGGTTTCCACCCCGCAGATAAAGTGGCATAGCCACGTTCTCAAGCGCCGTAAACTCAGGCAGCAGATAGTGGAACTGCCAAACGTATCCGATCTGGCTGTTTCTGAACTCCGCAGCAGCTCCCTCTGTCAGCGACGTCAAAGGTGTGTCAGAGAAAAATACCTCGCCAGAGCTGGCTGTATCCAGTGCGCCCAGAATGTGCAGCAGGGAAGATTTTCCCGCTCCGCTCTGGCCCACAATCGCCAGCATTTCACCCGCACGTACCCGGAAAGACAAGTTGTCAAAGAGCACAAGGTTCGCGCTTCCAGAGCGATAAACCTTCCGGAGAGCCTCAACTCGGAGGATCTCTTCTGCTTTCATTGGATGCACCCCACGATCTCCCTGGTGCAAAATCCGCGGCCACGAGCAGAAACTTTCCTCATGGATAGCGGCTCCACATATTTATGTGTTTCATTAAACCACGCCGGGCCGTCTGGCGCAGTGATGTTGCCGCTGAAGTTGCTCCGAATTTGTTCCCGGCGTGCCAGGTCCGGACTTTTGCACCGACGCCAATTCACTCGTAGCGCAGCGCCTCCGCCGGCAGTACTCGCGCCGCTGACTGCGATGGATACACCGTGGCGATGAAGCTGATGGCCAACGAGACCACCGCAACCAGCACGGCATCGATGGCGCGCGGCACGAAGGGAACGTAGTCGATGGCATAGACCTCGGCCGAGAGCGTGATCCAGTGATAGTGTCCGGCAAAAATCGCGAGCGTGTAGCCAATCACCAATCCCAGCGCGGTGCCGATGACACCGATCAGCAGCCCCTGCCAGATGAAGATGCGGCGTACCTGCGCGCGGCGCGCACCCATGGAAACCAGCACCGCGATGTCGCGCGTCTTTTCCATCACCATCATGATCAGCGAGATTAGGATATTCAGCGCGGCGACGAAGACAATCAGCCCGATGGTGATAAACGTGACCACCCGCTCCAGGCGCAGGGCACGGAAGAGCGCGCGGTTCTGTTCCATCCAGTTCGTGGTATCAAATCCTGTGCCGGCGGCAGCTTCGATCTGCCTTCCGATGGCGGGCGCGTTATAGATGTCATCCAGCTTGAACTCCAGCACGCTGACCACGTTGCCCAGGCTGAATAAACGCTGCGCATCGCCCAGCGAACAGAGTGCCCAGGTCGAGTCGTAATCGTAAAACCCCGACTGGAAAATTCCGGCGACCTTGAATCGCATATAGCGCGGCACCATGCCAAATGGCGTCAGCTCACCCTGCGGACTGGTGACCAGAACCACCGAGCCCACCGCTGCGCCCAATGTTTGCGCCAGATCTTTGCCGAGCACGATGGGCGGCATGGCCGCAATCCGGTCGGCTGCCCCCTGGAGCGAAGAAGGGTCGGAATCTTGCGGAGAAGCGCTTTTTGAGGCAGTGCATCCGGGCTCAGGCTGGCCGGACGCCGCATCCGCATTGGCGCAATTGCTTTGCGCCTGCGCATCGGCGAGCGCTTGCGCGCTGCCCTCATGCACCGAATCCAGCAGGGCGGTTACGCGGCGCTCGTCGGCCGGGACGATGCCTTTCAGGATCGCGCCTCCGGCCCGCGCCCCGCGTGAAATCAATACCTGCTCATAGATCGCCGGGGCCGCGGCCTGCACGTGAGGAAGTTTTTCAAGCCGCTGTTGTAGCGCAGTCCAATCGCGAATGCCGTCGTTTTCCACGCGCATCAGGTTGACATGCGAAGTGGAGCCAAGCAGACGCTGCTGCAGATCCTGGCGGAAGCCGTTGTTGATGGCCAGCGCGATGATCAGCGAGGCAACTCCAGCGGCCACGCCCAGTATCGAAATAGCGGTGATCACTCCAATCACCGCCTGGCGCCGCTTGGCTCGAAGATAGCGGGCGGCGATGAACAACTCAAAGCGCATGGAGACATTATAATGAATGTCCAAGGGCGCTTCCGGCGGACGGGTTGCGAGAAGGGAACCATTGGTCTTTCGGATAATGGTTTCCGGAGCGAGGTTAACTGATCCGGCAATCGTTTCCCAAGTTTTGAAGGATTTACTGAGTAGGCACTACGTCTGGGACGTTCAATTATCAAAGAGTATATCGTTGTGCTGTCTTGACTGAACTGCGCTGACAGATGCGTCGCGTCACCAAGGTCAGGTTGGGATGCGGCGACGTGCTGGCACTTGCCCGAGGAATGTGACAGAGTAAAGAAATACCGTGGGGCGAGAAGTATGTTCCTGTCGCCGTAGCGAGATTTGTTTCGGTTGCCATTCAGAAGAAAAGAATCCCACAAGCATACGCTGGAGCGGCTCAAGGATGCCTATTAGCGCGAAGCAGAGAAGCCGGAAGGCAGGAGAGACGACGCCGCGTGCTCGGATGAGCAATGCGATGCACGCAGTGTTGACGGGGTTCGGGGCTGTTGTGGTGCTGGCTTGCCTGTTTTGCTGCGCGGCTCTCGGGCAACTGCCGGTGAGCGAGCCGCCCGCGAGCCAACTCCTGGAGAAGCCTGCGGCGAACTTTGCCCCCGTGTTGCCGGAAGCGCCAGCGAGTAGAGTTCCGGATGAGACGCTGCTGCCGCTGCACCCCGGCGAGATTGGTTTTGTGCCGTTGAGCGGGGATGAGCGCGCGAGGCTGTTCATTAAGGGGCATCTGGCTTCGCCGGTTAGTTACCTCTTGATGGCCACGGCGGCCAGCGGCGATTGGATTGCCAACGAACCCGAGGGCTGGCACCGTACGTTTGGCGGCTATGCGAAGCGGGCTGGCACGGAGGTCGTGTTGTACACCGTGGAGGAAGGCGTGCGTGAAGGCGGCGACGCGGCTCTGGGTTTGGACCCGCGCTACTTCGGCTGCCGGTGTAGCGGCTTCTGGCATCGTTCCGGCAATGCGCTGAAGATGACTTTACTGGCCTATGACGGCAAGGGCAACCTGCATCTCGACGTGGCGCGCCTTGCCGGGGACTATGGCGGTTCCATGCTGGTAACGACCTGGTATCCGGCGAACTACTCGCCGCTGGTGCAGGGGGTACAGATGGGACATGTGCAAGTGGGGCTGGACGCCGGGATGAATCTGCTGCGCGAATTCAGTCCTGAGCTGAAGCGCTTTTTCCGAAGCGTAAGTCTCGCGAAGCCATAAGAATTCACAGCGCCTGACGGCCTTTGCCGTGTCCACGGTTTCGACGCAGTTGAAAAAGCAGAAGCACGAGCCCGCGCTTGCTGGCTGCCTTGAAACTTTTTAGACCCTTCGGCCGCGAAGGGAATTCGAAAGAAATCGCTAAAACCATTTCATAACCGGCTTGGAACTCTGCGCCGGATTCCCTCAGGGGCTAAAGCCCGCGATCTTCCTGCGCCCTGGCGGCATGGCTGAAGCCATGCTTTTTCAAAAGCGGGTTATGAAATAAATTCTGAAGTAAGGCGGGTATATCTATACTGACAGAGACTCTGCCGGAGTCCGTCGGGGAGGCACAGCTCATGGCGCTACTAAAGAGGCCTCGCTTCGGGGCCGTGCGCCGCAACGGGGGTTGGTGGTTCACGCTGATCTTCTTCTGCCTAGCGATGGCGGTTGTGGCATTGCCGGCGCAGACGGAAAGCTCCAGCGGCCAGAAGCAGCCGCCGCCACCGGAGGCGGGCGGCCCGCAGAGCGACAGCGGACCGTATGCGATCCCGAAGGTGGATGCCGACAGGCAACCGTCCAGACCGGCTCCGCCGCCCGCACCAAAGGCTACGGAGGGGATGCCGAGTTACTCGATCAATGTAGACGTTCCATTGGTCTCGGTGGACGCACTGGTTCTGAACAAGGATGGCCAGTTCATTCCCGGACTGCAAAAAGAGCAGTTCCGGGTGCTAGAGGACAATGTCGTACAGCCCATCCAGAGCTTTGGCGTGACCAAGGCTGGGTATACGGCGGTCCTGCTGGTGGAGTTTGCATCGACGCCAGCCTTTCAGGTGAGCCGCAGGCAATTTCTCATTGACGCATTGCGCGCCTCCTATGCCTTCACCGATCAGATGCAGAAGAGCGACTATGTTTCGGTGGTCAGCTACGACATGAAGCCGAGCATCCTAGTAGACTTCACCTCGGACAAGAAGGCGATCTACGGCGCGCTGAATACGCTGCGCATGCCCGGGTTCAATGAGACCAACCTCTTCGACGCGCTCTACGACACACTGGACCGGCTGGAGCGAATTGACGGACGCAAGGAGATCATCCTGATCAGCAGCGGGGTGGATACCTTCAGCAAAATCACATACGACAAGATGTTCAAGAAGATCAAAGCCACGCCCAACGTGACCATCTACAGCATCAGCACGGGCTTTCTTTGGCGGACCCTTATGCAGGGGAGTGGAGGCATGAGAGGGGAGATCCGCGACATGGATTTTCTGCAGGGCGACAACCAGATGAGTACGTTTGCCAAAATGACCGGCGGACGCTGGTTCAGTCCGCGCTTTGAGGCGGAGCTGCCGGATGACTTCCGTGAAATTTCAGCGGCGGTGCGCAACCAGTACAGCATCACCTATCGGCCGACCAACGCCAAGCTGGACGGCAGCTATCGCAAGCTGAAGGTTGAAGTTGTGCAGCCGGGAAGCGACAAGCCGCTGGTTGTGAAGGATCAGAAGGGTAAGGATGTGAAGTACCAGGTGCTATCGCGCGATGGCTACACGGCGAAGCACAAGGTTGACTAGAGCAGTTCCTGTGTTGGTGTGTCCTGCCCGTCCCACCTTGCCGCGCAAGAACAGCGCGTCGTAAGGTGGGGCACCCGCGGATACATCTTTCAGGAAACCGCCCTAGAGGTGGGGGCGTGGTGCCGGAGGCGCGGTCGCTTATCTTAAATAGAGTCAAATGCCTGCGCGCGGCAGAGCAGATTGGCGCGTCCTGCGGCGGTGGGTTAGCATCTACATAGACAGCCATGGGAAATAACATCAAGACAGTATTCTTGCTGACGGCGATGACCGTCTTTCTGGTACTGGTGGGGCAGGCGCTGGGCGGCCGCAACGGCGCGGTGATGGCGTTCTGCATCGCCGCCGCGATGAACTTCATTTCGTATTTTTTCAGCGACAAGCTGGCGATCATGTCGAGCGGGGCGAAGCCGGTGACGCGTGAGGAACTGCCGCGCGTTTACCAGATTGTGGAGCGGCTCTGCGCCAAGACAGGGCTGCCGATGCCGAAGATTTTCGTGATACCAACGGGCTCGCCCAACGCTTTTGCCACCGGCAGGAATCCGAAGCACGCCTCGGTGGCGGTGACGGCGGGGATTCTGGATCTGCTGAATGATGACGAGCTGGAAGGGGTGCTGGCGCACGAACTCGGCCATGTCCGCAATCGCGACATTCTGATCAGCTCGATTGCCGCGACCTTTGCCGGGGCGGTTACCATACTGGCGCGCATGGCTGGTTATGCCGCCATGTTCGGCGGAGGCGGGCGCGACCGCGATCGCGAGGGCGGAGGCGGCATCATCTCGGCGATTGCGATGATGATCCTTGCGCCGCTGGCGGCCATGCTGATTCAGATGGCGGTTTCGCGCTCACGCGAGTACCAGGCCGACGCAACGGGCGCGCACTTTACGGGGAATCCCGGGGCGCTGGCCAGCGCGCTGCAGAAGATGGAACTTTATTCGAAGCGGGTTCCGATGCAATCCTCGCCGGCCACGGCGCATATGTACATCATTCAGCCGCTGCTGAGCGGGGTCAGCTTCGGCAGCCTGTTCTCGACGCATCCGCCGACGGCCGAGCGTATTGCGCGACTGACGGGAATGCGTCCGGGCAGCTAGGAGCGGTTGCTATATTGGTGTGTACTGCCCGTCCCACCTTGCCGCGCAAAAACAGCGCGCCGAAGGTGGGGCACCCGGGGATACATTTTTAGGGAACGGCCTAGCAATTCTGAATTCCGCGGAAGGCTGAGCCGGGCATTTCCGTTTTGCCGTGCGGGGCGCAGCGGATACAATCAATTCAATGTCGCACGCATCCGGTGCCATTTTTCAACGCGCTGCTGAACTGGAACGCACACTGCGCTCGATCATCCGCGGTAAGGACGATGTGGTGCGGCTGGCGCTGGTTGCGATTCTTGCCCGCGGACACCTGCTGATCGAAGGCGTTCCCGGGGTTGGCAAGACGACACTGGCTCATGCGCTGGCGCGCGCTATCGATTGCGATTTCCGGCGGGTGCAGTTCACGAGCGACATGCTGCCGAGCGACGTGCTGGGCATCTCGGTGTACTCGACCTCCGAGGAGCGATTTGAGTTCAAGCGGGGGCCGATCTTCACCAATATTCTGCTGGCTGACGAGATCAACCGCACTACGCCGAAGACGCAATCCGCGCTGCTGGAGGCGATGAACGAACGGCAGGTGACGGTGGACGGCCATCCGCATCCGCTGCCCAATCCGTTTCTGGTGATTGCCACGCAGAATCCGGTGGAGCACCACGGCACCTATCCGCTGCCCGAATCGCAGCTTGACCGCTTTCTGATCCGCGCGCGGATGGGCTATCCGGAGGCGGGGAGCGAGCGCGAGATTTTGCTGGGCAACGTCGGCGCGGCCCGCCTGGAGATGCTGCGTCCGGTGCTCACGGCCGAAGATGTGGTTGCGCTGCAGGATGAGGTTTCCACGGTGAAGGTGGAGGACTCGCTGATCGATTACTCGCTGGCAATTGTGGAGCTCACGCGGCAGCACGAGCAGCTATCGCTGGGAGTTTCGCCGCGAGGTTCGTTGATGCTGTATCACGCGGCGCAGGCGATGGCATTCATGGAGGGGCGCAACTACTGCATCCCGGACGACTTTAAGAAGCTGACGGTGCCCACGTTTGCGCACCGTCTTGTAATCAGCGCCCGCTACAGCTCGACCCTCAAGAGGGCGGAGCAGTCCGAGCAGATTCTGCGCGAAGTTGTGAATAGCGTGCCCGTGCCAGTTTAAGTTTGCAATATTTCCGGAGGTGCAATTTTGACGACCCTGCGCTTCATCCGTTTGCTTTCGCTCTCCTTGTGGATCGGCTCGATCTTCTTTTTTGGCGCGGTGCTTGCGCCGACGGCTTTCTCGGTGCTGCCTTCGCGCACGCTGGCCGGGGAGGTGGTGAGTCATTCGCTGTTCACGCTGCATTGGATTGGCCTGGCCTGCGGGTTGATTTTTCTACTCAGCTGCCTGCTGCTGGCGATGATTCAGAGCGGCGCTTCGGCGTTCCATGCACGGGATCTGCTGCTGGTGGCGATGATGGCGATCACGCTCTACGCGCACTTCGGGATCGAACGGAAGATGGAGAAGCTGCGCGACAGCATGGGAGTGATTGAGAACGTCCCGCAGCAAGACGTGCGGCGGGTTGCGTTCAATCGCATGCACGTCTGGAGTGAGCGGATGGAGGGGTCGGTGTTTGTTTGCGGGCTGGTGCTGTTTTTCCTGGTGGTGAGGGAACCGGCTCACCGCGATCGGTGGTACTGAGATCGGATGTGTGGGGAGAGAGGAACTCCCGCCCGGGAGCAAGGGCAGGTGGAACGCGAACGACCACACTCAAAGCCAACGGAAGGCTTTGAATGGGGCACGCGTGAAAATCGAGAAAAGAAAAACCTTCGAGTGTGTGGGATTCGGATTGCGGAGGTTAGTCGTGGAGGACGACGCTAACAAGTGAACTGTGAACGTGCATGCCTTTGCTGCCATGTTCGCGGCTGCCGCCATATTCAATGAAGCCCATTTCCCTGAACCGATTCAGAAAGAAACTGACCCGCGACCGGGTGGTGCCTACCATCTCGGCTAGAGTTTCCTGGTTCAGTTTTGCAATAAGCGGTATCGGTTTCGACTCCTGACCAAAGTTGGCCATCAACAGGAGAAGCCGGGCCAGGCGCTTTTCGCTGGAGTTGAAGAGGTGGTCGACGAGGTCAGCTTCCATGCGATTATTGCGGGAAAGAAGATAGGCAAGAAAGCGTTCAGCAAACTCCGGTTCCTGATGAAGCAACGCCACCATTGCAGGTTTTGCCACCCGAAGGATGGAGCTCCGTTCAACGGCGCTGGCCGTGGCTATGCGAAGCGGCCGCCCCGCCAGACATGATTCACCGAAGAAACTGCCTTCCGGCAAAATGGCAATCACCGCCTCTTTGCCACTCTTGGAGACCACAGTGAGCTTCACGTTGCCACTCTGAATGAAGAAGACTGTATCCGACGCGTCCCCTTGCGAATAGACGGTTTCGTCGGGCAGGTATTCCTGACTGGATTTTCCTGCGGAGAATTTCGTTGGGAGGTGGCGGGGATCAAAAGCGGCAGCCTGCTTCTGCAACGCACCAACATCCTCCGAGCGGGCAGCGGCTTCAGAGACTGTAAGCGGGCGCGAAGGGGCGTGCTGTTTAATCGGAATTTTCCGCCCTTTCTTCTCCACGACGGCTCGGCGTTCCACGGCCATGAGAATCTCCCGCTCGGGGGGAACTGTAACTTCCCGCACAAGACGAATATCACATTTCAATGTTGACGGTCTGTTGGGAATCCCACATACAGAAAGGATTTTTCTTCTTTTGCGCTTCCTATTTAGATGCCCCCTTTGAAGCAGCGTAAACCCTTATAATTTTGCGAGTAGCGCGAAGAAGCAGGATTTCGTTTTCCATTTCCGAGAGTGGTTTTTTGGTTGTGATTCCAGTGTCTTGAGGCTCGTTTGTGAAAAGAAAAGATCTCCACGCCGTGCATTCGGGCGAGCGCACGAATGCCGCAGGGAAGCCCGTCAGCAATTTAATACTTCTATCGATTTCCGATAGCGACTACAGCTTACTTCGTCCTCATCTCGAATACGTCAAGCTGCCCAGCCATCTGGTTCTTCACGAGGCAGGTGGAAAGTTGGAATGCGCGTATTTCCCGAACCGAGGTTTGATTTCTCTTGTAGTCGTAATGAAAGATGGAAAAACCGTCGAAGCCGGCATACTTGGCAATGAGGGCTTTTCAGGAACACCGGTGGCTGTTGGCCTGAGCAATGACCCGCTGCGGGCAGTGGTACAAATCTCTGGGGATGGGTTCCGGGTAGAGGCCGGAGCTCTGCAAAACACTTTGGAATCCGCTCCACACCTTCAGTTGATATTGAGCCGCTATGCAGTAGTCCGGGGTATGCAGGTTGCACAAACAGCCGCGTGTAATCGGCTGCACGATATTGAGCAGCGCCTTGCGCGGTGGTTGCTAATGACTCAGGATCGAATGGAGTCAGGGTCGCTGCCCATCACGCATGATTTTCTGGCAACGATGCTAGGGACAGATAGATCCACGGTGAGCTTGGCCGCCGGTGTTTTGCAGAAGAAGGGTCTCATCGAGTACACGCGTGGTGCAGTGAAGATCGTGAACCGCGTGAAACTTGAAGACTCTGCCTGCGAGTGCTATCGGGTTATCCAACAGTACGATGGCGAGCTTGGCTTGAGATAGGTCCGGAAGCTGCGCGCCACCGCTTTTTGTCGCCCGCTCTGCGCCCTGGCCGAGCGGGCGACGGCAGCTTCAGAATCAAAAATCCTTCCCTGGAATTAAGTTCGAGTTACTTACGTACGAGTACTTGTTCGGATTCGACTTCACCATCGCATCCGCAGCCGAGTTCCATTGTGTCGAGTGCCCGCCAGTGTTGTTGTTCTGCACCACGTTTTGGTCCAGCAGATAGTTGCTGAAGCCCTGGGCGTTCTTGGCGTTCGCGTTCTGACCGGCCTCCCAGTTTGACTGCTCGGCGCTGTTGGCGGCCTCAGTCGTGTTCATCCGGGCGGTGGCCGCCGCGCCGATGGCGTGAATGTTGTTGACGGCATTCGCCGTGAAGGCCTGGGTTGCCTGCCGCTGCTGGGCATCCACCTGCTTGAGATGAGCAATAAACGGAGCGGCCTGCGCGGTTGCCCGCTGCGTGACCAGCGCCATGTTCACCTGAAAGCTGCTGATGATGGCTGGAGCTATCGCATTCATCTGGCCGGCTTCGGAGAGGGGGAACTCTACAACGGAGTCAAGGAAGCTGTAGCCGCTGTACTGCGACTGCGCGGGCCTTACGCAGATCACCCTGAACATGCCCTGCATGCCCTTGCCATCGGGATTAACCTGGCCCGTGGCCTGAGCGCAACGCTCGCCCTGGACCTCATCGTCCGGCGGCGGGGCAACCTGTTCAACGGTCTCGATCTTGATCGGAGCTGGACCCATGTTGTTCGACCGACGAAATTGCTGAATGAGATCCGCGAACGACTTCACCGGGTCGACGTTGCTCGGATAGACAATCATGCCCTTGAGAGGCTTCATGCCACTCCTCTGCGCGCTTGGGTCTTCAGCCAGGAACATATTGTCGAGGATAGCCACTTCGCCATGCGGGCCGTTGAGGAGCATGCCTCCGCCGCCGCTCTGAGAATTGACCTTCCAATCGGCGGGCATGCTCACGCTGGCGGTGCCATCGGGCAGCGCATACTTCCGCATGCCGGCTACCGCACCGGTAGCCGCCGCCGGGGCTGGCTTCGCTCCTGCCATCGCACCGGAAGCCGCCGGCGCAGCACCCTGATTCCAGAGGCCGGACAATTGCTGGAGCAGCGGGTTCACCGTACTCCCGAAGCGTGGCGCTTCGTCGAAGATCATTGCGCCGTCCATCTGCTTGGGCCCGGTTGCGTTGGCAATCACCAAACCCGCCAACGGAATGTTTCCGTCCGGATGGTCGGTCACGGTGAAGAACACCGCGACTGAATTGCTTCCCTGAAACTGGAAGGGTTTTCCAATTTGCGGCTTCTCGCCGCAGTCGGTATGTATTGTGCTCAGCAACCTGGTTATCGCTGCCCCCTGGGTGGTAGCTCCAGGCACCACCCCATAGCGAATCCTGCCCCCCTGCGGGCCATTGATGGTGGTCAGCGGAATTGGTCCCTGCGTTTGTGACTTGCAGCCGCAGATGCAAACGACGAACAACGAGAGTAATACGGAAAATCGCCCTAACGCACGCATAACCACACTTCCTTTCCTGAGTCGAAATTGCCTGTCACTGGAGACAGCGATAAATGAGCGTGTATTGCCTCAAACGGAATCTTCTCTTCAGCTCTAAATCGCTCGGATTATATTGCTCCTGAGCGATTTTAGGACTGATTTCGTTAGCGCAGACTGAGAGTGCTGCGCCTTCGACAGCTCTCCCGCAATAAACGCCGAACGCCCTTGCGAGCCAGTATCCTGGATTACTGCTGGCTTCGCCGGAGTAGTTCCCGGATGGCCGGCAATCGGGAAGCTGCGCGACAGCATGGGAGTGATTGAGAATGTTCCGCAGCAAGACGTGCGACGCGTCGCGTTCGATGCCAGCATGTCTGGAGTGAGCGGATGGAGGGATCGGTGTTTGTCTGCGGGCTGGTGCAGTTTCTCCTGGTGGTGAGGGAAACGGCCCACCGCGATCGGCGGTACTGAGCGGGAATGCGTGGGGAGAGAGGAACTCCCGCCCAGGAGCAAGCGCACGTGGAACGCCAACGACCCCACTCAAAGCCAAGAGAAGGCTTTGAAGACCACGCGTGAAGCCATGCGCGGCAATCCAACCAAGGCTGTTATTCTGAAATGTGATTCCAAGGTCAAACACACTCCCTAAGGCACCAATTCGGAAGGGTTTCCTCCGATCCTGTGTTCGATGGGTTATCACGGGCGTGGTGCTCCTTTGGGCGCTTGCCGCGCTGATGCTTGCGGCCGCCCGGTGGATCGACCCACCGACAACCGCGGTGCATATCCAGCGCCGCTTGCAGGCCTGGATTCACCACACGCCGTATCACGAACGCTACAAATTCATTCCGCTCAGCCAAATCTCGCCCGATCTGCAGCACGCTGTAATCGCCGCGGAGGATGGGCGCTTCTATCAGCATCATGGGTTCGACTGGCACCAGATCCAAATCGCTGCCGAAGAGGATTTGGAAGGCGGTCGCAGTCGCGGAGCTTCCACGCTTACGCAGCAACTCGTAAAAAACCTGTTTTTCGGAACGGGCCGCTCCTTTTTACGCAAGGGCGCGGAGTTCGTACTGGTACCGGTGGCCGAAGTTGTCCTCGGCAAGCGGCGCATTCTGGAGATCTACCTCAACGTAGTCGAATGGGGTCCTGGTATTTATGGTGCAGAGTCGGCATGTCGTTACTACGATGCAAGCGCAGCCCGGAATATCGGCCGGGAAGAGGCGGCACGGCTCGCTGCGATTCTGCCGGCTCCCCTGAAGCGACATCCCGAGCGCATGAATAACTACAGCGTGATTATTCTTAAGCGGATGCGCCAAATGGGTTGGTAATCTTGAACAACATTTCAGGCATGCTGTGCCGGTGATTTCTCTCGCATTGGGTTCTGACCGGATGGGCGGCAATCCGGAAGCCGCGCGCCACGGCATTTTGTCGCCCGCGCCCTGCAACCCCTCCAGTCGTTTATCATGTCAGAGGACAAGTTTTTTTGAGGGCCGGTTGCCGAGTGAAGGCATCGGCTGGCTCTGGAGCAGTTTCTGTACTGGTGTGTCCTGGCCGTCCCACCTTAGCCGCGCAAAAACAGCGCGCCGAAGGTGGGGCACCCGCGGATACATCTTTTGGGGGCCGCTCCAGCCTTGAAACAGAATCGATAAATATCAATATGAAGACTGGAATCATAGGTCTGCCCTCAGTGGGCAAGACTTCGCTGTTCAAGATACTTACGCGGGCGGATGTTTCGACCCGCAGCTCGAATCCGCGCGAGGCTCACATCGGCATAGCCACGGTTCCCGACGACCGGCTGGACCGGCTGGCGGCGCAATGCAATCCGCGCAAGCTGGTCCATGCGCAGGTGGAGTACGCCGATGTTGGTGCGATCGGGCAGGAGGCGCTGAAGGAGACTGCGTATCTCGCGAACTTGCGCACGGTCGATGCGCTGGTACACGTGCTGCGCGTCTTTGAGGAGGACTCGATCGCGCACGTTGGCGGCTCGCTCAATCCCGTGCGCGACATCGCCAACGTGGAGTTCGACCTGATGGTCAGCGACCTGGGACAGGTGGAGGCGCGGCTGGAGCGGATGAAGAAGGACCTGCTCAAGAAGAAAACTCCCGAGCTGGAAAAAGAAAACGAACTTCTGCTGCGCACCAAGGCCTTCCTGGAGAGCGAACGGCCGCTGCGCGAGATGGAGATGACCAAGGAGGAGAAGAAAGTGGTTCGCGGCTTCATGTTCCTCTCCGAGAAGCCGATGTTGTACGTGCTCAACATCAGCGAGAGCACCACGCTGGGAGCCGATTTGGATGCGGCGGTGGAAAAATTCGGACTGAGCGCCTACGCGGCAAAGCCGAACACCGGCGCAAGCGCGATCTGCGGCAAGGTGGAAGCCGAATTGGCGGAGATGAGCGACGAAGAAGCCGCCGAATTCCTGGGCAGCTATGGACTGACCGAGAGCGGACTGGCGCGGCTGATCCGCAAGAGCTACGAACTGCTGGGACTGATTTCCTTTTTCACGGTGGGCGAGGACGAGTGCCGCGCCTGGACGATTGAGAAGCATACCCGCGCACAGGACGCGGCGGGGGCGATCCATACCGATCTGCAGAAACACTTCATCCGCGCCGAGACGATTCGCTGGGACGCCTTGCTGGAACTGGGCTCGGAGGCCGCGGCGCGGGCCGCTGGGAAGCTGCGGCTGGAAGGCAAGGAATACATTGTGCAGGACGGCGACATTCTCCACATCCGGCATAGCGGCTAGACGATGAATCCAATCGCACTGAGCATCCTTTTGGGCTTTACCGCTGGAGCGGCCAACGTGGTCGGCGGAGCAATGCTGGCTCACCGCGAGTGGGAGCAGCGCTATCTCAAATACTTTATGGCGCTGGGCGCGGGCTTCATGCTCGCCACCTCGATTACCGAGATGGTGCCTGCCAGCGTGACCATGGCGGGCGGCAGCGGAGGACGGGCGGGCTTCCTGGTGCTGCTCGGCTACCTGATCATCCACTTTTGCGAACATGTTGTCTCGGGACACTTCCACTTTGGCGAGGAGACGCATCGCGACGAGTTCATTGGCCAGCATAAGAGCAACACGGTGCTGCTGGGCCTGGTCATCCATGCGTTCTTTGACGGCATCGCGATAGGCTCCGGCTTTCAGGTTTCCAACTGGCTGGGCTGGATCGTCTTCCTGGCCATCTTTCTGCACAAGATTCCGGAGGGGTTTACGGTTTCTTCGGTAATGCTGGCGAGCGGACGAAGCTCGATGCGCGCCTTTGCCTCCTCGGTCATACTCGGCGCGGGAACCCTGCTGGGCGTGCTGACGATGGTGCTGATTCACAACGGCGTGGCCATCGGGCTGCCAATTTCGGCGGGAGTGACGATCTACGTTGCCGCCTCCGACATTGTGCCGGAGGTGAATCGCGAGCCCGGCATCCAGATGCCGCTGCTGCTGTTCGTCGGCGTGGCGCTGCTGTTTGTGCTTGACCTGCTCTTTCACGTACACGTTTAGGCGAGTGGATACAGAGCGCTGCCTGCGAAGTTGAATCCTTGCAGAGAGGTGGCGTTTAATAGCGAAATAGTTTTCGCGTGAGGTAGAGCAATGCGCATACTCGTGGTTGGCGCCGGGGCAACCGGCGGATACTTTGGCGGCAGGCTGCTGGAGGCAAAGCAGGATGTCACGTTTCTTGTCCGGCCCAGGAGGGCGGCGGAGCTGGCTGCTTCCGGCTTGCAGATCAAGAGCCGCTTCGGGGATGTGACACTCCCGCAACCCCCGACCGTTCTGGCGGAAAATCTGCATGACGAATTCGACCTGATTCTGCTGAGCTGCAAGGCCTACGATCTGGATGATGCGATGGCGTCGTTTGCGCCGGCAGTGGGGCCGCAGACACTGATACTGCCGGTGCTGAACGGGATGAAACACCTGGATGTTCTCGACCAGCGCTTTGGCCCGTCTCATGCGCTGGGCGGCGTATGCATCGTTTCGTCGATCCTGGAGCCGGGTGGACGAATCGTGCATGTCAACGATCTGCACATGCTTTCTTTCGGCGAGCGCGATGGTTCGCGCAGCCCGCGCGTCGAGGCGATTGCCACGGCGTTTTCCTCGGCCAGCTTTGTCTCAAGAATCAGCGCCTCGATTCTTGCGGAGATGTGGGAGAAGTGGATATTCATCGCTACCTGCGCGGGCATCAACTCGCTGATGCGCGCAAGCGTCGGTGACATTGTGGCTGCGGGAGCCGACGGGCTGGCGCTCGAACTGCTTGCCGAATGCGCCGCCATCGCTGCCAGCCAGGGGTATCCAGTGCGGCCAGTCTCGATGGAGAGGAACCGGGCGATTTTTACGATGCGTGATTCGCCGCTGGCGGCTTCGATGTTCCGCGACATCGAGCGGCACGCGCGGGTGGAGGCCGATCAGGTGATCGGCGATCTGCTGCGCCGGGGCGAGGAGAAAAAATTTCTGAGTCCGCTGATGCGCGTGGCCTACGCCCACCTGAAGGTCTACGAGGCTCGGCGAGCGAGAGAATTGGCGCAAGGTTAAGGGCGACTGGAGTTCCGTAGACGATCCATACTTCACACGGTCAATATCTCTGAAGCGCATGATCGAGATCATGCGCGACAGGAGCTGCTCTGGAGCGACGAGATCTTCGAGGAAGCGCGTTTCCGATTGACATTCATTTGCTGGTGGAGATATAACTTTTCACATCTGGTCAAGGGAAGGCGGTGCGAATCCGCCACTGTCCCGCAACTGTAAACGCCGAGGTACGAACTACTTAGCCACTGGAGGTTTTCTCTCTGGGAAGGCAGTTCGAAGACCTAGGACGCGTAAGTCAGGAGACCTGCCCAGATGCTTATCTATTGGCTAGTTTGGCTTCGATGGGAGAGCCGACGCGCGTCCTGATAAAACCCCTTCCGGGTAGAAATAGGAAGCTGGCTTTTTGGAATCCCGCCTGACGCCGAAGTGCGTCTGGACGAGGTATGAAAGCAAATTCAAGCAAAAGCGTCACGCTTGTTCTGGGCGGCGTACAGAGCTGCAAGAACCACCTCGCACAAAGGCTGGCGAATGATGGCGGGGGGCTCATGATGGGCTCAGTGGGTCATGCCAATCCTGCGCGGCAGGTTTTACGGCAAAGGTGCGCCGCCCTGGGAAAGGTGACGGCGTGCGCCATGGTCTTGCTTGCCTTCGCGCTGCCCGCTGCCGCAGTGCGCGTGGTTGGCGATGAGACTGGCCACAAAGTCACGCTTCCGGATCACGTTCATCGCATCGTCTGCCTTGCCCCGAGCATTACCGACACGGTTTATGCGATTGGCGCCGGAGCCGATGTCGCCGCTATCACCGATTACACGCTTTACCCGCCGGAGGCGCGGCAGAAGCCGAGCATTGGCGCGATTCTGCGACCATCGCTGGAACGGATTGCGGCCCTGCATCCGGACTTGGTGATCGGCCTTGCGCCGCTGAACGACGCGGAGACGATTCGGGGAATCGAGCGCATGGGGATTCCGGTTTTTCTGGTGAAAGCCACTGGACTGGAGGGACTTTACAGCTCGATTGCGAGTATTGGCCGGGCGCTGAACCGCGAGACGGACGCGGCGGCACTGGTGGCGCGACTGAGAATCCGTGAGCAGAAGGTGCGAGCCGAGGCACAGGCGGGCAAGCGGCCATCGGTTTTTCTTGCCATCTCAATCGACCCTTGCATCACGACCGGGCGACGCGCCTTCATCACGGAGCTGCTGACCGTGGCGGGCGCACGTCCGGTGACCGACGACCTACCGCAGGAGTGGGTCAACGTGAATATCGAGGCCATCATTCCGCGAAAACCGGAGTTTGTACTGCTGCTGAGGGATTCGCCATTTGGCTTAGAGCAGATGAGGGAACACGCGGGATGGAAATCGCTGGAGGCGGTACGCATGGGCCGCGTGCTGCGAATCGATGACCGATTGCAATATCCCAGTCCGGTCGCCTTCGATGCGCTGGAGGATTTTGCGAGGCAATTACGCTCGGCGGCGGGTCGCTGAAGCCTGAACACTGCCCGCAGCCGTGAATGGCTGTGGAGCGCTGCAATACTTGAGGGAGAAGGTTATGAAGTTGATTGCTCGATGCATTCTTGTTGTTCTTATATTCGGTTTGCAGGCAAAATTGCTGGCCGCCAGCGCGGCAACTGTGAGCGGAAGAATTACGGACTCGCTTGGGGCTTCGGTTCAAAACGCCCAAGTGGAGCTGGTTGAGATTGGAGGCGGCAAGGTGGTACAGAGCACAACGAGCGACGGCAGCGGAAGGTATTCGTTCAGCGTGGCGAATGAAGGCCGCTTCCGGGTACGCGCCGAAGCCAAGTCGTTCCAGCCGGCGGAGAGCGGGGAGAGATTTGCCGGGCGAGCACATGCGGCGGAGATCGATTTGACACTTTCACCTTCGATGGTGGCGCGGGAGATCGTGGTCACGGCCACCGGCGTTCCAATTCCGGAGGAGCAGACTGGAGCCTCGATCAGCGTGGTGAATGAGGAGAGCCTGGCCACCCGCCGCAATGTGGAAGAGGCGCTTCGCATCGAGCCGGGAGTTGAGGTGGATAGCACGGGCCAGACCGGCGCACTGACGGCGCTCAGGGTGCGGGGCGGCCCATCGGATTCCAACAAGGTCTTGATTGACGGTATCCCGGCGAACGACATCGGGGGCGTGATGAATTTCGCCAATCTGAGCGCCTCCGGCTTTGAGAAGGTGGAGTTGTATCGCGGACCCAACAGCGCGCTCTATGGGTCAGACGCGATGGCCAGCGTGGTCAATATCACCACCCGGCGGGGAGTGACTCCGCTGCCCGAGGTCGGCTATTCGATTGAGGGCGGCAATTTTAACAGCCTTCACCAGGAGAGCACCCTGGGAGGCGCGTGGAGGCGCTTCGATTACTTTACGGACGTTTCCCGGACCGATACCCAGAACAGCACTCCCAATAGCGAATTTCACAACGGCAGCTTTCTGGGCAACCTGGGCTGGCAGATGCTTTCTGGGACGGAGCTGCGCGCGACGGCGCGGCGCTCGGTCTCCGCAGTCAACTCGCCGAATTCGTTCGACCTGTTCGGGATTGCAGACGACGGCGTCAGCCGCGAGCAGGACACGGCGTTTGGCGTGACCCTGGAGAATCGGGCCAATGCGCGCTGGCACAACCTGGTGCGCTACGCGGGGCTTCGCTTCCGCTCGCTGTACACCAACTTTGGGCCGACAGGAATCTGTTATGACCCGTTCGGCTCCCCAGCTTGTAACGACGGAATGCAGGAATATCTCGGGAGTGTTGTGACCATTCGCGGCGCGAACGGCTACCAGACCACCGGGGCAGGAGGCCTGGGGGCAATCCTGCAATACGGCCCCGAAGCATATTTTGATCCATCTCTGAGCAACCGCGACTCGATTTATGCGCAGTCGGATTACCGGCTCAACAGCAAACTGGCCGCGCTGTTCGGCTTCCGCTATGAGGCTGAGAGCGGATACACAGCTTCTTACGATCCGATTTATGGAAATACGAAGAATTCGACATCGCGCGGCAATTACAGCTACATGATGCAGGTGAACGGCGGCTTGTGGAACCGGCTTTATTACACTGCTGGAAGCGACCTGGAGAACAACGGCGTCTTTGGCTTTGCGGCCGCGCCTCGCGCCTCGTTGGCCTACTTTCTTGCGAAGCCGCGCGACAACGGCATTCTGAGCGGAACGCGGCTGGTCTTCAACTTCGGCAAGGGCATCAAGGAGCCGAGCATATACGAAGAGACGCATTCGCTGTACGATCTGCTGGGAGCAACTCTTGCAGCCCAGTACGGAATCCATCCCTTCCGGGCGGAGCTTTCGCGCACCTATGACGGCGGCATGCAACAGACGTTGCTGAACGGCAAAGCCCGGGTCTCGCTCACTTTCTTCCATAATGAATTCGGCGACCAGGCGGAGGGTGTTCCGGGAGCGGGACTGAAGACGCTCTATGGCATTTCTCCGACGTCGGGCGTGGGTGGCGCTTATGTCAACACCTTGTCCTATCGCGCAATGGGAACGGAATTCGAAGCCGAATATCACATCACGCACAATCTGACTATGCGCGGCGGATGGACCTACACGGATGCGGTGGTGCAGCACTCGTTTGCCAGCAGCGCGCTGACTCCCACCTACAATTCGGCGTCCAATTTTTCTAATATTCCAATCGGAGCATACTCACCGTTGGTTGGGGCGCGTCCGTTCCGCGTACCTCCCCATAGCGGCTATTTTTCGGCGGATTGGAGTCAAGGGCGCTGCACGCTGCGAATGACCGGATCACTGGTTTCGCGGCGCGATGACAGCACCTTCCTTGTCGACGCATACTACGGCAACACCATGCTGCTGCCAAATCGCAATCTCGACCCGTCGTATCAGAAGCTGGATGTGTACGGGAGCTTCCAGATTACGAAGCGAGTGAGCGCTTATGCGACGATGGAGAACCTGTTGAATCAGCACTACTACGAAGTGTTTGGCTATCCGGCGCTGCCGTTTGCGGTTCGCGGCGGAATGAAATTCATCGTTGGAGGGAACAACTGGAAGATGTGATGACAACCCGGCCGCGTTCGAGCGCGCTCTACACCATTGCGGTTCCGGCAATGTTGCTGCTGCTGGCGATCATTGTCTCGGCTGGAATGGGCGCGGTGAAGCTGTCCATCGGCGAAGTGCTGCGTGCATTGATGCACCCGGCAGAGTCCGGGGACACCGGCATCATCCTGTTCACGCTGCGGCTTCCGCGGGTGCTTGCCGCCGGGCTGGCGGGGGCGGGACTTTCGGCGACCGGAGTGCTCTTCCAGGGCTTGTTCCGCAATCCGCTGGCGGACCCGTTTGTACTCGGCGCTTCAGGCGGCGCTGCGCTGGGAGGGGCGATCGCGGTGTTTCTGGTCCCGTCGCTCTCATTTGCGGGGGTGGGAGCGATCGAGTTGCTGGCCTTTGGCGGCGCGCTGCTGGCGATGGCCATTGTATGGAGCCTGGCGAGGCCGGGCGGACACTTTGCGATGGAAAACATGCTGCTGGCGGGATTCGCCATCGGCACCATGCTGAACGCAGCGACGTCGGCATTTGAGCTGCGGCAGGAGGCAACGAATTCCAACATGCGAGTCCTGGCAGCGTGGTTGCATGGGGAAGTTACAGTTCCTTCCTGGACGCAGCTTTCATTTGTGGCGGTGATTGAAGTTGTGGTTCTGGTACTTGCCCTGCCATTGGCGCGGCAGTTGAACACGCTGGCGTTGTCCGAGGAGTATGCCTCGCAACTTGGAGTACGGGTCGAGCGGTTGCAGGTTCTGGTGGTTGTCACCGGCTCGATTCTGACCGCGCTGGCGGTGTCGCTGAGCGGGCTGATTGGTTTTGTTGGCCTGCTGGTGCCGCATATTCTGCGGCTGATATTCGGACCGGATCATTTCCGCCTTCTTCCGGCTTCGGCCTTGAGCGGCGCCCTCTTTCTGATTATTGCGGACACGGTTGCCCGCACCGTATTCGCGCCATCCGAGATTCCCGTTGGGATGCTGACGGCGTTTCTTGGCGGCCCTGCTTTTCTTTATCTCCTGAACCACAGGCAAAGGAGTTCATCGTCTTGATGCCGGCCATCCTGGAATTTCGCAATGTTGCTTTCGCGCACCCGGCGCGAATCATCTTCGAGGATCTCTGCTGCTCTGTGCAACCGGGTGAAACGGTTGGCCTGCTGGGGCCGAACGGGGTAGGGAAGACCACGCTGCTGAAGCTGGCAGCAGGCCTGCTGCGCCCATCGTCAGGTGAAATTCTGGTGAATGGGCGGGAGGTGAAGCGGTGGGGACGGCGTGAGCTTTCGTGCTGCGTGGCGCTGGTTCCACAACACCTGGAAGTTCCGTTCGCCTTTCGCGTGGAGGAGATTGTTGCGCAGGGCCGGGTTCCGCATCTGGGATTTTTCGGAGGACTCAGCGGCAACGATCTTGAGGCGGTTGAAAGCGCCATGGAAGCGGTCGATATCGTGAAGATGCGGGGGCGCGTTTTTTCGGAGCTCTCGGGAGGCGAGCGTCAGCGGGTGAAGATCGCGATTGCGCTGGCTCAGCAGCCGAGGCTGATGCTGCTGGACGAGCCGACACAGCACCTGGACCTGGGACGCCAGATCGAATTGATGGCCTTGCTGCGGAGATTGGTGGAGCGCGGCATCACGATTGTGGCCGCCGTACACGATCTCGCGCTGGTTCGCGAGCATTGTTCCTCGGGAATTCTCCTGGCGCCGAATGCACCGGCCGTGGCTGGAGCGGTGACGGAAGTGCTGCGCCCGGATCGGCTTGAGCGCGCGTTCTCGGTGGAAAGAAACAGCCTTGACCGCTATTTTGCAACGGCGCCTTCGGTGAAAAGCGACGCCGAGACGATCGCGCCCGCAGGCAAGGAGTCGAAGGACGATGATGCCGAACGACAGCGGAAGATGAACGAGGCGCAGGCACCCGGTGAGGCATTGTGGCGACCAAGCGAGCGAGGCTGCAGAGGTTTTGCGCGGCGTGGCCGGAGCTGGCGCCAGAGTGACCACGATTAAAGTGGCGACGGAATGACAGGGGCGCGAGGAGCCTCACAAAATGGGTGTGCGAGGACGGAGATAGAATGCGTAGTCTTAGGCTGGCAGCAGTTGAGCGGCTGTGCGATACTAATTCTGCTCAGAGTGCATGCGCCACAATTACTGCCTTTGAGCCGACTTCAGCAGTGCAGTAGAAAGTCCGTAAGTTCCCAAGCTTACGGAAGTTGCAGTGTAGAGCCGGGATGGCGGAACTGGCAGACGCAGCGGACTCAAAATCCGCCGATCGCAAGGTCATGGGGGTTCGATTCCCCCTCCCGGCACCAATAGAATCAACAAAATAGCTCGTGTACGTCTTTGGCTATTCCACCCTTGGTGCGCGTCGTTGAGCAAGGCCCACATGGGTGCGCGGGGAAGTTTTGTTGTGCGACGGGAAGGAGGTCGATACCCGACTCCTTCCCGTCAGATGGCGCTTACTGCTTCCAGAATTCAGGGATATAGCCCAGATATCCACCCACAATCATCACTCTTTCATCACCGAGCAAGACGGATGAATGCGCGTAGCGGGGCAAGTTGGGCGGCGCGCCAATCGTCCAAGTATTGGTCGAGGGCGTGTAGATTTCACTCGGAATGACGGTTCCATTGCCTGTCGTGACGCCATAACCTCCGGTGACGAGAATCTGTCCACTGCCGAGCAGGGTTGCGGCATGCTGCTGTCGGGGGTTATTCATGGCCGCTAGTTGAGACCAGGTATTGGTGCTGGGTGTATAAAGCATGACAGCCGCAGAAGCGCCTCCTTGAACATATCCTTCATATCCTCCAGCAATTACCACTGTGCCATTACTCAGCAGAGTAGCCGTATGCTGCAGAACCCCAATGGGCATGGTTGCCGCCGCGGTCCAGGAGTTAGCCGATGGGTCGTAGAGTTCGGCGGCGCTGAGCGGAACGAGGTACCCCGAACCATAATTCTCGCCATTGCCACCCGCCAGCAGAACCTTTCCTGTGTTCAGCAGGGTTGCGGTGTGCTGATAGCGGGGATTGATCAGGCTTCCAGCGGGCGTCCAGCTGTTCGCATTCTGATCGTAGACCTCGGCAGTTGCGACTAGGTTGTCGTTCGAATCCACACCCCCGGCCACCAGAACCTTGCCGTTGGCCAACAGGGTCGCAGTGTGCAAGGTACGGCCAGTGGTGAGGCTGGCTACGGCTGTCCAAGTGTTTGCCGCCGGATCGTAAAGTTCGGCGGATGCCAGGACGGCCGGGAACTGCGAGTATTCGGTGGCACCGACGGCGATGTCGCCGCCGACAACCAGCACCTTGCCGTTCTGGAGCAACGTGGCTGTGTGGTTCTGTCGCGCCGTGTTCAACGATGCGGCGAAGGACCAGGTATTGGTTGCGGGCTTGAAGATCTGAGCGAGGTTCGCGACGCCGTAACCGGTTGGCGAGCTTCCCCCTGCAATCAGCACCTGGCCGTTCGCGAGCTGGGTCGCGGAAAAACCGGGAAGCTGTACAGTCATGCCGGTCGCCGTCCAGGTATTTGCAGCCAGGTTATAAGTCTCGGCGCTGCCCTGGCTCACCCCAGAATCAGAATAGTAGCTTGATGAGCCGTAGGCGACGACCACATTCCCGTTCGGCAGCGGGAGCGCCACATGGTTGAAGCGTGGGACATTCAGGCTGGCCACGTTGGTCCAAGTGTTCGCCACCGGATCGTAGACCGCGGCCGATGCGGTGGGGACGTAACCATCGCCCGCATGACCGCCTGCGACCAGAACTGTTCCGTTGGACAGCAATGTGGCCGTGTGGTTTAGCAGCGTCGTGCTCATCGAAGCGGCATTGCTCCATGTTCCGGCAACGGGATCGTAGATTTGTGCGGAGCTCAGGCCGTAATAATTGCCGTCAGTGTCGTAAGTCGAGCCGCCGGTAACCAGCACCTTGCCACTATTCAACAGCGTAGCGGTATAACCGGTTCCAGAGGTTTGTAAGCTGCCGGCCGCCGTCCAGGTATTTGCCACGGGGTCATAGATCTCAGCCGAATGGAGCGCGTTACCGCCAGAGTCTTGTCCTCCGGTAATCAGCACCGTGCCATTATTCAACAGGGTCGCAGTGTGCCCGAATCGAGCCGTGTTCAGACTGGCGACCACGGCCCAGGCGTTGGCAATTGGATCATAAATTTCAGCCGAGTTGAGCAGGTTGCCGTTGGCATCCTTGCCGCCGGCAGCGAGCACTTTTCCATTTTGCAGCAGGGTGTCAGTATGCCCGGTTCGCGCCGAGTTCATGGTGGCAACCGTGGCCCAGATATCGGCCGCCGGATCGTAGATTTCCGTATCTGCAGTGGAACCACCATTTTCATATAAGCCGTACTCATTCACCGTCACGCTCAATCCGCCACAGACGAGCACCTTTCCGTTCGAGAAGCTCACCTGTGCCTGTCCGGTTGAACGCGGCAAAGTCATTCCGGCAGCCGCGCTGAAGGTTCCAGA
This sequence comes from Candidatus Korobacteraceae bacterium, assembly GCA_049521655.1. GTDB lineage: Bacteria > Acidobacteriota > Terriglobia > Terriglobales > Acidobacteriaceae > TOLSYN. The sequence continues at coordinate 34,957 of JBEKOO010000003.1, forward strand.
AACCGGATCGAAGATCTCGGTGCTGTCAGGAGCCGTGACGCCCATGGTCAAGTCTCCAGTGCCGACAAACAGAATGGTCCCGTTGGCCAGCAGGGAGGCCGTGGGCGTGCCGCGGTCCCACGAAGTAGTAGGGTCTTTAAGAAACTGCTGGTTGACCACATTGAGGGTGCGGGAGACGGTTTTGGGGTTGCCTGACGCCGCTTGCGTAGTAACGGAGAGCTGGTAGGTTCCCGGTGTGGAGTTAGTGCTGTATTGAATCAGGTCGGACGCGAAACCGGCGGTGATGGTTCCACCACCGGTCTGATTGGTCAGTGTCCACTGGAAGCTCTGAGCCGTGGCCGAAGGGAAGGATGCGAGATTCAAGGTTGAGCCTGTAAAGACGGCGTCCTGCGCGACGATCCCCTGTATTGGAGTCTCGTTGACCGTGATCTGGATCGCTTGCCCGACGCACTGGTATGCCGTACACGCAGTGATGGTGTAAACGCTTGGCGGCGTCTGGGTTATTGGCGTACCGGAGATGGTGCCAGTGATCTGGTCGATAGACAAGCCATAGGGGAGATCCGGAACGGCGACGAATGACGTGAAACTCCCGACCAGCGTCGGTATGTCAGGCGTAATCGCCTGATCCTCATTTGTGACAATGCTGGGGACGGGGTATGTGATGCCGAGTACACCGTTGCCCCCTGCCGAGACGCTGATCTGCACGGTGGTGGTGATCGAGCCGCTGACGTTACCGGCTGTGACGGTGTAGGTGGTCTGCGGAGAGGCCGCCGTCGGCGTACCCGAGATGTCGCCGCTCGTGGGATCGAGGCTGAGTCCGGCGGGCAAAGCCGGCGTGACGCTCCAGGAGGTAACGATAACGAGGGGGGATCCATTCGACAACACGGTAGGCGTGCCGGTGTCGATTGGCGTGCCCACAACGGCTGCGATCGTCGTCTGGGGATAGAAAAGTTGCGTAGGCGCGGGCGTGAAAGCGACTGCGATTTGTACGGTCCCCTGTGTGAATCCGTCGGCGTTCGAGGCGGTAACGACATAGTTAGTCGTGGGCGAAACGACGGCTGGCGTGCCGCTGATGATGCCCGAGGCGGGATCGATGGAAAGACCCGCGGGCAGAGAGGGATTGATATTCCAGGCAGTCGCCGTTCCCGTGAGGGTCGGTGTGTCGTTGGCTATGAGGAAGAGCTGCGTAGCGCTAATCAAAGGCAGAGCGTAGCTCAGGTTGCTGGGGCCGCTGGTGGAGAGCGACGGCGGCGCGTCCGGCTGCGTATCGTTCGGATCGGTAAGCGTTTCGGTCGATCCATCGGGATACTGTATCTGCAGGACGCCGGTGAGGCCCGTGGCGGCTGTGGCCACTCCACTCGGAGTGTTGAGGATCATGCTGGAGGTGCCGTTGAGAATTGAGACATTGGCTGTGCCCGTATAGTTCTGCGGCATGACCACGACAGAACCGGAGAGGGTTCCGGTAATCGCTCCTTGAAGGTTGCTGAAGGTGATCTGTTCGCCATTCTGGGTCTCGGTAATGGTTCCGGTGGCATTCAAGTTGTCGTCGAGTGCCAGGTTGACCGAGACAGTGAGTCCAATCTTCAGCAGGGTCCCGGTGAACTGAAAAGAGCCGCTTGGCGTGGAGTCAAGCATCACCATGGTGCCGCTGCCGGTTGCGGGAATGTTGCCCGCCGTGATGTTCCCGGTGACTTGGATCGTGAGCGGGTAGTTCAAGGCTGAGTAACTTCCAACGGTAACTCCGGCGGGCAATGTTGCGGTCACGGCGCCGGCAGGGATGGTTCCGGCGGCATCGACGTAGAAATTGATCGCCATGGTATTGCCACTGATAACAAAGCCGGAGACATAGAGTCCGAAATCGTCGTCGTATTCAAGACCGGAAACACCTTCGGGAGTTGCGCGGGCAGCAGCCTGCACCGGATGCCGGCGGTTCCCCAGCGCACGGGAAAGCGCCGATTTGATTGGACTGTTGCTGGGCAGAACAGCGTTCCAAGCCGGCACAATGTAGCCCAGTCCGGCATGGTAGGTCTGGTGATCAGAGATAGCGGTTGCGTGGACCACTTGGTTGACAGTTGCAGCAACCACTCCAATCCGCAGAACGGCAGTCGCCGATCCGCCCGAATTCGCAGCTGTGACCGTGTAACTGGAGGAAGCTGCGGCCGCAGTGGGAGTGCCACTGATCGCTCCTGTTGTAAGATTCAGGCTCAATCCGGTTGGCAGGGGTGGGCTGACGGACCAGTTTGTTACCGTGCCCACAACCGTGGGTGTATCGGTGGTAATCGTCTGCTCCAAAAGCGCCGCTATGGTCGGAGCTGGATAGCTCAAGTTGGCCGGTGCGGCGATAACTGCGGTAACTGTGATCTGAAGTGTCGCCTTCGTCGATCCGCCAGCGTTGGCGGCGGTCACGGTGTAAGTGGCCTGCGCAGATGCCGCGGTAGGAATACCTGAGATGGCACCCGTCGTGCTGCTCAAACTCAGCCCTCCTGGCAACGATGGGCTCACCGACCAGGAACTGACGGTCCCCGTCACAGATGGCGTATCGGTCGCGATCGCGGTGCCGACCAAAGCCGCTATGCTGGACTGCGGATAGGTCAAATTCGAAGGTGCTGGAATGGCGGCGTTGACAGTGATCTGAACTGTTGCGCTCGTAGACCCCTTGGAGTTCGTCGCAGTTACCTGATAGCTGGTCTGCGCCGAGGCCGCAGTCGGCGTGCCTGAGATCGTGCCCGTGCTCGTGCTGAAATTAAGTCCGGCCGGCAGCGCTGGGTTCACGGCATAAGAGGCCACGGTTCCCGTCACGGTCGGTGTATCCGTCGCGATTGGAGTGCCGACCGTAGCCACGATGCTAGTCTGCGGATAGCTCAGCCCTGAGGGGGCCTTAATGCTGAAACTGCTGCCGCAGGAGGTTAGCAAACCCAGGAAGCACAGTGCGAATGCCAGAACGCCGGCTCTCAAAAACAACCGCTCCCGTTGACCGGAGCGCCGCTCGCCGCGATTGAGTTTGGTTAATCGTCCTGACAGACTGAATCCAGCAATTCCAACGAGTTCAAGGCAGGACACAGCGTGAAGGCAAGAAATAGTATGGCGATGCATGGTCGACCTCATTGTGTATTCCTCGAAATTTAGTTGCGTCGGCCCATTAAATCTCTGTACCGGTTATGCGATGTCGTACGACAACTGTCACAAACGTTCTTCCGCTCCACGCAGAGAGGAGGACTGGAGAGCATGTAGTCGAAGACCTTGTGCCCGCAGGTCTGCGTTTTTTCCGAGCTCGCGCAAACTCAAGAACGCTCTCCGCTGATGTATTGCGACCCAGGACCTTTTTCAATGCGATCCGGAAACTCTTGTCGCATTCATTCTGTGATCTGCTTTCACACCACGACGCACACGTCGGGCTCTGCACATCCCCGGATGACCCGTTTGATCCCGCTGATAGTCCCTTTTGAGATGACTTCAGCAGCATTCAACTAAGTCAGCGAAAAACCGGAGAAAAGTGCCTCAATTTTTTTGAAAAAGCAGCGTTGAGAGTCAATCAGGAAATTCAGGCGGCACGGACGTGGCGGAGCGACTCAGTGCGTCTTTGTGTCTTGGGACAGTTGGCCAAGATATGCCGCCCATTGGCAGGCCGATCAGGAGCAGTCCCGACGGGCTGAATAGGCACCACCGAAGCTGGCAAGCCGACGTTCTCTCCTCATCCGCAAATCAGGATCAGCAAATGCCGATCGCGCCGTCGACCAGGGCCGAAACCAGCGTGTTGGCACAGCGAAAAGTTTCTTAATGGAAATCTGCTCACCGCGCTGCCGACGGCATGACCGATGCATCGGCGTTCCGCGCTTTCTCGCGCGGGCGGCGCGGTAAGCAAAAGACGGTAGCCATCTTCCTTGGCTCATTGACGATCCCATCAAGATATAAGATCGGTGACCATTGAACCAAAGCGGTCGCGAGAGAGGATTGTCGATCTGACCTTCCCGGCCATAGGCATCTGAGAATTCTCTTCCATCCTCAATCCAATTTTTCTCTCTCAACCAACCGCATGTGTCCGAAATTGTGGCAGCGATGCACGTCCAGATGGCCTACAACTTTGAGCATCTCGGTATGGAATGAATCATCTCACTCAGGAGAAGCACTGTGGTCAGCCTGAAATTCATGGCGCAGTCTTTTTCTGACGAGTGACAAATGCCTGAAACTCATTCATCCCAATGGCAAGCTAACACACACTTGTATGTGATACAAGAATGTGTCTTACCTGCGAGCCTTGTTTAGCATCGCTTCACTGCTCACGCCACGCAGGCGCCTAGCGGACTGTCTCGTATAAATGTCTTGTATGGCGGACTACGTCGCTCTAAGATCATCATATTGGGCAAATTCCATGAGATGATAATGGCTGCCTGCGCGGGCATCGGGCATTGCGTCAAGCAAATTAACGAAAGGAAAGTGAGCATGGATGCATTGAAGGACGCGCCGGTTTTGGAATTGCGACCGATCGGCACCATTCAAACCCCCTTTCCGCAGCCCGCGGGCGCTCCACTTCAACCCTCGCGAGCAGACGGAGCGAAAGGAACTGTCTGGATTGATGAACCATTCCGCCCTGCTCTGCGCGACCTGGAAGGCTTTGAGCGAATCTGGCTTCTGTTCTGGTTCCACAAAGCACCTACTGGAAAGCTGCTGGTTACGCCATTCCTGGACAAGCAGGAGCGCGGAGTATTTGCGACTCGCGCACCAGCGCGCATCAATCCTATCGGAATGTCCGCAGTCCGCTTGCTGAGCGTCCACGCCGACCATCTTGAAGTGGCGGACGTGGACATCGTTGACGGCACTCCGTTGCTCGACATCAAACCTTACGTTCCGGAATTTGACAGTTATGCTTCGAGCAAAGCCGGTTGGTTTGATTTGTCGAAAGACCAGAAGCAATTTGCCGATGCGAGATTTCAGACCGACCAACCCCTAGGGAGCTCCGGAGGAGTAAACCGCGAGAAGAATTACAAGGCAATGACGAAGCTCCGTTTATCGATCGCGGGCATGCATTGCGAGCGCTGTCTGGGGCGGATCAGAACCGCACTGAAGGAAATCCCCGGCGTGAGCGTGTGGACGACTGAACTCGGCTCAACTTTTGTAGAATTCGATTCAAAGCTGACAACAGCGGAGGCGATCGTCAATGCTTTTGGCGTTTCGGGATTTCCAGCTACTGGCGAAATTGTCTAGACCCTTCAACGTGTGATGAATATCGAGATTGTTTCTCATCGAAGATAAGGATTGGATAAAGCCATGAAAAAGTTCTTACTAGTTGTGATTGTCTGCTGCTTTGCCGCTTTGGCCAGTGCGCAGGAAATTGTTGTTGCCGCCGCTGCCGATCTGTCTTCTGTCTTTCCGGAAGTCGCCGCGAGATTTGAAAAAGAGACCGGACGGAAGGTGAAGACGAACTTCGGCTCCTCCGGCCAATTCCTGCTGCAGATCGAAAACGGCGCTCCCATCGATATATTTTTTTCCGCCGACGTGCAGTATCCGCAGCGCCTTGAGTCCGAGGGCCTCGCGCAGCCCGGTACCATCTACAAGTACGCCATCGGAAAACTGGTGCTCTACGTTCCTAATAACTCGCCGCTGAATCTGTCGCTGGGTTTGCGCGCGCTGCAATCGCCAGAGGCGAAGCGGATTGCGATCGCCAATCCTCAACACGCTCCGTATGGGCGCGCAGCGGTCGAGGCTCTCAAGAAAGAGGGGCTTTACGATGCGCTGCAAAGTAAGTTTGTGATGGGTGAAAACATCTCGCAGACCGCACAGTTCGTGCAGTCCGGCGCAGCCGATGCCGGTATTCTTGCGCTCTCGCTGGTCGTAAGCCCACAGATGAAAAACGTGGGGCACTATGTTGAGATACCCGCTTCCGACTATGCGCCCCTGGAACAGGCCGCCGTCATCCTGAAGAGTTCCAAGGAGAAGGCCACTGCCGCGCTCTTCCTCGACTTCATCCGCAAGCCGGAGATCGTCAAGCTTCTGGCGCAGTACGGATTCACCATGCCTGGCGGAGTGAGCAAAGCGAAATAGCGGCGCGGTTGCCCGGGGCAGGCTCTCGTCAGACGAGACGGTCGGCGGCGGTATACATGTGATGGCCGACGGAAGCTTCTACCGCGCGGCGAGATGAGGCGCGGCCCAGGGACAACATACATTCAGTATCGGGTTGCGCTGGGGAATCCGATCCCGTTCGCTACGCACGGAATGCACTCATGCAATTTCGTAAGAGCCGGGCACGTGAAGCATCCAGTTGTCGCCGGGATGGGTGAGAACCGGGAATGGATGTTGCGGGCGTGATGGCCGCCCGAAAGACGAGGCCACCTCCGGAACGCCATGCGAAATCAACCGCATGGGCACTTACCACCAACATGGAAGGAGTTCCGGAACTCATCATTGCTCCCTCCAGATTGAGGAAATGTCCGGATGGGGCGCGACATACTTTGTTCAGATGTATGGTCTTTGGGAGATGGTCACGTTCAACCATCCCCTTCAACATATAGTTAAGTGGTTTGCTGCCCCCTCCCGACAGCCGTAGTTTGGGCGAGTTTGCTCCTTGTGTCACCCTCCTGCGATTCATTCACATCGGGCTCTTTTGGCCACAGCCTTGGGATTCGGTTCCGCAAAGTTTTGCGGTGCTAGCCTGAAAACGGTCGAGCCTGTAATGGAATCAATGGATTACAGGGGATGTGAATTGGCCATATAAATGCATATATCATTTTTCTGAGCAGGGTGCAGTTTGGCTATTGGGGTAGTCGGCCTATAGTTGGCGGCGATTCCGCTTCAGGGTCTAAAGAGTGCAGTTCCGAGCGTAAGGAGAAGACGAAATGCGGCGCATCGTTACGGTTGTGGTTCTTTCAGTGATGGTTCTATTCGCTACTGGAGCGTTTGCAGGTTCGGTACCTCTCAATCTCGTCAACAATCCCTCCTTTGAGACGCTCCCTGCTGGCGGGCTCCCGAACGACTGCGGCGGAAACGGTTGCTACGCTGCTGCGGGGATTCCAGGCTGGACCAATTCCGGCAGTTCAGGCCAGTTTCAGCCGAACGCTGGTATTTTCAATTCCCTTCCGGACGGCCCGACTGTGGCGTGGACCAATAACAATACGATTACGCAACTGGTTACGGTGGCGCCCGATACCACCTACACCTTCAGCGTGGAGATCGGTCTAAGAAATGATTGGAACGACGGCAGCGTTGGGCAAGCCGCGTTGGTCATCAATGGCGTGACGTTTTATGCGCTGGGAGTTACGCCGGGTGTCGGGAACTGGTCAGATTACGCTTATACCTTCAACTCGGGCAGCAACACATCTGTGCTCATCGAACTTCTCCAGGGATCTGCGCTGCAGGGGGATTTCGATAACGTCCAACTCACCTCGACCACAACCCCTGAGCCTTCCAGCCTCATACTACTCGGAACCGGATTAGTGGGTTTTGCGGGTGCAATGCGCAGGAAGTTTGCGAAATAGAGTTCAGCGAAGGAGATTCACCCAAGGCCGCTCATGTGAGCGGCTTTTCCTTCGGCTCTCGGTTTGGATGGATAAGGGGACCCTGGAAACGCATAACAGCGCCAAGTTGTCTTTCGCTCCGCTTAATACAAATTGCGGGTCACAACGCGGAGAAATTTCAGGCAACTCTTACGACGACGCCGGTGACATCGTCCTGCTGAGGGGTGTCGCCGGCAAAGCTCCGAGCGGCATGGTACATGCCATGAGCGAGTTCGCTGGCCGAATCCTGCCGATGGGCACGGACGTATTCGAGAACTCCGTCGGCGCCGAACTCCACCTCTCCTGCCGTGGTCATCTCGGTCACGCCGTCGGTCATCAAAATCACGAGATGCTGCGAGGCCAGAGGGATTGCGGAGGTGACGAAGTTAGAATCAGCAAATAGTCCGAGCGGCGGGCCTGAGCTTTCAAGCACATGATCGATCTCGCCAGAGCCATTCATCAGAAAACCCGGAAGGTGCCCTGCGTTGGCATAAGACAAGGAGCCGTTGGTTCGATCCAGACAAACCAGCAACAAGGTGACGAAGCGAGTGTCTTCGAGGTCTGCGAGAAGCATGAGGTTGACATTGCTCAGAATCTTCGACAAATTTGCTTCGACCTGGGCGAAGGAGCGCACATAAGCACGGGTCAGCGCCATTACAAGCGCAGAATCCAAGCCGTGTCCGCTGACGTCGCCAATCCCGATGCAGGTGCGTCCGTCGGGCATTGAGAACGAGTCCAGATAGTCGCCGCCGGTTTGCTCGGCGGGGTAGATGGCACTAGCGATATCAAAGCCCTCGGCGCACACGGTTGCGCCGGTGTAGAAGCGCTGCTGCACTTTACGTGCCATTTGCAGTTGGAGTTCCTGCTCCTGCTGCTTGCGGACCGCCGTGATGTCCTTGAGCACGGAAACGAAATGAGAGATGACGCCTGCGTTGTCCTTGATCGGGCTGATGGTCTGCTCCGCCCAGTACAGTTCACCCGACTTCTTACGGTTCACAAGCGTCCCGCGAAAATCCTCACCTTGGAGAATGTGGTCCCATAGCCGGTTGTATAGCGCCTTATCATGGAGATCGGACTTTAAGATCCGAGGCGTTTTGCCGATGACTTCCAGACTACTGTAGCCCGTGGTGACCTCGAACGCTGGGTTCACGTACTCAATCGTGCCCTGGCGATCGGTGATCACGATACTATCGGCCGTCTGTTCCACTGCCCGGGAAAGTAAGCTGATCGTTTTTTGGGAACGGCTCTGTTCCGATTCAGCGCGCTTCTGCTCGGTCATATCACTGACCATTGCAAGCGCTCCTCCGAAGCCGCCATCCTCAGCGACAATCGGCGATGTTGTAACCCGCGCCCATAATACTTCCCCGTTCTGCTTGCGAAATCGGGTTTCAATCTGTTCGCTGACGCCCTGACGCCGACGCTCCAATTCGGATGTCTTCTGCTCGAAGTCTCCCTCGAACATGAAATCAAAGAGCGGTCTGCCCAGCATTTCCTGAACGGTGAAGCCGAGCAGTTCAGCCATGCGGCGGTTTACGAAGGACGTTTCGGAGTCGGCGTTTATCTTCCAGATCCCCTCGTAAGCGGTCTCCACGATGCCGCGATAAGTTTCCTCGCTGTGCGCAAGCGCCTCCAACGCACTCTGCTTGCGTATGAGTTGCGTTCTCTCGGCGATCACGGCGGCTAATACCACGCCCGAGACCGAGGTGATGGCGAGAAATGACTGAAGCAGCATCGCGTTCTGCAGGGGGTCGCTTTTTACGAATGGTCCGAAGCCATGGGCGGTTCCCCAGACGGCGACGGCCGAAATCAAAAAGCTCACGACTGCCGCGCCCGGCACCTCGAAGCGTATAGCCCCCCAGAGCACGAAAGGAAAAATGCCGAACGCGAATACGTCGGCACTGGTTAATCCAAGCCTTGGATCAAAGATTACCGACGCGCTGCCGACAGCTCCGAATAGCAGGCACGCCAATTCGAGGCGCGGGCGCTTTTCCCTGATCGACATCAGGTTTGTGAAGGTCAGCAGGAGCGGGGTAACAATCAAGACACCCGTGGCGTCTCCCCACCACCACATCAGCCACGCAGTCGCTATACCGGACCAGGCATTGACGCCGGTAAGAAACAAAGCCCCGGTGCCGACGGTCGCACTTATTGCAGTGCCGCAGAGGGCGCCGCAAATACTCAGTCCGAGCACATCTCGAAGCCTGGTGAGGGAAGGGTGAAATGTCGGCAGGCGCCGCAGCAGCCAGGTGCCGCAGAGCGGACCAACCGCATTGCCCAAAGCGATTCCGGCGGCAGCGGCATGCGGTATGTCAGTAAAAAGATTTACGACGAATGCAGCCAGGGCAACCGCCGGCCAGACGCGATAGCCGAAGACGATCATGGCGGCCAACGCTACTCCTGCTGCCGGCCACACGGGGGAGACGTTTCCGCTGGTAAAAGGGACAGCCAGTCCGATTTCGCCGGCGAAAAAGCAAGCGGCAAAAACGCAGACCAATTCCACGATCCGACGGCGCGTGCCATGACCACGAATACGATCAATGCGCGATTCGGAAGTCGAGTAAGAAGTCAAATCATGAGTGCGTGCCGCTGCCTTCAATAGTGGTCCCCTTGCTCAGGCATCTGTTAGGTAGGATGCAGCCGAATGGGTTCTCACGCCACTTTTGTTCAGACACTCTGCTATCTGATCTTTCGGGATGGTGACTGCGGAATGTTGCTTTGCGGAGCTGTGTTACGAAAAGCGAGTTAAGTACTTCGAGGCAATTTGGGGAAGGGGTGCGATCCGGAACTGGCACCTGGGCGTGAATAGCTTAAGTGGAAGTATCGCGAAGGGCTGGCTCCCCTGCACGAACGTGCCCGAAGATAGCCGCAGAGGATGCGTCTAAGTCCGGGCATGCCTTCTCGCTAAGGGATCGATGAGACCAGGTTGAATGCTTCACTGCTGCCAACCGCCGCCGAGGTTTCCGTAAATGCGCACCAGAGCCACGAGTTCATTGGACTGAGCTTGAGCGAGTCCCAGCTCGGCGGCAAAGGAATTGGTTTCATTGGTCAGCACCTCCAGGTAACTGGCGGCTCCGCCTCGATAGCGTATCTCGGAAAGTTGCGCCGCGTCTTGAGCCGAGAGCGCCAGTTGCTGCTGGAACTGCCGGAACTCCCGATCCTTGCGATACTCAACCAGCGCGTCGGAGACCCCGCGAAAAGCCTGTTGGATCGTCTGCTGATAAGTCAGCACTGCTTCCTGTTGCCGCGCCTCCGTAAGCTTGACGTTGGAACGAGTCCTTCCCCCATTGAATATGGGCTGCACCAATGTTCCTCCGAAATTCCACATCCCGGACGGGCCGGTGAAGAGGTTGGAAAGTGCCGAGCTTTGCCATCCGCCGCTCCCGGTCAGGCTGATTTGCGGGAAGTACGCTGCTTTTGCGACTCCAATCTGAGCGTTGGCTGCGATCAGCTGCGCCTCTGCCTGGCGAATGTCGGGCCGCCGCTCGAGGAGGTCGGAGGGAAGTCCAGCCGGAATCTCCGGCAGATGCGGTTGATCGGTCAACTTCGCTCCCCGCGCGATGGAAGCGGGGTTGTTTCCCAGAAGCGTGCTGAGATAGTTTTCCTGCTGCTCGATGCGCCGTTCCAGATCGGGGATGGTTTCAGCCGCAATGGAGACCAACTGCTCGGCCTGCCGAACGTCGAGCATGGATGTAGCCCCACCGTTTGCCAACTTCCGGGTGAGTTGCAGCGAGTCCTGCCGCGAAGCCAGCGTTCGCCGCGAGATTTCCAATTCCAGGTCGAGCGCGCGAAGCTGGAAGTAGGCTGTGGCAACATCACTCACCAAGGCGCTAATCACTGCTTTGTGCGCCCAATCTGTTGCCAACAGATTGGCCCGCGCCGCTTCGCTGGCACGGCGGTACTTTCCCCAAAAATCGAGTTCCCAGGCAAGCGCGAGATTCAACTGGTTTGCGCTCGTATCGTATCCAGGTTGCGGTTTGATCTTCGGATTGCGTTCATTCAGAGCGTCAGCCCCGCCGTTGATCGTCGGCAGCTGGTCGGCGCGGGCTATGCCGACTCGCGCCTGGGCTTCCAGAATTCGCGTTGCCGCAATGCGAACATCGTAGTTCTGCTGAAGGGCGGTATGGATCAGCTCTTGAAGCTGTTTGTCCTGAAATACCTGCCACCATTTCTGATCTCCGAGCGATTCCGCCACAGGCTGCGCGGCTGCCTCGGGCGGCGTGGCTCCACGGTATGTACCGGGGACGTTTGCGCTCGGTCGCTTGTAGTTTGGCCCCACAACGCAGCCCGCAGTCAGGAGCATCATGAGAACTAGGGCTGTTAGTTTTGTCACTTCAGTCTCCCTCAGATAGGCTTGGCTGCGGAACAGCATCTGGGCCGGGTACTTCATCGCGGCGATGACTCGCCAATCGCTCGACCAGAACGTACAGCGCCGGAATGATGAATATGGCGATTGCGGTGGCAGCCGCCATGCCGCCGATTACAGTTGTGCCCATGATCTGACGGGCCACCGAGCCGGCACCGGTTGCCATCCAGAGCGGGATGCAGCCGAGAATGAAGGCTAAAGATGTCATGAGGATGGGGCGCAGCCGAAGCTTGGCTCCTGCCAACGCAGCCTCAGCCAAGGGTTTTCCCTGTTCGAATTCGTGCTTGGCGAATTCCACTATCAGGATGGCGTTCTTGGCCGCCAAGCCGATCAGCATCACCAAACCGATCTGGGAATAAACGTCGTTTTCTATCTGCACCATGTAGGCCGGATAAAAAGCGCCGAGTACCGTACGGCGCAGCCACAAGACTCCAAAGGCGCCGAATACCGCGACCGGCGTGCTCAGCAAGACGCTAAAAGGCAATGACCAGCTTTCATAGAGAGCCGCCAGAATTAGAAACACGAACAGCAGCGAGAAGCCGAAGATGAGAGAGGCCGAAACCCCTTGCCGGGCCTTCTGCTCCTGGCGAGACATGCCCATGTAATCGAAGCCCATTTCGCTGGGCATCGTCTGTTTGAAAACGTCTTCCAGCGCCGCCGTGGCTTGGTCTGAGCTGTAGCCCGGCGCGGCGCTGCCGTTGATCTGCGCTGACCTGTACTCGTTATAGCGCATGGTAAATTCGGGGCCGGTACGCGATTCGAATTTTGTCAGCGCGGAGAGCGGCACCATTTCCCCTCTCTTATTGCGCACGTAGAACTGCCCTACGTTCGTCACATCCGAGCGGTAAGGAGCTTCGGCTTCCACATACACCTGCCAGGTACGGCCGAATTCGTTGAAATAGTTGATGAACAGCCCGCCCATGAAAGCCTGAATGGTCTGGTAAACATCGCCGATATCCACACCCTGCTTCAGTACCTTTTCCTGATCGACCTGCACGAATTGTTGCGGCACACTCGGCAGCAGTGTAGTGCTGATCATGCCAATTTCTGGGCGCTTGCGAGCCGCCGCCAGGAACTTGTTCAAGTTGTCAGTCAGGAACTGAACGTCCCCTCCCGCACGGTCTTCCAGCACGAACTGAAATCCGCCGGAGGTGCCAACTCCAGGGATTGACGGCGGCGAAAAGCTGAAAACAGTCCCTCGCGGAAGCTTGCCGAGCTGTCGGTTCAAGCGCGCCTTGATCTCCTGATACTGTTCCGCTCTTGACTCGCGGAGACTCCATGGCTGGAGAGAGACGAAATAGAAGGCGTTGTAACTGGTACGGACGTAGCTGAGCAAGCTGAAGCCAATGACGCTGCTGTAGTAGCGAACCCCTGGGGTCTCGCTCAGGATTTTCTCAACGTCTCTTGATGCCGCTGCCGTCCTCTCCAGCGAAGCCGAATTCGGGAGCTGCATATTTACAAAAAATTGGCCTTGGTCTTCATCGGGCAAAAAGCTCGAAGGCAGGAGATGTCCAAAGAGAAGACCGCCAAGGGCAAAAGCCGCGAGCAGGACTAGCGCGAAGGCACCTTTCCGGATCAGCGAGCCGGAGAGCCGTATATAAATTTCCCTGCCGCTCCCGAACATGCGATTGAACCAAGCGAAGAACTTAGCGAGTAGTCCTCGGCTTTCCTTCTTTGGACGGAGCAATAGCGCGGCGAGCGCCGGGCTGAGGGTAAGGGCGTTGAATGCCGAGAGGATCACCGAGATCGCGATCGTCAAGGCAAATTGCTGGTAGAGGCGTCCGGTGATGCCTGGGATAAAAATTGTCGGTACAAAGACCGCCGAGAGAACCAGAGCGATACCGATGACCGGCCCGGAAAGCTCCTCCATTGCCTTTCGAGCTGCATCCTTGGGCGCCAACCCCTCTTCGATGTGACGTTGTACGCCTTCAACGACGACGATGGCATCGTCTACCACCAGACCTATGGCAAGGACTATTCCGAAGAGCGTGAGCGTATTGATGGAGAAACCGAAGAGCGGGAAAAAGATGAAGGTACCGACCAGCGAGACCGGCACGGCAAGCATCGGGATGAGGGTAGCGCGCCAGTCCTGCAGGAAGATGTAGACCACAAGGATCACCAGTACGATGGCGATCAGAAGGGTTTTAACAATCTCCTTCATGCCTTCTGTCACGGCAGCCGTCTGGTCAAGCGCCACGGCGTAATCCACGTCTTTCGGGAAGCGCTGCTTCATCTCGGCCATCAGCTTGCGAACGCCTGCAGCCGTTTGCACGGCATTGGAACCGGGCAACTGGTAGATAGCCATGACTGCGGCGGGCTCGCCGTTCAAGCGGCTGACAATGCTGTAATCCTGCGCACCCAGTTCAACACGGGCGACGTCTTTCACGCGGACGATTCCTCCATCCGGAGCTTCACGGATTACGATGTCTTCAAATTGCTCCGGCGAGGTCAGACGGCCTTGGGCGAGAACGGAATAGGTGAATTGCTGGCCCTCGGGGGCGGGTTCGCCGCCAGCTTGACCAGCCGGATTCACCTTGTTCTGTTCCTGAATCGCGCTGACGATCTCATCGACGGTGATGCCCAGCTTCGCCAATTGGTCAGGCTTTACCCACAGCCTCATGGCATACTGTCCCGCGCCGAAAACCTGCGTGAGGCCAACACCATACAAGCGTCCGACGGGGTCATTCAGATTGATGTAGGCATAGTTGGCCAGGAACTTCGAATCGCGAGTGCCGTGCGGCGAGAAAAAAGCGACCAGCATGAGCGGCGCACTCGTCGACTTTTTGATGGTGACCCCGTAGTTGTTCACTTCGGGCGGAAGCTGAGTGGTGGCCAGATTCTCGCGCGACTGGGTGAGAATCAGGTCCATGTTGGGGTCCGTCTTGAGATCGAAATCGACCATCATGGTCGTCTGCGCGTTGGCCGTGGCGTTTAGCGAATACATGTAGTCCATGTTGTCCACGCCGTTGATCTGCTGCTCGATCGGCGTGGCCACGGATTGCTCCAGCGTCTGCGCGTCCGCACCCACGTAAACAGCCTGCAATCTAATCTCAGGCGGAACGATGTTCGGAAACTGCGCCACGGGCAAAGTCGCGATGGTGACCGCACCCACGATCACCATAAGGATGGAGATCACCATTGCGACGATCGGGCGGTTGATGAAGAACTTAGACATTGCTCAGTGTCCTTCCGCCGAAGTACTTGCAGGTGTTGGATTCACGAGCGTGCCTTCCCTGAGCTTCTGCTGCCCTTCAACCACGACCTGTTCGCCTGGCTTGAGGCCCTCGTCAATCACCCACATTGTCCCAATTTTCTCGCCGGGCTTCACAGTGCGCATGCTGACCTTGTGATCGCTGCCCACAACCACGACCTGATAGCTTCCCTGCAACTGAGCAACGGCGATTTGAGGCAGCAGCAGAGCGTTCTTTTTCAGGCTGGTCTCGAGGCGCAAACGCCCGTACTGGCCGGGACGCAGAATGTTGCCGGGATTAGGAAATGCGGCAACAATGCGAATCGTTCCCGTGCTCGGATCTACTTGGCGGTCGGCCAGCAGGATCTTACCTTTTTGAGGATAGATGCTGCCGTCGGTCAGGATCAGTTGGAGCGAGGTTCCGAAAAAACTTATGCCGCCTCTGCCGGAGATGGCGCCGTTCTTTTGTTGCGCGTGGAGATACTCCTGTTCGCTGATGGGGAAAAAGGCCTTGATGGGATCCACCTGCGAAACCGAAGTCAAGACAGCATTGGGTCCCACAAGATTGCCCATCTGAACTTGCGCAATCCCCGCGATCCCATCCACCAGCGAAGTGACTTTTGTGAACTCAAGGTTTAGTTCCGCCTGCTCCACCGCCGCCCGGTTTGATTCGACAGCGGCCTGGGCGCCTAGCTTGGCTTGAATTTCGTTATCCAATTGACTCTTTGCGATCGCCCTGGCTTCTGCAAGCGGCGTGTCGCGTTCCACATCAAGAGCGCTCTTGCCAAGTTGGGCTTGCGCCTGTGCAAGGTCGCCCTTGGCGCGGTCGAGTGTCGCCTGGAAGGGCCTCGGGTCTATTTCAAACAATACCTGGCCCTTGCGGACAAGCGAGCCTTCTTTGTAGTCCTGCTTGATTATGTATCCTGAGACTTGGGAACGGATCTGGGCGTTCACGTAGCCATCCAATGTTGCCACCCATTCGCTGTACACCGGAACATCCTGCTGGATGACCGATGCAACTCTGACTTCGGAAGCTGGCGGCGGCGCTACAGCGTGGACATTACCTCTGTCGCAAGCTGCCGCTGTAAACAGCAACAGCAGCACGGCCGCAAAGCCAAGGCGTCCGTATCGAAGGGTTAGGTCAGTCCGCACCATCGTGCTCATCTCCATCTTCGTCCAGAAAAGTTGTTTTGATTTACGTCTTCGATTCTAATACCGAAGGGCGGTTATCGTGCAACGCCGGGAGATGGTTACGCAGATGCCTTTCGTACTATCACGATCCAATCGAAGTCAACACGAAGAAGAACCACTGGAAGAGCTGAATTCGAAGATGGATGCGCCCACGAAGAAGCTGTCGACGGCTTGGCGTGGGGTAAACTATTGACAAGCCGTAGACAACGGCGAAGTGGTGTATATAGGTAGTTGATTCTAAATGGCCCCGTAGCTCAGCTGGATAGAGCAGCGGTTTCCTAAACCGGAGGTCGGCAGTTCGAATCTGCCCGGGGCTACCATCTCAACTCATTGAAATCGCTTGTAGCTTTGCTGGGCTACATCTGCACGGAAGGCAGATCAGGCGGCCGGCATGAGGCTCGGCCTGAGCCGCGCGTTTGGAGCACCGTTTTTTTAAATCTCCCGGGCGGCTGCTTTGCAAACGCATATCGCGGCTGGGCAATCAGGTTGCCACTCCGTCTTCTGTCAGGATCGAGTTATAATTCTATTGTGCCTAAGTATTCGATTGTCGTTCCGTTTCACAACGAGCAGGAGAGCGTTACCGAGCTCTACGACCGCCTGAAGGTGGTAATGGAGCAAGTTGGCGAGAGCTTTGAGCTGGTTTTCGTGGATGATGGCTCACGCGACGCCACGTTCACTCTGCTGGGGCAGATTGCCGCCGTGGACAGCCGCGTGGTGGTGGTAAAACTGCGCCGCAACTTTGGGCAGACCTCAGCGCTGGCGGCTGGCTTCGACCATGCGCAGGGCGAATTCGTGATTGCCATGGATGGCGATCTGCAACATGATCCGGCTGAGATCCCGAAGTTCGTGGCCAAGCTCAACGAAGGCTATGACATCGTAAGCGGATGGCGCGAAAAGCGCGTCGACAACCTTTGGATGCGCCGCATTCCATCGCGCTGTGCGAACTGGGCCATGTCCAAGCTGAGCGGCGTAGAACTGCACGATTTCGGCACCACCTACAAGGCTTACACCCGCGAACTGCTTGACGATATTCCGCTCTACGGCGAAGGATTGCACCGTTTCATCCCGGCGCTGGCGTCCTGGTACGGCGCCAAGATCTGCGAGGTACCCATCGTCAACATCGACCGCGAGGGTGGTACGTCGCACTATGGAATTTCACGCACGATTCGTGTTTTTTTCGATCTGATCACGATCCGCTTCCTGCTCAAGTACATGATGCGCCCACTGCACTTCTTCGGCGGCATCGGAATGGGCGGAATCGGCACCGGATTGCTGGTTGCGCTCTGGATGGTCTTTGAGAAGATGGTTCGCCACGTGAACGTGATGGACGCCCACGGGCCAATGATGGTCTTTGGCGCGGTGATGCTAGTGGCGGGGGTGCAGATGCTGGCGCTTGGGTTGCTGGGCGAGTTGCAGGTGCGCCATTTCCATGAACCCCACTCCGGCCAGCCCTATCGCGTAGCCAAGGTCATCCGCACCGAAGCGGGCGAAGAGAGCGAAATCCACGGATAAACCAGTAAGAATTCTGAATCAAGCCTGCCCAGTGGCAGGCTTTTTTTTGCTGCGGGGGTGGTGCGCTTGCGCAGGGAGAGATAAAATAGCGCGTTTAGCCGGCTGAGCGAAGCTTCGTGCGATGAAGGCTCGCGCGGCCAAATTGTGGAAGTGGAGTTTCTTATGAGCGAAGCAATACATGCCGAATTACGTTTAGCCCAGCGTATGTCGCGGCTGGGTACCGAGACTGCGTTCGAAGTTCTTGCGAAGGCGCGGGCCTTGGAAGCAAAAGGACGCGACATTGTACATCTGGAAATTGGCGAGCCTGATTTTGATACGCCGGCAAATATTGTAGACGCGGCGGTGGACGCCCTGCACGGCGGCTTTACCCACTACGGTCCCAGCGCGGGGCTTCCCGAATTGCGTAAAGCCATTGCCGATGAGGTCGGCGCAAGCCGCAATACCAAGGTGTCTCCGGACGAAGTGGTTGTCGTTCCGGGGGGCAAACCGATCATTTTTTTCACCATGCTGGCGCTGGTCGAGGAGGGCGACGAGGTCATTTATCCGAATCCAGGCTTTCCGATCTATGAGTCGATGATTGAATTTCTTGGCGCGAAGGCAGTGCCCATCCGTCTTCGTGAGGAGAGGGAGTTTCGCCTCGATACACGCGAGCTCAAAGGACTGATCAACGAGCGAACCAAGCTCATCATTCTCAACTCGCCGCAGAATCCTACCGGCGGCGTGATGACGGAGCAGGATATCGAGGAGATCGCGGCAATCGTTGCCGGGCACGACTGCATGATTCTCAGCGACGAGATTTATTCGCGCCTGATCTTCGAAGGCAAACATCATTCACTGTTCAGCCATGACGATCTGCGCGACCGTATCATTCTGCTGGACGGCTTCAGCAAGACCTACGCGATGACCGGATGGCGCATGGGATATGGCGTAATGCGCACCGACCTGGCACAACAAATCGCCCGACTGATGACCAACTCAAACTCCTGCACCGCAACGTTTACGCAGAAGGCCGGCATTGAGGCTATCCTTGGGCCGCAGGCTTCCGTCGATGCGATGAACGACGAATTCAAGAAGCGCCGCGACTATTTTGCCGAACGCATCAACCGCATCAAAGGTTTCCGCTGCTGCGTGCCCAAAGGAGCGTTTTATATGTTCCCGAACATCACCGGCACGGGATGGAAGTCCAAAGAACTGGCGGATGCACTATTGGATGAAGCTGGCGTTGCTGCGCTATCCGGCACTTCCTTTGGCGCCTATGGCGAAGGTTATCTGCGCTTCTCAATTGCCAATTCGCTGGAGAACATCCGCAAGGCGCTGGACCGGGTTGAGGCCTGGGTGGCCAAGCACGTGTAGTGCGGCAGAGAGCGCTCCTGGCCGGAGCGCTCTCACACCATAGCCGGGATGCGGCGTTGATGAAGAGCATGAATGGCGTGAGAAAGGGAAGAGCGACTTGGAGGAGAAGAGGTTTCGGGTCTTTGCTACCTGCGCCATAGGCAATGCCATTGAACTGCTGCGCGATCGCGGATACGAGGTGGAAGTGTATCCAGGGCCAGCTGCGCCTCCGCACGAGTTGCTGCTGGAGAAAGTCTCCGGCGGTATCGACGGCCTGATTACGACTCTGCGCGACAGGATCGACGCCGAGGTCTTTGAGGCGGGGAAGGGAACGCTCAAAGGCGTCGCGCAATTCGCCGTCGGCTTTGACAACATCAACCGCGCCGACGCCAACCGCTACAAGATTCCATTCACCAATACAGCCGACGTTCTTACCGACGCCACCGCGGAATTTGCCTTTGCAATCCTGATGGATGTTTCGCGCAAGCTGTGGTCCAGCGAGCGGCTGGTACGCGAGAATCGCTGGGGCTTCTGGCATCCGTATCTGCCCTTCCTCGGCGATGAGATTACGGGCAAGACGATTGCCGTCATCGGAACCGGACGCATCGGCCAGGCGCTGATCGCGAAGTGCTCCGGCTTTGAGATGAACGTGCTCTGCTATGACGCCGAATACCACAATGAGAAGTTTGTGGCCTCGATGCAGAAGGTGATGGAGCTGAAGCACGAGCTTGGCATTTTACGCCGCAAGAACTGGATTCGCTACGCCGGACTGGACGAGTGCCTGCGCGAAGCCGACTATGTCAGCCTGCACGTGCCACTGCTGCGCGAGGGCGAATCGAAGGCGCCAACCTGGCACCTGATCAACGAGCGAACGCTGCAGGAGATGAAGAAGAGCGCCTATCTTATCAACACTTCACGCGGTCCGGTGGTAGATGAAAAGGCCCTGGCGAAGGCTCTGCGCGAGGGCTGGATTGCAGGCGCGGCGATTGATGTCTTCGAGCGCGAGCCGCTTCCCGCAGACTCGCCATTGCGCGATCCGGCGATCGAGGATCGCTGCCGGCTCTTCCATCACTTTGCCAGCGGTGGCGTGGCTACCCGCCTGTCGCCTGATCCCAACGTGGGCATGGCAGGGCGCTGCGTACAGGGATTAATCGATATGCTGGAGGGGAGCGACCGGAGCAAAATGCCTTACGTCGTCAACAAGGAAGCCTTCGAGCAGTAGGCAGCCTGAGCGAAGCAGCAGACGGCGTCACGCAGATGCTGTTTCAGGTAGGTAGATACAAGCCTGCTCTCGACAATAATCAGGAAATATCGCGCATTTCGGCGTAAAGTATGGAGCAAGAACAGGTTTTTGTGGTTCTCTTGCTAACATCCAACATGGTTGGTTCGTCGCCGGTATCAAACGCCTGTGCATCTTAAGGAAGCGGAGCGCGGAGGATTCTGATGAAAGTCCTGGTGACGGAAGATTCCGCAGTCTATCGACACTTGCTCGTTACCCAATTGGGTGAGTGGGGATTAGATGTGGCTACCGCAGTAGACGCTGAAAGCGCTTTGCCATGCATATCAGGAGCAGGAGAATCGTTGCTTCTCCTGGTCGACTGGGAGCTGCCAGGCATGAGCGGAGTAGAACTTATTTCCGAGGTGCGGCAACTCAAGCTCAAGCATTACGTCTATGTGATCATTCTGACCGCACGGAGCGACAAGGGCGATTTGGTGCGGGCTCTGAATGCGGGAGCCGATGACTACCTGGTAAAGCCATTTCATGTCGAGGAGCTTCAAGCGCGTATTCAGGTTGCGCAACGCACACTGGTCCTGCATGAGGCGCTGGTCGCGGCGAACAAGCAGTTGGAATGCCTTGCGTATCAGGACCCCTTGACCGAGCTGCTCAACCGCCGCGCTCTCATGCTTGCAATTCATCGTGAACGGAAGCGAGCACTGCGCAAAAAGTCATCCATCACACTTGTAATGTGCGATATCGACAAGTTCAAGCAGGTCAATGACGGCTTCGGTCATGGGGTTGGCGATGATGTCCTCAAACTGGTTGCCAAAGAGTTGAGGCGGGCGTGTCGCGATTCAGATGTTGTGGCACGGATGGGAGGCGACGAGTTTCTCCTGGTGCTGCTCGAAATGGAATCGAGAGATGCAGTAGCTCTGGTGAAGCGTGCTCAAAAGGGACTTCAAGAAAGGAGTGAGCTCTTGAATATTCCCATTTCCCTCAGCTTCGGAATTGCCGCTATGGAAATTGAGCAGTCAGAAGAAGTTGCTCTTGCGGCGGCCGATGCTGCTCTTTACGCAGCTAAACGCGAGGGGAGGGACCGCTGCTGCATCGCCCAATCAGATCAAGAATGACCTGCCAGAGCAGATCCGGAAGCAGTAGGTGGGCGTGAAATCGCCTTCTGTCCAACAATTTCGTTTCGGGATTTGTTTTCTTCAAGAAGGTCGAAGGCAAAAGCGAAGTCTACGCACCAAGCAGGGCGAAGGCGACGATGGTTTTGCTGCCGCCGATAGCCTGGTCCAACTCACCATTCAGTTTGGACTCCAACGCTTCTCCGTCCAGAGGAACTTCCGCTGCGGCAATTTCTTCCGGGCTGGCGTTGGTGAAGCAAAGCTCGCATACTCCCAGCCCTCCTTCGGTGCGTACCGGTGGCCCGTAGACACGGCAGGTCATGGGGCGGTGCGAGTACAAGTCACAGGTCAGGGTTTTGGGATCGAGAGCAGGGCAGGGCTCGTCGTTTGCGTACTCCTCAAAAATCTCCTCTGCCTCGAGTGAGTCATCCAGGATTCCAGTCTCCAGATCGCCGGGGAAGAAATCGACCGTCCGCTCGAGCGACTCCGCCGCACGCTGCAACACCCGCTGCGCACGTTCCAGGTCGATGTCCGCCAGATCATTGAGTCCCTGCTGAAGTCGCAGGGCGTCTAGCCGGTTGATGGCGAAAACTCCGACGCAGCATTGGGCGCAGCCGGGGCGGCACGCGATGTGTTCACCGCCGCGCGCATTCGCTCTCTGAAGCCAGTTGTCCAGAATATGCAGCAGCTCACCGTCGCGGCGGCAAAGCTGCGCCTCCGTCAGCTTCACGGTTCTTGCGGGTTGTGAAGATCGAAGCTTCATTGCATTACCGCGGCACAGCCTCACTCTCAACCAGCGAGCGCAGGAGCTTGATTCCATCCATCATGCCGAGCACCTCTTCGCTGGCGCGCTCCGGGTGCGGCATCATTCCAAGAACGTTGCGACCCTCGTTACAGATGCCGGCGATGTTCTCCAGCGAGCCGTTCGGATTCGCCGATTCCGTGATCTCGCCCTGCGGAGTTGCATAGCGGAAGATCACCTGCTCGTTCTTGTGCAATTGCTGGAGTGTCGGTTCATCGCAAAAATAGTTTCCTTCCCCGTGGCCGATGGGAATCTCCAGAATCTCTCCCTGCGTCAGTCCCTGGGTGAACGGCGTCCGTGTGCTTTCCACGCGCAGATGCACCGGCTTGCAGACATACTTCAGGCTCCTGTTGCGAAGCAGGACACCGGGCAGGAGGTGGGCTTCGCAGAGAATCTGGAAGCCGTTGCAGATTCCCATGACCAGGCCACCGGAGTCGGCAAAGCGCTTCACCGATTGCATAATCGGAGAAAAGCGCGCGATCGCTCCCGTGCGCAGGTAATCGCCATAGGCGAAGCCACCGGGCACAATGATGACGTCGGAATTTTCCAGCTCCTGTGAGTCATGCCAGAGCATCGTCGCGGGCTGGCCGCAAACTTCCTTGAACGCCCAATACGCATCGTGATCGCAGTTGCTTCCGGGAAAAATAATGACGCCAAACTTCATCTCGCGTTCTCGAATCCGGCAGGATTAATCACAGTGTAGCATTGGTTTGTGAGGGATTGAGCAAAGGAAAATGCAGTTCCAGTATCACGCAAACCTTACGTTGGGAGCATTACGCCGCTGGCTGATCGGCCAGTGCTACGACTCGCTGGTGGTCGGTGGCCTCTGGATGGCGGCAATGTTCTGGTTGCGGGTGCCGTGGGCTCCATTTTGGGGGCTGGCGGCTGGAGTACTGCTATTCATTCCCCACTTTGGCCTTCCGCTTTCCCTCGCCGGGCCGGCCATGGCCATGCTCTATGCCGGAGCTCCATTGGCGAGCTGGTTCTGGCTGCTGGGAGCCTATGCGGCGATTGCCACAGTTGACGGCCTTCTGCTTCAGCCGCTCCTGATGCACCGGCAGAATCGGGTGCCCTTCTGGGCCTCAGTGCTGACTCCACTTGTGCTGGGCATTGTCTTTCCGTTCTGGGGAGTGTTGCTCGCCGCGCCGCTGCTTGCCGTCATCTACGCCTATCGCGGGGCTCCAAAACGGAAAACGCCGGTCCGGGAGCAGCAATTCTCCAGCCAGGGGGAGGGAGTCATCCTTCCGCCTGAAAACCGTCCGGGGAAAGATGCATAAGACGACGCAGTTGTAACTTTAGCAAAATGAAGGGCCCCAGCATTTCGCCAGGGCCCTTGTTCCTCTGCGACAAGAGTTTAGAACTGGTTCCACAGGAACTGGTTGTAAACCGCGTGGTGGTACTGGATTTCAGCAGCTTTCACTTGCGTTCCCAGCAGGCGCGGGCAGCGGTCGGCTGAATTCTGCTTCAGTTCCGCGTAGCGCTCCTTCACGTCCGCACCGAGCAACTTGGTGACCCAGTCCGAGGCGCGATAGAGGTCCAGTGCGGTGTAGATGTTGTCCGGCAGATAGCGTTGAGCTTGGCGGAGGTTTTCAATCTTCGCGATCTTGCCGTCAATGCCGGTCTTGAATACCGAATGCATCACCAAGTAAGGATTTGCATCCGGGGCGACGGCACGGACTTCCAGGCGGGCGCTACGCTCGTTGCCGATCGGGATGCGGACCATTGCACCGCGATTAATGGCCGAAGCATTGAGCTGGTTTGGCGCTTCAAAGTGCGGGTCCAGTCTGCGATAAGAGTTCACGCTGGAGTTGAGCAGCAGGCAGATGTCGTTGCCTGCGGTCAGGACGCGGTCCACAAAGTCCCATGCAAAGGGGCTGACTTTTTCCAGGCCCTTTGGATCCCAGAACAGGTTCTTGCCGGCCTTGCTGACCGAAACGTTGGTGTGCATGCCGCTGCCGTTCACGCCGACGACCGGTTTGGGCAGGAAGCTTGCCGTGTATCCCATGTTGTTGGCAACCTGGCGGCAGATCAGCTTGTAGAGCTGGATCTGGTCGGCTGCGGCAACCGCGTCGCCGAAGTTGTAGTTGATTTCAAACTGCGAAGGCGCTACCTCGGGGTGATCCTTCTCATTCTGGAAGCCCATGGCGCGCTGTACTTCGGCGGCTGTGTCAATGAAAGTGCGCAGCGGATCGCCCGGCAGAGAGTGATAATAGCCGCCGCCGTCCACGTATTCGAACTTCCCGGTCTTGTAATAGTCCTGCTCGGCTTCTTTGCCGTTGAACAGGAAGCCCTCAATTTCATTTGCCGCGTTCAGGGTATAACCGTTGCTCTTGAACTGTTCCGCGGCGTAGCCCTTCAGCACGCCGCGAATGTCGCCGGTGTACGGTTTGCCGTGTTTGTCGATCACTTCGCCAAAGACCATCACCTTGCCGGTGCCAAAGACATCGGAGGGCACCCAGTAGAATGCCGACCAGTCCAGGGCGAGGCGCAGATCGCTCTCACGCTGTGCCGTAAAGCCACGAATCGAGGAGCCGTCAAAGGTGAGGTTGTCATAGCTGCCCAGCAGGAATTTCTTGTCGTAGTCAAGCAGGTGAAGGCGGCCTTCGAGGTCGCTGAACATCACGGTTACGGCCTTGATACGCTTTTCGTCGGAAAGGTATTTCAGCCGTTCCTCTTGAATTGCGTGGGCGGCAACGCGGTTTTTGCGCTGTTCCTTGGCCTTCAGATTGAGTTCTTCCAGTTCATCGTAGGTAAGCGTCAAAAAGTTGCGTAATTCGGTTGGCATGAATCTCCTCGAAAGGGTTGGGGCGAGGTTTTAGTTTGCAATACAAGTATAGGTTAATGGCAGATGGCAGCAGCGACAATTCAAATCAAATCCCAAAGCATTAAAAGTTTTGATGGGAGACATAAGCGAAAGTATGGGAGACGGCTGGGGGGAAGCCTAGGCGGTCAGAGCCGATCGGGCTGGCACTTCCTCCCGATGGGCAAATCGAAGCCGGAAGAGCAGCCAACGATAGCGCTGCACCGCAGAGCATGAGGCCGAAGCTTGCGCAGCTATCCTTGCCGAGTCACACCCGGTAAAATAAGAAGCTGATGCTGCATGCAGGTCTCGCGGGTTTGAATTGCTTTCCGCCTGCGGAATTTGCAACGCGAGCTTTACGCAATGAAACAAAACTCTACATTTGCAGGCTTTGCGCCGGGTTACAAATGAAGAGCATCATTGGTTGGAGCTCCATAATCTTCAGGTTGGAGTGGTCTCGCATGAAGAGGAACGTTCTCCGGGATTTCGCGTTGGCATTGCTCCTAACCATGGTGTGCGTTCCGCTCGCCGCCCAGGCGGGCGCAGCGTCAACACCGGCCCCTGCCGGTGTGGTGAAGCAGCTTGGCTCCATAGCTAAAATTAGCGGCGCAAAGCTGTCGCTTGCAAGCGATCAGGGTGCCGAGCTCACGGTTGTGGTTCAACCCGGCGCTCGCATTTTGCGCCTGGCTCCGGGGCAGACCGATCTGAAGAGCGCAGCGCCAATCCAGCTCAGCGATCTCCAGGCCGGAGACCGTGTCCTGGTGCGCGGCAAGCTTGCCGGTGATGGCGTTACCGTCGATGCCACAGCCGTGGTGGTGATGAAGCAGCAGGACATCGCGCAGAAGAACCAACAGGAGCTGCTTGACTGGCAGCGCCGCAGCGTTGGTGGTGTCGTCAAACAGGTGGATAGCCAGGCCGGGAGTATCACGCTCTCTGTCAATAACAAGACCGTAGCTATCAGCACTACGCCGAAGACTATGTACAAACGTTACGCGCCCAACTCCGTCAAGTGGGAGGACGCAGCCACGGCCAAGCTCGACGACATTCATCCGGGCGATCAGCTTCGCGCCAAGGGCAATAAGAACGAAGACGGAACGCAACTAGCCGCGGAAGAGATCGTAGCTGGAACGTTCCGCAACATCGCGGGGCTTATCACTTCCATCGATTCCGCAGCAGGCACGCTGACGGTCAAGGATCTCGCCACGAAGCAGCCGGTGACAGTTAGAATCACAACGGACTCGCAGATGAAGAAACTTCCTCCGCAGTTGGCGCTGGGTTTGGCGATGCGACTGAAGGGTGTGACTCCGCCCGCGCCGGCCGGAGCGCCCGCAGATGCCTCACGTCCGCGTGGTGGAGACCTGAACCAGTTGCTTGCCCGACTGCCCGCCGCCACACTCGGCGATTTACAGAAAGGCGATGCGGTAATGATCGTCAGCACCGAGGGGAGTGCCTCCGAACCACCTGTTGCCATCACCTTGCTTGGCGGCGTCGAGCCTATTCTTACCGCTTCCCCGGCCAGTACCGGAGTGCAATCGTTCCTGACCCCGTGGTCGCTTGCCGGTGAGCCTGGCGGCGATCAGTAGCAGACCGGAATCCAGATGAAGGCTGCGATCTTAGGAGTAAATTGAAATTGGGAATTTATAAACGCGTTGCAGTTCTACTTTTTCTGCCTGCCATCCTGGCTGGTTTGCTGCTGGCACAAGCGCCCCGGAATTCAGGCAGCCTGCACGGGCAAGTGACCGATCCCTCGGGGGCCGTGGTGATTGGCGCCGCGGTCTCCGTGACCACACCCGACGGCCAGAGCCAGAAGACCGTCAGCGACAAACAGGGAAACTACTACATTCACGGGCTGCCGGAAGGAAATGTAACGGTCAGCGCCGCCGCCGCCGGCTTCTCGCCTTACCAGATGCCGAACGTCATCATCACGGCTGGGCAGGCGCAGCAGCTCGACATCAACTTCAGCATCGCGGTCATGCAGGAACAGGTCACCGTGCAGAGCGAGGGGGCAACCGTCAGCGTCGACCCTTCCAACAATGCCAGCGCGACGGTTCTGAAGGGCACGGACCTCGAGGCTCTTTCCGATGATCCGGACGAGTTGGAACAGGATCTGCTTGCGCTCGCCGGTCCCTCGGTGGGCCCCAACGGCGGCCAGATCTATATCGACGGCTTCTCCAACGGGACCCTGCCGCCCAAGTCCGCTATCCGCGAAGTTCGCATCAACCAGAATCCTTTTTCTGCCCAATATGACCGTCCCGGCTTTGGTCGCGTTGAAGTCTTTACCAAGCCCGGCACGGACAAGTGGCATGGTCAACTCATGTTCAATGAGGCCAACTCGGCTCTAAACTCCCGCAACCCATACGTCCTATCCCTCGTTCCGCCCTATCACAGCGAGCGCTATAGCGGCAACGTAAGCGGAGCGCTCAATAAGAAGGTCTCTGTTTTCCTCAATGCCGAGCGCCGTGACATCAACGAGCTTTCGGCCGTGGATGCCACCACAGGAGTCGACTCCAGCGGCAACCCAATTTTATTCACCCAGGCGGTGCCCGTCCCGGAAACGCGCACCAACCTCAGCCCGCGCATCGATTGGCAGGTCACCCCGAGCAACACTCTGACCGGGCGCTACCAGTTCCTGAAGAATGACGAGCTCAACCAGGGAATTGGCGGTCTTACACTCGAGTCGCGCGCTTACGGCTATCACGAAACACAGCACACAGTGCAACTCAGCGATACCCAGGTGCTCAGCCCTCGCCTCATCAACGAAATCCACTTCCAGTTCATTCACGACGACACCTCAGAGATAGCGAACCAGCTCAACGTCGCTGCCATCAACGTGCTCGGCGAATTCAGCGCCGGCGCCAGCACCAATGGCCAGACCGCGGACAGCATCAACCGTTACGAAGTGCAGAATTACACCTCGTGGTCAGCAGGCAAGCACTTCGTTAAGTTCGGTGGCCGCCTCCGCGTCTCACAGGATATGAATGTTGCCAACACGAATTTCAACGGCAACATTACGTACAGCGGAAGCCCTGCCGTTGCCTCCACTTCCACCTCACCTGCAGTTCTTGCCGTTACGCCTATTGAGGCGTATCTGGGGGAAACGATTAATGGCGTCGTGCAAGGCCCCTCGCAGGTATCGGTTGTCAGCGGCTCTCCTTACGCGAAGCTCTCGTTTGCCGACGTTGGCCTCTACGCCGAGGACGATTGGAAGCTGCGCCCCAACCTCACTCTCAGCTACGGCTTGCGCTTTGAGTCGCAATCCAGCATCAGCAACAAGGCAAACTTTGCGCCGCGCCTCGGCCTCTCCTGGGGTTTGGGCAGCGCCAAGAGTGCTCCCAAGACCGTGCTGCGCTTCGGCTATGGTATCTTCTACGACCGCTTCACCCAGGACCTGGTATTGCAAGCCCAGCGGCTGAATGGCATTACCGAGCAGCAAACCATATACACGTCATTGCCGGGCTCTCCGATCACATGCCCGCCGGGCTCGAACGCTCCAGGCACCAACCAGCCGGCTTCTTTCCCCGTGAGCCAATGCACTTTACCGCCCGGCACTGCTACGATTTACCAAATCAATCCCAACCTGCGTGCACCCTATACCATGCAGGCCGCCGTCAGTCTCGAGCAGCAGCTTGGAAAGATCGGAACTGTTTCCTTCACTTATCTCAACTCGCGGGGCCTCCATCAATTCGATCTGTTGAACGCCAACGCTCCCTATGCGCCAAACTATAACCCCAGCAGTGGCAATATTTATCAGTACAACTCCGAAGCCATCTTCAAGCAGAACCAGCTGATCACCAATGTGCAGATCCGGGTATCTCAGAAGCTTTCGCTGATGGGCTTCTACGCTCTTGGCTACGCCAACAGCGACGGCGCCGGGCCCTCCAGCAACCCCTCAAACTCCACCCGTCTGACCGACGACTACGGCCGCGCCTCATTCGATATCCGCAATCGACTCTTCCTCAGCGGAACCGCGTCGCTCGCCTACAACATCCGTATTAGCCCCTTCGTCCTCGCCAACACGGGGCTGCCCTTCAACATCACCACCGGGCAGGATAACAACCTCGACTCGTTTTACACTGACCGCCCTTCCTTCGTCGATTGCAGCGTCACTGGTGCTAAGTCCACTCAATACGGCTGCTTCAACCTTACCCCCGCCGCCACGGACAAGCGCATTCCCATCAATTACGGAAAAGGTCCGGCAAATGTCCAAGTGAATTTGCGAGTCTCCAAGACCTTCGGCTTCGGTGCGGATACCAAGAAGCCTAACGCCAGCCCCGATGCCGGGCCGCGCGGCGGTGGAGGAAGGGGTGGCCCCGGAGGGCCTCCAGGAGGCGGTTTCGGACGCCCGGGTGGTATGGGCGGACTCTTTGGCCCGTCGAACACGTCGCGTCGCTACAATCTCACCATCGCGGCGATGGCCCGCAATCTGTTCAATACATGGAATCCCGGCCTGCCCGTCGGAAATCTCTCGTCCACCACGTTCGGGAAATCGACGGGCCTTGCTGGTGGCCCGTTCTCGTCCGGGACCGCCAACCGTCGTTTCGACCTCTCGGCGACTTTCTCTTTCTGACGCTCACTCTTGCATGGGAGGGCGACTTCAGCCGCCCTCCTTTCATTTGCGCCTACGATTCCCGCGGGCTCTCCGCAGTGCTCGCGCGACTTTGCCATGATCTGCCCAGCGACGCACGGCTTCAGCGCTACCATGAGGTAGGCCTGCATCGTCTTCAATTCCGCCGAGATGACCAGCACACGACCCTCTGCGTTGTGGGGTTCTGCGCCGCGTGGGGACTGGAGTTGGGACAGGCTGTAACGATGCAAAGCGATAGAATTGAAGGGGGCAAGGTCGGGCGGGACTTCATCGTTCTTCCTTGCAGACCAATGTGAAAAAGATGATTTCGGACTGGGCCGCACTTTCCTGCTCTTTCAGCGTGAGGCCTGGGTGAATTGCACGGGTAGACAGTCGGTGAGGGAAGGTAAACTTTTGTGAACCAGCCTGGTTCAACTCGTAACAGTTCTTCACAGCCTTCGCGCCCTCTCTCGCGCAGAATAGACGACATGAGCTGGGTACTCATCGTTGACGACGACCAGGGACTGGTCTCCCTGCTACAGCGCTTTCTGCAGAATGAGGGTTTCCACGTCCGCGCCGTCTTCGACCACCGCTCCGGTCTCGATGCTGCGCTCAGCGGCGAGTACGATGTTGTCGTTTTGGATGTCATGCTCCCTGGCGGCTCCGGATTTGAGCTGCTCAAGTCGCTCCGCGCCCACTCGCGCGTTCCCGTTATTCTGCTCACCGCCCGTGGTGAAGCCGTGGATCGCATTCTTGGCCTTGAAATCGGTGCCGACGACTACGTTCCCAAGCCCTTTGATCCCCGCGAACTCGTCGCCCGCATCCGCGCCGTGCTGCGCCGCTCCGAGAAAATCCATAGCGATGGTTCAGGAGATGAATCGCTGAACGTTGGCGATATCGCGCTCTCTCTGGGCTCCCACACCGCGCTGTGCAACGGTGTCGCCGTCGATTTGACTGGCGCAGAGTTTAATATGCTCGAGATTCTCCTCCGCCGTGCCGGAGCGGTGGTCACACGCGAAGAACTGGCCCAGGCCGCGCTCGGCCGCCCGCTCAGCGCCTTTGATCGCAGCGTTGACGTCCACGTCAGCCGCCTGCGCAAGAAACTCGGCTGCGTTCCCGGTGGCGAAGAGCGTATCCGCCCGGTGCGCGGCATTGGATACTTCTACGCACTTGCGGCCAGGGGGGCGCCATGAAGAGCCGTCTGTTTTGGAAGATATTCCTGCCCTTCTGGATTCTGCAGACCATCATCATGCTGTTTCTTGCCTACCGCGTTCATGCCAGCTTCGGCCCTGATCGACCCTGGTGGGTGCAACCCGAGCGTCGTGCCATACCCGTGCTCGCCCGCTCTGCCACCTGGCGCTATTCCAACCGTGGTCAGCAAGGCCTTCGCGAGCTTCTCCAGGACATTGACCTTGACAATCGCTCCGTCTATTGGCTATTCGACGCGAAGCTGAATGAGCTCAGTGGCTTTCCCATGCCTGCCGAGGCCCGCGACACGATTCAGCGCGCGCTCCAGAACGAGGGAATCGCCAACAGTCGCAGCGGCACGTTTATCGTGCAGAGGGCGACCAACGACAAGGGGCAGAATTTTGTTTTTGCCGGAGAGTTTTTCTTTCCTCCGCTGCTGCATACATTGCCCGTCAGTGTTCTGTTTGTGATTCTTTTCACGTCTCTGCTCACTTCTCTGCTCTGTGCCGTCCTCGCGCAATACATCACCCGGCCCATTCTCCGTCTGCGCGATGCCGCCCATGCCATTGCACAGGGCAATCTGGAGGCACGAGCTGGGCTTTCCGGCAGCACCCGCCGCGACGAGATTGCCGACCTCGTACAAGACTTTGATACCATGGCCGGCGAGATTCACGATCTGGTTGAGAGCAACAAGCGAATGTTGATGGGAGCCTCGCACGATCTCCGCTCCCCCATCTCGCGCATCCGTGTTGCGCTCTCCCTTGCCTCCACCGCCCCAGAGCCCGAACGCAATGAACTGCTGGGGCGAATTGAGTTCGAGCTTCTTCGCTTGAATGGAATGATCGAGCAGATTCTTACCGTGGCCCGCCTCGAGAGCGGACAGTTCAAACCCGCCGCTGAGCCGCTTTCCCTCAATCAAGTCATCGGAGAGGCCGTCGAGGATGCCCGCTTCGAGGCCAGCCAGTCCAACGTAGAGATTGTCTACGACGAGAATTGGCCCGAGGTGACCATGGCCGGTGAGGAGAACATGTTGCGCAGCGCCTTTGAGAATGTTCTACGTAATGCCATCTTCTATTCCGGCGTCAATGGCTGCGTGCAACTCTCCGTTGAGCTTGATGGCTCGGCTGCGAGGGTCTCTGTGCGCGACGATGGCCCCGGTGTTCCGGAGGCGGCTCTGCCCAAGCTCTTTGACCCCTTTTACCGCGTCGATGACGCACGAGGCACCGCAACCGGAGGCAGTGGTCTCGGCCTCTCCATCGTCAGCGGCGCCGTCAAGTTTCACAATGGATCAGTCTCGGCGCGTAATCTTCATCCCCGCGGCCTTGAGATCATGATCATGCTGCCGATCGCTGCCGTCCCGGCCCCGATTGACTGCAGAGTCCGGTAAGGAACACGTCGCTATGTGACTCTACTCACATCGTAGGAATCAGAGCCGGAGTAAAATTTTCGCACATCGGGACTTGTCAGTTTGTTCCGGCTGTGATGACCTTGTGAGCCTGGCAATGGCATACGGTCAGGGAGAGTTCTTGGCTAAGACAGGGACGGATTCAATGCAATCCCGTCAGGCGTACCGGGGTGAGACTCTGACCCGGCAGCTCACTCGTGTGCTCCTGTCACGCCCGGAGCACTTTTCGATCGCCGAGACGGTAAATCCCTTTTCAAGCCACAGCGCTCCCGTTGACCTTCCTCTCGCACTCACACAGTGGGATCAGCTTTGCACGGCCTTCCAGCGGGTTGGACTTGATATCTCTCTGGTGGATCCCTGCCCCGGCCTGGAGGATATGTGCTTTGCCGCCATGCAGAGCTTTGTCGGAGTCGATCACGATGAGCGGTCGTTTGTTGTTCCCTCGCGTATGTTGCATCGCCACCGCCGTGATGAGGTTGAGCACTTTTCCCGCTGGTACTCCAAGCAGGGCTATCGCATCCTGGAACTCGACCTCGCGGGCGAGGAGTTCCTAGAAGGCGGCGGCGACCTGCTATGGAACCCCGATTGGGAGTCGATCTGGGCTGGATTCGGCCACCGCTCCACCCGTGCTGCCGTCGATCAGTTCGCCGCGCTGATGGAAGAGATGGGATTCGGGGTGCGCAAGCTGGAATTGGTCGATCCTCACTTCTTCCACCTCAATCTCTGCCTCGCTCCGCTTGCGCCTGACGCGCTGCTGATTTACCCCGGAGCCTTTGCTCCCGAGACGCTGGCGCGCATCCGCCTTCTGGCGCATACCTATGAGATTACCCGCGAAGAGGCGCTTCAGTTTGTCTGCAATGGCGTTTCCGTGAACGGCTACTACATTACTCCCCGGCTCACCCGCCGGTTGGAGCAGATTCTAGGCAGAGAAGGCATCGAGCCCATTGTGGTTGAACTCTCCGAGTTCCAGAAAGCCGGAGCCTCCATCGCGTCGCTCAAGATGCTGCTGCCATAAAGCGTTTCGACTGCACGAGGTTGTGCTTGACACGGGCGGCCCCGCAAGGCCGCCCGATTTTTCACGCGATGTGTTTTGAAGAAGCTACGAGGCCGGTTTCACCTGTGGAGCGCAGGCGGGCGATTGTTCCTCTTTCAGCTTCCTTGCGTATTCCTCGGCGCTTGCCTGCAGGTCAGCCATCTGGGTCTTCATCCATTCTTGCAATACAGGCGTTGCCGCCTGCATGTACTCCGTCATAATGGCAGGCATTTCCGCCAGCAACTTCTTGCCCAGCGGGGAAGAATAGAACTGAATCAACTCCTGTATCTCCCCATGCGTGAAGTGATGTTGATAGGCCGGCAGCATCGCCTGCATCAGCTCGTCAAAGGGCATGTGTTGAAACATTTTCTCCATCGAGTCATTCATGAATGCGTCCATCCGCGCGGTTTCTTCGGGCGTTGCATTCTGCAACTGCTTATCGAGAGCGGACTTGGTCAGAGCCGGTAATTGCTGCTTCATCACGGTCATGATCGAGTCGAACAACTTTCGCGAATTCTGGATGTCGAATAGTTGCTGAACGTCTTCCTTCGTAGCGGGATCACCCGGCTGCTGGGCGAAGGCGGCGGAAAGGGGCACAAATGCGAGGCACAGAATCACAGCCAACCAGCGTTTCATGCAAATTCCCTCCGGAAAGCAAGAATGCAACATGGTACCTCTGCTCCTAGCCGGGCGCAATTCGCTCCGATTTCTTTTACTCCTGCACCTTCACTCTTGCGTTGGTCGTCAGCCGAACTTCCTCGCTGAACAGCCACGCCTTCTGCCGCAAGCGCTTCACCGCCGCCTCGCTCGGAGGCGCAGCGATACGCGCGGTAAGCGCTGGCCAACGCTGCTTCGCCGCCAGAATTCTCCGCGCCGCCGTCTCCACCTTCGTCCGGAAGCGCGGGTTGCGCTCGGCCTCTTTCAGGATCGCCTCGCAGGCGCGATGCACCAGCTCCTCTTTGTGGCACACCAGGTACATATCCGCACCCGCCTGCACGGTCCCCACGGCGGCTTCCTCGATACCGGCAACCTTCAACACGCCGCCCATCTCCAGATCATCGGAGACCACCAGTCCCGCGTACCCGATCTTCTTACGCAGCACTTCTCCAATCCATTTCTTTGAGATCGAGGCCGGTACCGCATCGCCTGTCACCTCCGGAAACGCGCAGTGCGCGACCATTACGAAGGGCAACTGCCTGGCCAGCACGCGGTAGGGAAGCAGGTCTTCGTTCCACAGCGCCTTCCAGCTCTTATGCACTATGGGCAGCGCCAGGTGCGAATCCAGCTTACCCTCGCCCAGGCCCGGAAAGTGCTTGCCGCACCCTGCCACTTTGGCGTCCCTCAGCCCTCGCAGAAACTCCCTCGCGTATGCCACCACGGCCTTTGCATCCCCAGAGGCTGTGCGTGAACCCAGCACGCCGAGCGACGCCTCGCAGCGCAGGTCGAGCACCGGAGCAAAATCCACGTTAAAGCCCAGGGCACGCACCTCGCCGCCGATCAAATGCCCGTGTTCGCGGTAGTAGGGCTTGTGCCGGGCTTGCACCACCTCCTGCACGCTCGGCGCATGAGCGATCACGTCTTTCAGCCGGTCTACGGTACCGCCTTCCATATCCACGCAGCGGAAAAGAGGTATCTTTGCTTCTTTCTGTGCGGCCTTCAGCAGGGCGTGCGTCTGCCGCGGCGACTCGATATTGCGGGCAAACAAAATGATTCCGCCCGGCTGCAGCGTCTTGAGCGCCGAGCGCAGAGCGCCCGAAAGCTCCTGTCCATCGAATCCAAATGTCAGCAGTTGACCGGCCAGCGTCCGAAGTTCCAGCGATGTGCGTGCCATATGCAACGAATTGTAGCCTGAAATTCATTTCTGGATTTTCTTTCCTATTTTCATTTCATGTCGCTTTCAGATTGTTGCCGGCAGAGTTCCCGCGTTATGCTGGGTTGCGAATAACGTTGCGAATGATGCTGCGAACGAGGTTGCCATGACGGCGCTTGCACTTTCGGATCTGCTAGGTCTCCCCGTCTATGACTCGGATTCCGGGAAGATGGGACGCGTGCGCGAAGTTGCGCTGCTTCCCCAGGACGATCCCATCCGCATTGCAGCCCTGATCATGCGCACCCCCAGCGGGGACCGCATCGTCGGCAGTGATCTCCTGCGCCGGGTCAACGGTGGCGTGCATACTTCGGCGCACTTCGCCGATTTGCCCAAGTACTCCAGCGGCGAAGGCATGCTGCTGCTCGAGCGCGACCTCCTCGACCAGCAGATTATCGACGTACACGGCCGCAAGGTCGTCCGAGTCAATGATATTGAACTGGCGCTCGATGCCGACTCCGCTCCGCTGGGTCTGCACCTGCGTATTGCCTTCGTCGATGCCGGCGCCCGTGGCGCCATCCGGCGTCTGCTCAAGGGCATGGTGCCGCGGCACACGCTCTCCTCCTGGCTGGAGCGCATTCCGTCGCGCAACATTCCCTGGGAGGCCGTCAACCTCATCGAGACCGACCCGGCCCGCCGCGTCCGCCTCAAAATCTCCTCCGAGCGTGTCGCCCGCCTCCATCCCGCAGACATCGCCGACATCATCGAAGAACTTGCGCCCGCCGAGCGCGATGCCGTCTTCCAGACTCTGGATGAGGATGTGGCCGCCGACACCCTGGAGGAGATCGATCCCAAACTTCAGGTCTCCATCCTGAACGCCATGGAGAGCGAACGGGCCGCCGACATTGTCGAGGAGATGGACCCCGACGCCGCTGCCGACCTTCTCGCCGACCTTACCGACGAGCGCTCCGACGCCATCCTCAAGGAGATGGAACCCGAGGAACGCCAGGACGTCCAAGACCTTCTCGAATTCGAAGAAGACACAGCCGCCGGTCGTATGACCACCGATTACATGGCGCTCGCCCCTTCGGCACGGGTTCATGACGCGGTCGAGATGTTGAAGAAATTCGACGGTCCACTGGAGAGCATGAGCACCATCTTCCTGATCGGCGAAAACGAGAAACTTCTCGGCGCCGTTCCTCTCGCCAAGCTCATCGTCTCCCACGCAGACACGCGTCTCTTCGAGTTGGCTGCCGAACCTCTCATCTCCTGTTCGCCCGAGGCCGACGAGCGCGAGGTTGCTGAGATCTTCGACAAATACAATCTGCTCACGCTCCCGGTGGTGGATGAAACCGGCGCGCTCACCGGCGTAATTACTGCCGATGACGTAATCTCGATGCTGCGCTCCCAGCTCTAGCGTTGTTGGCTGCATTTGCGCGATCATTGCGTCCTCGTGAATCCTCGCGCAGCGTTTTTCCAAATCGTCTCTGTTGCAAATAGAAAATAATCGACATTTTCACCGCCTCGCCTTGAGCTTCCACGCCATGCAATTTATGCTGGAATTTCCGATGTAAAAGTTCACTCCAACCCGGTCGCGTGCATGCCGAAGATGAAGCTGTGGAAAGTCCGTCTCATGTTGTTCCTGGCTGTGGTTGGCCCGGGCTTCATCACCGCCAATGTCGATAACGACGCCGGTGGCATCTGGACATACTCCCAGGCGGGCGCGCAGTTCGGGTACGGACTTCTGTGGGTCATGATTCCCATGACCCTGGCGTTGATCGTGGTTCAGGAGATGACCGCCCGCATGGGCGCTGTCACCGGCAAGGGACTCAGCGACCTGATCCGCGAAGAGTTCGGCTTCCGCATCACCTTTCTTCTGATGGCCGGACTTGTGATCACCAACTTCGGCAATGTGGTCGCCGAATTTGCCGGGATCGCAGGCAGCCTTGCTCTTTTCGGAATCCCCATCTGGGCCAGTGTGCCCTTCTGTGCGGCCCTTGTCTGGTTGATGGTCGTCAAGGGCAGCTACAAGTCGGTGGAGAAGGTCTTTCTCGTCGCGTCGTTCATCTATCTCGCTTACATCGTCGCAGGAGTTCTCGCGCATCCCGACTGGAAGGCCGCCGGCATGGCGACACTGGTGCCGCCCAATCCGCATCTCTTCCGCAGCTCCGGCTATGTTTATATGGTCGTTGGAGTCATCGGCACAACCATCGCTCCATGGATGCAGTTCTACCTGCAATCTTCCGTGGTTGAGAAGGGAATCACCGAGAAGCAGTACGGAGCATCGCGGCTGGATGTCATCGTAGGCTGTATCTTTACCGACGTTGTTGCCTGGTTCATCGTTGTCGCCTGCGCTGCTACGCTCTTCGTCGCCGGACACCACGACCTCAAGGACGGCGCGGAAGCCGCACAGTCGCTTCGCCCCCTGGCCGGCAAATTCGCCTACATTCTTTTTTCCGTCGGACTCTTCAACGCCTCGCTTTTTGCGGCTTCGATCCTGCCCATCTCCACTGCCTATGCCGTGTGCGAGGGCCTCGGATTAGAGAGTGGCCTTGATAAGAAATTCAGCGAAGCGCCTGTCTTCTATTGGCTCTACACAGGTCTCATCGTTGCCGGCGCCGGAGTCATCCTCTGGCCCAACCTGCCTCTGGTGAAGATCACGATTCTCTCGCAGGTGGTCAACGGCGCGGTGCTGCCCTTCGTCCTCATCGCCATGCTGCTGCTGATCAACAAGCGCGAACTCATGGGACGCCACATCAACTCGCGCTTCTTCAACATCATCGCCTGGCTCACCACGGTGATCATGATCGTGCTGACCATCATGATGTTCTTCGGCACCAACGCCAGCTAGAGCGCCAGAAATCAACGTGCGGGCGCTTTGCGGGCACCGCAGCGGTGGGGGCGGCGGCTCGGCAAGGATTGACCAGAAGAGTAATGGTTTGGGACGGGGGAGTAGCAACTTAGGTAATCCTTTTGTAAAGTCCAAACTATTGCCTAATTAAGCATGGGGAAGGCAGAAGGCAATTACTAGAAGGTTAATGTTTGGCGGATCGAGGTTCGGTGTCGCGTTCTTTGCCGCGGAATTAAGTCCGCGGTCGGACGCTGCGCTGATAGACTATGCGACGGAATACGTCCCAGACGTGAACCTCCCATCAGACGCGTAGTCCTTCGTGGGCTTCGCGAGGTTACCTTCGTGCATTGACCGGATATCCATCTCTGGATATCCTCCGTGCTAGATGATAGTTCAGTGAAAATCCTCGTTGCAGATGACTCAAGTCTGTACCGGATGACGTTGAAGCCCTTGCTGGAGGCGTGGGGTTACGAAGTTGTGCTTAGCGCCAATGGCTATGAGGCAAAACACATCCTCGATAGCGACGATGCGCCCCGGCTGGCGATATTGAACTGCTTCATGCCGGGACTGGGAGGACTTGACCTTTGCGAACTGATCCGTGCGCGCACACAAGGCTACGTGTACACGATTTTGTTGACCGCGGCTGATCATAAGAGCGATGTCCTCGCTGGATTTGAAGCGGGGGCAGATGATTATCTTTGCAAGCCGTTTGGGAAACTCGAACTCAAAGCGCGGCTCAAGGTTGGTGAACGAATCGTTCGCAGCCAGGAGGAATTAGGTGAGGCGCGCGAAGCTTTGAAATTCGAGGCTTCGCATGACTCCTTCCTTCGACTCTGGAATCATAGAGCCATCCTTGATTTGCTAAGTACGGAACTAAGCCGGGCAAAGCGGATGCAGACACCGCTCAGCATATTCTTTGTTGACCTGGATTTCTTCAAGCTGGTCAACGACACATACGGACATCTGGTCGGCGATGAGGTGCTCCGCAATGTTGCGGAAAGAATGTCCTCTACGGTGCGCGAGTATGATCACGTCGGCAGGTACGGGGGTGAGGAGTTTCTTGTTGTGCTGCCCGACTGCAGGGTCGAAACGGCGCGGGAAGTGGCGGAACGGGTGCGGCAGCGCATTGGCGAAGGTCCTATCCTGACTGTCCCCACGCAGGTTGAAGTTACCGTCAGCATTGGCGTATCCCAATGGCGCGCCGGCCAAGAGATCCACGACCTCCTCCACGAAGCGGATGTCGCGATGTATCGAGCAAAACAACGCGGGCGTAATCGTGTTGTGGTGGACAGTGCCACGACGGAGACCGTAAAGAGAGTTAACGGTGCTGCGAGCAGGGCGCTAGAGAAACGCAGGCACATCCGGCATTCCGGGCTCGACCGGCCACTCCAGGTCAACACGTTTCATCAGGGCAATGCAACGCGGGTTCAAGGCCAGGCACGGGACATCGGCGAAGAGGGCATGGGGGCAAGGATCCCCTGCTCACTAGCAATCAACGAAAAGGTGACACTCGCATTCTCGCTGGAAGCTCGTAACGAATACACGGTGAGCGCCATTGTCCGCCATTGCTACGGATTCAATCACGGCTTTGAATTTATCTCGATCGAACCGGCACTGCGTGAGGCGATCGCGCGGCTACCCTCCTGATGGGGTCTCATTCACGCCATTTTCTTAGGGCTTGAGCGGGAACCGCGTTAGCGAATTTGCTTGTCTTTGCACGGGTTTGCTAGAATTCCCCGCATCTGAACGGCTGGGGTACTCATATGCCGCTGCAAGTTTGCATGGGTGCGTCGATGATGTGCACCTTTGGTGTGGCGCCAAGCTCGCTGGTGGTTTTACCGCCGAATATGGTATTCACCAACGAGGTGCCGGACGCCAACATCATGGATCACATTCCGATGGTGAACATCATGCCATTCGGCATGTGTTCGTCACCTTCCAATCCTATGGTGGCCGCCGCAACAGCCGCTGCCCTGGGGGTGCTTACCCCGATGCCTTGCATCCCGAACACGCCGTCACCCTGGGTTACCGGAGCTCCGACGGTGCTGCTGGGCAACCAGCCCACGCTGGACAACATATCGCAGTTGATGTGTATCTGGGGCGGGGTCATCACCTTCGTCGACGCGGGAGAAGAGACGGTGCAAGTGCCGTAAAAGGCTGCCTCCCCGGCAGCTCAGTTTGGCGGAGGACGGGTTCAATCGCCTCTTGCCCTCCCACCTTAGCCGCAAGGGCAGCGGCGAAGGTGGGGCACCCGGCAGCTTCCACTATTTGGATGGCAGAGCGGATGCGGGATCTCCGATGACGGTCGTCCACCTCCGGAGACGCCACGACTTTACGAGACCATTGATCACATAGGGGTCGGAGTTGGCAAAGGCCTCGGCCGGCTCCGGAGACGAGCCTCGGAAGACAAATACGGCAGCGTCGGCGGGCTCTGCCAAGGCACCAGCAAGGACAAGCTCTCCGCGCTGGTGCGCGAGGCTTGCGAGTTGGAGATGTGCCTCGCGGAAGCGAGCCCGCTTCTCAAGGTAATCGTCCACGAGATCGTAGAAGAGGATGTGATGCATGGGGAAAACCTCCTTGTTGATCGCATCAATGTTTGTCGCAACGCTGAGGTTAGGTTAGAAGCTATTTCATAACCTGCTTGGAGCTCTGCGCCGCATTCCCTCAGAGGCTAAAGCCCGCGATCTTCCTGCTCCTTGGCGGCATGGCTGAAGCCATGCCCTTTCAAAGCCGTGTTATGAAATGGCTTCTGGTTCATGCTTGCGCAGGCAGCCAAGACCCACATCTGCTGAATGCGGCAGATGTGACACCAGCCTAAGTCAATAAGAGCGAAAGCAAAGTCAAAGACCCCGCTCTAGCCAAAGAAAGGCTAGTCAAGGACGGGGCACCATCGTGAGTTCCTTAACTCTCAGCGCTTAGTAGCGGTAGGTGTCCGGCTTGTAGGGGCCAGAAACGGGGACTCCGATGTAGTCTGCCTGCTTCTGGGTGAGGGTGGTCAGCTTGACGCCGATCTTTTCCAGGTGCAGGCGGGCGACCTCTTCATCGAGCTTCTTGGGGAGGGTGTAGACCTCTTTGGCGTAAGTGTCGCGATTCTTCCAGAGATCGATCTGCGCCAGCGTCTGGTTGGAGAAGCTGTTGGACATGACGAAGCTGGGATGTCCGGTGGCGCAGCCAAGGTTGACGAGACGGCCTTCGGCGAGCAGAAAGATGGAGTGGCCGTCGGGGAAGGTGTACATGTCCACCTGCGGCTTGATGTTGGTGCGGACGACGCCGGGAGCGTTGTTGAGGCGATCGACCTCGATTTCGTTATCGAAGTGGCCGATGTTGCAGACGATGGCCTGGTCCTTCATGCGGGCCATGTGCTCGAAGCGGATGATATCGACGTTGCCAGTGCAGGTGACGTAGATATCGCCGGTGCCGAGGGTGTCTTCAAGGGTGGTGACCTGGTAACCGGCCATGGCGGCCTGGAGGGCGTTGATGGGATCGATCTCGGTGACGATGACGCGAGCGCCGAGGCCGCGCAGCGACTGCGCCGAGCCTTTGCCCACGTCTCCGTGGCCGCAGATGACGGCGACCTTGCCGGCAACCATGACATCGGTGGCGCGCTTGATGCCGTCGGCGAGCGATTCGCGGCAGCCGTAGAGGTTGTCAAACTTGGACTTGGTCACCGAATCGTTGACGTTGATGGCAGGCACGAGGAGCGAGCCCTCTTCCTTCATGCGATAGAGACGATGGACGCCGGTGGTGGTCTCCTCGGAGACGCCGCGCCAGGCGGCGACGAGCTGATGCCAGCGCTGCGGAGTTTCGGCGTGGACGCGCTTGAGGAGATCCTTGATGACTTTCTCTTCGTGCGATCCGGAGGGGGTGTTGACCCAGTCGGAACCGTTCTCCAGCTCGTAGCCCTTGTGAATGAGGAGGGTGACGTCGCCACCATCGTCTACGACCAGTTGAGGGCCTTGGCTCGCGGGATGAGTGATGGCGCGGAGGGTGCAATCCCAATACTCTTCGAGCGACTCGCCCTTCCAGGCAAAGACGGGGACGCCGGTGACGGCAATGGCGGCGGCGGCGTGATCCTGGGTGGAGAAAATGTTGCAGCTTGCCCAGCGGACGGTGGCTCCGAGTTCGACGAGAGTTTCGATGAGGACGGCGGTCTGGATGGTCATGTGCAGCGAGCCGGTGATGCGCACGCCCTGGAGCGGCTTCTCCGCGGAATATTTTTTGCGGATGGACATGAGGCCGGGCATCTCGGACTCGGCGATGGAAATTTCCTTGCGGCCCCACTCGGCAAGAGCAAGATCGGCAACTTGAAAATCGGATAAAACTGGGGTGAGCTGAGCCAAAGAAAAATCCTCCAACTGAATTGTGCTGCGCCGCGGGCCAGCCTCGGATGAGGGGTGGCAGTAGTTTCAATTATAGCGTTGCGGCGCGGGGTTGGGGAATGGGGCGAGGGGCTGGGAGTGAGTCTCCCAGATTCGCAAAAGGAAGGCGGATGTGGGCCACCGGAAAAAAGGCCCCAGAGTTGGAAAAGAGCCAACTCTGGGGCACCGGATTACTGACTTGGACGAACTGGCTGCGGGGGGACGGTAAAGAAGAGAGCCACAATACCGGCGGCACTGATTGCAATGCAGATCTCCCACGCCACGTGATAGCTGTGGAATACATCAAAGAGTTTTCCGCCAAGTATTCCGGCGAATGAAGCAATGACCAGCGCAATCATGAAGGCGGTTCCGTAGAGCTTGGAAAAGGCATCATGACCAAAATAGTTGCCGAGAATCGTGGGCAGGTTGGTGAGTGACGAGCCGAAACCGAAGCCTAAAATGACCGATGCCAGGTATGCCAGAAGAACCGACCCGGCCGAGAAGAGTCCGCCCAGGGCTATGCCAGAGGCCATCAGCGCCAACCCCACGACGAAGACAAAGCGAGCGGGAAAGATATCCTGAAACCAGCCGCCGATCATGCGTCCGAAGACGCCGGAGAGGGTAAATAAACCCATTGTCCAAGCGGCATCGGCAGCGGAGAGGCCGATTCCTTTCATATGAAATATCCAATGGGCCTGGACAAGAAAATAAGGGAAGTACATGGCGAAACCGACGAAGACGATCAGCCAATAGGCTAGCGTTTTGTATCCCTCGGCAGCGGTCCAGGGGTAATCGGCGCTCAGGGTGAAAGCTCTGGCCGAATCTTTGGTGGAGGAATCGGGGGCGATACCGTCTTGAAATTGTCCGAGGTCACTCGGGTCCTCTTTCACAAATAGATAGGCGATGATGCCGCCCAGGATGCAACAGCCGCCAATCAGCAGCCACGCCTGGTGCCAGTTCCCGCCATTGAGCACCATCAACCGATTCATGGCAG
The DNA here is from genome assembly GCA_049521655.1 of Candidatus Korobacteraceae bacterium. Taxonomy (GTDB): domain Bacteria; phylum Acidobacteriota; class Terriglobia; order Terriglobales; family Acidobacteriaceae; genus TOLSYN. The sequence continues at coordinate 78,180 of JBEKOO010000003.1, forward strand.
GCGAGACGACAAAGCCCCCGATGCCTCCGGCGGCCATGATAATGCCGATCGCCCTTCCCCGGTAACGGCGGAACCACCTGGTGGCGGAGGTTGTGAGGGTCACGGTGGTGCCGAAGCCAGCACCGGCGCCCATGAGGACTCCAAATCCCAGAATGTATTGCCACGGCTGAGTTGTGTTGGCCATCACAAGCGAGCCGAGAAGCAACAGTGCCGACCCGATGAGAAGCGCTACTCGAATACCCCAGCGGGTGATTGCGGCCGCGATCAAGGGAGACATTACACCCATGACGATATTGAACACCGTCATTCCCAGGCCGAAGGTGGCGCGGTTCATGGCAATTTTCTTTACCATGTACGAGTGAACGATAAGTCCACCATAGAGAGGGAAGCCGAGGTTCAGCAAGTACAGGAAAAACAATACAGCGACCAATTTCCATCCATAAAACTTTTGCCGAACTGACATCTCTGATTGACCTTTCGTATCGGGCGGTGAGTTGGACTGCCGGGATTGGGCTCTGCTTTTGGGCTCTTCTATAGCTTCGCATTCCTCAGCCGTAGCGCGTTGGTGATGACCGAAACAGAGCTGAGGCTCATGGCGGCGGCGGCGAAGACGGGGTGCAGGGTCCAGCCGGTGAAGGGATAAAGGATGCCAGCGGCGAGCGGAACGCCGACAGCGTTGTAGACGAAAGCGAAGAAGAGATTCTGGCGGATGTTGCGCATGGTGGCCTGGCTGAGACGGCGGGCACGGAGGATGCCGCGCAGATCGCCGCGCAGGAGGGTGATTCCGGAGCTGTGGATGGCGATGTCCGTGCCGGTGCTCATGGCGATGCCGACCTGGGCCTGGGCAAGGGCTGGTGCATCGTTGATGCCGTCTCCGGCCATGGCGACGACCTTGCCCTGGGATTGGAGGCGCTGGATTACCTGGGACTTGCGCCCCGGAAGAACACCGGCCTCGAAGTCTCGGATGCCGAGCTTGCGGGCGATGGCCGCAGCGGTGGTCTGGCTGTCTCCGGTGAGCATGATGACATGAAGACCTTCGGCGGCAAGGTCTTCGAGAGCCAGAGCAGAGGTGGGCTTGATGGGATCGTCGACGCCAAAGAGTCCCTGAAGAACGCCATCGGCGGAGAGATAGAGAACGGTCTGGGCATCCTGGCGCATGGCTTCGGCGCGCGATGAAGCGTCGGCGGAAATGGCGACATTGAGTTCCTGCATCAGGGTGGCGTTGCCAACCGCGATATAGCGGGCATCCACGTCGCCGAGAACGCCACGCCCGGTGCGCGACTCGAAGCGCTCGACGCGATGCGGACGGAGCTGGGCGGACTCGGCGGCGCGCACGATGGCCGCGCCAAGAGGATGCTCGCTGAGCCCCTCAAGGCTGGAAGCCCACTGCACGAGATCCTCCTCACTGTGATTGCTGAACGAGACGACGGACTCCAGGGTGGGACGGCCTTCGGTAAGGGTGCCCGTCTTGTCCAGCACAACGGTGTCAACCCGCTCCATGGCCTCGAGGGCCTCGGCGTTCTTGATCAGCACACCGGCACGGGCGCCGCGTCCGGTGCCAACCATGATCGCCATGGGCGTGGCCAGGCCAAGCGCACAGGGGCAGGCGATGATCAGCACGGCCACGGCATTGACCAGGGCAAGAGGCAGAGCAGGCGCGGGAGCGAAGATGAGCCAGGCGAGAAACGTGACCACCGAGGCGGCGACAACGGCGGGAACAAAAACCGCGGAGACCTTATCGGCGAGGCGTTGAATCGGAGCGCGGGAGCGCTGCGCTTCACCGACGAGGCGGACGATCTGCGCGAGCACGGTCTCGCTGCCGACGCGCTCGGCGCGCATGAGGATTGAGCCGTTGCCGTTGACGCTGGCACCGATGACGCGGTCGCCGGGATTCTTTTCGACGGGCAGCGATTCGCCGGTGATCAGCGACTCATCGGCGATGGTGTGTCCCTCGATCACGAGGCCGTCCACCGGGACTTTTTCGCCGGGACGGACACGGAGGGACTGGCCCACGATAACTTGATCGAGGGGAATATCGCGCTCCCGGCCATCGGCTTCAACCAAGCGCGCAATCTTGGGCGAGAGATCGAGCAGGGCACGGATGGCACTGGAAGTCTGGCCGCGGGCGCGAAGCTCCATGAGCTGACCGACGAGCACGAGAATGACGATGAAGGCGGCGGATTCGAAATAGACGGCGGGCTGGCCGTGCATGCCACGCAAGGAGTGCGGAAAAAGCTCAGGCCAGAAGGTTGCGACCGCGCTGTAAAGGTAGCTGACGCCAACTCCCATGCCGATCAGGGTGAACATGTTGGGCTTGCGGAATTTGATGGAGGCAACGGCGCGCTGAAAAAAGGGAAAGCCTCCCCAGAGGACGACAGGCGAGGCGAGCAGGAGCTGCACCCAGGCGACCTTGTGCGCACTGAGGGTGTGCTGCATCGAGGTGGCCATGTGGAGCATGGCGAGCACGAGCAGGGGAAGACCGAAGGCAACACTGACGCGCAGCCTGCGGGTCATGTCGATCAGCTCGGGGCTGGGAGCGTCAGTGGCGGAGACGGTGCGCGGCTCGAGAGCCATGCCGCACTTTGGGCAGGCTCCGGGATGATCCTGGGAGATCTCCGGATGCATGGGGCAGACGTATTCGGTGCGCGAAGCCGATTGCAGGATCTCGGGCTCAAGCGCCATGCCGCATGAGGGGCAGGCAGCCGGGAGCGGGGAACGGACCTCCGGGCACATGGGGCAGACATAGGCCGTGGCAGGGGGGGCGGGTTGCGCCGGGGCGCTGGCTGGTGCAGAAGCAAGCGCGGCAGCCGGACGGATACTGCCAAGCTGAACCATGGGCGCGGCAGGCATCATTCCAGCGGGCTTGTAGGCGGGAACGAGATATTTTTCCGGTTCGGCGCGGAAGCGTTGGTTGCACTTTGGATTGCAGAAGAAATACTCGACACCGTTGTGGAGGTAAGAACCTCCGCGCGGAGCGGCGGGATCGACGCTCATTCCACAGACAGGATCCTTCGCTTTCATTTCCGGCAAGGACAAATTCCCTTTCAACGCGCGTGTAAAATCAGTGATCGGACGAGAACACAATGCAGACGAGGCACTGATATAGTAAAGCCTAAGCACGCCGAAATGCACCTGCATGGCGGCCAGGATGACGGAGGACAGCAATGACCAGCGTCGAAATTAGCTATAGCTATGGGATGTCTCCGGATGAGGCAGTGATGCGGGGTATCGACAACATCCGCGAGGTCTATGGAATACGCCGTTTGAAGTTCAATGAAGAGGCGCGCAGCGTGGCCGTGGAGTACGACGCGACGCGGCTGAATCCGGCGACTGTGGCCAGCCTTTTGCGCCGCTCGGGACTGGACCTGAAGTAGAACGCCGCGAATTCCGCCGGAGCAAAAGGCAGAGCGCCTGAGAGAGCAGAATGACCGCAAAGGCACAGCGCTTGAGGAAGCAGGAGCATGGACGGGGGCGAGGGTTGCAGAACGGGCAAAGGGTTGTGTTATATTGAGTTTGGTTGCCGGCCACGGCGACCATCGGCAAAGTGAAGCGCAACGCTTCGGGACGCGCCCTTAGCTCAGCTGGATAGAGCGTCTGACTACGAATCAGAAGGCCGGGAGTTCGAATCTCTCAGGGCGCACCATAAAGCTCCATAAAATCAGTAACATACAAGAACATCAAGAATCAGCCTCCGCTCGCTTTTCTGCAGGCGTCAGGAGTTTCTTAAGTGATGACCTGTGAGTCTGCCAGAGAGGCCCTGCCCGTTGGGAGAGAGATGGTCCCAGGTCTCGGGTCCCGACCCACAGCTAGAGATCAGGTGGGTAGGAATACAGGACGTGCTTGTGCTCCCGCCGCGTGACATGCTTAGTGATGAGGTCGAGCCCCGGCAAATCATCGACATCTGCCTTGCAGTCAGGCGGAAATGAATCGCGGCCGAGTCTGTTCTTGTGAATCCCTCAGTCACGTCCATCGCAGGAATGCGGTAATTTGTTGTTCATGGTTCCAGCATCTCCGAAGTTGCGGAGATAAGATGCACATCGATCTCGTCTCCCGGTGAAAACGAAGTGCGCTCCGCCGCGAGCACAGCTATGCCGTCCGCCTTGAGCATAGTCTTCAACATGCCGGTGTTCTGGTCTCCAGCACTGAAAGCCAGCGCCTTTCCATCCCGCCACTCGAGCCTGACGCGCAAGAATTTAACCTTGCCGGACTTTTTCCGCACCGGGTCCTGAAGGATTGCACGCAGGAATGGCTTGATCACTCGCCGGTGTCCCATCAGTCGCAAAAGCGCAGGCTTGACGAACTCCTCAAAGACGATTAAGGATGCGACCGGATTGCCAGGAAGGCTGAAGATTGGCTGCCTATCTCTGAGACCGAAGGTGGTAGGCGCTCCCGGGCTCATCTCAACCCTGGAAAATAGCTCTCGCACCCCAAAGCCGGCGAGCACCTCGCGCACCAAGTCTCGCTCTCCTGCCGACACCCCTGCGGAGGTGATTAGAGCGTCCATTGTCAGCCCCTGGGTCATCTTTTCCAGGTGGCTTGCGCGAGTGTCGCGCGCGATGCCTAGAATGACCGGAAGCGCCCCGCATTCCTGGACTGCGGCTGCCAGAGATAGCCCATTGCTGTCGACGACCTTGCCCGGTACGGGGATCTCTCCAACTCCGATGAGTTCATCACCGGTAGAGAGAATGGCGACCCGAGGTTTTCGATGGACCGCAACCGCCGCCCTGCCGCAGGAAGCCATCATGCTGATCTCCGCCGCGCGAAGCACCGTTCCGCAAGAGATAACGGTTTCGCCGCAGCGAACATCCTCTCCTGTAAAACGGATGTGCTGGCGCTGGCGGACGGGCCCGTTAATCCAAATCTCGCCATCGCGTTCTTCGATCTCTTCCACGGGCACAACGGTGTCAGCTCCCGAAGGGACAGGCGCTCCGGTCATGATCTTGATTGCACAGCCGCCCTGGACGGGAACGGACGCGAGAGAGCCGGCGGGAACGTAACCGGTGACCCTGAGGCCAGTTGCCTGTCCGCAGTCCGCCGCTCGTACGGCATAGCCATCCATAGCTGAGTTCTCGCACAGAGGCAGATCCCAGGGCGCCACAATATCTTCTGCGATCACTCTGCCCAGGGAGTCGATCACTGGGACAACCTCCGGTCCCAGAGGTGTGATGTTCTCGAGGATCATGCGCCGTGCTTGTTCGTAGGTTGGCATAATGCTACCGGTGACCTGTTCTTCCTAGTGCAGTAGGCCGGTTGATGATCCGCTCAATCTTCCCATACTGCAACCGGATTATCTCGGCGTCCAGCCTCTCGGCAATGTCTTCTTCATGGCTTGCCATAACCACGGTCATTCCATTTAGAACGAGAGAAACGATCAGCGCTTCGACGACCACTCTGCTCTCGCGGTCGACGTACGCCAACGGCTCATCGAGAAGGAGTACCTCTGGTTTGCACGCCAGCGCCCTGGCGAGCTCGACCCGCCGTGCCTCCCCGCCAGATAAGTGTTTCGCGTTTCTGGACTCGAAACCAACCAGTCCCACCAGAGCCAGAGAATCCTCGACCGAGCAACGCACCTGCTCTTTGCTCAGGCCCCGTACGCGGGGTCCAAAAGCCACATTTGAAGAGACGCTGCCACTGAAAAGATACGACCGCTGGTGAAGCAGGGTTACTCGCTTTCGCAGCGCTCGCAGTTCTCTTTTTTCCCAGGCGACTGGAGTTTGACGAAATAGAACCCGTCCATGGCTGGGTTTTTCCAGAAAGGCCATGACATTCAGGAGAGAGCTCTTACCGGCCCCATTCGGGCCAGCGAGAATGTGAAGGCGTCCGCACGAGATCAAAAGATTATCTACATCCAAGGCGAGAATATTTCCGTAGTGGAGCTTGATATCCGTCAACTGATAGTCGAGGCCGTTCACACGCGGCCGCTTTCTTGCATGGAGGTCAACACGATATTGATGAGGAAGGAGACCGACATCAGTATAATTCCCAGTGCCAAACCGAAGGCAAATTCGCCTTTGCTGGTTTCCAGCGCGATGGCGGTCGTCATCGTCCTGGTATAGCCCCGAATATTTCCTCCCACCATCATCGCCACCCCGACTTCGGAGATGACCCGTCCGAAGCCGGCAATAATCGCGGCCACAATACCAAAGCGAACCTCACGGGTCAGTTGGGCCAGGCTTTGCACGGTGCTCGCCCCCAACGTGAGCGTGGTAGGAACGACGCGAAAGTCAGCCGACCGGATTGCGCTCAGGGTGTAGTTGGTGACGATGGGAACGGCAAGCAGGGCTTGGCCAATAACCATGGCCTTAGGCGTAAACAGCAGGCCCCAGCTTCCCATTGGCCCTTGCCGGCTGACCAACCCGTAAACTAGCAGTCCGACCACTACGGTGGGCATCGCCATCAGGCTGTTCAGGATCACCATCAAGGCGCGCTTTAGCCGAAACTGTCCGACTCCGATGCCAATGCCTGCGGGAATGCCGACGAGCGACGCGAAACCAATCGACCACAGGGCAACGCTGACCGACGTCCACACGGCCGCGAAAACTTCCCGGTTTGCCGAGAAGATCAGAGAAAATGCCGTCCTGAGCGATTCATGGAAGAAGCTCATTCTCGTCTCACTTCGGGTAGACGAAGAACACAGGTTCACCCGATATCTGATATCGAGCAATGATACCTTGACCTTCCGGACCGGTGATGTAGTTAACGAACTTCATGGCAAGATCATATTTGACGTGCGGGAATCTCTTGGGGTTCACGGCAATTACGCCATACGGATTGAAAAGCCCCTTTTCGCCGTTGAACAGAATTGCCAGGTCCGTCTTGCCATGTTTGAAGGCATTGTAGGTGCCCCGGTCGGAGAGTGTGTAAGCGCGCTCTTCGGTGGCCATCATGATGGCCTCTCCCATACCCTGACCTATCGATCGGTACCATTTACCTGCGGGAGTGATACCCGCGGCTGACCAGAGTTCCTTCTCTTTCTGGTGAGTGCCCGATTCGTCTCCGCGTGAGATGAAAGTCGCCTGCGCGCGGGCGATCCTGCGGAGGGCATCGGCTGCCGTTTTCGCGCTCTTCACTTCGGCAGGGTCGCCGGTGGGACCAATAATCACGAAGTCGTTGTACATGACGTCGCGGCGGTTCACACCGAAGCCCTCGGCGACAAAGAGGTCTTCCAATTTGCGCGCATGAACCAACACCACATCCACATCACCCGCCTCCGCCAGCTTCAGAGCCTTGCCGGTGCCGACCGAGATAACATCAACACGGCAATTGCATTGCTTCTCAAAAGGAGGCAGCAACACATTCAGCAATCCGGAATTCTCAGTCGAGGTGGTCGTGGACATTCTGAGCCGTTCTTGTGCGAACCCCAGTGAGCAAGTAACGATCAGCACGAAGACGGCCAGTACAGTTTTGAGGCTCAAGATATTACCCACTCGCATGCTACATTTTTCCAGGGTAGAACTTAGTTTTCGGCATACTGTTCCGCAATTTGCCCAGCTCCAAACGTATCACCGGTCGATGCAGGAATAACCGCGAGTACGGAAGATACCGGAGGCAGGACGAGAGACGACTATATGCGATATTCCGTTCCTGTTCGTATTTGAAAACCGTTTGTTCCAGGGCAGTTCCTGTACTGGTCTCTTCTGCCCGTCCCACCTTAGCCGCGCAAAAACAGCGCGTCGAAGGTGGGGCACCCGCGGATACATCCTCTAGGGAGCCGCCCTAGTTGGGCAACAGCGCACCAAAATGAACCCTGACTAAGACTAATATGAGAAAAGGAGAATCAACCATGGCATTAGGTGAGCAGACTTACGGATTCTTTATGCCGCCGGTTTCTTTGATGGGCCTAGGATGCGCCAAGGAGACCGGTCTTCAAGCGAAGATACTTGGGGCGACGAAAGTTCTGATCGTCACCGACGCGGGCCTTGCCAAATTGGGCGTTGCGAAGACGATTCAGGGCTATCTGCAAGCCGCCGGAATCGCGGCGGTAGTCTTTGACGGGGTAGAAGCCAATCCCACGGAAGACAACGTGCGCGACGGGGCGAAGTTTTACATGCAAAATCAATGCGACGGCCTTGTCTCCGTCGGAGGAGGCAGTGCCCACGATAGCGCCAAGGCGATTGGAGTTGTCACGGTTCATGGCGGCAGTATTCGCGACTATGCGGGGGTTGATCGATGCTCGAAAGCACTGCCGCCATTGATTTGCGTCAACACCACGGCTGGCACTGCCGCCGAGATGACCCGCGTCGCCGTGATGACCAAGCCTGAAACCCATGTGAAGTACATTGTTGCCGACTGGCGCATCACGCCGCGGGTAGCGATCAACGATCCATTGCTCATGGTAGGTCTACCACCGGGAATGACCGCCGCGACCGGCATGGACGCGCTCACGCATGCCATCGAAGCATATGTCTCTCCGTTTGCCACTCCGATCACCGACGCGTGCGCCGTCAAGGCCATCGAGCTGATCGGCCAGTACCTGCGTCCGGCGGTGGCCAACGGGCAGAATCTGGAAGCTCGCGACAAAATGGCCTATGCGGAGTTTCTGGCAGGGATGGCTTGCAGCAATGCCATGCTGGGATATGTTCACGCCCTGGCGCATCAACTCGGCGCCAAGTTCAACCTGCCCCACGGCGTCTGCAACGCGATTTGCTTGCCGGTCGTGTGCGAGTTCATTATGATTGGCGATCCGAAGAAGTTTTCCGACGTGGCTGTTGCCCTGGGCGAAAACATTGCCGGGTTGTCTGTGGTTGAGGCGGCCGAAAAAGGAGTCGCGGCCATGCGGAAGCTGTCGAAGGACATCGGGATTCCGGCTAGTTTTGCGGAACTCGGCGTGGTCAGCACAGACGTACGCACACTGGCCGAGGGCGCGATGAAAGAGTGGGTAGTAACACCGCGCTGGGCCACGGTAGAGGAGCTCATGAAGCTGTTTTATGCGGTGTTAGCCGCTCCTCGAGCGGATGCAGCCGCAAGCTGATTTCACTTTGGTTGCCGGCTTAGTTCAAGCCGTCTCAGCCGGGAGAGTTATGGCAAACGGATAGCCGAGCACTTCGGTTGCTTGGCTGCTCTCAGTAGTAATGTGAGCCTTGATGTAAACGAAGGTGAAGCGCTGGGTCTAAATGGGGCCGAATGGCGACGGCAAGAGTACACTGCGGGAGGTTATCCAGGGAGTTTATATCCCAGATGAATGCACGTTCGCTTTCAACGGGCATGAGATTACCGGGCCCCCTTTTAGCTGACCGGACGCATTCCGATGTTTGATATGCAGCCTCGTGGACTTCGAGATAGTCGACTCTTGGGTTTCGCTAATCGTAGCGCGGTGGACGAAGCGAGTGAGTGGATCGATACACATTCGAACACGCTCAATTCTGAACAGGTTTCGATTGAACTTGCCGCCGGCCGTGTTTTGGCGAAGCCTTTTGTGTCTCCCACGGATGCGCCGCCAAGGGATACCGCCGTCACTGATGGCTATGCATTGCGATGCACCGAAACAATCGGTGCGGGCAGCTACAATCCTCTCTCCTTTTGCACTCAGGAAGACCAGCGTGTGCTAAGGCCGGCTTCTGCGATCTTGATTTCTTCCGGCACTTCGATGCCGCAGGGTGCGGACGCCATCGCTTCATTCGCTCTGGCTCGCGCCGGAGCAGACACGGTCGAGTTGATTGGACCGATTACTCGAGGCGCGGGTGTGAGTCATCAGGGCGATGAAGCGCGAGAGGGAATTCTCCTTATCGGCAACTCTCGCCCTCTGAGGCCCTCGGAGCTAGGGTTGATCTCTTCATTCGGCATCACAGAGGTGAGTGTTGTCCGGCGTCCCAGAGTTCGGCTCATACTGACAGGATGTAAGTCATCCCCGAATCGCGAGCCTGGTGATGCGAACGGCCCGATGCTGCGCGCTCTGCTTGCACGCGATGGGGCAGAGCTGGAGGTCACGACATACGCATCTCCGGAACAGTCCGCCATTGCCGAACTGATTGTTCGCCCCGGGGCGGATGTGGTACTGGTTTGTGGGCTCACCGGCACGGGCGCGGACGACGTGGCGCCACTCGCCCTCGATGCGGTTGGCACACTTTCTATTCATGGAGTTGCCATGCAGCCCGGGGGATCGCTCGGGATGGGATCGGTGAATGGCGTTCCGGTAATTCTGCTTCCGGGCAGTCCTTGGCACTGCCTGTGCGCTTACGATCTGTTTGCTGGCCGCTTGATCCGCAGGCTCGGAGGGCGTAGTTCTCAACTTCCCTATCGTATTCGGCATGTCACCGTTGGACGTAAAATTGTCTCGTCCATTGGCAACGTCGAATTCTGTCAGGTGCGACTGGTTTCCGGTGAGGCCATTCCGCTGGGCTCGGCTGGCTCTGGCGGGCTGGTTTCCGCGAGCCGCGCAGAGGGATTCGTATTGATTCCTGCTCCTCTGGAGGGTTATGCACCAGGGGCATCAGTGGCCGTATACATGTACGACGAGGTCGATGACATGGAAGGCAAGAGCAGATGACAGCACAGCACTCAAACTCGGCTCTGCTGCGCGCGGCGCAACAGCACCAATTTCTCGAAGTGATAGAGCGCGACGAAGCGGAAGCAAGATTCCGGCAGCACCTGGTGTTAAAGCCCTTGGGAGAAGAGCTGATCGCTCTGGCAAGAACTCTCGGACGCGTTCTCTCGCGCGACGTGGTTTCAAATGTTGACGTTCCGGGCTTTGATCGGTCGCGAATGGATGGCTTCGCCGTGCGGGCGGCCGACACTGTGGGAGCTTCCGACGATGCCCCATGCACCTTACGGCTCAATTCCGAGATTCTTACGCCGGGTGTACTGCCCCAGGCGGAGGGTGCGGAGGAGGCTGCAACAATCGTTGCAACCGGAGGTATGATTCCGCGCGGAGCTGACGCCGTCGTGATGGTCGAGTACACGGAAGCGCACGAGCGACTCGGCCAGGTCGCGGTCGATATTTATGGGACCGTTGCACCAGGCGCAAATATCGCCGCTGCCGGCAGCGACATCGCCCAGGGAGAGACCATCCTCCGCGCAGGCCAGGTCCTGACTTCGCGCGAAATTGGTTGTCTTGCGGCGGTCGGTCTTGCGGCGGTTCATGTCTGGCGCAAACCCACGGTAGCGATTTTCTCCACTGGTGACGAACTCATTGCCCCCGGTGAGCCACGCCGTCTTGGCGGCGTCTACGATTCCAATAGCGTGATCTTTGCCGCCGCCGTCGAAGAGGCTGGAGGTACGCCGGTACAGCTGGGTATTGCTCGCGACGTCGAAAGTGAAATTACAGCCGTGCTGGAAGCGGCGCTGAAATACGATATTGTGTTGCTCTCAGGCGGAACTTCCAAAGGGGTAGGCGATCTTGCCTACCACGCCGTCAGCAAACTTCCTCGCCCCGGCATCGTTGTCCACGGCGTGGCGCTGAAGCCTGGCAAGCCACTGTGCCTTGCGGTCACCGATGGGAAGCCAGTTGTCATCCTTCCGGGTTTTCCGACTTCAGCGATTTTCATCTTTCATGAGTTCGTCGCACCGGTTATTCGAGCCTTTGCCGGACTTCCTCAGGAACGCCCTGAGTCAGTGAAAGCCACCGTGGCTGCGCGGCTCACATCGGATCGTGGGCGTACAGAGTTTGTAATGGTCTCGCTGATCCGCGGAGCGGACGAGAAGCTTGTGGCATACCCGGCCAACAAAGGATCTGGGTCGGTTACCACGTTTGGTCAATCCGACGGTTTCTTTACAGTTGGATCACAGTCGGAATCCGTTCCAGATGGCGCGGAGGTTGACGTTACTCTGATTGGCGCGCATCACAAACTAGTGGATTTAGTGATCATCGGAAGCCATTGTGTCGGTCTCGACCTGCTCGTCGGACGCATCATGAGCGAAGGTTTTTCGGTCAGAACTCTCAGCGTGGGTAGCAACGGCGGACTGACCGCAGCAAAGCGGGGCGAATGCGACATCGCTGGAATACACCTGATGGACCCCGCCACAGGTGAGTACAATCGTCCGTTTCTTACCGACGATCTCGAACTCGTTCCGGGATACATGCGTCTGCAGGGAATCGTCTTTCGACCCGGCGATCCGCGCTTTGAAGGCCGGTCGGCGGAAGAGGCAGCCGAGGCGGCAATTGCAGACTCCTCGTGCATGATGAGGAACCGGAATGCCGGATGTGGCACGCGCATCCTGATTGATCGGCTGTTGAACGGTTCGCAGCCAGAGGGATACACCAATGAGGCAAAGACGCACAATGCGGTTGCCGTTGCCGTCGCGCAGGGCCATGCCGATTGGGGTGTGGCGATCCAGACGGTCGCGCGGCAATACGGACTTGGATTCCTGCCTCTGCAGGTGGAGCATTATGATTTCGTGATTCCCAAAAGCCGGTCGCAGCGCGTCCCAGTGCGAAGATTTGTGTCGCTGCTGTCAGACCCGGCAGTCAGGGATGCGCTCCGCCAACTCGGATTCGAACTGGAGAAGATCACTGCGCCGCGCAGCATTTAGAATGAGATGAGCTATTTGGTTCCGGCCAAGTACACAGAGCAGCTGGAGAAGACGAACTCACCGTGGCCAGAGAAGGCGGAATCCAGATTCAATCGCCGGCAAAGAAGCGCAGCATCCCGTACGAGCGCGCCTGGAAGATTGCATTCCGGACGCTCCACATTATAGCCATCAGCATCCTGGTTGGAGGCCACGCGTTTGGCGCTCCCGCCGATCAGCTCCGGCCTCTGCTATACGGCGCAATTGTGACGGGAGTTGGCATGGCAACGCTTGAAGCCTATCCGTCGTTTCAGTTTATTCATCAGGGTTGGGGCCTGCTCTTGCTCCTTAAGCTCGCCATGCTGTGTGTAATCCCATTTGCGTGGAGTCACCGCCTGCCGATCTTGATTGCAGTGATAATCATAGGATCGGTCGGATCGCATATGCCCAGGAAATTCCGCCATTACTCGCTGGTCTATGGGCCGGAGCATAAAGAGTAGAACGATTTTATGGAGGCAAGTAACTTTCAGGATTGCAATCTGTTTGCCGCCTGTAGTGGCGGCAGGACAGAGCTGGGAACGCGAGTGTGTGGGCCTGACAGGACCGGCAACTGAAGCCAGCTACTCAAATTTATATTTGTCGCGGCTTGCCTCACCGCACGCGAATGCGTCCGTCGCACTAGCGGCTTCGCTCAAGTTGGCTTGGCTTCAGCAAACTAACGGTTTGTTTTCGCCTCGTGAGATGTGCGCGATAAGACGGGAGAAAAAGGCTGAGCAATAGTAGGATTCTGCTATGGAAGCTAAAAGTCATCGCTCGGTATGGAAGACTCTGTTGGCTTTCGCGATTGTCTATCTTGTGTGGGGCTCCGCGTATTTCGCGATTCGCGTTGGCATCCGCGAAGTTCCGCCATTCCTTCTCGCGGCGCTGCGGTTTCTGATTTCCGGACTGATCCTCTACGGCTGGATGCTTGCGCGGGGCGAACGCTCACCTAGCGGGCGTCAATGGATGTCAGCATCCCTACTTGGTCTGTTGATCTTCGTTTTCGATTTCGGGATGGTGTTTTGGGCCGAGCAGCACGTGCCCTCGGGCATTACCGCAGTCATGATGGCCATGATTGCGGTCTTCATAGCACTGTTGGAGGTCTTTGTCACGCGAACGGAAAAACTTACCGTTCGCCTGGCATTGGCACTGTTGACCGGGGTTGGGGGAGTGGCGGTGCTGACGAGCAGCTCGCTAAGTTTTGGCGGGGCACCGATCGACAGGGCGGGCGCCCTGGCGCTGATCGTTGCGTCCATGGGTATGGCAATAGCAACCGCGCTGATGCCCAAGCTGCCGCTTCCCAAGTCCGGCATCATGAGCTCGGGAGTGCAGATGCTCGCCGGAGGGGTGTTGTTATCTCTTATATCGGTCTCGCTGGGAGAATATCGCAACTTTCATCCGTTGGTTGTCTCGCTTAAAGCGTGGTTTGCGCTGCTCTATATGATTGTCGCGGCATCCATTATCGCGTTCACTGCCTATGTGTGGCTGATTCGTAACGAATCGCCGACAAAAGCCGGGACCTACGCATATGTGAATCCGGTTGTGGCTGTCTTGATTGGATATTTTCTGGGCGGCGAAGCGCTTGGCCGGCGAACAATCCTAGGCACTCTGCTTATTCTGATCAGCGTGGTGGCGATTACGACAATGCGAGTAAAGAAACCTGTAGCGAACTCATAACGCCTCAGCATTTCTCAATCGCATCAACTCCTGCATCGTGAGCTACCCTTCCATTACCGAATTGGGGAAAGGTTGCCCGTGGCACGCCGATGCAGGATAGCGCTGCATGAATCATAACGTGCGTCATCCGGGTACTAGTTCGGTGCATGAACGAACCCTCCAGCACCTTATGGAAGGAAACCACCTGCGAACGTAAAAGTCGAGATTCACCGCGGGGAGGAAACTGCCTCACTGATCAAACGGGCAAACCGAGGATCGGTATGCAGCCGGTCGAAAGCAGGTTCTACTGCCAGGAATACCATCCATCCGCTTCGATGGTCGCAGGCGCGCTGTAACAGGGTGAACGCCCGGTCGCGATCGTCTATGGAAGCGTACAGCTTTGCAACCTGGTAGTCATCGTAATAGCGGCTTGCGTCGGGCTTTTGGGTCTCCGTGATGATCGTGTGCAGGACGCCGGGGTAGCCTGAATTCGCATATGCGCCCGCCAAGCTTCGCGCGATCCCTGGCTGTCCAGCGGCGAGATAGAAACGTTGTCGCGTCTCCATGGCTTCCCGCCACATGTGCTTCTCTTCGTATGCCCAGGCCAGTTTCATCAGCGCGGTTTGAAAATTGGGATCGAGGGTGAGCGCCTCCTGATAATTCGCGATTGCGCCGTCAAAATCCCGCGCGAGGTAGGAAACCCATCCCACGTTGGTAATCGTAATCAGTGAGAGAGGATCGAGGACGCGCGCTTGACGCAGCTCCTGACGGGCTTCGTCGAAGCGCCCCCGCGAAGCGAGGAAAAGCCCGTACCAGTGGAGGGCATTGGCGTTGTTCGGGTTCAGCTGCAGAGCCTTTTGGAAACCTGCGTCGGCGTCATTGAACTTCCACTGGTAGCGCCACTGGTTAAATGCCAGCGCCGAGTAGCTTTCAGAGAGTTGGGGGTTCAGTTTGATCGCTTTACTGGCCGCGCTGCGCGCCAGTTCAGGGAGTTCGTCGCCTGAACGGCGCTCGTAGTACTCGATCGTGAGGTTGTAGCAATCCGCCAAGCCCGCATAGGCTTGCGCGTAGTTGGGATCCAATGCAATCGCATTCTGAAAGTACTCGGTCGCCTTGCGAAAGCCGTTTTCATTGCGCTGGTTTAATTGATAGCGTCCACGCAGATAGGCTTCATAGGCCAGGCGGTTCGTAGTGCCAGCTTCCGCCAGGTGCGATCCGGGCAGAATCACCGAAAGCGAGAGCGCAACCTGGCTGGCTGCGGATTCTTCGAATGACAAGATGCGTTCTTCGTCACCCTCGCCCTCGTAACTGCCAGTCCAGAGCTGGCTTTCGTCCGCAGCGCGGAGCAGGCGGGCGGTGATGCGGAGTTTCGAACCGAAACGTCGAACAGTTCCTTCCAGCAGGTACGGTGCCCCCAGTTCTGTGCCGATCTGTTTCAGCACTTTTCCGGAGTGCTTGTAGGTCATCGCGGAGGTGCGTGCAATAACCCCGAGCTGCCGTGGGCTGACCGTGCTGAGATGAACAATCATCTCTTCCGTGATGCCGTCGCTTAGGTACTCCTGTCCCTGATCACCAGTCAGGTTTTCAAAAGGCAGCACTGCCAATGTAAGCTTGGAAGGAGTTTTGGCTGGCTTTTTCCGTACCTGGGAGTGTCTGGCGGCAAAGATCAGAGCGGCGATCGCGAAGACGGCCATTGCCGCCAGCGCTACCAACACCCAATTGCGCTCAGGCCGCGGCGTTGAGTCAGGCGCCTGGGCTTCCATCGCTCCGGCGGCTGAAGCCTGCTGTACTTGAGAAGGAAGCTCGGGGACCTGCACCGGGGCAATGAAGCGATAGCCGCGACGCGGCACTGTTTCGATGTAGCGCGGTGAATTGGCATCGTCGCTCAGCGCCGCTCTAACCTGGCGAACGCAGTGGTTCATCCCACGTTCGCAGTCTACAAACGTGTCAGTTCCCCAGATCTCTTGCTGGATTTGCTCACGAGTGACCACTTCGCCCGGAGAGGAAGCTAGAAGGACCAGCAGTTTGAGCGGCTGAGGCTGCAGTCGAATCGATGTGCCAAGCTTGCGAAGCTCGCCCTTCTTCACGTCTAGCCGGTATACGCCGAAGTCGATAAGGTCCGGGTTGGTGACAGGCATATCCATGGGCTCAATCTTCGCAAGAAACATCGCTAATACGAATCAGGCATTGCACGCTGCCCTAGCTCCGCTTCTTTCGGCTAATTCGGGGCTGGCATACGCATGCTCAAGTTCTCGATTTACAGCTATACAGATGTGGAGTGCGCGACGTTTCTTGTACCAGGTTGTATGAGAGAGAATCTGGTACAAAACATCGGGCAGGCCAAGCGGCAGGTCTGCTTCTGGTGCTCTTAGCGCGACTCCGAAAATTTTCTGGCGCACTCGGGACAGAGTCCATGAGCAAAGCACACCCCGGCGTGCTCATGAAAATACTCTTCCACCTCTGCCCAAAACTGCTCGTCATCCCATACTTTCTTGCACCGCATGCAGATGGGAACAACGCTCTTCAGGGCGGAGATTTCAGGAATGTAGTCGACGATCAGCAAGGCCAGTTTCTCGCTTCCGTCCGGCAGCGGGCTTGCGGTAACGAAAGCCCGCAATTCCTTCACCTGCAGCCCATGGGAAAGCTGAAGCTTCACTATGCGATGGCTGACGGTTTGCCCTTCCAGGCAAAGCGCCACGGAATTGCGGATGATACAACCTTGACAGTCCGGCCCCCGGCCGCAGCCCTCGGATACATCAGCCGCGTGGAGACAGCCCAACACGTCGCCTCCCCGCCGCCGATACACCATGTCGCGAGCCTGGCCGCAGAACTGGGCGGCGGCATCGTTCAAGTCTATGATCTCGACGTCGCCGTTGACCACAAACGCGGGTATGGGCATGGCGTTGAAGATTGTCCGATCAAGCTGATCGTTCAGCGTAGATTGCAAGTTGGGCCTCTAAGTCTATTTGCAATTGAACGTTACCATGACCGGCTTCGGTTGTTCAGTGATTTAGGAGCAAAAATTCATTTCAGGAGGGACTCGCTCATGAGGTCTAAAGCGCGAAAGCCCGTGCAATGTGAACTGTCGATGGCTTTTCCTCTTGAAGTACGCTCGCGCTTCCATGAAAGTAGCTGGATGCGAGTTTTGATTGCGACCTCAAATCAGGGCAAGCTGGGCGACTTTGCGGGCGCGGCGGCCGTGCATGGGATTACGGTGGATGGGCTGGCGGATTTTGCGATGCTGCCGGAGGCGGTCGAGGACGGCGCGACCTTCGAGGAGAACGCACGCAAGAAGGCAGAGCATTACAGCCGCTTTGCCTCTGGCGAACTGGTACTGGCAGATGACTCCGGGCTATCGGTGGAGGCGCTGGGCGGAGGGCCCGGAGTGTACTCGGCACGCTATGCCACCACAGATGGGACGGGCGGAAAGAGCAGGGACTCGGCAAACAATGCGAAGCTTCTGCGCGAGTTGGAAGCGGTTGCCGAGGCCGAACGCGGGGCGCGCTTCGTCTGCGTGATCTCGGCGGCGCGCGATGGGCGGGAGGTAGCGCACTTCCGGGGCGAAGCGGCGGGTGTGATTCTGCGCGAGGCTCGCGGGAGCATGGGCTTCGGCTATGACCCGCTGTTTTATTTTCCTTCGCTGGGCAAGAGTTTTGCCGAACTCACATCCAAGGAGAAGGCCTCGGTCAGCCATCGCGGTGAGGCGCTGCGGAAGTTTCTGGAGTGGGCGCGGCAGGCGGATGTCCATGAGGAGAGGCGCGGATAATCGCGGTGGATCCGTAAAGAAATTGGGCACTGCAGCAAGGTGAAGGCTATCCGGAGTTGCGGCGTTCGACTTCGAACTCGCGGGCGAACATCTTCTCCGCGTTAATCGCCAGGAATTTTCCCCGGCTGCGAGCCAGCACATCTCCTTTTGCGCTGCGAAGTTCGGCGCGGTTGTAGAGCGCCCGTCCGGTCATCCGACTGACGCGGCCTTCGACTACAAGCGGTTGGCCCAGAGGCACGGGACGAAGATACTCGACCTCCATGCGGCGGGTGAGAGCAACCTTGCTTTTGAGTTTGTTCGCCTTGCCCATCGCCTCGTCAAGAATTGCGGCGATGATGCCTCCGTGAGCATGGCCGGGAGGACCAACGAAGCTGGCGCCAAGGGAAAATCTGCAGACGTAACTCTTCCCATCGTGGCTGAGAGCGAAGATCAGTTGCAGCCCATTTGGATTCGCGGGCCCGCATCCAAAACAGCCATCGCGCTGCCGGTTTTGCGAGGGCACATCGTGATCAAGGGCAAGGTTCAGTGTCATGCCGACTCCGTGGAAGTTCGGATAATTGATTGGATTCAGAATAGGGCAGTTTTGATTCGGATTGCCCTGAGAAGATTGCGCAGCATGGCGCAATAAAAATTAATTTAGGTACCGAAATGTGCTTTTCAGCATCTAGAAGAAGATGGGAGCAATGTCCTCACGTGCGTTGAACCAACCGGTCCCCGGCGGCGGGAACCGCGGTCCTGCACCTCCGGAAGAGTTTGGCGGCGGTGGCAGCGGCGGCGGTCGCGGCGATGGCGATGGCCTGCATGACTTCGGGCAACAGTTGCAGCGGTATCGATTGGGTTTGCTTTTCACGGTCGCCTCGATCGTGATGCTGTTCATTGCGTTCACGACCTTGTTCGTGGCACGGCGTGGCGCGGGTAAGTTCGATCCTCTGACCGGCGGCTTTCAGAGTGACTGGGTACCCGTGTCGCTGCCGATGAAGATTCTGCTGATCAATACGGCGGTGCTGATCGTTAGCAGTCTGCTGGTTGAGCTGGCACGGCGGAGCGCACGGATGGAGGCAATCCTGGTGCCGATGTGCAGCATTCCAGGGGTGCGCCCGATTCGCCAGACCTCGTTTTGGTGGGTGTGGGCGACGGCTATGGCGGGCTGCGGCTTCTTATGCGGACAGTACCTCGTCTGGAGGCAGTTAAATCTGCACGGCACATTTGCCAGCAGCGGCCCCGCCAGTACGTTCATCTTTCTGCTGACGGGAGCGCACGCGGTGCATCTCGTAGCGGGGCTTGCGGTGCTGCTCTATGCCTGCCTGGCGGCAGGGCCGAGGCTCTCGCTGGAGCGGCGTTGTATTACGCTCGACGTGTCAGCCTGGTACTGGCACTTCATGGGCGCGATGTGGCTCTATGTACTGCTGGTGCTGAAGTTGATGAACTAGGAATGACTCCAGCGGCGATCTGGGTAGTTGGAGCGGCTGGGGCGGGCGAACTATAATAGTGAGATTCGGTGGCGGACAGATTGCGGACATAGGGATTGAGCGCCGCGATCGGGTAGGCCGGCCGTGCTCAATATGTCCAAGGAAGCTATCGTAGTTCGCGGCGCGCGCGTCCACAACCTGAAGAACATCGATTTTGAAATTCCGCACAATTGCCTGACGGTGGTGACGGGAGTCTCTGGAAGCGGAAAGTCTTCGCTGGCCTTTGACACGATTTACGCCGAAGGACAGCGGCGCTATGTCGAATCTCTTTCGGCTTATGCCCGGCAATTTCTGGAGCGCATCGAAAAGCCGGATGTTGATCTGATCGACGGCATTGCACCGGCGGTCGCGATCCGGCAGAAGAACCAGACGCGCAATCCGCGCTCCACCGTGGCCACGGCCACCGAGATTTACGACTACCTGCGCCTGCTCTTCGCCCGCATTGGCCGGACCTATTGCCCGCAGTGCGGCGAGCAGGTGAGGAACGACACGGTGGACGAGGTGGCCGAGCGCATCCTGGCGCTGGACGATGGCACGCGGGTGCAGGCGCTGTTCCCGCTGCTGCACGCTGAACCCGCGGCTGCGCCCGAGGCGGAGAAGAAGCTACGCGGACGCAAGAAGAAGCAGGCCGAAGACGATCACAGTGCCGCGCTGCGGGAACGGCTCTTCGAACTGCGCAAGCGCGGCTTCAACCGGCTAGTCCAGGATGGGAAGCTCTTCGAGTTCTCTACTCCCGAGTCGCTGCTGGAGATCGATTTCAGTAAAGCTGTGTCCATCCTGCTGGATCGAATCGTGGTGGACGCCGAGTCGCGCTCGCGCATTGTGGATGCGATCGAGAGCGGCTACCGCGAGGCGGGCGAGGTAGTGTTTGAGACAGCGCCACGCGAGGGCGACCCACTGCGCTTGCGCTTTTCCCAGCGCTTTGAATGCAAGCATTGCAATCTGAAATTTGAGCAGCCGGAGCCGAGGCTATTCTCCTTCAACAATCCATACGGCGCATGCCCGCGCTGCCAGGGCTTTGGAAACACCATCGACTTCGACATGGCGCTGGTGATTCCGGACAGTTCAAAGAGCTTGGCCGAAGGCGCGATTGAGCCCTGGACGAAGCCGAAGTACAAGCCGCTGGGTACGGAGATGCGCCGCGTGGCACGGCTTGCCGGAATCCCTCTGGACGTGCCCTGGGCGAAGCTGAAGGAGGAGGAGCGGCAGTTGATTCTGGAAGGCGACGGAAGATGGCCTGGAGTGCGCGGATTTTTCGATCACCTGGAGAAAAAGAAATACAAACTGCACGTACGGGTGTTCCTGAGCCGCTATCGGGGCTATTCGCTGTGCGGAGCGTGCGGCGGAGCAAGACTGCGCGGCGAAGCGCGCCAGGTGAAGATCACGGGACTGAACATCTGCCAGCTTTGCGGCAAAACCGTAGAGGCGGCGGCGGGCTTCTTTCAGGAGTTGACACTGACGAATGAGGAGGCCGGCATAGCCAGCAAGCTTCTGGAGGAGATTCGCGACCGTCTGCGCTTCCTGAATGAAGTGGGATTGGAGTACCTGACGCTGGACCGGCTCTCCTCGACGTTGAGCGGCGGCGAGGCGCAGCGAATTCAACTTGCGACCTCGCTGGGCTCGCGGCTGGTGGGAACCTTGTATGTGCTCGACGAGCCTTCCATCGGACTGCACAGCCGCGATACCGCCCGGCTGATTCACATTCTGAAAAGCCTGCGCGACCTGGGCAATACGATTCTGGTGGTGGAGCACGATGCCCAGGTGATGGCGACCGCCGATGAGATTCTGGACCTTGGCCCCGGGGCGGGCGAACACGGCGGCAGACTGGTGGCGTACGGCAGCTACGAGGAGATCCGCGCCAATCATCAATCCCTGACCGGCCGTTACCTGAGCGGAGATTTGCAGATTCAGGTTCCGCTACAGCGGCGCACTCCCGGTAGACAGTTTTTGCGCCTGCGCGACGCCCGTGAGCATAACTTGAAGGACATCGACGTTACGATTCCGCTCGGATTGCTGGTGGCGGTAACGGGGGTTTCCGGTTCCGGCAAGAGCACACTAATACACGATGTGCTATACCAGCGGCTGGCGGCCGTCAAGCGACAGAGCGCAGGCGCAACCGGCGAGGGCAGCCTGCGCGAACTCGAAGGCGAGCAGTGGCTCGACGAAGTGCAACTGGTGGACCAGTCGCCGATCGGGCGCACGCCACGCTCGAATCCGGTGACCTACATCAAGGCGTTCGATCCGATCCGCGAGGTTTTCGCCTCCCTCCCCGAATCCAAGAAGCATGGTTATACGGCTGGACACTTTTCTTTCAACATACCGGGCGGGCGTTGTGAAACCTGCTCGGGCGACGGCACGGTCACCGTGGAGATGCAGTTTCTGGCCGACGTGGAGCTGCTCTGCGAAGACTGCAAGGGCACGCGCTACAAGCCGGAGATTCTGGCCGTGCGCTATCACGGAAAAAACATTCATAACGTGCTCGATATGACCGTGAAAGAAGCGCTGGGATTCTTTGCCGGGGTTCCGAA
The DNA here is from genome assembly GCA_049521655.1 of Candidatus Korobacteraceae bacterium. GTDB lineage: Bacteria > Acidobacteriota > Terriglobia > Terriglobales > Acidobacteriaceae > TOLSYN. Next base: position 100,082 of record JBEKOO010000003.1, read on the forward strand.
ACTGGTTGACAAGCTGCGCGTGCTGGAAGAGGTTGGGCTGGGATATCTGCGGCTCGGCCAGTCCGCAACCACACTGAGCGGGGGCGAGGCGCAACGGATGAAACTGGCGGCGCACCTGCAGCCGCACCACGGACGCGACAGCCTGCGCAAGAATCACGATGGCACAACCGTCAAGCGGAAGTCGCACATGCTTTATATCTTTGACGAGCCAACCACCGGCCTCCACGTTGACGATGTGAGCAAGCTGCTGGCGGCGTTCAAGAAGCTGATTGACGCGGGCGGGTCTATCGTCGTGATTGAGCATAATCTGGACGTCATCAAGGTGGCGGACTGGGTGATCGATCTCGGACCGGAGGGCGGTGAACGCGGCGGAGAAGTCGTAGGGGTGGGCACGCCGGAGGAGATTGCGGCAAACCAGCGCTCCTACACCGGCCAATGGCTGCGCAAGGTGCTGCCGCTGGAGGCGGTGGTATCGTGAGGCCACGGGGAAGCTGCGCGCGAGTTGGGGCTGCCATAATGTTATTTGCCTCCGTGCTCGTTGCGCAGAAGCCAACCGCGCATGGTACTGCTGCGAGCGAAGTGCCGGCGATCAAGCGCGCCGAGAGCGCAATGGATGAGCGGCAATGGTCCGCGGCCGAGGCCATTCTTCGTAAACTGGTGACGGTCAACGCAAAGGACGCGCAGGCGTGGTTCGACCTGGGCTATGTGATGCACGCCCGGCATAATTATCCTGAGGCGATTCTGGCCTACCGCGGCGCAGTGGCGGCGCAGCCGGAGAGTTTTGAATGTAATCTGAATCTTGGCATGATGCTTGCGCATGAGAACGATGCGGAGGCGTCCAAGTACCTGGAAATGGCTACGCACCTGAAACCGACGGGAGAAAATCCGCAGGAGGAGCTTGCCCGCGCATGGGCCACGCTGGCGCAGGAGCAGGATTTCCGTGCTCCGAAGACGGCGCTGGACTCATGGTCTCATGCGGTTGCGCTGGCGCCCGCCAACGCCATGCACCGGCTTGGATTGGGCGAGGCGCTGGAGCGGACGGGAGACGAGCCGGGAGCGGAGAGAGAATTTCGCAAGGCGAATCAGCTTCAGCCGGAGTCGACGGATGCGCTTGCAGCGCTCTCGAACCTCCTTATGCGCGCCCGCCGCCTGCGCGAAGCCGAGAGGATACTGCGCGAGCTGGTAACCGCGGCGCCGCAGAACGAAAATGCGCATCTGCAACTTGGACGTGTGTTGAGCGCGGCGAAAAAGGACGAAGAGGCCTCGGCGGAATTGAAGAAAGCGCTGGCTTTGCGGCCGGATGACTGGGATGCGCTACGCGAACTCGCCTTTGTGCAGGAGCGGAGCAAGCAGTTTGCCGGCGCGGAAGAGAGCTACCGCGCCCTGCTGCCTCATTTCCCGGACGACGCGGATCTGTACGACGGGCTGGGTTCGGCGCTACTGGCGCAGCTTAAGTATGCAGAAGCACAGAGTAAGTTCCTGGCCTGTGTCCGCCTGAAGCCGGAGTGGGGCGAGGCATACGGCCAGTTGGCGCTGGCCGCGGCGGGCAACCAGGAGTATGAACTTGCCCTCAATGCATTGAACGAGCGCAAGAAGCGGCTCCCGGAATTGCCGAGCAGCTACTTTCTGCGCGCTACTTGTTACGATCATCTGCGTCATTTTGCGGAAGCGGTAGAGAATTACAAGGCCTTCCTGGCCTTGTCCAAGGGGCAATTCCCCGACGATGAATGGAAAGCGCGGCACCGCCTGGTTGCGATCGAGCGCGAGGCTGATGGAAAGCGATGAAAGTCCTGCACGATTTGCCGATCAGCACAATGCAGAGCAACCTGCGGCGCCCGGTGGAGTGCTCATTGAAGGCGCACGACTCCGGCGGCGAACATGAGTAGCCTCGCTTCTGATAATCTGGAATCACTTTGAAGGATTCGTTGCTGCCGTTGCTGCATGAGACCTACCGGGAACTTCGGCCGCGCGCGCCGCTCCCGGAGTTCGACTTACAGTTCTATCCCTTTGCCAACATCAACAACACCATTCGCCTCGCCGAAGGACGCATGAAGCTGCGCCTCTCCGACCTGCTGGAGGGCGCGCCCGAGCCGGTGTTGAAGGCCATTGTGCATATCCTCCTGGCCAAGATTTACCGCAAACCGATCGACGCAGGGCACAGCTCGCGCTACCGGCGCTACGTAGCCTCGCGCGACATGGTAGAGAAAGCACAGCAGGTAAGGCAGTTGCGCGGACGCAAGCGCCTGCAATCCGCACAAGGCGTCTATTACGACTTGGACGAAGTGTTTGAGACGCTGAATACGCGCTTTTTTTACGGACTGCTGGGACGGCCACAGATGAGCTGGAGCGGTGAACGCGCGCGGCATCTGCTCGGCCACTACGATCCGGCGCACAACGCCATCATCATCAGCAAAGTATTTGATCAGGCACGCGTGCCGCGCCTGGCCATGGAGTACATCGTCTATCACGAGATGCTTCACCTCAAGCATCCGGTGAAGATGCGCGGCAGCCGGCGCTCGGTCCATGGCAGGGAATTTCGCGAAGAGGAAAAAGCCTTTCCTCGCATCGATGAGGCAAGGCTCTTTCTTAAAACTCTATAAAAGAATTGATCGAGAACGCAGAATGCCCGCCGGCTGCAGTGGCCCACGTCCGTCCGCTGTCGGCGTATGCGGGAGCGGGAGGACCGCCGCTCCGCTCAGGAGCGGTAACGTCCGAGATCGTCGTCGCTCAATCCTTCCAGCCAGCGCCGCAGGTCGTCTCCCGTAATGCGCCCGGTGACGCCGGTTGCGATCCGCGAACTGTTGAGCACTTCCTCGTCCACAAAAATCGGGCAATCGGCACGCATTGCCAGCGCGATTGCATCCGAGGGGCGCGAGTCAATCACGATGGGCTCGCCGTTGCGCATCGCCCAGATTGCGGCGAGAAATGTATCGTTGCGCAGTTCGGTGACCACCACGCGTTCCACGGTTGCGCCCAGTCCAACGATGATGTTCTTGAGAAGATCATGGGTCATGGGGCGCGGCGGCGAGACTTTTTCAATCTCCAGCGCAATCGCGTTAGCCTCGAAGACGCCAACCCAGATCGGCAGCACCGAATCGCTGTTCACATCCTTGAGGACGATGATCGGCATGTTGGTGGTTGGGTCCAGCATAAGTCCACGAATTCGCATTTCAACTTCCATGCAAACCTCCATCCGGCTGCCGTCATATAACAATAACAGCGCAGTCCGGTTGCGCGCTCTGTACTTCGGGGGCGCACACCATCTCTCCGACCAAGCTGTTTGGATGCGCGCGTGTGACGCGAACCTGCGCGTAACTTCCAACTTCCGGCACCGCATACCCATCGGGAACGGTGAAATTCAGCGTCTTGTTCTGAGAGGTACGGCCGGCGATCTGATTGCGGGCTGACTGATAGCCTTCGACCATCGCTTCCAACACCTGGCCTACATAGTGCGCGTAATTGGCGCGCTGGATCTCGCGCTGCCGGTCGTTGAGAACCGCCAGACGACTCGTTTTCTCTTCCTCGGAGATCGCATTCTCCATCGCGATGGCCGGTGTGTTGGGTCTCGGCGAATACTTGAAGCTGAAAACTCCGTCGAATTGCACTTCCTCCAGCAGACTCATCGTCTGCTCAAACTCAGCGTCGCTTTCGCCGGGGAATCCGACGATAACGTCCGTGGTGATGGCGATCGAACGCTGCTTTGCGGCGCGTATCCATGCAATTCGTTCCAGGTACTGCTCACGCGTGTACTCACGCGCCATCGCCGCCAGAACGCGCGAAGAACCGCTCTGCACGGGAAGATGCACGTGGTCGCAAAGCGTGGGTACGGCGTCGATTGCCGCGACGATTTCGCGATTGAAATGACGCGGATGCGAAGTCGTAAACCGGATGCGCCGAATTCCCGGAAGCTCTCCGACCTCGGCGAGCAACTCCGCAAAGCTGCGCCGTCCAAGCGGATCGCGATAGGAGTTCACATTCTGCCCGAGCAACTGAATTTCCGTAAGTCCGCCATCCGTAGCTCCTCCAGCAACGATGCGGCGCGCCTCTTCCAGCACGGACTCCGAGGTGCGGCTGCGCTCGCGTCCGCGGGTGTAGGGCACCACGCAATAGGCGCAGAACTTGTCGCAGCCTTCGATGATCGTGATATATCCGCGATGCGGATTGGTGCGCGCGGTGAACTCGGTCTCGAAGGTCTCTTCGGTATCGCGGTCGTTCAATCCGGTGGCGCGCTCTCCGCGGCCGATCTGCACCAGCATCTCCGGCAGACGGCGATAGCTTGCCGAGCCCGCCACCAGTGAAACGTGGGGCGCGCGCTCAAAGATGCGCTCACCCTCCTGCTGCGCCACGCAGCCGATCACGGCGAACTTCTTGCCCTGCTTCTGCAGGCGCTTGAACTCCGCAAGACGATGGAAGACCTTCTGTTCGGCTTTGTCGCGGATCGAGCAGGTGTTATAGAAAATAAGGTCCGCATCCTCGATGGACTGCACCTGCCGATAACCCTGCGAGACCAGCGATCCGGCAACCTTCTCCGAGTCGTGGAAGTTCATCTGGCATCCGAAGGTTTCGATGAAAAATGTTTTTTGCCGCTCGAAACTCACTACACGAATCCTTGCCGGTCCGCATCGACGTACCCGCGCCCGCTCTTTCCGTTATTATCGCAGATTCGCACTGCTGAGGATGGGTTGTGAGTGGTGGGCCAAGTTGACGAAACATCTTCAAGCACTTATGATCAAACCGTCACTGTGAGCATAACCAGCGATCCTTCATGCTGCCCCCTCGTTCAACGGTAGGACACCTGCCTCTGGAGCAGGGTATCGGGGTTCGAATCCCTGGGGGGCAGCCAATCGCATTCCTCGGCTAGCGACTCACACCTTCCGTATCGGCCCTGGATAATCCACAAGTTTGCGGTCATTGGTGAGCAGCGTAATGCCTTCGACGGTGGCCTGAGCCACAAGAATGCGATCGAAGGGGTCCTTATGCGCTGATGGCAGGTGGTCGACGTTGATGGCATGTTCACTTGTGATGGGCAGTTCGGTGTAGCCGTTATCCAGCAATCCGCGGCGCAGCAGCCTCGCGTCCACCCGGAAGTCTTCCCGTCCGAGACTGCTTTTGATCGTGATCTCCCATATGCTGGCCGCGCTGAAGAGTAGCTCGTTTTCCGCATCCTCGATCAATACGCGGGCTGCCTTTGGCAGCCGTTTAGGCTCATTCGCCGCCCAGAGCAGGAGATGCGTGTCCAGCAGCAGTTTCACTCTTCACCGCCGAACATGCGCTCGATTTCGGCGCTGCCCATCTGGTCAAAATCGTCCGGAATCGAGAACTGTCCGGCGAGGAAGCCAAGCCGGCGTACCTGCTTGCCGATCGGGGTGTCCAGCGGCGTGACCTTGACCAGAGGCTTGCCTGCCTTGGCGATAATGAAGGGTTCCCCGCTTGCGGCCTGATCCACCAGGCGGGAAAGCTGTGTCTTGGCTTCATGAATGTTGATGGATTTCATAGAAGTTTCCATAAACTAAGTTCGATTAGTCTAGTCTATGCGTTCGTGATTGTCAAACAAGGCAAACAGGCCGATGATTCGCGCCCTGCAAAGCCTGGGGATGGAAACCCCTCTTTCTTGCGGCACAGGAAATCAGCCTTGCCGATTGAAATCTCCGGCAGGACTGTTTCATTATTCCCGTAAGTCTTACTCGCCGATGTTGAGCGCCCGTTTGAAGGAGCCGCGCTCGTTCTTGATCTTCTCCTGCAAAAGGGTGATGGCGTAGATGAGTTGCTCGGGGCGGGGCGGGCATCCGGGGACGTAGACATCGACGGGAATCCACTGGTTGACGCCCTGCACGATGGCGTAATTGTTGAAGACGCCGCCCGACGTGGCGCAGGCGCCCATCGAGATGACCCACTTGGGCTCGGGCATCTGCATGTAGAGCTGGCGAATTACCGGGGCCATCTTCTGCGAGACGCGGCCCGCGATGATCATCAGATCGGACTGGCGCGGCGATGGGCGAAAGACCTCGGCGCCGAAGCGGGCAATGTCAAAGCGCGATGCGCCCATGGCCATCATCTCGATGGCGCAGCAGGCAAGGCCGAAGGTCATCGGCCAGATGGAGTTCTTGCGCACCCAGTTTACGGCTGAATCGAGCGTGGTAAGCAGAAGGCCCTCCTGCTCATGGCTGCCGCCGTAGGTGACCTGCGCGATGCGCGCCGGACTCTGCGGATCCCCGGCCAGAGCCTGGAAACGCTCGGTTCCAGATACATTCTTTTCCATACTCCCCCACTGAGTTAGTTATTGTAACGCCGGGCGGGCCGGGATTCCACTCCGGGAGTGAAAGTGCCGCGTGAGCACTGGCGAGGAGCCGCCTCTCCTGCTACCTTAAGCGTATGCACAGTCCCGGCATTTGCGGAGTGATCCTGGCGGCCGGCTCGCAGGTGGGAGCCGGAGATGCACCGAGGAAGACCATGGCCGAAGGCTTGAGAGAGCTGATCGAGGCCCTGAACACCGATACCGAGATGGTGCTGGTTGCGGTGGGAGCCGAGGCCGAGGCGCTGGCTCCGGTGGTGTGGGCAAAGGCGGCCTACATGGTGCAACTCTCCGCAACCGCGAGCGACGCGGAGGCGCTGCGCGCTATGCTGCAGGAGGTGCTGAATCGCGGACGCGACGCAGCGCTGGTGGCCTCGCTGGACGATAACGGGCTGACGGCGGAGACGGTGCATCGGATGGTTGCCGCATACTGCGCCGCGGGCGACGAGGTTTGGGCAGTGGTTCCGGAGACGGCGATGCAACAGGGGCATCCCGTGCTGATGGGACGCAAAATGATCGAGTTGTTTCATCGCGGGCAGAAGTGGAGCGCGGCGGATGAGATTCTTTCGGCCAACCTGGAGCACGTGCGGACCGTGAAGGCCGCCGACCCCGCGGCGGGCAAGGTTGCCACCGGCGTGCCATGGAAAGCGCCCTGGGACTAACAGATGTGCAGAGCAATGTGATTAGCTGTCCTTTTGATTTCAAATTAAGGAGCACTCAATTGAGCCATCCCTCCCAAGGACTTGCCTCGGTTTTTCTTCAGCAGGTATTAGCGACGCATCCGGCGATTGCAGTGTTTGATTGCGACGGTACATTGTGGTGGGGAGATGCAGGCGCGGATTTTTTCTACTGGGAGATCGAACGAGGAATTATCGCACCGGAGATCGTGCCCCAGATCAAGCATCGCTACGATGAGTACCTGGCGGAGCGGGTGGATGAACTGACGATCTGCGGCGAGATGATCCAGATCAACAAGGGCGTGCCGCAGGAGCGGATGCGCCAGGCAGCGCGCCAGTTCTTCCACGAGGTTGTGGCGCGCAGGATTTTCCGGGAGATGCAGGAGCTGACGCGGCGGCTGGCGGATCAGGGCTGCGAAATCTGGGCGGTCTCAAGCACCAACGACTGGGTGGTCCAGGTGGGCGCGGCAGAGTTTGGAATTCCCTCCGAGCGCGTGCTGGCGGCGACGCTGGCGGTGGAAGACGGGCTGGTGACGGACCGGCTGCTGCGCGTGCCTACCGACGAGCTGAAGCAGACGCTGATCGAAGAGGTGATTGCGCGTCCGGTGGATGTAGCCTTCGGAAACTCGATCCACGACTTTGCCATGATGGAAAAGGCAAAAAGCGCGTATGCGATCAACCCGAATCCAGACCTCTGGTCAAAGGCCACAAAGCTGGGATGGAACGTCTACTGGCCAGAAATTGAGTAGGAGCCGGCGGAAGAAGTTGGCTGAAGCGCTCGGCTTGAAGCAGGTGGTTGCGGCGGTAATCGTGCGCGGAAGCCGGGTACTGATCTGCCAGCGCACGGAAAAGCAATCTTTCGCGCTGCAATGGGAGTTTCCGGGCGGCAAGGTCGAAGCCGGCGAGGAGCTGCCTGCCGCGCTGCTGCGCGAGTTGGACGAGGAGTTGGGGATCGGCTCCGTCGTCGGGACGGAAATTGCCACGGTGCGGCACAGCTACGCCGAAGGGTTGGGAGTGGAGCTGCACTTCTTCCTGGTTCGGGAGTTTGAAGGCGAGATCGAGAACCGTATCTTTCGCGAGGTTCGCTGGGAAGAGCGTGAGAAGCTCGACGCGGAGAGCTTCCTGGAGGCCGACCGGGGAGTGGTGAGGCAGATCAGGAGCGGGGAGCTGGGGTAGAAGTCTGTTAATCGCGCCCAACAATTCCTCGGCAGCTCGCAAGGACATTATGGTTGATCTATCGGTAGCAGACGGAAAGCTGGTATTGCATGTGCATGGAGCCGACAAGCTCTGGGCCTTCAAGAGTTCGCTTGAGATCCCGCTGCAGCACGTCGCTGGGATTCGTGCCGACCCGAGCATTGCCCGCGGCTGGTGGCACGGCATCAGAATGCCCGGAACCAGCATTCCCGGTGTGATGACCGCAGGCACCTTCTATGAGTATGGTAAGCGGATCTTCTGGGACGTTCATAACCCGGACAATACGGTTGTGATCGATCTGCTCGACGAACGCTACAACGAACTGATTGTCGAAGTCGCGGAGCCGGAAGCTGCCGTCGCACTGGTTCAGGGCGTGCTGCCGATGCGATAGAGGCCCCTACGCGAAGCCATGCGAACGCGGGTTTTCTGCGAGATGCTTCGCAGTCAAGCTTCGCTTGGGTGGGGTCTTTGCCCTTGTTCTTGTCTTTGCCTGATCCGCATCCGCATCTTTTGGCGAATGTGCACCCCCCTCCGGTGTTACGATTCATTTACGAGTTATGAACCCAAGCTTCTGGAAATCCAAGAAGGTTTTCCTCACCGGGCACACCGGCTTCAAGGGCAGTTGGCTTGCTCTCTGGCTGCTCTCGATGGGAGCCGAGGTATGCGGCTACGCGCTCGACCCTCCTACCGAGCCAAGCCTCTATCGTGTCCTCGCCCTTGCCCTCCAGCTTCAATCCATTAGCGGAGATATTCGCGACCTTGTCGCCCTCGAAGCCGCCATGCGCGAGTTCGCTCCCGAGGTCGTCATTCACCTGGCCGCGCAGCCGCTCGTCCGGCTCTCCTACCAGAACCCGGTAGAGACTTACGCCGTCAACGTTCTCGGCACCGTCCATCTGCTCGACGCTGTCCGCCGCACGCCCAGCGTCCGCGCCGTCGTCGTCGTCACCAGCGACAAGTGCTATGAAAATCAGGAGTGGCACTGGCCCTATCGCGAGCACGAGCCGATGGGCGGTCACGATCCCTACAGCAGCAGCAAAGGCTGCGCCGAGCTGGTCACCGCCGCCTATCGCCGCTCTTTCTTTCCCTCCGATCAGTACCCGCGGCATCATGTCGCCGTGGCTTCCGCCCGCGCCGGAAACGTCATCGGCGGCGGCGACTGGGCGCTCGACCGGCTAGTCCCGGACATCATGCGTGCTTTTTCCGCAGCCGAACCCGTCGTGATCCGCAATCCTGAAGCCGTACGCCCCTGGCAGCATGTGCTGGAGCCGCTTGCCGGATATCTTGTCCTCGCCGAGCGCCTCTACGCCGCTGGCCCGCCCTTCGCCGAGGCGTGGAACTTCGGCCCCGCCGACTCCGACGCGCGTACCGTAGGCTATCTCGTCTCGGAGCTGGCAAAGCTTTGGGGAGCCGCAGCCCGATGGGAGTGCATCGAGCCCGAGCAGCTTCACGAAGCGCGTCTGCTGCGCCTGGACTCCTCCAAGGCCCGCGCCCAGCTCGGCTGGTGCCCGCGCTGGAACCTCGACGAGACCCTCCTCCACACCGTGGAGTGGTACAAGGCCTTTCACCGTGGCGAAGATCTCCGTGTCCTCTCCCTCAATCAAATCCGATCATTTATGAGGCAATCAGAACTGCAACCCGCGCCGGATGTGCGCCCATGACAACCGAAGAGCTGCGCCAGCAAATCCTCCAACTGGTGACCCAGTACACCCGGCAGCGCCATGCCCCGCGCCCCTTCATTCCCGGCGAAAGCGTAATCCCTCCTTCGGGTAAGGTCTTTGGCCCCGAGGAAGTCTGCAACGCGGTCGATGCTGCGCTTGATTTCTGGCTTACCACCGGACGCTTCAACGCTGACTTCGAGCGCAAGCTCGCCGACTTTCTCGATGTTCGCTGGGCCGTCACCACAAACTCCGGCTCCTCGGCCAACCTGCTTGCCGTTGCCGCTCTCACCTCGCCCAAGCTCGGCGACCAGGCCCTCGCTCCCGGCGATGAGATCATCACCGTGGCGGCCGGATTTCCCACCACCGTCAATCCGGCGGTGCAATACGGCCTCGTCCCCGTCTTTGTCGATGTCGATATTCCCACCTACAACGCCAAGCCTGCCGCCATCGAAGCTGCCGTTACTCCAAAGACCCGGGCCATCATGCTCGCCCACACACTCGGCAATCCCTTCCATCTTGCCGAGGTTCTGCGCATCGCCCGCGAGCACGATCTGTGGCTCATCGAAGATTGCTGCGACGCTCTCGGTTCCCGTTACAACGGCCAGCTCGTCGGCTCCTTCGGAGACATCGGCACCCTCAGCTTTTATCCCGCCCACCACATCACCATGGGCGAGGGTGGAGCCGTCTTCTCCAATGACAACCAGCTCAAGGTGCTCGTCGAATCCTTCCGCGACTGGGGACGCGACTGCTGGTGCGATCCCGGCAAGGACAACACCTGCGGCAAGCGCTTCCAGTGGCAGCTCGGCGATCTTCCCTTCGGCTATGACCACAAGTACGTTTACTCGCACATCGGCTACAACCTCAAGATCACCGACTTCCAGGCGGCCGTCGGCCTCGCGCAGCTTGAGCGCGCCAACGGTTTTATCGCCCAGCGCCGTGCCAACTTTGCCTATCTCAGCGAACGTCTCAAGCCCTTCGAGGAGTTTCTGATTCTTCCCGAGGCCACACCCAACTCCGAGCCCTCATGGTTCGGATTCCCCATCACCGTGCGCCACCAGGCTCCATTCTCGCGCCTCGAATTGCTTACCTTCTACGACGAAGGCAAGATTGGCAGCCGCCTCCTCTTCGCCGGAAACATCACCCGCCAGCCCGCCTACAAGGATGTCCCCTACCGCATCTCCGGCGCGCTCACCAACACGGACACCGTGATGAACCAGACCTTCTGGCTGGGGATTTATCCGGGAATCACGCGGGAGATGATGGACTTCGTCGCCGAGCGCACCGCGGCATTGGTCAAGAAGGCCAGTGCGCGTTCGATGAAGGCCCGGTAGGCAGGGAAGTGCGGGAATGGGCGCAACGTATCTACGTTGGCATGATCGTTTGCGGCTTCCTCGCCTCCGGCGATCCTTCAAGCTGTTAGCATGTGTGGTGACACTCTTATAGGGAAACGTGACTTGGACGTTCTAACCACCACATCATCGCGCCGCTTCGCCTGGGCCGCGGTTTTTGTCTTATTTCTAGCCGTATATCTCGGCTCTGCCTTCTCGCCTGCCTTGCAGGACGACGTCGATACCTCTCACGCCGAAGTCGCTCGCGAGATGATCACCCGCGGCGACTATGTAACCATGCACATCAACGGCGTGCGCTACCTGGAAAAAGCGCCCCTGATGTACTGGCTGGTTGCAGGATCGTATCGCCTCTTCGGCGTCAATGAATTTGCCACCCACCTGCCCACCATCGTTGCCATGCTTCTGCTGGTTCTACTCGGCATAGCTTGGGGCAGCCGAGCCTTCGGCCCGCTCGCCGGGCTTTACACCGGCCTCTTCACGGTCACCGCCCTGGGATATTTTCTCTTCACCCGCGTGCTCATTCCGGAGGCGATTGTCAGCCTCCTCATCGCCGCTGCCTTCTATTGCCTGGCCGCCGCTCTGGACCGGCCCAATTCGCGCTGTGCCTGGTATGCCGGATACGCGCTCCTGGCTCTTGCCGTGCTCACCAAGGGATTGCTCGCTCTGGTCATTATCGGCATCACCCTCGTCGCCTACCTGGCCATTACCGGCGAGTGGAGGCGCTGGCGCGAGTTCCGTCTCTTCTCCGGATTGCTCCTGTTTTTTGTCGTCGCCGCTCCGTGGCATATCCTGGCCGGCCTGCGCAATCCCGCCACCGCGGATCATCACGGTTTCTTCTGGTTCTACTTCGTCAACGAGCACTTCCTGCGCTTCCTCGGCAAGCGCATTCCAAAGGACTACAACAAGCTCCCCGCCTATCTCTACTGGACGCTGCACCTGGTCTGGCTCTTTCCCTGGAGCCTCTACCTGCCGCTGGCCCTGCGCCGCCTCATCGCCGATATGCGCCGCGCTCACCGCGAGCACACTCCGCTCGATTTCCGCGCCCGCACCCGCTGGATCTGCATCCTCTGGGCCTCGGTCACCCTGCTCTTCTTCGCCGTCTCCACTAATCAGGAGTACTACACCTTCCCCGCCTATCTCGCGCTCTTGCTGCTGCTGGCCGCCGCCGTTGCCGGAGAAGAAGAGGAAGGCCGCCAACCCTGGCTGCTGGCAACCTCGGCCGTTAGTGTTGCCATCCGGCTGCTCTTTGCCGCCGTCCTTATCGCCGGACTCTGGTCCTCGCGTCGCCTGCCCTTTGTCCCAGACATCGGTGAAGTCCTCGCCCAGACCAATCTCGCCACCGACACCCTCTCCATGGGCCACATCCTCAATCTCACCGGCCAGTCCTTTGCCGCCTTGCGCTTCCCGGCCATCCTCGCCGTCATCGCGCTTGTCTGCGGCTCTCTGGCAGAACTTATTCTGTGCCTCAAGCGCAAGAATATTGCCGGCACCTGGGCGCTGGCCATTACCATGACGGTTTTTCTCGTCGCCGCGCACCTGGCGCTGATTCGCTTCGATCCCTTTCTCAGCTCGCACCTCCTGGCCACGCGTATCGAGCGGCAGCTTCAGCCGCAGGATCACGTCCTGATCTATGGCGATCAGGCCTATGGTTCATCTCTGGTGTTTTATCTTCGGCGCCCCGTCGAGCTGGTCAACGGGCGCACCACTTCCATGTGGTTCGGCTCAACTTTTCCGGACGCGCCCCGCATCTTTCTCGATGATGCGGATCTGCTCCGTCTCTGGAACTCCGGCACGCGCGTCTTTCTCTTCGTGCCTGACTTCCACCGGAAAGAAGTCGATGAACTCCTGGGCTCCAACAAGCTGGTCTACGCCGCCAGCTCAGGGAAGGTCGTTTACACCAACCGTAACTGATTTTTCACTCTGCTTTTCAACGATTGCTGCCTTCAGGCGGAGCATTCGTCCGCCGCTGACCAGCCGGTACTTTTCGCCGCGCCACACCACCGTGTCTCCGGCGTAACTTGCCAGCCAGAAGCCAAAGCCCATCAGGTCGCGCAGCGGATACAGCCAGCAATAACGCAGAGCCCGCCGGTCCCCCACCACGCCCCAGCCCACCGCAATCGACATCACCATGCGATTGATCAGCGTCCAGCCCAGCAGCGCCAGCCCCAGCCTCAGATGGCCGCCACCCCATCCGGCGAGTGCCGCCAGCACGCCGAATGGCAGCGCAAAGCCCATCACCGACAAGGCATGTCCCACCGGAATCGAAAACCGCGTGCTCATCATCCAGCGCGTCTGGTGCAGCATCGAGCTTCGGAATGAGCGGTTCACCACATAGTGATCGATCACCTTGTCGCTGATCACAACCTTGCGTCCCGACTTCGCGACCAGGTTTCCCAGCACGTAATCGTCGGCACAGTACTCCGCCAGCGCTGCAATGCCGCCCACGCTCTCCACAACCTTGCGGCGCGTGGCCATCGTCGGCCCCAGCGCAAAATTCACCGTCCCCATGCTCGATGCCGCCACCACTCCGGCCGTCATCTCCACCGACATTCCCAGCGCCTCCAGTCCAGCCCAGAAGCCGCCCGTCGGCACCCCTCGGTAGAGGCACATCACCAGTCCGGTCGCGTCGTCAAGCAGGGGAGCGACCACCCGCCGCAGGTAGTCTGTCTCCACCCCTACGTCGCTGTCGCTAATCACGACATACTCATGTGAGGCCTGCGCGAACATCTCCCGCAGCGTGCAGACCTTGGCGTTCGGCTGGTCGGGTTCACCCGAGAATACGACCTTCACCGGAATGTGCGGATAACGCTCGCGCAGCCGCCCCACGATCTCCAGCGCCGGATCGCTTGCATCGCGGGTGCCGAATAGAATTTCAAACTCCGGATAGTCCTGCAGAAAAAAGCTCGCCAGATTCTCTTCGAGCTTCGGCTCCAGCCCGCATAGCGGCTTCATCATCGTCGCCGCCGGCATCGCCTCCGCAACGCGAGCTTCGGCTCGCTTGATTCGTTCGCGCAATCGGGCAGCCGTCACCAGCACCAGGACGAGGTATCCCGTCGAAGTGAGCACTCCGGCGATTGCCAAACCCAGCAACGCGCTCCAAATAAAGCTCATGCCTTAAAGTTCCATACCTGAATTTTCCGTCGAGGCCGCAATAAGTATAAGGGCTGGGGGAATCTTCGCTAAAGGTTTTTGCATGACACAGGCCGCCCAAGGTATCCGGGACAACCGGACCAAACAAAAACGCCAGAGGCCTTGGCCCCTGGCGTTCTCACAACCGTTAAATCCTACGCGAAGATCTCGCCCGGCAAGCTGTTCAGCGTGCGCGACTTCAGCGTATTCGTATTCTTCCGCGCCAGCGTGATCGGAATCGGCATCTTCCGCTGCTCTGACGGCTGCATCTTGCCCAGCTCCTTGCGTTCGATCCGCAGCTTGAGCGTCCGTTCAAAGCGCCGCAGTTCGATCATCTCGGCGCCGCTCACGATCGACGTTGCCAGGCCCGAAAGCCCGGCGCGTCCCGTGCGTCCCACGCGATGGATGAAATCTTCCGCAATTGCCGGCAGATCGTAGTTCACCACGTGTGCGACATCGCTCATGTGCAGGCCGCGCGCCGCAACGTCAGTGGCCACCAGCACCTGGGTTCTGCCTGCTTCAAAGCTGGCCATTGCCGCCGAACGCTGGCTCTGGGTGCGGTCGCCGTGAATCATGGCGGCGTTGAATCCGTCGCGCATCAGATCCTTGGCAAGCCGTTCCGTGCCGCGCTTGGTGCGGGCAAAGATCAGCGTCTTGCCGCTCTCGTTATAAAGCAGCTCGCGCAGAACGTTTCCCTTGTGCATCAGCGGAACTTCAAAGGCCTGCAACTGCACGGATTCTGCCGGCTTCAGCACGTTGCCGATCGAGATACGAACCGCCGCGCGGGTGTTCTGCAGAACCAGTCCCTGCACCGATCTTTCCAGCGTTGCTGAAAAGCACAGCGTCTGCCGCTCTTTTGGCAGCGCCGCCAGGATGCGCGTGATCGCGGGCAGAAAGCCCATGTCCAGCATCCGGTCCACTTCGTCCATCACCAGAATCCGTACGCTGCGCAGATCGACGATCTTGCGCCGCATGTAGTCTTCCAGCCGCCCGGGCGTGGCCACAACCATCCGTGCTCCCGCGCGCAATGCGCGGATCTGGACCTTTTCACTCAGTCCGCCGATGACCAATGCTGCCGGCGGAGCTTTCTTCGAACGCAGTGCCTCATACTGCTCATGCACCTGGATGGCGAGTTCGCGCGTGGGCACAAGCACCAGCGCGTTGATTTTTCCCGCTGGCGTTGCCGCCAGCATTTCCATCACGGGGATCAGGAAGGCCAGCGTTTTACCGGTTCCGGTCTGCGCTGTCGCAATCACGTCTTTGCCTTCAAGGGCCGGCGGAATCGCCTGAATCTGAACTGGGGTGGGGTTTACAAATTTCCCTGCCGCAAGCGCCTGTTGTAGTGGCGCCTGGAGCGGCATTTCTTGAAATGTACTCATTCTAGGGTTTTCTTCTTCTCTCTTTTACTAGGCGCGCGAGTTGGATGTGTGCGCGCGAAAACACGTATCTCCTGCATTCATTGTCGGGAGGAGATTTTGAGATCGAATCGCAGTGTTGCTCGGCGGGGTCAACTCAGAATCGCGCATCCAACTTCGCGAGATACTGTATGCATAGTATCACACTCCTGTGTGATCTCATCCCCTATTCGCTTTTGCCTCCGCAGGAAATCCCCGATCGCTCCCCCTTTGTCTTCAACCTATTGATAATTCAGGCACTCGTTCGCGCCGCGCACATTCCAATCGCTTCAATGTACCAAACTGGCCAACCCCGCATATCCCAACATCGTTCCAATATCCTATGACGAGGCAGAGGCACTTCGGCCACTCCAGAGTTCCTCCTGCCGGCTTCCGTGGGACCGCTCCAGCAAATCGCGTCTTCGCTGGATTTTCAGCTACTCTGCTTTCATCGCAATATCTCCACTACCAGGCTCTCCAATCCGTTGACTCCGTGCTTATTCTCGGTTAATCTTGATCATTACTTTATGAACTTTATGGTTTGCATGGCTACAGCCCCGCTCACAATGCCGTCGGCGCTCGGTGTATTCACAGCCGGCGTCCCGAAGCGAATTACCCGTAGCGGGGGATAGAATCAGGCAATCTTAAACAGCCCGAGCACTAACCACCCGCCAAACACAAATCAGGCGGGTTTTGTAATTTTTGGGCTCATGTTTTCAGCGGAGCAGGCGCACCGCATACGGGAGAGCAATGCGAGAGAACAGGAAACAGCACGACGACGATCACGAGCAACGGCACGCCGGCGGATTGCCGCCAGCCCAGGGTCTCTACGACCCGGCGAACGAACATGACGCGTGCGGCCTCGGCTTCGTCGCCAGTATTCGCGGCGAAAGAAGCCATTCCATCGTGGAAAAGGGAATCGAGGTGCTCACCCACCTCGAGCATCGCGGAGCTTGCGGCTGCGATCCCGAGACCGGCGACGGCGCCGGCGTGCTGATTCAGATTCCGCATGACTTCTTTGTGCGCGAGTGCGCCGCCCTGGGCATGACCCTGCCTGATCCCGGCAGCTACGCGGTTGGCATGGTTTTCCTGCCTGTCGCCAAGCTGGAGCGCCTGCAGTGCGAAGGCGTCGTCGAGAAGATCATCCAGGAAGAGGGATTCGAGGTCATGGGCTGGCGTGACACGCCCGTCGATCCCACCGCCATCGGTCGCGTGGCGCGCGGCTCCCAGCCCTACATCGAGCAGGTCTTCCTCAAGACTAACGAGCCCCTGGCGGAAAAGGATTTCGAGCGCAAGCTTTACGTGGTGCGGCGCAGAATTGAAAACGAGATTGCGCACACCGCAATTGAAGGCCACAGCAGCTTTTACATCCCTTCGCTCTCCTGTCGAACCATCGTGTACAAGGGGCTGCTGCTCGCTCCTCAGATCACCAAGTTCTATCCCGAGCTCAGCGATCCACTGGTGAAGAGCGCGCTCTGCCTGGTTCACCAGCGCTTCTCGACCAACACCTTCCCAAGCTGGCCTCTCTCTCATCCCTATCGCCACGTCGCGCACAACGGAGAAATCAACACCGTCAAGGGCAACATAATCTGGATGAATGCGCGCCAGCGCCTGCTCGAGTCACCGCTCTTTGGCGAGGATCTGCAGAAGATCTTCCCGGTCATCGTCCCCGGCGGCAGCGATTCCGCCTCGCTGGACAATGCCGTGGAAATGCTTCTCCACGCCGGACGCGAGCTGCCTCACGTCATGGCCATGCTGATTCCCGAAGCCTGGTCGCGCAATCCCCACATGGACCCTGCCAAGCGTGCCTTTTACGAGTACCATGCCTCGCTCATGGAGCCCTGGGATGGTCCCGCCTCGATGGCCTTTACCGATGGCCGCGTCATCGGCGCCACCCTGGATCGCAACGGTCTCCGTCCCGGTCGTTACGTCGTTACCACCGACGATCTCGTGGTGCTCTCCTCCGAGGCCGGCGTGCTGGAGTTTGCGCCCGAGCGCGTCAAGTACAAGGGCCGTCTGCAGCCGGGCCGCATGTTCCTGGTCGATACCGTGGCCGGACGCATTATCAGCGACGATGAGATCAAGGCCCAGCTCTCCGCCCGCCAGCCCTATGCCGAGTGGATCAAGCAGAACCAGATAACTTTGGAGCATTTGCCGGAACCCACCCGCGTACATGGCCCCAGCCACGAAACCATCATCACTCGTCAACGTGTCTTCGGCTACACCGAAGAGGACATCAAGATCATCCTGGAGCCGATGGCGCGCACCGGCGAGGAGCCTACCGGCTCGATGGGCGCTGACACGCCGCTGGCCTGTCTCTCCGATAAGCCGCAGCTTCTGTTTAATTATTTCAAGCAGCTCTTCGCTCAGGTCACCAACCCGCCCATCGATCCGATTCGCGAGGATCTCCTGATGTCGCTCACCAGCTACATCGGAACCGAGCGCAACATTCTCGATGAGACTCCGCTCAACTGCCACACGCTCAAGCTTCCCCAGCCGGTTCTCACCAACCGCGATCTGGAAAAGCTGCGCCGTGTCTCCACCGGAGATCTGCTGGCGGCCACGCTTTCGGCTGCCTTCCGCGTCGATGAGGACGGATTGGGCCTCAAGCGCGGACTCGACGGCCTCTGCCGCCGCGCCTCGCTCGCCGTCGAAAACGGATACACCCTGCTCATTCTCTCCGACCGCGGCGTGGATAAGGAATACGCGCCCATTCCCTCCCTGCTCGCTCTGGCCGCCGTGCATAACCATCTCGTAAAAGAAGGATCGCGCACCAAGATCGCGCTCCTCGTCGAGAGCGGCGAACCGCGCGAGGTCATGCACTTCGCTCTTCTCATCGGCTATGGCGCCAGCGCCATCAACCCCTATCTCGCCATTGAAACCCTCGAGGACATGGTGCAGCGCGGTCTGCTTCCCGCCGAGATCACCGCGGAAAAGGCGGTCTACAACTTCATCAAGGCCATCGATAAGGGATTGTTGAAGACCTTCTCCAAGATGGGCATCTCTACCTTGCAGAGCTATCGCGGCGCCCAGGTCTTTGAAGCCATCGGCCTCAGCCGCGATCTCGTTCGCGAGTATTTCTCCGGCACCGTCTCCCGCATCGAAGGCGTCGGCCTCGAGGTGATTGCCCGTGAATCCGTTCTCCGTCACGAGCACGGATTCCGTCCGCGCACCTTATCCGAGCTGGAGCTCGAAGTCGGCGGCGCTTACCGCCATCGTGTTGATGGCGAGTATCACCTGCTGAATCCGCAGACCATCAGCAAGCTGCAGCAATCCGTGCGGCAGAACAGCTCCAAGGCATTCCGCGAATACACCGATCTCATCGACCTCGAAAATAAGCAGCTCTGCACCCTGCGCGGCATGCTCCAGTTGAAGGAGCTCGAAACCCCCTTGCCGCTTGAGGAAATCGAACCGGCCAAGGAGATCGTCAAGCGCTTTGCCACCGGCGCCATGTCCTATGGCTCCATCAGCAAGGAGGCTCACGAGACCCTCGCCATTGCCATGAACCGCATCGGCGCTCGCAGCAACACCGGCGAGGGCGGCGAGGATGCCTTGCGCTTCAAGCGCGACGACTCCGGCGATCTCCGGCGCAGTTCGGTAAAGCAGGTCGCCTCGGCCCGCTTTGGCGTCACCGCCCATTACCTGGTCAATGCCGACGAGTTGCAGATCAAGATGGCGCAAGGCGCAAAACCCGGAGAGGGCGGACAGTTGCCCGGTCACAAGGTGGATGAAATCATCGCCCGCCTTCGCCACTCCACCCCCGGCGTCACTCTGATTTCGCCGCCGCCTCATCACGACATCTATTCGATCGAAGATCTCGCGCAGTTGATTTACGACCTGAAAAACGTCAATCCGGATGCGCGCATCAGCGTCAAGCTCGTCGCCGAAGTGGGCGTCGGTACGGTTGCCGCCGGAGTTGCCAAGGCGCACGCTGACGTGGTCCTGATCAGCGGCGATAGTGGCGGCACCGGCGCATCGCCCATCAGCTCCATCAAGCACGCCGGCATTCCCTGGGAGCTGGGACTCGCCGAGACCCAGCAGGTGCTCTTGCTCAACGATCTGCGCAGCCGCATCCGCGTCCAGACTGACGGAAAACTTCAGACCGGCCGTGACGTGGTGATTGCCGCCATGCTCGGTGCCGAAGAGTTCGGCTTTGCCACCACGCCGCTGGTTGCCCTCGGCTGCATCATGATGCGCAAATGCCATCTCAACACCTGTCCCGTTGGCATCGCCACCCAGGACCCGGTCTTGCGTGCGCGCTTCGCCGGTCAGCCCGAGCACGTCGTCAACTTCTTCTTCTTCCTCGCCGAGCAGGTTCGCGACTACATGGCGCGCCTCGGCTTCCGTACCTTTGATGAAATGGTGGGGCGCGTCGATCACCTGGAAGCCCGGCTGGCCAGCGAACACTGGAAGGCCAAGGGCATCGATCTTTCGACCATTCTCTATTCGCCCGCGTTGCCTCATCGCGTCGCGCGGCACTGCATCCACAGCCAGGATCACGGTCTCCATCAGGCGCTCGATCACGAGTTGTTGACCGCCGTGAAACCGGCGCTCGATGAAGCCAAGCCGGTCGATGTCTCCTTCAAGATTCGCAACGTGCATCGCACCGTGGGAACCATGCTCAGCGGCGAGGTGGCGCGGCGTTATGGCGCCGAGGGGTTGCCCGACGAAACCATCCGCCTGCGCTTTAACGGCTCGGCTGGCCAGAGCTTCGGCGCGTTCCTGGCCAAGGGGATTTCAATGACCCTGGAGGGCGACGCCAACGATTACGTCGGCAAGGGACTCTCCGGCGGACGCATCATCGTCTATCCTCCCCGCGAATCGCGCTTCCGCCCCGAGGAAAATATCGTCGTCGGCAACGTCGTGCTCTACGGCGCAACCAGTGGCGAGGCATACTTCAGCGGCGTCGCCGGTGAGCGCTTCGCCGTCCGCAACTCCGGCGCTACCGCCGTTGTCGAGGGCGTCGGCGATCACGGTTGCGAGTACATGACCGGCGGCGTGGTCGTGGTTCTCGGCGCCTGCGGCAGAAATTTCGCCGCCGGCATGAGCGGTGGTATCGCTTACGTCTATGACGAGCGCGGCGACTTCCATGAGAAGAGCTGCAACCTCGCATCCGTCGATCTCGAACCCGTCATGGGCGCCGACGATGTCCGCATCGTCACCGCGCTGGTCGAGGAACACGTACGCCGCACCGCCAGTCCCCAGGCCAAAAGAATTCTCGCCAACTGGACTTCGGTGCTATCGCATTTTGTCAAAGTCTATCCGCACGAATTGAAGCGTGTGCGCGGAGTACCGCGTAGCACCACGCCCTACGCCAGGGTGCGCGAGATGGCGACGGCTGTGGCCATGGAGGTGCAGGGTGGGTAAGCCAACTGGGTTCTTGGAATTTGAAAGGGAGTTGCCGACTCGGCGTCCGGCCGAGCAGCGTGTCAAGGACTGGTTTGAGATTTACCAGGAGTTCCCGCGCACCAGCCTCCAGCAGCAGGGTGCGCGCTGCATGGAGTGTGGCGTGCCCTTCTGCCACACCGGCTGTCCGGTCAATAACCACATTCCCGACTGGAATGATTTCGTCTATCACGGACGCTGGGAAGAGGCAGTGCATCGCCTCCATGCAACCAACAACTTCCCGGAGTTCACCGGCCGCATCTGCCCCGCGCCCTGCGAGGCCGCCTGCGTCCTCGGCATCAACCAGCCTCCGGTCACCATCAAGCAGATTGAAAAAACAATCGTCGAGCGGGGATGGGAGGAGGGCTGGATTCTCCCCGAGCCTGCTGCAGAACAAAGCGGCAAGAAAGTCGCGGTGATCGGTTCCGGTCCCTCGGGCCTTGCCGCCGCGCAGCAGTTATGCCGCGCCGGACACGCCGTCACCGTCTATGAAAAGGCCGACCGCATCGGCGGTCTGCTGCGCTACGGCATTCCCAACTTCAAGCTTGAGAAGCATCTCATTGACCGCCGTCTTGCCCAGATGGAAGCCGAAGGCGTCAAGTTTGTCACCGGCGCGCATGTCGGCGTGAATGTGGATGTGGCGCAGTTGCGCAAGGACTTTGACGCCATCGTTCTGGCTGGAGGCTCGGAAGCGCCGCGCGATCTTCCCATCCCCGGACGCCAGTTGAAAGGCGTTCACTTCGCCATGGAGTTCCTGCCCCAGCAGACCAGGCGCTTTCTCGGTGACACCGTGCCCGACGACATTGCAATCCTCGCCACCGGAAAGCGCGTCGTCATCATCGGCGGTGGCGATACCGGCGCCGATTGCCTCGGCACCAGTTTGCGCCAGGGCGCGGCCAGCGTGCGCCAGTTTGAGATCATGCCCAAGCCTCCTGAGACGCGCTCCGAACTGACGCCGTGGCCGCTCTGGCCGCTGCAATTGCGCATCGAGAGCTCGCACGAAGAGGGCGGTACGCGCGAGTGGAGCCTCAACACCGAGCGCTTCGAGGGCGATGCTCATGGGAACGTCGCCCGTCTCCACGTCGTGCAGGTTGGCCCGCCGCCCAAGTTCGCGCCCATCGCGGGAACCGAAACCACCATCGAAGCCGAACTCGTTCTGCTCGCCATGGGCTTCCTCGGCCCGGTGCGTAATGGAATGCTGGAGCAGTTCGGCGTCGCTCTTGATGGCCGCGGCAACGTGGCCACCGATGAACGCAACATGACCTCCGTCGACGGTGTCTTCGCCGCCGGAGATATGCGCCGCGGACAGTCGCTCGTCGTCTGGGCCATCGCCGAAGGCCGCAAAACCGCTGCTGGCGTTGACGCCTATCTCACCGCCGCGTCCGCCACCGCCGCAACCTAAGCGCCAATATCGCAAGCAATCGGGCGATCTTTCGCCCAACAAAGAAGACGGCTCGATGGCCGTCTTCTTCATGCGCAAAAAACTTCAGTCTTCGGGTGCCCCACCTTCGGCGCGCTGTTTTTGCGTGGCTAAGGTGGAACGGGCAGCACACACCAATACAGGAAACGCTCTACGCTCTCCAGCCTCCTGCCGTATCCATGCAGCAACTTCGCGCCAGGCTTGCCTGCGGGGCGTTGTGAGTCGGATGCACCTGCAGCGTCTGAATGTGGAATGGAATAGATTTACGAATGTAAATCTCCGCCAGCAGCTCGCTCACTTCCTCGAAATTCTGTTGCGCCAGTGCGACCACCGAGGGCCCCGCGCCGCTCAAAAACACTCCCAGCAAGCTTGGATGGCGCAGTTCCAGAGCCTCTTTCAGTCCGGGAACGATCGCCGCGCGGTACGGCTGATGCAGCCGGTCCTGGAGCGCTTCGCGCAGCCACTTGAAGTCCGACGTGCGCAGCGCCTCCAGCAGAAACGCCACCCGCTGCACGTTGAAGATTGCGTCCGCGCGCGAAATCGATTCCGGCAGCACCGCCCGCGAGGCCTTGGTCGCCAGGTGTTGCTCGGGCGTCGCCACCACCAGCGCCACCGACTCCGGCCAGCACGCACGCAGCACCAGCAACTCGCTTGGCGTCTCGCAGCTCACCGTCAGTCCGCCCAGCAGCGCTGCCGCAATATTGTCAGGATGGCCTTCCAGCTCGCACGCTGTGGTCAGCAGTTCCTGCTCATCCAGCGCACCGGCCAGGGCTTCAAACAATCGTAGCCCGGCCACCGTGGCCGCGGCGCTGCTGCCCAGTCCGCCCTTCATTGGGATATTGCTCTCCACCTTCACTTCGAGCGAGGGAACCGGGAACTGGTGGCGCGCGGCAATGAAGCGAAATGAGCGCTCGATGTAGTTTTCCCCCTCCAGCCTCTGATTCACGAACTCAAAGCGCAACTCTCCCTCGCCCTGCTCCATGCGCACATGCAGCGTCAGGTAGAGCTGAACCGCGACGGCCAGCGTGTCAAAGCCCGGTCCAAGATTGGCAATCGAACCCGGCACGCGTATGACGATTTCCTCTTCCTTAGTGCGCATGTGCTTCCTCCCGCTCATGGGCGCGGATGATGAAGTTTGTATCTTTCAAAGCGTGGCCGGTGAGAATGGCCACCACGCTCGCCCCCTCCGGAATCTGTTTTCCCGCCCTCAGTTTGCGCAATCCCGCCAGGGTTGCAGCCGAAGCCGGTTCGCAGCCGATGCCGTCGCGCCCGATCACCGCCTTGGCTTCGGCGATCTCCTCGTCGCTTACGTCGAGCACCTGTCCTCCGGTCTTCTGCACCCCGCGTAGCGACTTCTTCCACGAGCGCGGATTGCCGATCCGGATTGCCGTCGCGACTGTCTCCGGTTCGGCCACCGGCGTCAGCTCCGCCGCGCCCTCGCGCCAGAGTTGCGCAAAGGGATTGGCTCCTGCCGCCTGCACCACGATCATCCGTGGCGCGCGCTCGATCAGTCCAAACCTCAGCAGCTCATCAAATGCCTTGCCAAACGCAGCCGAGTTTCCCAGGTTTCCGCCCGGAACAACCAGGTAATCCGGGGCCTTCCAGTCGAGCTGGTCGAGCAGCTCGAACATCGTCGTCTTCTGCCCCTCGATCCGGAACGGATTGATCGAATTCAGGAAGTAGATTCCCTCGCCGGTTTTTTCCAGCAGCGTATTCAGCGCATCGTCGAAGCTGCCTTCGACCTCCACCACCTCCGCGCCGAAGTCCAGTGCCTGCGCCAGCTTATTCAGTGAGACCTGTCCGGCCGGAAGGTAAACCCGTCCGATCAACCCCGCGCGCGCCGCGTAGGCGGCCAGCGAAGCTGCCGTGTTGCCCGTCGAGGCACAGGCCACGACCTTCGCGCCGGTATGCACCGCCTCGGTCATCCCCACCGTCATTCCCAGGTCCTTAAAGCAGCCCGTGGGATTCCAGCCAAGATGCTTGAATTGCAGATCGCTCACTCCCGCCCAGGCCGCGCTCTTGTGCCCGCGCACCAGCGGCGTGTTGCCTTCGCCGAGGGTCACGATCTCGCTTGCCGGATACGCCGGAAGAAATTCGCGATAACGCCAAACCCCGCTGATATCGCGGGGATCGCGCGAGCGCCGCCGCTCGCTCCACAGCTCTTTCACCGCGCCGCCATCGATCTTCAGGCCGTCCATATCGACTTCCAGCAGTCCTCCGCAGGCCGGACAGGCCAGCGCCGGCGCGTGCAACTCGAGCTTGCTTGCACAAGTTGGATCAAAGCATCGCAGTTGCATCAGAGCTCCTTCGTCAGAATCGGCATGGTCAGTGGCGCGTGCATATGAAAATCGAGCTTGCCGATATCGTGCATCGCCGCTTCCAGCTCTTTGGCCGGGCAATGTTCCAGCGTGACCACAAACGGCAGCTCGTTTTTATCGAAGCCCGGTTTCTGCAGCAGCGCGTCAATGTTGATGCTGTGTGCCGCCAGCGCATTGGCAATCCCCGCCACAATGCCGGGGCGGTCGCGCACCGTAAACCGGATGTAATGTTCGGAGGCAAAGTTACCGCTGACCGGCAGCACGTCGGCTATGATCTGCTGCCGCACGTTTTCGCCCGCATGCCCGCGCGCAATATCCAGCAGGTCGCTCACCACCGCCACCGCCGTCGAGTGTCCGCCCGCCCCGTGTCCGCTGAACGCCGTCTGTCCCCCGTACTTGCCGCTGGAGAGCACAAGATTCAAGCTGCCGGTGATGTGTGCCATCGGCGACTCGATCGGAACCAGCGCCGGCTGCACCGAGGCATAGATATTTCCCTCTCGCCGCTCCGCCCGTGAAATCTGCCGGATCGTGCATCCCAGCTCGTGCGCGTAGGTGAAGTCAACCGCGCCGATGCTGCGGATCGAGGTGCATGGAATCTGCTCCGGCTGCACGATCGCCTTCAATCCGATCCGCGACAGAATCACCAGCTTGGCGCGTGCGTCGTAGCCATCCACGTCGTCGGTCGGGTCGGCCTCGGCGAAGCCCGCGCTCTGGGCGCCCGCCAGCGCCGACTCAAAGGAAACCCCTTCGCGCTCAATCTTCGTCAGTATGTAGTTGCAGGTGCCGTTCAGGATGCCGCAAACCTTGTAGAGCTGATCGCCCGCCAGCCCCTCCTGCAGCGCATCGATCACCGGAACGCCGCCCGCCACCGAGGCTCCAAAGGAAATTGCGCCGCCATGTTCGCGGGCCAGGGCAGAGAGCTGCGGACCGTGCTGCGCGATCAGCTTCTTGTTTGCCGTGACCACGGATTTTCCCGCTCTCAGCGCCCGCGAGATCCATTCGTGTGCCGGATCGATGCCGCCCACCAGCTCCACAATGATGTCCGCGTCCGAGCCCAGCACCTGATCAATGTCGCTTGACCACTGAACGTCCCCGCCGACCCAGTCCGCCCGCTTGCGCTCCACCTCGCGGTTAAAGACGTGCGTCAGCCGCAGCGGAGAGTGTGCCGGCTGGTCGCACAGTATGCGCGCAACCGCGCTGCCTATGGTGCCAAATCCCAGGATGGCGATCTTCAGCGCGGGAGCTTGCGCCGCCGAAGCTTTGTCGAGTGCAGTGATGGTAGCCAATCTGTTTCTCCAATCCTTGTGAGCCGCCAAACTATGCTTGTGCGGTTTTGTGCGCCGCCGTCGGCGAAGCGTGCGAGGGCGTCGGCGATGCCAGCTCAAATAGGTGACGATGCAACTGCTGTACTGACTTTACCGCATCCTTTTCCTCAACCACAAAGCTCACGCTGATCTCCGACGAGCCTTGCGCGATCATGCGAATATTGATGCCGCCCGCGGCCAGCACCCCGAACACCTCCGAGGCGATGCCGACCCGTCCCCGGATGTCCTCTCCCACCAGGCAGATAATCGCCATCTCGGATTGAAAATCCACCTCGCCCAGCGTCTGCAATTCAGAGCTCAGCTTCGCCAGCTCCCGGCTTCCTTCCACGGCCACCGATGCGCTCGCCCCAGAAATCGCTACCAGCTCGCTCGTCAGATGATGCCAGCGCAGCAGGCTGAACAGATCGTCCAGAAAGCGCAGCGAGCCAACGTGGCTCGGCGCCTGCACGTTGAACACCGATATATTCCGCTTCACCGCGATCGCCCGGAACGCCGATGGCCCGTGTGCCGCCGTCGCGCGGATGATCGTGCCCGCATCAGTCGGCTTGTGGGAGTTCAACACTGCCACCGGAATGTTGTGCTCCACCGCCGGCAGTAGCGTTGCCGGGTGCAGCACCTTCGCGCCGAAGCAGGCGAGTTCAGTTGCCTCGTGAAAGCTGATCTCCGCAATCCGCTGCGCCTTGGGACAGATTCTCGGATCGGTGGTCAGAATACCGCTCACGTCCGTCCAGATCTCGATCCGCTCCGCCGTCAGTGCCGCGCCGATGATCGCCGCCGAGTAGTCCGAGCCGCCACGCCCCAGCGTCGTGATCTCGCCCGACTCGCTCGATGCGATGAATCCGCCCAGCACCGGTACAAGCTTCTCCTCCAGCAGCGGCGGAATCGCCTCCAGAAGTCTGATCCGGGTCAAAGAAGCCAGCGGCGATGCCGCCGGATGACGGCTGTCGGTGACAATCAGCCTGCGCGCGTCGGCGTGCGCCGAGTCAACTCCAAGCGCATTGAACGCTGCCGCCACCAGCACGCTCGAGAGCACTTCGCCGTAGGTCAGCATCTGCGAGCGCTCTCCCGGCGAAATTGCTCCCTCCTCTGCAATCTGCCTCGTCAGCGCCCTGGCTTCGGCCAGCCGTGCGTCGAGCTCTTCGCAAAACGCCGCCTCTGCCCTCGGATTCAGCATCTCGCTGGCCGCCTGCATGTGCCGCGTCCGGATCGCCTCCAGCAGTGCCAGTGCCGCGCTCAGCTCGCCGTTCGCCGCCGTCTCGGCAACCTGCACCAGCTTATCGGTTACGCCGCCCATCGCGCTCACCACCACCAGTGGCTGCTCTGCCAGTCGCGAGGCCACAATCGAGGCGACTCGCCGGATCGCCGTAGCGTCCTGCACCGAGCTGCCTCCAAATTTCATCACAATCATTACCGGCTCCTTGATCTTCCGCAAACAGAGAACCCACCGTCTGCCGGACGATGGGTTCTTTTGAAGGGTGCGAATCAGTCTTGCTTTATCTGATCTCTTCGCGGAACTCACATGCGTCCGAAAACAGGCTTGTTGTTGTGCCTGTCGTTGTCACCCGGAATGTGTTGCTAATTCGCATGTAAGTGCCTTTGACGATAATGGATGAACTCCGCCAAGTCAAGCCTGGAGAGTGAAACTTCCCCATTCCCTCAGCCCAGCCGCCGCTTCCTCAATAGCATTACAGAGCCGCCGCCCGCTGCTAGGTATTATCGGCAGCCAAGCTCAGCGATTGAACCTACTTCTTCGCTGCAATCGAGCTGACGGTCATTGTGTTGTCCTTCAACTCACCGCTCACCGTCACCTTCTTGCCCGCCAGTGCGTTGACCTCTGCCGTTTTCCCCGCCAGCACGTAAACCTTTCCATCGGACACAACGGCAAATTTCGCGCCGCTCTTCACGCATGCCCGGATGCACTCCGCGTCCGACTTGCCCGGCATCATGTGTTTCGCCCCGCACATATCGTCGGTAATCACGCCGGTCAGGGTCGCCGTTGCGGCCATCGCCGGAATCGCGCACAGCGCCGTAAGAACCATCAAACCCGCAAACATCTTCCTCATCGCATTTCTCCTCGATGAAATTCTATTGCAACTCCCCTAAAATCCAAACTCATCGCGGGCGGTGGCCCACATCCGCCTGTTTTTGGCGAATGTGGGGTGACCGATCACGTTACGCAAAAAAAGCCCCACGCTTTCGCGTGAGGCTTTTTTGCGTTGGCAGAAGTTTAGTACATGCCGCCGCCGCCCATGCCGCCCATTCCGCCGCCATGAGGCATTCCAGCTTCCGGCTTCGGATCCGGAATCTCCGCCACCAGTGCTTCGGTCGTCAGCATCAGCGCTGCAATTGAACCTGCGTTCTGCAGAGCCGTACGGGTTACCTTGGTCGGGTCGATTACGCCGGCCTTCACCAGGTCGCCAAACGTGCCGGTCTGGGCGTTGTAGCCATACGACGTGTCCTTGTTGTCGCGGATCTTGCCGATGACCACTGCACCCTCTTCGCCGGCGTTGGCGACGATCTGGCGTAGAGGCTCTTCCAGCGCGCGCTTCACGATGTTGGCGCCGATCTGCTCGTCGCCTTCCAGCTTCAGCGCATCAACCGCCGGAATGCAGCGGATCAGGGCGACCCCGCCGCCCGGAACGATGCCTTCCTCGACCGCCGCGCGGGTTGCGTGCATCGCGTCTTCCACGCGAGCCTTCTTTTCCTTCATCTCGGTCTCGGTAGCTGCGCCGACCTTGATCACCGCAACTCCGCCAACCAGCTTCGCCAGCCGCTCCTGCAACTTCTCGCGGTCGTAGTCGCTGCTCGTCTTCTCAATCTGCGCGCGGATTTCCTTCACCCGCCCGGAGATGTCTTCCGACTTGCCGTTGCCTTCGACGATGGTCGTGTTGTCCTTGTCGATGGTGATCTTCTTCGCCGTGCCAAGATCGGCCAGCGTGATGTTTTCCAGCTTCAGGCCCAGGTCTTCCGTGATCGCCTTGCCGCCGGTCAGCGTCGCAATATCCTGCAGCATCGCCTTGCGGCGGTCGCCAAAGCCCGGAGCCTTGACGGCGGCAACGTTCAGCGTGCCGCGCAGCTTGTTCACCACCAGCGTAGCCAGTGCCTCGCCGTCGATGTCCTCGGCGATGATCACCAGCGGACGCCCACTCTTGGCAACCTGCTCCAGCAGCGGCAGAAGGTCCTTCATGCTGCTGATCTTCTTTTCGTTGATCAAGATCAGCGCGTTTTCCAGAACCGCTTCCATCCGCTCCGCGTCGGTCACAAAGTAAGGTGACAGATAGCCGCGGTCGAACTGCATGCCTTCCACCACTTCAAGCTGTGTCTCCATGGTCTTGGCTTCTTCCACGGTGATCACGCCGTCCTTGCCCACCTTCTTCATCGCTTCGGCGATGATGTGCCCGATGGTCTCGTCGTTGTTGGCCGAGATTGTCCCCACCTGCGCGATCAGCTCTTCGCGGTCAACCGGCTTGCTCAGCTTGTCCAGTGCGCCCGTTCCCGCAATGTGGTTGCCGTCCTTGTCGGTCGTTCCGTTGACGGCCGTGACCGCCTTTTCGATGCCGCGCTTCAGCGCCATCGGATTCGCACCGGCAGCCACTGTTTTCACGCCCTCGCGGTAGATTGCCTGCGCCAGAACGGTCGCCGTCGTGGTGCCGTCGCCGGCGATGTCGCTGGTCTTGCTGGCGACTTCTTTCACCATCTGCGCGCCCATGTTTTCCAGCGTGTCCTTCAGTTCGATTTCCTTCGCTACCGTCACCCCGTCTTTGGTGATCAGCGGCGAGCCAAACTTCTTCTCGATAACCACGTTGCGGCCCTTGGGGCCCAGTGTTACCTTCACCACGTCCGCCATGGTATTCACACCGCGGAGAATTGCCTGTCGGGATTCCTCACCGTGAACAATCTGTTTTGCCATTGTGTAATGCTCCTTCTTATGTCTTGAACTGTTCCACCGCGCCGCCGGGCGCCGCGTGTGGATGAAAACTCAAACGGCGGCCAAAGCGGCCGCCACAAATTACTTTCCCAGAATGCCGAGGACTTCTTCCTCGCGCATAATTACATACTCTTCGCCGTCAATCTTGATTTCCGTGCCGGCGTACTTGCCGAACAGGATGCGGTCGCCGGCCTTCACGGCCAACGGGAAAACCTTGCCTTCATCGTTGGACTTGCCCTTGCCGACGGCGATTACTTCGCCTTCCTGCGGCTTGTCCTTCGCGGTATCGGGGATGATGATGCCGCCACGAGACGTCTCCGCCTCTGCGATACGGCTCACGACAATACGGTCATGCAACGGGGTCAGCTTCAATGTGGTTGCCACTTTTGTTACCATTCTTGGAACTCCTTTCGGGATTGAGGGGAATTGCTGCGGCGATCGCCGCATCTCAAACGTTGACGGAAGCTACATCCGGGGGGATGTTGTTAGCACTCACGCCATACGAGTGCTAATTTATTCCCTTCAGCGCCGTTTGTCAACCCCTCCATGAGTGTAATCCACTCACATTTTATATATCCAGAGCTGAAATCTCCCACCCCCACCCGCAGCCACCAAAATTACCTTCCGCTCCGTCCCGGCGGCCAATTCCGCTGCCTGTTTGCTCTTCGCCTCCTTCCGCATACAATGGACTCATTCCGGAGACTCGCTTCCCCAAGCCGCTCTCCGTCTTTTAAGGAAGCCCATGCGGAAGAGATTGAAGTTGCCATTCGCTGCCCTTGTCAGCCTGCTGCTGATCGCGCCCCTTTGCCTCTCTGCCGTAGATAAGAAGAACAAACCGCCGCAGCAGTTTTGCAGCCTCAACTTCGTTGTGCTCAGGGACACCGACAGCAAGCCCATCAAGAACGCCAGCGTGGTGATTCATTTTCTCGGCAAGGATGGCAATCAGGAGAGAGAAGGCTTCCAGCTCAAGACCGACACCGACGGCAAGACCTTCATCGACGACATCCCCTACGGCAGGATGCGCGTGCAGGTGATTGCGCACAGCCTCCAGACCTACGGCGATGACATTGACGTCAACCAACCCAAGCAAGAGCTTGTGATCCGCCTCAAGCCTCCCGCCGAGCAGATATCCATCTACAAGTAGAACAGTCGCGCCCCAGCGGTCCCGCCGGGTGCCCCACCTTCGACGCGCTGTTTTTGCGCGGCTAAGGTGGGAAGCAATGCCCTCCACCCATGCAAGCTCTTGGAGTTGCTGTTGTTCTTGTTTGCCGGGCCCTACCGCAACAATGTGGAAAGAACAGCCGCCCGTGATTCCCCCCAGCCCCGCTCGCTCGCCGGAACCAGCGTGGAAGCCGCGGCCAGCAATAGCACCGAGACGCAGATCAGCAGGAAGGCCACTGCGGCGGGAACAAAGCGGACTGAGACAGCCCCTTGCATGGCCTCCATGAAACAGCAACTCCGCTCATTTTGTCTTGTTACGAAAGGTGAGGACTTCTATCTCCGGAACCAGCCTTCTACAGTGGCCGGCTTCCGTGCCGTTCCATGTACCCACGGAGCAGTTCCAGTGGGCTGCTGCTCTTGCCCGCCAGGGTCAGCGCCTCGATCACGCAGGGGCCGCGCAGGTGGCGCGCGTTGTGGACGGCTTCTGTAGCCACCCGGTAGGCCGCGATGGCGTCGTTGGCGTCCACGCTGAAAACCGGAATGCCAAGTTCGCTATGCAGCGTACGCAGATCCAGCTTCTGCCGCCCTCCCGCTCTCAGGCTGCTCGCCACCAGGTACAGGATCGGGAGCTTATGCCGCGCCGCAAAGCGGAAGGCGCTTCGGTAAGCCTGCCCGCTCTCCGTTCCTCCGTCGAGCTCTCCCGCGCACACCAGTGCCGTCGCCTTTGGATTGTCCAGCAACGCCGCCACTACCGCAATCGTGGCCGCTGCCAGCGCTCCGCCCTGCGCTTTTGCAAGCTTGCCGCCAATCACTTTGCAGTCCTTGCGCACCTTGCGCGCGCCCCGCGCCCCGCCGGCCAGAATCACCGCATCATCCTCGCCCAGTGCCAGGCAGAGGGCAATCTCCGCCGCCTCGGCGCCGCTTGCCGCACCCGTTCTGGCAACTCGCAAGCCGGAGAGCGCCTCATACATCTGCCGTTGGGCGAGCGCCGGCACCAGCGAGAATCGCTTCGTGCCTCCGTCATTTTCAGGAGCTCTTGCAGGCTTGATCGTTGGCATCATTCTTGGGCTCCGTCATTTTAACCTAAGCTGATGCCCTTACGCGCCCTCGCCTCGCAAACCCTTGCCAATCTTTTCAACACAAGTGTGGAAATGCCGGTGAAAAACTCGCGGAGCTCTGTGAATCAACCGCTGTTCATGCGACTTCTTCCGCTCTGCACCGCACCTTGTGCTGCTCTCGATATTTTCTTTCCCGAAGATTTTTCATGCCAAAGCTTTACAATCTTTCCAGCCTTCCGCCCGCCGTTTTCAACACATGTGTGGAAAATCGGCTGGAAAGTCCGTGGGCGTGCCAGTCGCGATATCGCAATCACTGGCTCTCCTCCGTTTTGCACAATCACCGGTGCGCCGAACCTTCGCCGGTGCATCTTCGTCATCGGGAGAAGCAGGGAATCTTGAAGAAGCGGATTGACATTCTTTTAGTCGAGCGTGGCCTGCTCCCTTCGCGCGAGCGCGCCCAGGCCATGATCCTCGCTGGCCGCGTCCTAGCCGATGAGCAGAAGGTGTACAAGTCCGGTCACGCCGTCGCCGAAGATTGCGCCATCCGTCTCCTTGGCGGCGATCTGCGTTACGTCAGCCGTGGAGGCCTCAAGCTCGAGGCTGCGCTCACCCACTGGAGCATCTCTCTCCAGCGCGCTGTCTGCATGGACGTTGGCGCATCCACCGGCGGCTTTACCGACTGTATGTTGCAGAGCGGCGCCGCCAGCGTCCTTGCCGTTGACACCGGCTACGGCCAGATCGACGCTCGTCTCCGCGCCGACCCTCGCGTCCGCCTCCTCGAAAAGACCAACGCGCGTTATCTCCAGCCCCAGCGGCTCTCCGAGCCCGTCGAGTTCATCGCCATGGACGTTTCATTCATCTCTGCCGCCCAGGTCTTGCCTGCCGTCCTCCAGGCTGCCTTCGCCGAGCGGGGCCAGCTCCGCCGCGAGCTTGTTCTGCTCATCAAGCCGCAGTTTGAAGTGGGCCGCGAGCTCGTCGGCAAGGGCGGAATCGTCCGCAGCGAACCCGCCCAGCTTGCCGCCGTGGAAAAGCTTCGTGGCGCTGTCGCCGCCCTCGGTGGCCAGCAGATCGAAGTCATCGACTCGCCCATTCTGGGTACCGAAGGAAATCGCGAATTCCTCCTGCACGCCGTCTTCCCCTCTCCCCAGGCCCCGCCAGTGGAGTACAAGGAACGTGGAGTATAAATAAACTGTGAAGATCGCAGCGATTATCTCCAAACCGGCCAAGCCCGAGCTGGCTGAAATCGTCCCCGAGGCTCTGCACTGGCTCGCCGCCCATGACTATCGCGTCTACATCGATCAGCAGACCGCTGCCTACCACACCCACGAATTCGTCGTGCCCCGCACCGAGATAGCCCGCTATCAGCCTGAGTTCGTCCTCGTCCTCGGTGGTGACGGCACTCTGCTCTCGGCGGCGCGCGCCGTCGGCGTTGCCGAAATTCCTCTGCTCGCCGTCAACCTCGGCTCCCTCGGCTTTCTCACCGAAGTTCGCCTCGACGAACTCTATTCCACTCTCACCGCTGTCACCGAAGGCCTCTGTCCGCTTGAGTCGCGTGCCCTCATCCAGTGCCGCCTTCTCCGTGACGGCCAGGAGATTGCCTCTTACAGCGCCCTCAACGATGCTGTCATCAAGAGCACCGTCGCCCGCCTCATCAGCTTTGAGCTGCGCGTCAACGGCGAACATGTCGTCGAGTACCAGGCCGACGGCGTCATCGTCGCCACTCCCACCGGTTCCACTGCCTACTCGCTCGCCGCCGGAGGCCCGGTCCTGATGCCCAGCGTCGACGCCATTGTCCTCACTCCCATTTGCCCCCACTCGCTCACCCATCGTCCGCTCGTCGTCGGCGGCAGCGCCAGCGTCTCGGTGCGCCTCAACAGCGGCGCCAACGGCGCTCTCAGCGTCGATGGTCAGGTCGGAATGCCGGTTGTTCAGGGAGACCAGCTTGAGTGCTCCAAGGCCGCGCACCGCGTAAAACTCCTGCGCATGCGCCGCTCCTTCTTTGACATCCTGCGCAGCAAACTCCGCTGGGGCCAGCGCTAGGGCGGTTCCCTAAGATAAGAGATGTATCCGCGGGTGCCCCACCTTCGACGCGCCGTTCTTGCGCGGCTAAGGTGGGATGGACAGGTGCCCCATGTCTGCCACAGTCAGCAGATGTGGGGTTTTGTAATTGGGAACAGCCTCTACCACGCGTTCAGGTCGCTGAGCGGTACCACAATGTCGTGCGGCAATGTGCGCATCGGAATGCTGAACTGTTGTCCCCGTGGAGTCTGCGCCTCGGTGTCTTCATAGAGGGCCACGGTGTCACGAAGATCCTTGTCGTTGCTGGTAATTGGAATTCGCGCAAGCAGCAGGAACTCGGGCCGCGTCAACAGCTGGCGGAGCGTCTGTTGAACGGGTAGTTCCAGCTTCGTCGGGTCTTCTGACACCACGATAAAGCGCACGCCGTAGCTTCTCAGGCTGGCCAGCACCTCCTCGGGCGTGTGCAGCAGTTCGACACTGCCACCCTCTTCCGGCATCCGAGGCATGTACAGCAGCTTGCGCAACACCACAAAGCGCCTTTGCGGATCATGCTGGTGCAGGTAAAACGTGAAGGTGCCCGTAAGGTCCGCGTCGTAAAGAATTATGCCGCGATCGCTGACCGACGCGACCTTCTGCGCCAGCGCCGCATATCCCTCCACGTAGGGACGCTGAAACGTCCATCCGGAGAAAATTGCCCAGCAGACCAGCAGCGCCGCCGCCGAGCGTCCCGCCATGCGCATCGCCTTGGGCCAGTGGTCGCTCAGAAGAAAGCCGGCTACAAAATAAACGAACGGTGGTACCCAGAACAGAACGTGGCGTCCCTGCTTGATCTGAAGCGCTGAAAACGTGATATAGCAGGCCGCGATCCAGAGGAACATGACCTTGGAACCGTTGCTCTTCTCCCACCATCGCGAGCTGAGCATTCCCGCAATCGAAAGCACCAGCAGCGGCCATCCCAGTTGTTCCCGAACCACCACCAGGTAGTAGGCGGTTCCCGCCAGGAACCCGGAATGCTCCACATGGGTAAAGCTCGACATGCTGGCCCAGTGCAGGGTAAATAGCAGGTAATAGTAATAGCTGATGCATACCGCAATCAGCGCAACCGCGTACAGCGTGCGCCAGCGCAGCACCAGCCGCCATTTTCCCAGCGCCAGCGTGAGCAGGACGCAAAACGGCGCAAGGAAGAAAGTGGTGTACTTCACCAGCGCCGCCGCCGCCGTAAAGGCGGAAAACAGAAAGATGTCTCTGGCGTGCTCCTGCTCGCAATACCGGACCCAGTAGTAGATTGCGGCCGTCGATACCGCCAGCGCCGGAACTTCCAGCATCACCGACTTCTCATACAACAGCAGCGACGGCACAAGAAACGCCACCACGGTCGAGAACGCAGCGGGCCACTCGCCGAGCAAACTCTTCACCAGCCGGTACCAGTAAAATATCCCGACCAGAGAAAAGCCGAGAATGCTAAGGCGGGCGCTCACCGCCGAAACACCGAAAATTGTGAAAGACAACGCTTCGCAGATATAGAAAAGCGGCGGCCAATGAATCAGGCCGCTGAGCGCCGGGTAATGAACATAGTAGATCTGGGCGTAACGAAACGGATGGGAGAGCGGGAGTTCGCGAAAGAAGTCCAGAAAAAAGTATCCGCTCATTGCGTGCAGGCTCTCGTCGAAGTTGAGATGAAATTCTCCGATCGAGATTCTGTGTGCAATGCAGGCGGCGCAGATCGCCAGCACCAGCAGCAGCAGACGACTTGAACGTAGAGCAAGATACAACCGCGACTTGATGGGCGGGGAACCGGGCAACTCCGGTTTCTCCGCCGTCATTACGGCTGGTTCTTCCTGTTGATTCATCTCGTTTGCTCCCCTGCCAAAGTCACCCGCAATATTACCTTACACCGCGATCCCGCAGTATACAGTCTGTCTCAGCAGATGTGGGTTTTTGTGGGATGAAGACAGGTGGCCCACATCCGCCGGGCGCCCGCGGCCGGAGCGGCGTCCGTTGCCGCGTACCCGACCGCGAAGCTTCTGTTGGCGAATGTGGGGAGCATCCTCCGCAGTCAGCAGAGGTGAGTCTTTCTGTGAAGCAACAAAACTTATGACAATTTACGCAGCCGACTCATCCACCTGCTGCGGCAGCGCAGGCGCTGGCATCGAATGGACGCCGCCTTCATCGGCGCGAAGACCGCCGGCCCGCCTCATCGCTTCCGCTCGGCTCATATGCGCCTTCCAACCGCCAACAATCAATCGATCCATCGGAACCTCCCAATAGGCATAGATCAATTTGGCCATCATGATAACTGCGCAAGCCGTCAGCACCGCCAATATGGCGGAAGCATACCCTCGGAAGTTCAGGACTTCGCTAAGCCAGCCGATCAAAGCCGTGCCAATGTTCTGATGAAGCAGGTACAAGCTATACGAAGCTGCGCCTACTCCCGTCAGCAATCTCTGTGACAGAATTCGATTCAGAACCGAAACTCGTGAGGCCGCCAGAAACAGAAGCGGAATTCCCACGGCCAATCCTGCCTCCAGATAGGACCGGTTGAGCGCCGCATTGCCCAGCAGACTCAGAACTCCCACCGAGAATAATCCCGTCCTCAGCCGCTCTTCCATCTTGTTTTCCCGCAGGAAGAAAGCAATCCCAATCAGGAACCATGGCAAATACCCGGTGATGAAAAACAGATTCAACGCAGCATCGAGTTTCTGGATATGTAGAAGAGAGGCGATCAGGGACAGCGCAAGAATGATCCTGCCGAATAGATAGCTGTTCGCGGCAAACCGCTCTTTCCGGCAGTAGTACACCAGCGCCGCAAGAAAATAAAACCGCACCTCTACAAACAGTGACCAGTAGGCGCCATCGATCCACGCGAATTTTCCAGTGTGAAAAAGCTTGTTCATCAAATCCGGATCGAAGAACGCAACCGAGGGAATCAATCCCATCGCAGATACGTGAAACGAATGATTCGGAATCACCCGCGTCAGCAGCAATGTCAGCACGCTGCACAGAGCCATCGCCGGCCACAAGCGCGCAAATCTGCGAACCCCGAATTCCACCGGGCTTGCGCATCGGTATAGCGTCATTGTGATGACAAATCCCGACACGATAAAAAAAAGCTGCACGCCGTAGCCGCCATACTGAAAAAGCGCCGAGAATGCGTTGCCGTAGGGATACAGGTTTTCCAGGCTCCTCGGTGGCGTCCATCGCGAAAAGTAGTGAAACAGTATGACCGTCGATATCGCAATGCACCGCAAACCATCGAGATACAGTATCCTCGGTCGGCGTTCTTTTTCCATCATTCTCCCGGCTCCATCCTGCGTCGCCCGCGAATTCGCTTCCGTGGTCAATACCCTCTGCTCTCTCGATGCAGTTTCCTGCTTCAGAGTTGCCGCAAGTGAACTGACAACTGGCCTCCATCCACCCCCTTGGGCGGATGTGGTACCAAAGCGTCGGGCGGCGCCTTATGCGCGCCTATCACTAATGTTTCTGATGTTCGTGTCTTAGGTAAGGAGAGGGATGCTTGTGTGGTACTCCGCCGTGCAGGTGCCGATGCGAGTGGATCAGGTTCGCCGCCTCCAGCAGTCTGCTGTTGGCCAGCACCTCGGCGGGTGTCGCGTCGGCCACCACCGCGCCATGGTCCAGCACCACCGCGCGCTCTGCGATCTCGCCCAGTATCTCCAGTTGATGCGTCGCCGTGATGATGGTCTTCTTCCCATCGTTCCAGGATTCCAGCAGTTCGATCACCTGGCTCTGGCTGCGCGGATCGAGTTGGCCGGTCGGCTCGTCGAGCAGCAGCACATCGGGATCGAGCACAATCACCGAAGCCAGCGCCACGCGCTTTTTTTCCCCGCCGGAGAGCCGGTACGGCGCCCGGTCCTTCAGCTGTTCCGCGCCAATCCACTCCAGCGTCCGGTGGACCCGCTCCAGTATCTCTTCGCGTCCCCAGCCTAGTTGCAGCGGTCCAAACGCCACTTCGTCAAACACCGTGGGATTGAAAAGCTGAATGTCCGGATTCTGAAAAACCAACCCCACTCGTCGGCGGAAATCCAGCGCGAAGCCGTCGTCTTCCATCGCCTCTTCGCTCAGCGCCGCGCCCCGGAAGCGCATCGTTCCCCGGCTTGCAAAGTGCAGCCCATCCATCAGCCGCAGCAGCGTGCTCTTGCCGCTGCCATTGGCTCCCAGCAGCGCAATCCGCTCCCCGGCCTTCACCCGCAGTGAGAGCCCCTGCAAGGCCGCAACCTGCTCATACTCGTAGCCAACGTCAACGGCTTCAAACTCCAGTGCCTCGCCGCTCACGCCCGCCGCTGCAGTACTTTCCGGCACTCGATCTTCCTCTCTCATCGTCCCGCCACCTGGCGGATGGCGGGTGGCCCATTCAAGCCTTCTTTTGGCTTGAATGGGGCAGTTTTGGTATTTGGCTTTTGCTCTTAACCTTGAAACCTTGAAACCATGAAACCTAGCTATCGTCCCGCCCTCGCCGCCGCGGCCACTGCAATGGCAAAGCCGCAGATCGCCACATAGTCCCAGCCGCGCATCCGGAATTCGTCCAGCAATCGCACCTCGCCGCGGAAGCCGCGCGCCTGCATCGCCAAAAAGACCTGGTTTCCCATCTCCAGCGTTTTGCTCAGCAGCACGCCGCCCGTATTCACCATCAGCCGTCTCTGCTCATGACCGTTCAGCCGTCCCACCATGCGGCTCTGCCTGGACTCGAACATCGCGTTCGCCGTCTCCGTCAGCAGCACCACATAGCGATGCGTCATTGCCAGCAGCATGATCGCCTCTACCGGAACCAGTAGCGTTCGCAACGCCTTCAGCAAATGCATCCATGGCGTGGTCAGCACCAGCAGCGTGCTCAGCGTCACGGCGGTCTCCACCCGGGCCACCAGCATCAGCGCGCTGCGCAATCCCTGCGCCGTAATCGTCAACCATCCCAGGCTGTACACCGTCTCACCCGGCGTTAGAAACAGCGCCGGAGCCGCAATCATGAACGTGAAGCCGAAGGCCACCAGCCACACTCGTTTTGCCATCGACCGCAAACTCAGCCGCGAAGCCACCGCCAGCACAATCGCCAGCCCAAACAGCGCCGCCATCACCTTGAGGTTGTGTGAGAGCGCCGCCGATACCACCAGCGCCAGCAGTCCCACAACTTTCACCCGCGGGTCCAGTGCCTGCAGCAGGCCGCGCTCGCGGGCGGAATCCTCTGCCTCCAGGGTCTGCGCCAGCGCCTCGGTAAATCCCCGCACCGTCCTGCCGATCACTCCCGCGCTCATCGCTCGCCTCGTCTTGCGCCTTCCGTCAGCCGTTGCACCAGCCACGTCGCCGCTACGATCAACCCCACGCCGAACATTGCCGAGAGCAGATACCCGAAGCCCGCGCTCTTCACAAAGTGCGGAGCATAATCGGGCAGAGGCGCGGTCCATACAGTCGCCAGCCGTGCCATTCCCGAGGGTGCGCTTACCGGTGGCGCTGTATTTCCGCTGGTGGCTGCAATCCGCGCTCGTGCCGCAGTCTCTGCAAAGTCCCTCGGAGCCCACTCGCCCCATGCCGCACCGCCGGCCAGAATACCGAGCGGCGTTAGCAGCAGCACCACCGCCAGCGCTCCCCACAGCTCACCTACAGCGCGCCGGGTGCCTTTCGGCGTCGCCGCAATCCCCACCAGCCCCGGCTCGCTCCTTCGCAGATAGCTGAACAATCCCGCACTCATTACCGCTTCGGCCGCCCCCGCAATCGTCAGATGCCCGATCATCATCGCCGGGATCGCGATATGCAGTGGATACGGCGCATACAGCGGTGCCCCCGTCGCATCGTGGAAGAGCGTTGGCTGGATGCCCAGTTCGATGGCCGCCAGCAGCGCTGAAAGATTGATCGCGCCATAGCCTGCCAGTGCCGCTGCAACCACCCGCCGCCGTGACTCTGCCGCAGCTCCCAGGCTCACCAGCCGGTAGATGCCCCAGGCTGCAAACGAGCCCACAATTGCCATATTGAAGCAGTTTGCGCC
Source organism: Candidatus Korobacteraceae bacterium (assembly GCA_049521655.1). Taxonomy (GTDB): domain Bacteria; phylum Acidobacteriota; class Terriglobia; order Terriglobales; family Acidobacteriaceae; genus TOLSYN. The sequence continues at coordinate 140,381 of JBEKOO010000003.1, forward strand.
CAGGGTCGTGATCCCGCCGTCGCCAAAGAAAAACGCCTGGATCGTCAGCGCCAGCGAGATCGCCAGCATGGATGCCCACGGCCCCAGCACAATCGCCGCGATGCCCACTCCCACCGCATGGCCCGTCGTCCCGCCCGGCAGCGGCAGGTTGAACATCATTACCACAAACGAGAATGCGGCAAACAGGGAGAGCAGCGGCAGCGTGCGTCCAAACAGCTTCCGCCGTGTCCGCCGCAGCGCAGCCCACCAGCACGGAGCGCTCGCCGCGTACATCACGGCGCAGCTCGAAGGGCTCAGATATCCGTCTGGAATATGCAAGCGGCGCGGCTCCTCTGCCTAGGGCGGTTCCTGAAAAGATGTATGCGCGGGTGCCCCACCTTCGACGCGCTGTTCTTGCGCGGCTAAGGTGGGACGGGCAAAACCCGCTAATACGGGAACTGCTCTAGTGTACTGGATTGCGCGTGCCTGCCATGGCTCCTCTTCCGCAATTCCGCGCCCGGATTTGCGCCGCAATCGCACCCGCGCGCGTGCCAATCACGCCCGTTGTGCATTCATGTTTTTAGGGAGTTGGTTGCCCGCGCAAAGCGGCCCTCGTGCATTCGTCAGCAGGGCAGGGAATTCGCCTCGTGACAAGGCTTGCTCGGAAGCAGGGCCATTTTCACCCTGCGAATGAGCTCATCCGGATGCATCGGTTTCTGCAACAGTTCGAAGTGGAATCCTCTTGCCTCGGCATCGTGCAGCAGATCCGCCGTTCCGGCCTGCCCAGAGATCAGCATTAGTTTTACCTTAGGCAGAGCGTCGTGAATCTCCATTGCCATGCTCACGCCATCCAGCGCAGGCATCACCACGTCGCTCAGTACCAGGTCCGGTTCCAGCCTGCGCGCCGCCTCTAATCCCAGCCGCCCGTCGTACGCCGTGAATGCCTCGTAGCCCACCCCACGCAAGATCAACGACAGCGTATCGGCGATCACTCGCTCGTCGTCCACAACCAGAATTCGCGATGTCATACTTGGACTATTCTATCCGGATTTTTTCGTTTGCAAAATCATAAAATTGCCCTATTCACAGGAAAATAACCTGAGTACTCTCTAGAATTCACTCTAACTCCCGCTCCCGATTGATGGCCTACATCCGCCGAGCGCCTGCGGCCGGAGCGGCGTCTTTTGCCGCGTACCCGGCTGCGAACCCTCTTTTGGCGAATGTGGAGAACAGCTTCTACTCACAGCTTCTACTCACTACCGCTTTTTCCCGCCTCCATGTTACCCTCCAGCCATCGCGCGCTCGGCCTTACCCCATGACCCTGTCTCTTCTCGACTGGCTGGCCATCTTCGGATATCTCGCAATCACCATCCTGCTTGGCTTCTACTTCCGCAAGCGCTCTTCCAGAAGTGTCGATGACTACTTTGTCTCTGGCCGCAACGTCAACTGGTGGCTGGCCGGAACCTCCATGGTCGCCACCACCTTCGCCGCTGACACTCCGCTCGTCGTCACCGGACTCGTCTACACCCAGGGCATCAGCGGAAACTGGCTCTGGTGGGGCTCCCTGCTCTCCGGCATGATGACCGTCTTCCTCTTCGCCCGTCTCTGGCGGCGCAGCGGATTGCTAACCGACGTGCAGTTCGCCGAGATCCGTTACAGCGGCAAGCCCGCGGCTTTTCTTCGCGGCTTCCGCGCCGTCTATCTCGGACTGCTCATGAACTGCATCATCCTCGGATGGGTCACCAAGGCCATGACCAGCATCGTTGCCACCACCCTCGGCGGCACACCTCTCCTCCTCGCCGTCGGCCGCTGGATCGCCCCGCTCGGCGGTGTCTGGGCTGCCCCCGACGGCGCTGCCCTTGCCATCTGTGTCTTTTTTCTCATCCCCTTCACCGGCCTTTACGTCTCTCTCGGCGGCCTCTGGGGAGTCCTCTGGACCGATCTTTTTCAGTTCGTCCTCAAGATGTCCATTGTCATTGCCATCGCCTTTTACGCCGTCCGCGCCGTGGGCGGCATCTCCGCCCTCATCGCCCGTCTGGCTTTAATGCAAAGCCCCATGCACCCGCCCGCCGCAGGCAATCCGCTCTCCTTCTTTCCCAATCTCTCCGTTGGCCTCACCACGGAAATGCTCTGGACCATTCCCGTCGCAACCTTCCTCGTAAACATTGGCTTGCAGTGGTGGGCCTTCTGGTATCCCGGCGCCGAACCCGGTGGCGGAGGCTATATCGCCCAGCGCATCTTCAGTGCCCGCGATGAGCGCCAGGGTCTGCTCAGCGTCCTCTGGTTCAACGTCGCTCACTATGCCATCCGCCCCTGGCCGTGGATTCTCACCGCCCTCGCCGTCATCGTCCTATATCCCGGCCTCGCTCATCCTGAAGTCGGTTACATGCTGGTGATGAACAATTACCTGCCTCACTCCATGCGCGGTCTTGCCATCGCCGGATTCCTCGCCGCCTTCATGTCCACCGTTGCCACCCAGCTCAACTGGGGAGCCTCATACCTCGTCTCTGATTTCTACCGCCGCTTTCTGCGTCCCCAGGCGACCAATCGCCACTATGTCATGGTCTCCCGCCTTGCCACCGTTCTGCTCGTCATCGCCTCGGCCTGGGTCTCCGTTCATCTCGATTCCATCGCCAGCGGCTGGCAGGTTGTCATGGAGGTCGGCGCTGGAACCGGAGCTGTCTATCTGCTGCGCTGGTATTGGTGGCGCATCAACGCCTGGTCGGAGATCTCGGCCATGGCCTGTTCTCTTGCCGTCACCGTCACCCTCAACGCCTTTCATCCCTTCCACGGCAACTCGCCCGTCGTCTTCGCTAAAACTGCCCTCACCACCACGGTTATCACAACCCTCATCTGGCTCGCCGTCACCCTGCTCACTCCCGCCGAGCCTTTCACCACTCTCGAAGCCTTCTACCGCCTTGTCCGCCCCGATATTCGCGGCTGGCAACCCATCGCCGCTCAACTCGACGCCGCCGCTTCCGCACTCGAACCCATCGTCCCCACTCGCGACCTCGGACGCAACCTCACCGCCTGGCTTCTCGGCTGTGCCATGGTCTACCTCTGCCTCTTCGGAACCGGCAAGCTACTCCTCCACCAGTCCGCAATGGGATTCACTCTCCTCACCCTCTCCGCCATCAGCGCCGTCGCCCTCTACCGCAATTTCGTCGCCAGCTTCAACAAGGAGCCGGACACGACCGCCAAATCATCCGCCGCAGTGCAGCCCGGCGCTTCAGCTTAACTTCAAGCGGCGCGAAGCCAGAATCTGAGCAACTCTGAATCCCTGTTTCGCAACTAACGGAGCTGCTGGAGGAACTCTAGGGCGTTTCCCTAAAAGATGTATCCGCGGGTGCCCCACCTTCGACGCGCTGTTCTTGCGCGGATAAGGTGGGACGGGCAGGACACACCAATACAGAAACTGCTCTAGCGTGTAGAAAGATTTCCTCAGACCCTGGACGCAACTCCACGAACTCAAACCGACGGCTCGCGCTCTTGCGTCAAAGTCCGAATCGATCCGCCCACGAACTTCGCCCACGTACGAAAGCGAGGGGGAATAAAGATGGATAGTAAAGCAGATTTTTTCAGCAATCTCGCAGGGCCTTCGGAACGTCGCAAATCCCCGCGCTACACCATGGAGACTATTGGAGTCTCCTTCGATACCGCCTCGGGCGAGAGTCGCGGCGTGCTCCTCGACTTGTCTGAAAGTGGCATGGCCGTCTACACCGCGGCTGCGGTTGAGCTGGGGTCGATCGAGCACATGCGATGGGAGTTGCCCCAGTCGACCGGCCCGCTTGGAGCCGAACGCGCTGTCCTCCGCGCGGATAAGGAGAGTGGACGCTTCAGCGTCGAGTTCTGGGATCCCTCCGGGCAAACCGAGTGCGTTGAAACCGAGGGTGCGGTCATCTGGGTAGACCCGGCGAACACACGCTTCGGAATCAAGTTTCAGAATCTACCTGAAGCCGTGGAGCGCAGCATTGCTCGTTGGATAAAGCATCACGTCTTGGCTGCCTTCTGGGTCACTCCCCAGTCTGCGTTGCCCGTCGCGCAGCTCGTCGAACCGTCGCAGGATGCTTCGCAGGCGCAACCGCACCGGGACACAACCTTCGACCGTCGCAGCTTCGCGGACAGCGGATCGGTGATTCCACTTCCCCCCGCAGTCATCGTCTCCCCCGGCCACTTAAGTAAAATCCCGGCGATTGCTCTCCAGCCGCCGCCAAGCCGACGGCCGTGGAAGTCGATCATGGCAGGTGTCGCTCTGTTGGCTTTGGTCTTCCTGGGGGTCGGGGCTTATTGGGGAGGTCACGACGCGAACTCGGGCGGCCTCAGTGTCGCCGCTGCGACAACAAATGCGCCGATGCTTCGCCTTGCTGGCTCCAACACCATCGGCTCTTCGCTGGCCCCCGCTTTGGCGCAGGCCTTCTTGAAACAACTGGGAGCCAGGGACATCCGAATCCTGCCGGGAGCGAAACAAGGCGAAGCGTCCGTTCAGGGTGTTATGCCGGGCTTTCTTTCCGGAGGCAGCAACCGGGTCGAGATTCAGATTGCGGCTCACGGATCGGCAACCGCCTTTGACGACCTGATGAACGCGTCCTGCGACATTGGCATGGCCTCCCGCAAGATCAAGCCCAGGGAAATTAACAGGCTCTCTTCCATGGGAGATCTGTCCTCTCCGGCCGGCGAGCACCTACTTGCTCTTGATGGTATCGCGGTGATCGTAAGTTCTTCCAACCCGCTCCAATCGCTGACCAGGGATCAACTGGCGGGGATTTTCTCCGGCACGATTGTGGACTGGTCGCAGGTCAGCGCTCAGCATGGAACCATCAACCTATATGCTCCCGACAACAAGTCTGGAACCTATGACACTTTCAAGACACTGGTTATCGGCGGCAAGCAGTTGTCCGGTGCCGCCCGGCGCCTTGAAGATAGCCGTGCCCTCTCCGACGCCGTGGCCGCCGACCGCAACGGGATTGGCTTTATCGGCATGCCTTTCATCCTGAATGCAAAAGCCATCGCAATTGCCGAACGCGGCACAACTCCCTTCCTGCCAAATCGGTTGACCGTTGGCACTGAAGACTATCCCCTCTCCCGCCGTCTGTATCTGTATACTTCCGCCAATCCGCAGAATGGTTATGTGCGGAAGTTCGTCGAGTTCGCGCTCTCCAAGGCTGGTCAGGACGTTGTCGGCGAAGTCGGATTCATCGCCCAGAACGTGACCTCCGTGCAGGACGTGGTTTCACCCAGCGCTCCGCCCCAGTATCGGCGTCTGACCCAGGGTGCCGGGCGCTTGTCGCTCGATTTTCGTTTTCTCCCGAGTCTCACTACTCTCGATAGCAAGGCCCTCACGGATTTAGATCGCGTGGTCAGCTTTCTCGCCAATTCAGGATACAGCGGCGATAGTGTCATGCTTCTGGGCTTCACCGACAATACTGGCGACCGCCTTGTCAATATCGGCATTTCACAAAGCAGGGCAAGAATTGTCGCGAAGGAATTCGAGCAGCGCGGCCTTCGGCCGGCTATTGTCAAGGGCTTTGGTCCCGATCTCCCGGTGGGCTCAAACGATAACGACACTGGCCGCGAGCGCAACCGGCGGGTCGAGATATGGCTCAAGGAGACGCAATGCGCTGCTCCTCGCGCCACGCCTGACCCAAGCTAAACGCCGCCAGCTTCGTAAGGTTGAAGTCTGAACAAATTAACAGCGTGCCCCGTTCAACCCGCTTTTGGTTGAACGGGGCTTTTGATCTGGTCCTTGAGCTCGCCGGTTGGCGAATATGGGAAGCCAATCCTACGCCTTCGTCTTCCGCTTCGCTTTCTCCAAGCATGATATTTTCTGTTGACAGGCGCTGCCCGGCAAGGTTAAGTAACTAGACTCTGCTTATGTAGATGTTTTCGCCGGTGCGCCATAACTTGCGCTAAGACGAGTTTCGAGCGCCACAACGAAGTCCGTTCCGCACTACCGGCCCCCTCATGGTCCGTTCAAAGAGGGGAAGCCACGGAGGAAGGTTTCATGGGGCATGCAGGGGCATTAGGGACGCAAGTGCCGTCCGCGGCAATACGGCAGCAAAACCTGGTGGCGCGCATCGAGCGTCTGCCTTTTCACCGCTGGCATGTAAAGATGCGCTTGATCGTCGGGACCGCGACTTTTTTCGACGGTCTCGACTCGATGATCATCTCCTACATCTTGCCGGTGCTGATTCCGCTCTGGCATTTGAAGCCGACACAGATCGGGTTCTTGATTTCAAGCGCCTATGTGGGACAGTTGATCGGGTCGTTGTTCTTCGGCTGGTATGCGGAGAAATTAGGGCGGCGCAGGTCGCTGACGATCACGGTAGCAATTTTCGCCGTAGCCTCGCTATTATGCATGTTCTCATGGGCATACTCCGTCCTCATGATTCTCCGCTTCGTTCAGGGCTGGGGCTTGGGCGGTGAGATGCCGGTGGCTGCCACCTATATCAACGAACTGGCCAAGGCCAAAGGCCGTGGCAAGTTCGTATTGCTCTACGAACTGGTGTTTACCATTGGCTTGGTATTGGCCGCGCTCATCGGCTGGTCCGTTATTCCCCGCTTCGGGTGGAGAGTAATGTTCCTTATTGGAGCGCTTGTCGGTGGCATCATTCCGTTCATAAGGCGCTCCTTGCCGGAGTCGCCTCGTTGGCTCGCTGGCCAGTCGCGCTTTGATGAGGCAGAAGCCATCGTAACCAAAATTGAGGACCAAGTCAGCGAGCATGGGCGCCGCGAACTGCCGCCGGTCGAGGTGACCTTCGAGGCCGCGGAATTAAAGCCGGCGCGCTGGGCGGAGTTGCTGCAGGGCATTTACCTGCGCCGCAGCTTTACCGTCTGGGTCATCTGGTTTGCCACCTTCTTCTGTAATTTCGGACTCTTTGCCTGGCTGCCTTCTCTCTACACTTCGATCTTCAAACTGCCATTGAAGTTGGCTTTGCGCTACAGCCTGCTGACCCAGATCGTAGGCTTGATAGCCGGTGTGTGCTGTGTTTTCCTGATTGACCAGATCGGACGAAAGAAACTCTTCACCGGTGCCTTCGCCGGCTTGTGCATTTCCATGTTCCTGCTCTTAGCCTACGGACGGAACTCACTCGAAGCGATGATCGTGCTTAGCTCTTGTGCCTGCTTCTTCGTAAGTTGCAATTCCATCTCGCTATGGGTCTATACTCCCGAACTCTATCCCACCCGAATGCGAGCCTTGGGCTGCGGTGTCGGGACAGCCTGGTACCGCGTAGCGGTGATTCTGGCCCCTACCTTGGTCGGCCTGATCATAAGCCGCTATTCATTGTCCTACGTCTTCCTGATGTTCGGCGTGGTCTCTGGCCTGGGAGCCATAATTACCGGCGCATTCGCCGTCGAAACCAAAGGACGAATTTTAGAAGAAGTTTCACCGTAGCTTTGTTGGCGCGTGGCCCAGGCTGAATACCCAGGGAATCACCAAGCCGGATTCCAAACAGTCCGACGGTGCCCCGTTCAATCTCCTTTTGCCTGGAAGCTGTTTCATAACCCGGTTTTGAAAGGGCATGGCTTCAGTCATGCCGCCAAGGAGCAGGAAGATCGCGGGCTTTAGCCTCTGAGGGAACGAGGCGCGGAGCTCCACGCCGGTTATGAAATAGCTTCTAGGCGGCCCTGTTGATTTTGTTGTTGACTGCCTCAGCTTCGTGCCCTTACGCCTTCGTCTTCCGCTTCGCTTTCTCCAGACCCTCCGGCTCGAACACCGAGCGATGCTTCGGATCGACTGCCATGCTCTTGCAGACGTTTACAAACGCCATTCCTGCGTGCGAAGGCTTTGCGCCCTTGCGAGTCACCAGCCGCAGCGTGCGTTCCAGCTTCAGATCCTCCACCGCCATCGCCACCAGTTCGCCGCGTTGCAGTTCGCCCTCCACGCTCATCCTTGGAACCAGCGCCACTCCGTTTCCCATGCGCACAAATTCCTTGATGCTGGTCAGGGTTGGCAGCTCCACGTCCAGATGCAGCCGGGTGTGGCTCTTCATGAATGCCTCCACCACCTTGATCCGCAGTGGCGAAGTCACGTTGTGCGCCACAAATGACTCCGCCCCTAGATCAAGGATGCTCACCTTTTCCGCGCTCGCCAGCGGGTGCCCCGGATACACCACGAACACCAGCTCATCGCGGTAAAAAATTGTCGAACTCAGTTGCTCGTCTTCAGGCTTGAATGACAGCACTCCGAACTCTACCTGGTGCGTCAGTATCTGTCTCGATACGTCTCCCGACAGCGTGCGCTGAACCTGGATTTTGATCGACGGATGCAGCCGGTGATACTGGTGCAAGGCGGGCAGCAGGCACAGCGAGGTGAACTCGTTGGCCGCAACCGTCAGCTTGCCTTCGTGCAGGCTGCGCAGCTCGCCGAGTGCCTCGCGGGCTCTCTCCCGCAGATTCAGCAGCTCTTCGGCGTATTCCAGCAGCACCTTTCCCGCCGCCGTCAGCGTGCCGTCGCGTGAGGAGCGCTCGAACACCTTTTCGCCCACTGTATCTTCCAGCTTGCCGATCGTCTGGCTCACCGCTGACTGCGTACGGTGCAGCCGCACCGCCGCCCGCGAGAAGCTGCGCTCCTCCGCTACCGCAACAAACGCTTCCAATTGGTACAGGTCCATGATTAGCCATCCAGGATCAAGGATTAGTATCGCTTATTAAATCATATATTCTTATATATCAAAAAATAAAAGTAGTTTGACTAATGCCAGAGAAGAGCTGATCGTAAATGCATGGACACTGACGTAGTCACCCCATTCGATCAGGTTCTCATCTTTGACACCACCCTGCGCGATGGTGAACAGTCTCCCGGCTGCAGCATGAACACCGAGGAAAAGCTCGCCGTCGCCCGCCAGCTCGAGCGCCTCGGAGTCGATCTCATCGAGGCCGGTTTTCCGGTCGCCTCCCGCGGTGATTTTGAAGCCGTTCAGCGTATCGCCAACCAGGTACGCGGAGCCCGCATCGCCGCCCTCGCCCGCTGTGTCCGCAATGATATTGACATCGCCGCCCAGGCTCTCAGCGGAGCCGCTCGTCCCCGCATCCATACCTTTCTTGCCACCAGTGACATTCATCTCGCCTTCAAGCTCAAGCTCTCCCGTCAGGACGCTCTTCGCACCGTCCGCGAGTGTGTCGCCTACGCCCGCTCGCTCTGCAACGACATTGAATTTTCGCCCGAAGACGCAACCCGCTCCGATCCCGCTTTCCTCTGCGAAGTGCTGCAGGCTGCCGTCGATGCCGGTGCCACAACCCTCAATATTCCAGACACGGTCGGCTACACCATGCCCGGCGAGTTCGGCCGTCTCATCCGCAGGATTCGCGAGAGCGTAAAGGGCGAAGATCTTGTCATCTCCGCTCACTGTCACAACGATCTCGGCATGGCCGTCGCCAACTCTCTTGCCGCCGTCGAAGCCGGAGCCCGCCAGCTTGAATGCACCGTCAACGGCATTGGCGAGCGCGCTGGAAACGCCGCTCTCGAAGAGCTCGTCATGGCCCTCCATGTGCGCTCGGACGTCTACCCGCTCGCCTGCGCCGTCGATCGCTCCCAGTTATATGCCGCCAGCCAGATGCTCTCCCGCACTCTCGGCTTCAATGTTCAGCCCAACAAGGCCATCGTCGGGCGCAATGCCTTCGCCCACGAAGCCGGAATTCACCAGCATGGCGTGCTCAGCAATCCGCTCTGCTATGAGATCATGACCCCCGAATCCGTCGGCATGCCCGCCGATCGTATCGTTCTCGGCAAGCACTCCGGACGCCACGCCCTTCTGCATCGCCTGGTTGAGCTTGGGCTCGGCGTGGCTGGCGATGAGCTCGATGCCCTCTACGCCAAGTTCACTCACCTGGCCGACCGCAAGAAGAAGGTTTACGACCAGGACTTGATCTCGATGGTCATCACCCATCGCGCTCCTCTCGACAATTCACCGGGCCTCGTGGCGGCACATCATTCATAAAGCTGAGTAGCCTCTGCCTCGACCACCCCTGCAACCTGTAGGCTTGCGCACCGTTGCATCCCTGACCTCTACCGCTGCGCTGAGCCGTACCCAATCTCCGATTTATGTGGTATTCAAGACACAAATCCCTCATTAAATTTCTATCGCTTGCTAAAACCTGCAAAAAATTACGGTTTTGATTGCACTCTGCATCCAGAGCCACTAACTTTATTTAGTTGCCTTGCACAATCGGCAAGGCCCCCCGCAACCTTTTTGGAGTGGCAAGATGAGCGACACGTTCGACTCTGTATTAACCCGGCAGGCTCAGCTTGGTGCCTCCCTTGCCGCCCGCACTCTTCAGGACAAGCAGCATTCCGAGGGATACTGGTATGGCGATCTCACCGCCGACTCCACCCTCCAGTCCGACTACATTCTCCTCCAGATGTGGCTTTATCCTGCCGCCCCTGATGGCTCCTGGAATCCTCCAACCATGGCGCGGGTCCGCAAAGCCGTGCAGGCAATTCTGGATGCCCAGCGTCCCGATGGTGGCTGGAACATCTACGAACCCGGTCCCTCTGAGATCAACGCCACCGTTCGTGCCTACGCCATGCTCAAAATGACCGGCATGGACATCAACGCGCCGCGCATGAAGAAAGCTCGTGAGCTCGTCCTCCGCCTCGGAGGCATCCAGGCCTGCAACAGTTACACCAAGCTCAACTACAGCCTTTTTGATCTCTATCCGCGCCGCTACGTGCCCACCATTCCGCCTGAGATTCTCATCATTCCCGGCAACGTCCTCTATGAGATGTCTTCCTGGACCCGCACCATTATCGTGCCCTTGTCTCTGGTTCAGGCCGTCGGCAAAACCAAGCCCACCCCCGGCGGGCTTCGCATCGATGAGCTCGTGCATCCCCACCGCAAGATGGCTCTTGCCCGCAAGGATCGCATGGCCAATCTCTTCATCCAGGCCGATAAGCTCTTCAAGCGCTGGGAGCGCAAGGGCGTGCAGCGCATTCGTGACCGTGCCATCCGTGCCGCCGAGCACTGGATGCTCAGCCGTCTGCAATACACCGAAGGCCTCGGCGCCATCTTCCCAGCCATGATGTACGCCATCATGGCCATGGATGCCCTCGGTTATGAGCGCGACCATCCCGATCTTGTGCTCGCCCTCAAGCAGTTTGACGATCTCATTCTTGAGAGTGAGAAGAGCCTGATCTTCCAGCCCGCCAAGTCTCCCGTCTGGGACACCGCCATCGCCGCCTTTGCCCTCGGTGAACTCGCCGCCGCCGATCCCCAGGTCGTGAACTCTCAGGCCATGACTCAATGTGCCGACTGGCTCCTCACCAAAGAGATCCGCCGCAAAGGCGACTGGGCTGCCAAGCGTCCCGACCTCACGCCCAGCGGCTGGGCCTTCGAATTCGCCAACGAGTTTTATCCTGACATCGACGATACCGCCATGGTCCTGCTTGCTCTCCTCCATGCCAGGGCCACTGATCCTGAAAAGCAGGCGCGTGCCGAGCATCGCGCCATCAACTGGCTCCTCGGAATGCAGAGCAGTGATGGCGGCTGGGCTGCCTTCGATGTCGACAACAACTGGCAGTTCCTCAACAAGGTTCCTTTTGCCGACCACAACGCCATGCTCGATCCCACCTGCCCGGACATCACCGGCCGTGTCATGGAGTCGCTCTGCCGCCGCGGCTTTGACCACACCCATCCTGCCATCGAGCGCGCCGTCCGCTACCTCCTGCGCCACCAGGAATCCAACGGAAGCTGGTTCGGACGCTGGGGGGTCAATTACGTCTACGGAACCTTCCTCTCCATCCGTGGACTCCGGGCCTCCGGCGCTCCCGAGGTCGAGCCCGCGATTACCCGCGCCGCGCTCTGGCTCTGCCAGGTGCAAAACCCCGATGGCGGCTGGGGTGAGAGCTGCATGGGATATGAGACCCTTCAATTCGAACCTGCCCAGAGCACGCCTTCGCAGACCGCCTGGGCTCTCCTCGGATTGATCGCCGCCGGCGACGCCGCCTCCAGCTCCGCACACCGTGGCGTCCAGTGGCTGCGCAATCACCAGCGCGCCGACGGAAGCTGGGATGAAAAGATCACCACCGGAACCGGCTTTCCCAACGTCTTCTACATCAGCTATCACCTCTACCGCGACTACTTCCCCTTGCTTGCTCTCACCGCCTACGCCAGCGACGCAAGCTCCGATTCCGAAGCCGCAGCCCTCGCTACCCCCGCCGCCATCGCCGCCATCAGCCTCTGAGCTTCTGCGAATCCGCCCACCTCACCGGCCCACATTGTGCCCCGTATCTTGGCCTGATTGGAGCACCCGGCCTTGAACCTCATCCATTGTGCAGATTCTAAGTCCGATTGCATCAGCAGGAACTGCAACACGTCAAACTCCCATTGTGGAATAATGAGTGCCTGGACCTGTTTGTAACAGAAGTCCGAGGGGCAATATTGCACTTGAATTGAGAGCGTCCCAACGCGACCCGTCAAAGTGCATTGAGAGCAGCCATGGAGTGGGTAGGTAATCGCGTTGGGAAGAATAGGAGTGAACTGAGACCATGCCTATAAGCGAACTGCATGTCATCCAGCGATGTGCTGAGTTTTGCCCTCAAGAAACAATCAATTCTGTTCCGACTAACACCCGCGGAATCTATGTGCTATTCAACATGCGGCCGAAGAACAAATTCGACGTGGTATACATCGGAATGGCGAGAGGCCTTAAGACCGGCATTCGCGGCAGGCTAAGTTCCCACAAAAAACGCATCGGGGACTCTTGGACCCATTTTTCGGTCTTCGAGGTATGGGACAACATTAGTGAGTCGGAGATCGAGGAACTGGAAGGACTGTTCCGGCACATCTATAGAAAGGACAGCAAGGCGAACCGGCTAAATCTCCAGAGAGGCTTTAAGAAGCTCGCCAAGGTTCGGCGAGAATTACCGTGGAAAACGCCGAACGGCTAGGACACCAGAGCACGGGCGGGTGGCCCATTCAAGCCTTCTTCTGGCTTGAGTGGGGCTTTTGACTTTGCGGTTGTGCTTGCTTTTATCTCTTACCGGGCGATAAATCCCCCACGCACTCACAATCCCGCTCCCAATCCCAGCGCTTTAAGATTCATTGACACTCCCAGCCTCATCCGCTAATCTTTCTATCAGAGTCCATGCACACCACTCGATTTACCTTCGATTTCTTTGCTTACCGCGAGTTCTTTATCTCGCGGCAGGGCAAGGCGGTGTGCGCTTCAGCTTTCAGACTTTAGACTTCGCACACAACTTCTGCACCGGCCGCGATTCTTCAGATCGCGGCCTTTGTGTTTTTACACTCATTTCCCGAGGAGAGCGCCATGACCCAGCCCCTTCAGCAGCAACGCAATGCCATCGATGAACTCGATCTCGAACTTCTCCGTCTCCTCAACCGCCGCGCCCAGGCCGTCGCTGAGATCGCCCGCCTCAAGCGTGAAAACCGCCTGCCCGTCGCCGATGAAGCCCGCGAGGCGACCCTCCTCAACGCCCTTGTCGAGCGCAACTCCGGCCCCCTCGATGCCGCCGCCGTCCGTCGAATCTTCGCCTCCATCCTCGCCGAAAGCCGCCATCTCCAGTACCATCTGGGAGTGGAGTCCTCATGCACAAAATAGAGACCACAAAGCGCATCGCCTTCCAGGGAGAGCCCGGAGCCTTCAGCCAGCTTGCCGCCCGCAAACTGCTCGGCAACGCCGTTCAAACCGTCGCCTGTCCCACCTTCGAATCGCTCTTCACCTCCATCTCTGAAGGGCGCGCCGAGCTTATTCTCGCGCCGCTGGAAAACACTCTCGCCGGCCCCGTGCTGCGCTGCTATGACTTGCTCTACCAGGGTTCGCTCACGATGATTGGAGAAGTCATCCTGCGCATCAGCCATTGCGTCATCGGCTGCCCCGGCTCATCGCTGGAAACGATTCGCCGCGTCCAGTCGCATCCCGTTGCCCTCGCCCAATGTGAGCGATTCTTTGCCGCCCACTCCGCCATCGCCAAGTCCGTCGCCGAAGACACGGCTGGCAGCGTGCGTCAGATCATGGAAGCCGCCGATCCCGCCGTCGCCGCCATCGCCAGCGAGTTTGCCGCTCAGCAGTATGGCGCCACCATCCTCGCCTCCGCCGTCGAAGACGATCCCACCAACTTCACCCGCTTCGCTCTGCTCGCTCCCCACTCCGCCACCGGCGACCCCATCCCCAACGCCGATGCCAGCACCATTGTCCTCACCGTCGCCAATCAGCCCGGCTCGCTCTTTCGCTCGCTGGAGCCATTTGCCGCCAACTCCGTCGATCTAATGAGCCTGGTCAGCCGTCCCCTCGTCGGAGCCCCGTGGCACTATCGCTTTTTCCTCGAAGTCGCCGCTGCCGCCTCCGATCCTCGCATGGTCAAGGCTCTCGGCGAACTCGCTTCCCGCATCGTCGAACTGCGTGTCCTCGGCTCCTATCGCTCCGGCAAGAGCTGACCTTTGATCGGTTGGTTGGTGGCCCACATCCGCCCTCCTTTGGCGAAGGTGGGTCAATCGCCGCAGTCCGCAGGTGTGGGCTGAAGCCTTGCAATATAATCCGCCCATGGGCGCAACTCCCCAAATCCCCTCGGCCCCCGCATCCGACCGCCTCATCTCGCTCGACGTATTTCGCGGCTTCACCATCCTGCTGATGATCGTCGTCAACGCCAGCAGCCAGGGCTCGTTCGCGCAGCTCCAGCACTCGGAGTGGAATGGCTGGACCCTCACCGATCTGGTCTTTCCCTTTTTCCTCTTCATCACCGGCGTCTCGCTCACCTTTTCCTTTGCCTCACGAATCAACGCCTCGCGTATCAACGCCTCGCCCTCGCAGCGCAATCGCCTGCGCCTGCTGCCCCATATCTTCCGCCGCTCCGCCATCATCTTCGCCATCGGCCTGCTCATCAATGGCTTCCCCTACTATCACCTTGCTACCTGGCGCATTCCTGGAGTCCTGCAGCGCATCGCTCTCTGCTACCTTGTCGCTTCGCTGCTCTATCTCTGGCTGGGCGTACGCGCCCGCTGGGCTGTCGTTGCCGCGCTTCTCCTCGGCTATTGGATTCTCATGCGCTTTGTTCCCGTCCCCGGCTTCGGAATCCCCACCGTCAACATTCCTCTCCTCGATCCTGATCGCAACCTTGTCGCCTGGCTCGACCGCAAACTCATGTGGGGACATCTCTACCAGCCCATGCGCGATCCCGAAGGTCTTCTCAGCACTCTGCCCGCCATCGCCGGCACCCTCTTCGGCGTAGCCGCCGGTGAATGGATTCGCACCCTCCGCGCTAATTCCGCCAAGCTCCTCCTCCGCCTCGTTGCCTCAGGCCTCGCCTGCTTCCTCGCCGGAGAGCTCTGGAGCCTCATCTTCCCCATCAACAAAAAGCTCTGGACCAGCTCCTACGTTCTCCTCACCGTGGGCCTTGCCATGCTTGCCTTCGCCGCCTGTTACTGGCTTATGGACGTAAAGAAGCTGCGTGGCCGTTGGACCATCGTCCCCCTTGTCTTCGGGACCAATTGCATCTTTGCCTACGCCTTTTCGGAGTTCGCCGCCGCCTCCACCGCCGTTTTCACCTTCCCCTTCGGCGGCGCGCGCGTCAGCGCCGAGGATCTCTTCAAATCCTTCACCGTCGATAACATCGCCCAGCCGCAGTACTCCGCCCTGGCCTTCGCGATCTTCTACGCCGCCTTCTGCTGGTTTTTCACCTGGCTCCTCTACCGCCGCGATATCTTCCTCAAAATCTAGCGACGCTTTGAATTCAGCAGACGTGGCCTAGGAGCCCCAAAAAATTGCATGCCCAACTCTCTCGCCGGGTATATAGTTTTGGGCTGTTACCGGCTCCAAAGAAAATTCCGGCTTCATGCCGCGGCAGGCGGAGGTGCGAACTATGAACCCTGACAGCAGCTTTGAGGAGAAGACGTACCGCAAAGTTGACATGCGTTTAATTCCATTCCTTTTCCTTTGTTATATCTTGGCTTATCTCGACCGCGTAAATGTTGGTTTTGCAAAGCTGCAGATGCTGAAAGCCCTGTCCATGAGCGATGCGGCTTTCGCTACCGGTGCCGGAATTTTCTTTATCGGTTATTTCTTCTTTGAAGTCCCCAGCAACGTGGCGTTGAAGAAATTCGGCGCGCGCAAGTGGATCGCCAGGATCATGATTTCCTGGGGCATCGTCTCGGCCTGCATGATCTTTGTACAAGGCGCAGCGTCTTTCAACGCCCTGCGTTTTCTTCTCGGAATCGTCGAAGCCGGCTTCTTCCCAGGTGTCATCTTCTACCTCACCCTCTGGTATCCCTCCAGGCTCCGGGCAACCCGAACCGCCGGCTTTGTAGCCGCCATTGCCGTCTCCGGCGTCATCGGAAATCCCATATCCGGCTGGATCATGGATATGTTCTCCGGATCAAAAGGGCTGGCCGGCTGGCAGTGGTTATTCCTCGCCGAGGGAATTCCATCGATTCTCGTCGGCATCTGGGTATTATTTTTTCTCAACAGCAACATTGAAGAAGCCAAGTGGCTCTCCGCCGAGGAAAAGGCCCTGCTTGCCAGGAATCTGCTCGCCGAAGAAAAGACCAAAGCGGAAAGTAAACTCATTGATGCCTTCAAGAGCGGCAAGGTCTGGGTGCTGTGCATAATCTATTTCACCCTGATGGTTGGTTTGTATGGCATTGCCTTCTGGCTGCCCACCATCGTCAAGGCCTTCGGCATCAATGGATACCTGAAGGTTGGCCTGGTTACCGCCATCCCCTATGCCGTATGTGTGATTGGAATGATCATCCTGAGCCGTCATTCCGATAAGACGGGTGAGCGCCGCCTGCATTATGTATGGAATGCCTTCGCCGGTGCGATTGGTCTGATTTTGAGCGGAGTCTTTGCTTCCAATCCTGTTCTGGCCATCATCTTCTTGTCCATCGGAACCCTTGGCGTGATTGGATCCATGCCCTTGTTCTGGCCGTTGCCCTCCGCCTTCCTCACCGGAACTGCCTCCGCCGCCGGGATTGGACTTGTGAACTCGATCGGCAACCTGGGCGGCTATTTCGGACCCAACATTCCCGTCTGGGCTAAACTCGTCTCCCACGATCCTTCTGCCGCGCTCTACATCATTGCCGCGGTCTTGATCATCGGAGCGATCATCACGTTCTTCTTCATCCCCAAGGATCTTCGCGTCAGGGTAGGCAATCCCTGATCCTCTGTCTCTGCCGGTGCCCCACATCTGCCGCAGTCAGCAGATGTGGGTTAACCGCCCAGCGCTCGCTGCATCAGAATGCTATCCACCCATCGGTCGAACTTGTTGCCGACCGCACGCAGCCTCCCCACCTCCCGGAAGCCGAATTTCTCGTGCAGCCTCACCGAGGCTGCGCTCCCGCTCTCGCCGATCACGGCGATCATCTGCCGCCACGGCCCTTGTTCGCAGCGTTCGATTAAGGCCGCCAGCAGCGCCTCTCCGCAACCGCGCCCCAGCGCTGCGGCATCGACGTAGATCGAATCCTCCACCGTAAACCGGTACGCCGCGCGAGGCCGGTACGCGTTGGCGTACGCATAACCAACCACTCTTCCGTCTTCTTCCGCCGCCAGATACGGCAGCCCCAACCCCAGCACTCCCGCGTGCCGTCGCGCCATCTCTTCCCGGTCCGGTGCTTCCATCTCAAAGCTCGCGCAGGTATTCAGCACGTAGTGGCCGTAGATGCGCGTAATCTCTCCCAGGTCCTCTTCCGCCGCCGCACGCACCACGATCCCGCTCATCGTCTCTCTTGATCTCCGGGCCGCCCAATTCCGCCGCGTCCTTCATACATGTACAGCGCCTTGGGAAAGTAGCGGCGGCGCAGCCTGGACCAGAGCCGCGTAAAAAAGTTGTACCACTGCCATTGCAGCGCGCACGGTTTTCTTCCCGGATGCAGGTTCAGTCCAAAGTTGCTGCACATTGACGGCCTCCGCGACGCATATCTTACCTTGAATCCACCTCGCCCGCCGTTTTCTCTTCACGGGCAACTCCAGGCTCCAGCACGGGCATCGTTATCAGTGGTCAAACGACATCAGTGGTCAAGCGAGGACGTGTCTTGCTACACGGGTTGGAACAGTTCCACAAGGTTTTGCGCTCGCAAGAGATTACTTGGATCGCACAAATGTACCAACGTAACTCTCTCCGGGGATTTTCTGCGCGCTCCAGCCCCAACCTGTTCTAATTTAGAAGAACGAACTCTCTCCCAGAGATGCTTTCAAAGCGTAAGCGTGCCTATTCTGAAGCACAGAGCAAAAGGACTATTCCATGGATTGCACCGCAAACTGGGCGCTGAAGTTTCGTCGCCGTACTGTTCTTGCCGCAGCTTTTTTTGTCTCGCTTCTCGCTCTGCAACCAGGCTACTGCGAATCGAACGCCGCGGCGCCGGATGCCGCCGCTGAGGCCAGAACAGCGTCCGCTGAGACCGGAACAGCGCCTGCCACGGTCTTCCGTCCATTTCCTGCATTTTCCAGGCTCGCGGTTGGCCTCACCCTCGGTACCTTCGGCCCCGGTGTGGAAGTGGCAACCCCGCTCTCGGCCCTTACCAATCTCCGCGTCGACGCCTCCTTTTTCAACCTTGATCTTTCCTCCGGGCGTTATGGCGTGAACTACAACGGAACGGTCAGCATCCGCGAGATTCGCGCCAGCTATGATCTCTTCCCCTTCAACGGAAGCTTCCGCCTCAGCGCCGGTGTAGCCGTTTACAATCACTTGAACATAGGCGGTACGGGCACCGTCGCTGACAACAGAGCTATTTACTTGAACGGCGCGGATTACTTCACCAGCGCCGTCAGCCCATTGCTTTCCAAGGTCACCCTTGCCTACCAGAACAAAGTTGCTCCCACCTTCACTTTTGGCTGGGGCAACGCCATTCCGCGCAGTGGCCGTCACTTTGCCTTCCCGGTGGAGATCGGCGCCGCCTATGCTGGCACTCCTCAATTCACTCTCAAGGTAACCGGCAACGCCTGTGCTGGCGCGCCTTGCACCACCAGCAACCCCGGCACTCCGGTCGGCAGCTTGCCTGGATTTACCGCCAATCTGAACGCCCAGCGCGCCAAGGTCGTACACGACCTCGGCATGGCGCGCTTCTACCCTATTCTCAACTGCGGATTCACCTATCGCTTTTAGACAATAACGGCCCGCGCTCTCATCCTCGCGGGCCTGTTCGCTCCCTCCCCAATCCTCAATCCTTTTTTGTTCCTCTCTAATCCAATCCCTGGTTCTACTGATTAGAAGCGAGTGAGCCTTCCGATATGAATCACAAAAAAACGTAGCCCTCACGGGGCAGGAAGCCTCAACAGCCGGACGGCCTGGCAGAAAGTCTTCCAGACATTTTTTCGATGTTAATCTCGATCATTGCTAGCTTGGGACCAAAGTGCAAGAATTGAAATTTGGAGAAAATGCAATCATGTCCACCGCTCGTCTGGAATACAACGGACAATCCTGGGAGCTGCCGGTCGTCGAAGGAACAGAAAAAGAACTCGGCATCGACATCTCAAATCTGCGCGCCAAGACCGGGATGATTACCCTCGATGAGGGCTACGGAAACACCGGTTCCTGCCAATCCGCCATCACCTACATCGATGGCGACAAAGGCATCCTGCACTACCGCGGCTACCCCATCGAGCAGCTCGCGGAACAATCGACCTTCGTGGAAACCGCCTGGCTCGTGATCAACGGAGAGCTCCCGAACGAAGCCGAATGCGCTCGATTCTCGGCGCTTTTGACCAAGTACGAGATGATCCACGAGAGCATGCGAAGCCACTTCGAGGGCTTCCCAAACAACGCCCCTCCGATGGCCATCTTGTCGGCAATGATCAATGCGATCGGCTGCTTCTCGCCCGAAGTGCTGGGATACGAAGACGAGTTCAACTTCGAGGAGAACGCGGCGCGCCTGCTCTCGCAAGTGCGCTCCATCACCGCCGCCACCTACAAGATGAGCATCGGGCAGCCCATGATGTATCCCCGGCCCGACTTCGAGTACGTTGAGAACTTCCTTCATATGATGTTTTCCGTGCCCAACGGCCGCATCACGCCCGATCCCGACGTCGTGCATGCCCTGAACCAGTTTCTGATTCTGCACGCAGACCACGAGCAAAACTGCAGCACCAGCACCGTGCGCATGGTGGCGAGCTCCGGCGCCAACATGTTCGCCTCCTGCGCCGCGGGCGTAAGTGCGCTCTGGGGTCCTTTGCACGGCGGCGCCAACGTGGCCGTGGTCAAGATGCTCGAGGATATCCGCAAATCAGGGATCACCCCGCAGGAGTACATGCAGAAGGTGAAGGAGAAGAATGCCCATCTCCGCCTGATGGGCTTCGGGCACCGCGTCTACCACAACTTCGACCCCCGTTCGCGCATCCTGCAGAAAACCGCCGACGTGATCCTGGCCAAGCTCCACATCAACGATCCGCTTCTGGGCATCGCACGGCGCCTCGAGGAAGTGGCTCTCAGGGACAGCTTCTTCATCGAGCGCAAGCTGTATCCCAACGTTGACTTCTACTCCGGAATCATCATGCGCGCGATTGGCATCCCGCTCAACATGTTCACCGTGATGTTCGCGATTGGCCGCATGCCTGGATGGATCGCCAACTACAAGGAAATTCATGACTCGAAGCGTCTTAAGCTCAACCGCCCGCGCCAGATCTACACCGGTGCCGTCAAGCGCGACTTCGTGCCTCGGGAAGAGCGCGGCTGAGCAACGGCTTCCGTCCCGGCCTTGAGTTTAGCGGACGCTGCTTCCGGTTTGCGGCGTCGATGAACTGCGCCACTTCCTCCTGCCCGAGGATCGTCGGCAGGCGGTGGCACTTCTTGGCCACTGTGACCGCTGGCCGTCGCCCCACGCTGATCACGAGGCTGACGGCCAGAGATGTGTGCAAAAGGTAAACCAGGTGCGGATTTAAGGCTTGGCAACGTGCCAGACGTTCTTGAAGCCCTCCCCGGTCATATCGCCCGGCTTACTGTCCTTCATCCATGTGTAGAGCGGCTTTCCCTTGTAGGCCCATTGCTTGGAGCCGTCATCGCGGGTCACCACCGTAAAAGCGCCCTTGGGCTTTGCTTCTGGCATTGCTGCCAGCGGCGGCCAATTCACCGCGCATGGCCCATTACAGGCCGACTTGCCCGCCATAGTGTCGTTATCGAAGGTGTAAAGGGTCATACCTTTGTCGTTGGCGAAAACATCCCCGGCGGCAGTTTTCTCGACTTTCACCCCAGCGGGGTGGTGTTCCATTTTCTGACCGTAGCCGCTGACGGATGCCCCCAGCACTAGAAGAACGGCCAAACCCATCGTTGTCACGATTCGCATATTGAATTCTCCTCTCTCTAGCAAGCGTAAAGGACGAAATGTCCACTTCGGCTTTGAAGATGCGCTATCGCACCCGCAGGTAGCTTACACCAGATCAGCTTCCTATGCTGTAGCAGCAGCTTTGGAAGACGGCATCACGGCCAACCCGGAAACTACTACCTTAAAACTTTGAAACCTTGAAACCTTGAAACTTTGCGCCTTTGAAACCTCGCCCTTTCCCGCTATCCTGTACTCGTGGCGATTTCGGTTACGGTTCTAGCTTCGGGCAGCGGTGGCAACGGCACAATCCTTGCATCCTCAAAGACGCGCGTGCTCATCGACTGCGGTCTCTCCTGCCGTGAAATCTGCCGCCGCCTTGCCGCCCAGGGCATTGCGCCGGAGTCGCTCTCCGCCATCCTTGTCACCCACGAGCACTCCGACCACGTCTCGGGCGTGCATGTGATGGCCAAGAAGTTTCGTCTCCCTGTCTTCATGACCGCGCCCACCCACGCCGCATGGCAGCGCCAGTACAAGGATGGGTCGGGCAATCGCGTCCACGCCGAGCGCCTCGAACTCTTCTCCTCCGGCAACACGTTCAGCGTCGGAGATATCGAGGTCATGCCCTTCACCATTCCTCACGATGCCGCCGATCCCGTCGGCTTCCGCTTCGCTGCCGAAGGCGTGCGCGTGGCCATTGCCACCGATCTCGGCTTCATCCCGCGCAACGTCCGCGACCATCTCCGCGGCTGCAACGGCCTCATTCTGGAATCCAATCACGACCTCGAGATGCTCCGCGTCGGTCCTTATCCCTGGGCCGTAAAACAGCGCGTCATGTCTCGCGTCGGCCATCTCTCCAATGAAGCTCTCGCGGAATTCCTCGCATCGGACTATGATGGTGGAGCAGCGTTCCTCATTTTGGCTCACTTGTCTGAGCGGAATAATCATCCCGACTTGGCCCGTGTCGCGGCCGAGCGGGCTTTGGGAATGCGCCAGGGGCTGTGGGAAAATCGTCTGGTTCTGGCTATGCAGAACGAGCCGCTATCGACCCTCACGCTATAAATTGATATGAGTCAATGCATCGATCCATTCGTGGGCAAGATCCTCGCCGGCTGGCGCTATGACATCACCGGCCTCGCGCCCGACATGAGTGGAGATTACGAGGCCCATCTCGCCGCCTGCACGCACTGCCGTTCGCGCCAAAAGCTCCATCGCACCATCGACATAACGCTGATCACGCTGGCCACCGTTTCCGCAATCGTCTTCGTCTTCGCCTTCGCCGTGATCCATCATTTCAGCCCGCCGCACGCTCTCTGGTT
Source organism: Candidatus Korobacteraceae bacterium (assembly GCA_049521655.1). Lineage (GTDB taxonomy): Bacteria > Acidobacteriota > Terriglobia > Terriglobales > Acidobacteriaceae > TOLSYN. The sequence goes on from JBEKOO010000003.1 coordinate 162,879, forward strand.
TGAGTTCGGTGCACTCTGCGGCTTTGCTTTCTCCGCCCTGGTCTGGCTCATCGTCGCCGTCTCCACGCCGGCCCCGCTCGTCGTCAAGGACGCTGCCCTGAACGGGGCGCGCAACCTCCGCGACCACCTCCCCGAAAATCTCCTCGATCGCCTTCCGGAGGAACTTCGGGTAAGAATCTCTGGCGGCCACTAAGCCTCAACCATTAACTCAGGAAAAGCGCGGGTGCCCACCTTCGCCGCCGCTTCTGCGGCCAAGGTGGGATGGGCAGGTCACACCAATATAGGAATTGCTCCAGCCGATCTCTTTCCACTCCGCGAATCCACTCTCTATTTCTGTGAGACCAGCTTCACCAGCTCCGAGTAATCTTTCTTTTCCAGTCCGTGGACCTGTTTGTTGTACTCGTCCACCTTCGAGGAGTAGTTCATCGAGCAGAACTTCGGTCCGCACATCGAGCAGAACGAAGCGTCCTTGTAAAACTTGTCGGGCAGCGTCTCATCGTGCATCGCGCGCGCTGTCTCCGGATCAAGCGAGAGCTCGAACTGCTTTTCCCAGTCGAAGGTGTAGCGCGCGTGGCTCAGTGCGTTGTCCCGCTCCTGCACTCCCGGACGATGGCGTGCCAGATCGGCCGCGTGAGCTGCGATCTTGTAAGCGATGATTCCATCCTTCACGTCCTTTTCGTTCGGCAGTCCCAGGTGCTCCTTCGGAGTCACATAGCAGAGCATCGCCGCGCCGTACCACCCAATCATCGCCGCGCCGATCGCCGAAGTGATGTGATCGTATCCCGGAGCGATATCGGTCACCAGTGGCCCCAGGGTATAGAACGGCGCGCCGTCGCACCACTCCACTTCCTTGTCCACCTGCTCCTTGATCTTGTCCAGCGGCACGTGTCCCGGCCCTTCGATCATCACCTGCACGTCGTACTTCCAGGCGATGCGCGTCAGCTCGCCCAGCGTCTTCAATTCCGCGAATTGCGCTTCATCGCTGGCATCGGCGATGCAACCGGGGCGCAGTCCGTCGCCCAGGGAGAAGCTCACGTCGTACTTTGCCATGATTTTGCATATGTCTTCAAAGCAATCGTAGAGGAAGTTCTGCTTGTGGTGGTGCGCCATCCACTGCGCCAGCATCGCGCCTCCGCGGCTCACGATGCCGGTGATGCGCCGCGCCACCAGCGGCAGATACTGCACCAGCAGCCCCGCATGGATCGTCATGTAGTCGACGCCCTGCGCCGCCTGCTCTTCGATGACTTCCAGCATCAGCGGGGCCGAGAGGTCTTCAATCCGCTTCACCCGCGACACTGCCTCGTAGATCGGTACTGTGCCCAGCGGCACCGGACAATGCCGCAGCAGCGTCTCGCGGATGCCGTGGATATCGCCGCCGGTCGAGAGGTCCATCATCGTGTCGGCCCCGTAGTGTACCGAGGTGTGCAGTTTTTTCAGCTCCTCCTGCACGTTCGAGGTCACCGACGAATTTCCGATGTTGGCGTTGATCTTGCACAGCGAATCCACCCCGATGCACATCGGCTCCAGCTCGGGATGGCAGAGGTTGGCGGGAATGATCAACTTTCCTTCGGCGATCTTCGCGCGCACCAGCTCCGGCGAAATCTTCTCCCGCCCCGCCACGTACAGCATCTCCTCCGTCACCTGACCCTTACGCGCAAAGTGCATCTGCGTGATGTTGCCATCGCCGCTGCGGGCTGCTTCTTCGCGCCGCCGCGTAATCCACTCCTGGCGCAGTTTAGGAATTCCCTCAGCCGGGATTCCCTCTGGCAAAATGCTGCCGCTGCCGTTGCCGTTCGATCCGTCTGTTGCACTCATTCCCGCAAACCCCTTCTTGCATCCCTAGCGCGCTTCCCTGAAAGATGCGGCTCCCTAAAAGATGTGGCTCCCTGAAAGATGAATACGGGTGCCCCACCTTCGTCGCGCCGTTCTTGCGCGGCTAAGGTGGGATGCGCGGGACACACCAATAAAGGAACTGCTCTAAGTGCTCATTATACGATGCGGGCCGATGCTGCAAAGCCGCGCATTTCTCCTGAGTCTCTAACCCGCTCTCCGCATCCAATTAACGAGCCTGCTTTCCTTGACCCCGTGGCCGCTGCCAAGTAACCTTTTCGCAATGGTTTGGTGAAGAGAATGGCTCCGGGGACGCACTTTTGATGGCCGTTTTCCTTCTGGGTGATGAATGAACAAGTATCTGAAGTTCGGCGTGCCAATCCTGCTGATTGTAGCCGGTCTCGCCTATCTGGCCGTCAGTGGCGTGCAGGAGAGCAAGAGCTACTACGTCACCATCAAGGAGATGAATGAGATGGGCGACGGCGTTTACAGCAAACGCCTGCGCGTTGCCGGAAACGTGCAGCCCGGCTCCATTCATCGTCAGGGCACGCATGTCGAGTTCACTCTCACCGAGCAGGGACGCACTCTCAACGTTGTCTATTCCGGCACCGAAGCTCCGCCGGACACATTCAAGGACAACGCCCAGGCTCTTGCCGAGGGCAGCTACGGACGCGATGGCGTCTTCCATGCCAAACAGCTCCAGGCCAAGTGCGCCTCCAAGTACGGCCCCGCGCAGCCCGGTCAGCAACCCGGCCAATCCCCCGGACAAACCGATACTCCGCAGCTCATGCCGCCGGAAAAAGCCCAGGCCACCGCGCCCACTATGGGGCGGTAGAACTTCCGCCAGCCGTGGTTTTCTTTGCCACTCCGCACCAATCCAGAGAGGACGCGCTACACTTCCATTGTCTGTGACTGATACGGCCCAACAACAATCCGCTGTCTCCGGGTGGCCCACATCCGCCCGCTGTTGGCGAATGTGGGGATCACAAGCCCGGAGCGGCCCGTGACTGACGCGATCCAACAATCTGCTGTCTCCGTGCGCGATGTAGTCCGCCACTTCGGGCGCTTCGCCGCCCTGCGAGGCATCACCGCTGACTTCGCCCCCGGCCGGCTATATGTTCTGCTCGGCGAAAACGGCGCGGGCAAGAGCACTCTGCTGCGCGTGATTGCCGGACTGCTTGCGCCCTCGCGCGGCACGGTCAGCGTTCTCGGCTCGCCGAACATCCGCGCCGTTGCCACGCGCTTCGGCTACATGGGCCACGCTCCGCTGCTCTACGACGAGATGTCGGCTCTGGAAAACCTCGAATATTTTTCCGCGCTCTATGGCATCAACGACCGCGCCCGTTGCGAGGATGCGATCCGCACCGTTGGCCTGGAGCCTGCGCTGGAGCGCCGTGTCGGCCAGTATTCCCAGGGCATGCGGCAGCGCATCTCGCTGGCGCGCGCCATTGTTCACCTTCCCGAGCTGCTCTTTCTCGACGAGCCTTTTTCCAACGTGGACCTGCGCTCCGCCAAGCAGATGACCAGCCTGCTGGCGAAGATGCGCGACCAGGGAACCACCATCCTGGTTGTCACTCACCAGGCCGCGCTGCTGGAGCCAGTTGCCGACGAGTGCCTTGTCCTCGATGCCGGCCGCCTTGTCGCCCGCGAAAAGGGAATCCCCGCCCGTCTCCTGACGCCATACCTTGCCGAAGAGCGCGCCGCACTGCGAACCAGCACCCCGCGCGCCGCCCCGGAGGCCCAACCGTGACCACTCCCGGCCTTTGGGCCATCACCCGCCGCTCGCTGATAAAAGATTTGCGCCTCGAGTGGCGCTCCAAGGATGCCATCAACAGCATGTTGTTCTTCGCCCTGCTGGTCGTGGTCATCTTCAGCTTCGGCTTCGATCCCACCGCCGAAGAATCGCGCAGAATTGCCGGGGGCCTGCTCTGGGTCGCTATTCTCTTTGCCACCGTCGTCGCGCTCAACCAGACCTGGACCCGCGAGCTGCGCAACCAGGTGCTGGACGCCTATCGTCTCTCGCCGGCCCCCCCGATGGCGCTCTTTCTCTCCAAAACCGTCGGCAACTTCATCTTTGTTTCGATTCTCGAAGCGCTGATGGTTCCGCTCTTTGTTGTCTTCTACAATCTGCGTTCGGTTGGCCCGCTCTGGCAGTTGCTGGTGGTTGCCCTGCTGGCAACCTGGGCGCTGGTGGTCAACGGAACTTTTTTCGCCGCGCTCTCCATCCGCACCCGCAGCCGGGAGATCATGCTGCCGCTGATTCTGTTTCCCATCTCGATCCCGGCGCTGCTCGCCATGGTGGACGCCACCACCTCGATCCTCACCGGTGACAGCTCGCCCATCTTCTGGATACGCCTGCTGGCGGTGTATGATCTCGTCTTCACCACCCTCAGCCTCATCCTCTTTGAACCGGTGCTGAACGCGGAATGAAAACACTATTCAATCTTCTTGTGGCGCTCACGGTTGTGCTGCTCGGCTACGGCTTCTGCCAGGCCATCTTCATCGCGCCCACGGAAGCCACCATGGGCGATGTGCAGCGCATCTTCTACTACCATCTGCCCTCGGCCTGGGTGGCCTTTCTGCTCTTCTTCGTTAATTTTCTGGCCTCCATCTGGTATCTTGTCCGCCGCAACATCGCCGCGGATGCCTTGGCCCTGGCTTCGGCGGAGGTCGGCGTCTCCTTCTGCACCATCGTGCTGCTCACCGGACCGATCTGGGCGCGGCCGATCTGGGGGATCTGGTGGACCTGGGATGCGCGCCTCACCAGCACCCTCGTCCTCTGGCTGATTTACGTCAGCTACCTGGTGCTGCGCCGCTACGCCACCGGAGGCCAGGTTCCAATCCTTGCCGCCGCGCTCGGCATCTTCGGATTTGTCGATGTTCCAATCGTCTACATGGCTATCCGATGGTTCCGCACCCAGCATCCCCAGCCCGTGATTGGCGGCGGCCAGGGCTCAGGACTGGACCACCGCATGTGGGTCGCCGTCCTGTGGAACCTTGCCGCCTTCGCCATGCTGGCTCTGATGTTTGTCTGGGTACGCTACCGGCAGGCGCTCGCCGAAGTCGCATTGGAAGAGGCCCACGCCCAGGCCTCGCTCGATACCGAGGAGGCGCGATGAACGGCTCCAGCAACGCCTATCTCTACGCCGCCTACATCGTCGTCTGGGTGGTCCACGTCCTCTATGCCTTCACCCTGCTGAGCCGCGGCAGGCGCATGAAGCGCGAGCAACGGGAACTGACCCGCCGTTAGAGCAGTTCCAGGGCAGGTGGCCCATCAGAGTTGGCTCTTTTCCAACTCTGGGGCCTTTGCCGATACAGTACCCGCTCTAAAGATTCCTCACCGTATCCACGGTTGCCGCGTAATCGTCGTTTGCGCGACCCGCATCCACGGCCTTCTGGTAGACCTTCTCGATCTCCTTCAACGCAGGTAGCTCGACCTTTTCCTGCCGTGCCGCATCCAGCATGAGGTGAATATCCTTCAGCATCAGGCGAATCGGAAAATTCGGAGACCAGTCCTGCTTCAGCACGAAGCTGGCCTTGTATTCCACCACGCCGTTGCGGACCATCGAGGACTGCACCAGCTCGATCAGTTTTTCAGGAGGCACGCCGAGTTTGGCGGTCAACGCGAGCGCCTCGGCAAAGCCCTCGAAGATCGAGGCGATCATCAGGTTCATTCCGATCTTCGCGCTCTCGCCCGCACCGGCTTCGCCCACCCGAATCGCCTCTTTGCCCAGCGTCTTGAAGAGCGGATCGAGCGCCGCGACGGTCTTTTCCGCTCCGCCCACAATGAAGAGCAACTGCGCGTTCTCGGCTCCAATCTTCGATCCCGTCACGGGAGCGTCCACGAACTCCGTGCCCTTGGCCCGCACCCGGGCGGCAAACTCGCGCGTCGCCCGTGGCGCGATGGTGCTCGAATCGATCACCGTAACCCCTGGCCGCAGCACCGTTTCCACGCCGTCCGGGCCGAAGAGCACGCTCTCGACCGCCTCGGTGTTGGCCAGGCACATCCAGACCACCTCAGCGTCCCTTGCTGCCTCCGCCGGAGTTGCTGCCGTGCGTGCGCCCTCCAGCTTCTTTGCCGTCCGGTTCCACACCGTCACATCGTGGCCGGCCTTAACCAAATTCGTCGCCATCGGACGCCCCATGATTCCCAATCCCAAATATGCAATCTTCACAAAATGCTCCCTCTCCAAAGCTAAAACTTGATTAAAAGCCAGGCGCTCAAATGTTGCAAGCCTCCTCCGGGGCGTACGATATGGAATCGTGGACGCCAATTTCCGCGTCCAATGGAGTAGGATGCTCAGCGTCAACATCAGCACGAAGGCCGGTCAGCTCAGCCGCCTGGTAAAGCACTCTGCAATGTCCAGGCGTACTGGCCGAACTTATCGTCCCGTGCTCGCCGCCTCGGGCCAGATGGGTGTCACCTTCATCGGGCACTCCTCATTTTTCCTCCAGATTGGCGGAGCGAACGTCGTCATCGATCCGATCTTCGCTCCCTGGCTTTTCTTGCTCAAGCGTTTGCGCCGCCCCGGCCTGCGCATCAAGGATCTTCCGCCCCTCGATGCGGTGCTCGTAACCCACGCGCACTTCGATCATCTTCATCGCCCCTCGCTGCGCGCTCTTGCCCGCGCCACCCGCATCAGGAGCGGCCGCACCCCTCTGCTCATCGTCCCGGATAACGTCACCGATCTGGTCTTCGATCTCGGTTTTGATCGCGTGGTCGAGCTCGGCTGGTGGCAGCAGTTTCAGCTTGGAGGAGTTCTCGTCACCGCTACCCCGGCCAAGCACTGGGGAGCGCGCGTCATCCGCGACGTGCATCGCGGCTATGGCGGCTACTGCCTCAGCGGCGGCAGCCACTCCATCTATCATTCAGGAGACACCGCCTACTTCAGCGGCTTTCGTGAGATCGGCCAGCGTCTCAATCCCGATGTCGCCCTGCTCCCCATCGGAGCCTACCAGCCGGAGAGCTTCCGCAACGTACATACCAGCCCGGAAGACGCTCTCCACGCCTTCGCCGATCTCGGCGCCCGCCATATGATCCCAATGCACTTTGGAACCTTCAAACTCTCGCAGGAGCCGGTCGACGAGCCGGTCAAGCGCCTGCTCTCCGGCGCGCTCCGCCTCGGCATCACCGAGCGCGTCCATGTCCTCGAAGAGGGAGTAGCGCAGTTCTTCTAGAAGCTGTTTCATAACCCGGCTTTGAAAGGGCATGGCTTCAGCCATGCCGCCAGGGAGCAGCAAGATCGCGGGCTTTAGCCTCTGAGGGAATGCGGCGCAGAGCTCCAAGCCGCGCCGTGACCCAGAGTTGGCTCTATTCTGGGATTCTTGCCGAACGCTTCGCGGCGGAAACCACCCTGAGGGTGCCCCTCGATAAGAACGAAGGCGTTGTCAAGGCGAGATTTTCCTGAGCGGTGCGCAAGCACCGCTTGGTTTGCCGCCAGAGTTAAGTTTGAGGACCAAGACTCTGGAAACA